>WNDY01000018.1 GCA_009914555.1 Xylophilus sp.
GAGGGGCTGAGCCATGGGTCCATGGGCCAACCGGGGGGGCCTCCGGCGGCCTGGCAGGGGCCTGATAGATCAACAGCCAGAAACCAGTTCACCAACCGCCTCACACACAGAAATACTGACAGCCCCCTCTACGTGAACAGGGGCGGTTCTGGATTGGTGCCCGAGGCCGGAATCGAACCGGCACGCCTTTCGGCGAAGGATTTTCTTACCACTTCGACTTTCGCCGCCGCCCTGCTCAACGCAGGCGTTCGTGGTCTGGAGCACGCCTTCACCATAGCCTTGCGGCCGTAGGTGCCCGCCGTCTGCTCTCTACACCTTCCCAAGCTGTAGCTTGGGCTTGGCTCGGCGTTGGCTCGGATGCAAAAGCATCCAGGGCGTTCGCCGAAGTTGACGGGCTTCACTTCGGGCGTTTCCCCCCGAAGGCTCAAATTGTTCAAGTCCCTTGTGTCTACCGATTTCACCACTCGGGCGTAGTGCTCAACGCACCGAAAATACCTACCTCCATCCACTGGCGCCTAGCTGGCCCCCCTGGCCGTCAAGCCAAAGCTGCAAGATTGCGGCCTGTCACTATTGACCTTCTGGCCCGGTAGTTCTAGCAGAAAGGACTTGACAAAGCAGATTTTAAGTTCCAAGTGTCTGCCAATTTCCCATCCAGGCGCAGGGAGGACGCATTCTACCGGCGGTCCGCAATCCCGCCGGGGATCAAAGACTCCCGGTGACGCGCGGTCCACAGCGCACGAGAATCCCGCGCCATGGGGCCCCTCGGCTGGGGTCGCTGGTCCTGACACTCGCTGCGTTGGATTTCTCCAGGGTGGAGAAATCCAACTGGTCCTCCCACTCCTCGCGCACGAAGCCGCGCAGCAGGGCCCCGACGCTCGGCGGAGGGGTGAACTCGTCCCGTGGCCTCAGCCCTTGGACTTCTGCTTGCCCGCGCCCGCTTCCTCGGCGCTCGGGCGGCCGGTCTTGATGGGGGGCACGGCGGCGAGGGCCTTGAGCAGGGCGGCATCGCCCAGGGCAGCCAGGATCTTGATGCCGGCGCGCAGGACTTCGCTCTTCTTGGCCGGCTGGCCCAGCTGCTGGGCGCGAGCCTTCAGCGCGTCGAGTTGGGCATATTCGGACTTCGGGATGCTGAAGCTGTCGCGCACGAGTTTGAGCTTCTTGCCGGCCGTGTCCTTGGGCGTGGCCTTTTCCTTCGCCGGCTCGGCCTTGGCCGCCGATGCGGCGGGTACCTTCTTCGGTGCCGCGGCGGTCTTCGCGGCGCGCGGCTTGCGCGCGGCAGTGGCCGGAGCCGACGCGGGAGCGGCCGCCGGGGCGGCGGCCGAAGGGGTTGCAGTTGCCATGGTCATTCTTTCCTAGCGCGGGCTGGCGTTGAAACGGTATAAACAGTATATACAGTTTCGATGCGCACCCCGGCCGCAGGCTTTGCGTCGCGGCCGAATCCGGGCGGCTCAGTCGGCCTGCACGGACAGCTCCCAGCCCGTCTTCTGCCAGGACAGGGCTTCCTCGCGCAGCAGGTGGGCCGACTGCGGATAGTCGGCGCCCCAGCCGGGCCGCGCGCCCAGCGCGAAGCGGCCGTCGGTGCGCGCGAGCGTCAAGCCCTCCAGGTCCGGGTCGCGGCGGGCATGGCACAGCGCCGTGGCCAAGCGCAGGCTCAGCAGCTGCAGCGCGAAGACCGGGTCCGACAGGTCGGCGTCGAGCTTCCTCACCTTGCCGCGGTGGCCCAGCACCAGCTGGCCGAGCCGGTGCAGCTCCGACAGCGCGAAGCCCGGTGCATCGGTGTTGTCGAGGATGTAGGCGCCGTGGCGGTGGTAGTCGCCGTGCGAGATGCGGCAGCCGATCTCGTGCAGCCGTGCGGCCCAGCCGAGTTCGCGTGCGGCCTGCTCGCTGCCTTCGGGCGCGGCCTGGGCGAACAGCGCGCTGGCGGTGCGGGCCACGCGGTCGGCCTGCGCCGCATCGACGCCGAAGCGCTGGCCCAGCACGTCCACCGTGGTGCCGCGTAGGTCGGTGGTGGACAGCTCGCGGTCGATCAAGTCGTAGAGCGCGCCCTGGCGCAGCGCGCCCTGGGCGGCCTGCAGCTCGTCGATGTCGAGCAGGTTCATCAGCGCCGACAGCACCGAGAAGCCACCGCCGATCACGGCGCGCCGGTCTTCCTTGAGGCCCTCGATGCGGATGCGGTCGGCGCTCTGCGCGCGCAGCAGCCGCTCGCGCAGGCGCTCCAGCGCGGCGCGGCGCACCAGGCCCTCGGGCTCGCCGAAGGCCTGGTGCAGGATGTCGGCCACCGCGCCCACGGTGCCGGAAGAGCCATAGGCCACGTCCCAGGCGTCGCGGCGGTAGATCGCAAGCGCCTCGTCGAGCACCGCCTTGGCCGCGATCTCGGCCGTGGCGAAGGCGCGCGGCGTGAACTGGCCGTCGCCGAAGTAGCGGCTGGACCACGACACGCTGCCGACGCGGAACGAGGCCACGGCCTCGGCATGGTAGTGGCGCCCGAGAATGAGCTCGGTCGAACGCCCGCCGATGTCGATGACCAAGCGGCGCTCGTCGGACTGCGGCAGCAGGTGCGATACGCCCTGGTAGATCAGTCGAGCTTCTTCCGGGCCGGAGATGACCTCGATGCGGTGGCCCAGCAGTTCGTTGGCGCTGGTCAGGAAGGTCTCGCGGTTGCGCGCCTCGCGCAGCGTCTGCGTGGCCACGGCGCGCACCTGGGCCGGCGCGAAGCCGGCCAGGCGTTCGGCGAAGCGGGCCAGGCAGTCCCAGCCGCGCTGCATCGCTTCGGTGGTCAGGTTGCGCTCCTCGCCCAGGCCGTTGCCCTGGCGCACCGTCTCCTTCAGATACTCCACCCGCTGGAGCTGGCCGTGGTCGATGCGGGCGATTTCGAGGCGAAAGCTGTTGGACCCGAGGTCCACGGCGGCGAGAAGGGTTCCGTTTTTCATGGGGGCGCGCGGGGGCGGCGGGCGGCGTTTCGATGGCCGGCCAGCATAGCACCGGGTCCGGGCGCCACCGGGACCGCGCGTGTCGGAATGCAGTGCGGCTTGCATCAGCCGACGATGCGGCCGTCCGGCGCCAGCATGCTCTGGGTGACCGGTCCGGCGCTGCGGCCGCCGGCGTCGTAGTCGATGCGAAAGCCTCCCAGGTCCACCGGCGTGCGCTTCTGGAAGGCCGCCAGCACGGCGGCGCGCGTCGGCGTGCCGTCGATCGCCGCGATCACTTCGGCCGTGTAGCGCGCAGCGACGAAACCGGCCAGGCCGAGCGGCGAGGGCGCCTCGTCGAACAGGCGCGCGAGCACGTCGCGGTAGGCCCGCACGACCGGGACGCCGGCCGTGACCAGCGGCACGGCCTGCGCGGCGATCACCGATGCGCTGCTGCGCGCGGCCAGGCCCAGCGGGGCCAGCACCTGGAGGCTGACGTCGGCCAGCGCCACCACGTAGCGCTGCCGTTTCTGCCGGCCCAGGCCCTGGACGAATTGCTGGAGCTCTGGCGCGCCGCCCACGAACAGCAGGATGGCCGGCGTCTGCGGTCCGAGGCGCTGGCCCAGCGGCAGCAGGCCGGCTGCGTCGGGCTGCCAGTCCCTCACGCGCAGGCCCAGTGCCGTGGCACTGCGCGCCACGGCGGCCTGCGCCTGACGGCGTGCGGCCGCGTCGGCATAGATCACGCCGAGCTCGGCCACGCCCATGACGGCCAGGTTGCGCACCGCATGGGCGATCTGGGCCTCGTGGCCGGCGAAGATCAGGAAAGTGTTCGTGCCGATGTCCACGCCGCTGCGCTGCAGCCAGGGCGCGACGTTGGCGAGGCCCGCGGCCGGGCCGCGCAGCAGCAGCGGCGGCAGGGCGGCCGCCACGGGATCGCCCACGCAGCCCGACAGGGCGATGCAGGCCGGATCGGCCGCGGCCGCGGCCAGCGCGTCGCGCGTGGCGGCGGCGCTGCCGTCGGTCTCGACCACGCGGTGCAGCACCGGCCGCCCGCGCAGGCCGCCGCGGGCGTTGAGGTCCTGCCAGGCGGCGCGCGAGCCGATGAGGAAGTCGCGGCTCACGTCCTGCTGCGCCGGCGAGGTGTCGGCGATCTGCACGATGCCGAGCGGCCGGGCCGCACCGCCGGGCTGGGCCCGTGCCGGCATCGCGAGGCTGGCCCCGGCCACCGCCGCGCTCGCATGGAACACCAGCCAGGAACGGCGACGGCAGGGTGGCAGGAGGGCCATGGCAGGAGGGCTCGGAGCGAAGGAAACCCGCAAACTTATCGTCGGGCGGTGACAGCGCCATGACAGGGGAAGCAGCCGTTTTACAGCCCAAAACCGGCCAGACGGAATCGTCATGGCGATATCCGAATTGGTAGCTTGGGTGCGCCACGGGCCGCTCCTAGCATGCGCTGCTTGCACCGACCCGGCCGCCACGACCGATGACTTACCTCTCCCGCTCCTCCAATTTCTTCTCCGCGCGGCGCCGCACCGTGCTGGCCCTGGCGGCAGGCTCGGCTGCCGGGCTGGCCGCCGCCGGGCCCGATCTGTCGCAGGTCACGCTGACCGTGGGCACGCCCAACAAGACCGGCCTGCACCGCCAGCTGCTGGCCTCTGGCGAGGCCGAGGGCGCGCCCTACAAGATCCGCTGGGCCGATTTCGATTCGACGCCGCCGCTGATCGAGGCGTTGCGCGCTGGTTACGTCGACATCTCCGCTGGCGGCGAGACGGGCCTGTTCTTCGGCATCGCCAACGGAGTGAAGGCGTCGATCCTGGCTGCGACCGTCGAGCGCGGCGAGAGCGGAAGCGCGATCCTCGTGCGCAAGGATTCTCCGCTGAAGACCGTGGCCGATCTCCGCGGCCGCAAGATCGCATTGCCGTATTTCACCAAGCAGCACTACCAGCTCGCACGCGCGCTGGAGCAGGCCGGCGTGCCCTGGGATGAGAAACTGATCCTTCGCCTGAACACGACCGACGGCCTGTCGGCCCTGGTCAACGGGCAGGTCGAAGCCTTCGTGGTCTGGGACCCGAACGCCGCCATCGCCGAAACCCAGCATGGTGCGCGCGTGCTGCAGCCGCTCAAGGCCGTGGTCGATGCGCCGGGCGTGCTCTACGCGCCCGACAGCAGCCTGCAGGATCCGGTCCGCAAGGCCGCGCTGGCCGACCTCGTGCGCCGCATCATCCGCGCCCAGGCCTGGGTGCTGGCCCATCCGAAGGAATGGTCGGAGCAGGTGGCGAGGCTGTCGCAGATCTCGATCGAGGCCGCGCGCCTGTCGACCAGCCGGTCGTCGCAGGCCTATGCGCCGGCCGACGATCCGGCCACGCTGGCGGCCTGGCAGCAGCAGATCGACTTCTTCGCCGCAGGCGGCCAGTTCCGCAAGCCGTTCAAGGTGGCCGACCACGTGGCCCGGGATTTCTCGCCGATCGTCCCCCAGGAATCCGCAAGTGTCGCTCAGTCTGCCCGCTGATGCGGTCCATACCCCCGGGACTGAACCGCCAGCGCGCTCGCCAGACGAACGTCTAGAAAGGATACTCCCGGCGGCACAGCGTCGCCGCGCGCCTCTGCCGCGCGGGCTGGCACGCTCCAGCGGCATCGTGCTGCTGGCCGCAGCGTGGTGGGCCTCGACGCGCTACGGATGGCTGTCCCAGGACCTGGTTCCGGCGCCGGCCACGATCTGGCAGACGCTGCTGGAGATGCTGCACAGCGGCGAACTGGCCGAGGCGCTGCGGCTGTCCCTGCACCGCGTGGCGGCGGGCTTCGCCATCGGGCTCGTCACCGGCGTCGGCCTGGCGCTGCTGTCGGGCCTGCTGCGCGTGGGCGAGGACATCGTCGACGCGCCGATGCAGATGCTGCGCACGCTGCCCTGGGCCGGCCTGGTGCCGCTGCTCATCATCTGGCTCGGGATCGACGAGGCGCCCAAGATCACGCTGGTGGCCTATGCGGTGGTCTTTCCGCTCTACATCAACACCTTCGCGGGCATCCGCAACGTCGACCGCACCCTGGTCGAGGTGGCGCATACGCTGCGGCTGGGCCGCGCCGGGCTGATCTTCCAGGTCGTGCTGCCCGGCGCGCTGCCGGGGCTGCTGGTCGGCCTGCGCTATGCGCTCGGCTCGGCCTGGCTGGCGCTGGTCTTTGCCGAGACGGTCAATGCCCAGGGCGGGCTGGGCTACCTCATCACCCATGCGCGCGAGGTCTACCGGGTGGACATCATCGTGCTCTGCCTGGGCATCTATGCGGTCCTGGGCCTGGCGGCCGACGGTATCGTGCGGCTGCCCGAAAGGGTTTTGCTTCAATGGCGGCAGAACTTCGCGGGCCGGTGAGCGCGCCGGCCGGGGACGGCGCGGCGGTGCAGGTGCGCGGCCTGGTGCGGCGCTTCGGCGAGCGCGCGGTGATCCGCGGGCTGGACCTGGACATCCGCCGCGGCGAATTCGTCGCGCTGCTCGGCGCCAGCGGCTGCGGCAAGAGCACGCTGCTGCGCGTGCTGGCCGACCTGGACCACGGGATCGAAGGCAGCGTGCGCGTGTCGCGCGAGCGGGCCGTGGCCTTCCAGGCGCCGCGGCTCTTTCCGTGGAAGCGCGTCTGGAGCAACGTGGTCGCCGGCCTGGACGGCCCACGCACCCGCGCACGGGCCGATGCCGCGCTCGACGAGGTCGGCCTGCTGCACCGCGCAAACGCCTGGCCCAGGGACCTGTCGGGCGGCGAGGCCCAGCGCGCCTCGCTCGCCCGCGCGCTGGTGCGCCAGCCCGAGCTGCTGCTGCTCGACGAGCCCTTCGCCGCCCTCGACGCGCTGACCCGGCTGAAGGCCCAGGCCCTCGTCGGCGAACTCTGGCAGCGGCACAGCCTCGCGGTGCTGCTGGTCACCCACGACGTGGACGAGGCCCTGCTGCTGGCCGACCGCGTGCTCGTCATGCGCGACGGCGCCATCGCCCACGAAGCCATCGTCACCGCCGCGCGGCCCCGCGCGGCCGGCGACACGGCCCTGGCGCCGCTGCGCCGTCAGCTGCTGGGCTGGCTCGGCGTCGGCCATTGATCGCATTCCTCTTCCCGACAACCCACCAACGCAAGGAGCGCGCCATGCCTGCACCCCACCCGATCACCCCCGCCCAGCTCAAGGAATGGCTCGAAGACGGCCGCGAACTGGCCCTGCTCGACGTGCGCGACGAGGCCGGCTTCGCCAAGGGCCATCCGCTGTTCGCCACCAACGTGCCGGCCGACCGGCTGCTGCGCGACATCGACCGCTTCGTGCCGCGCAAGGCCGTGCGCACCGTGCTGATCGACGGCGGCGACGGCGCGGCCGAGCGCCTGGCGCACGAGCTGGCCGAAACCGGCTGGCCGCTGATCCACTGGGTGCAGGGCGGCACGCCGGCCTGGGAGGCGCTGGGCGCCGGCCTGCCGACCTTCGACACCTCGGGCCGCGACTTTTCGCTGGCCATCCGCGCCGAGAAGGGCACGCCGGTGCTGACGGCCGAGGAACTGAAGGCCGCCCGCGACCGCGGCGAGGACGTCGTGGTCATCGACACCCGCACGCTGCCCGAATTCACCCGCGCCCACGTGCCGGGCGCCGTCGGCGTGCCGGCGGCCGAGCTGCTGCTGCGCTTCGCCGACGTCGTGCCCTCGGCCCGCACCAAGGTGGTCGTGTCCTGCGCCGGGCTGCCGCGCGCCATCCTGGGCGCGCAGACGCTGATCGACGCGGGCGTGCCCAACGAGGTCGTCTACCTGGACGACGGCACGGCCGGCTGGACGCGGGCCGGCCTGCAGCTGGAAGAGGGCGCGACCCGCACCTTTGGCCCGGCGAGCGACGCCGGCCGCGAGGCGGCCCAGGGCTTCCTTGACAGCTTCGCCGACAGCATCCCGGAAGTGGACGAGGCCACGGCCCGCGGCTGGCAAGCCGACCCCGGCCGCACCACCTACCTGCTCGATGTGCGCACGCCGGCCGAGTTCGCCGCCGGCCACCTGCCGGGCACGGTCTCGTCGGAGGGTGGCCAGCTGGTCGCCGTGTCGCACCGGACCATCGCCGTGCGCGGCGCGCGCGTGGTGCTCATCGACGATCTGGACGGCGTCCGCGCCCGCACCACGGCCCACTGGCTGCAGCGCCGCGGCTTCGAGATCGCGATCCTGCGGTACGACTTCCAGGCCGCCCGAAGCCTGGCACAGGCTGCCTGAACCGCAGAGGGCATTCATGACCGATACCATCATCGCTGCGCCGCGCCTCGACTGGGGCACCGCCCCCAGCGCGCGTTATGAATCGCTGGCCCGGCCGCTGCGCCCGCTGCTGGCCCGCATCGCCGCCGGCGCCGTCGAACGCGACCGCACCCACCACCTGCCGCGCGAGGAGATCGCCGCGCTGCGCGCCGAAGGCTTCGCCCGCCTGCGCCTGCCGCAGGAATGGGGCGGGCAGGGCGCGACCCTGCCCGAATACTTCGCGCTCCTCATCGAGCTGTCGGAGGCCGACCCCAACATCACCAACGCCCTGCGCTCGCACGGCGGCTTCGTCGAGGAACTGCTCGATGTGGAGCCGGGCGCCTGGCGCGACCGCTGGCTCGCGCGCGCGGGCGCAGGCGACCTGGTCGGCAGCGGCTTCTCCGAGTCCGGCGACGCGCCGGTCGGCACCTACGCGACCCGGCTGGAGCGCCAGGGCGGCGGCCGGTGGCTGCTCAACGGCGGGAAGTACTACACGACCGGCTCGCTCTATGCCGACTGGATCCACCTGGGCGCGGTCGACGAGGCCGGCCAGCCCGTGGGCGCGCTGGTGCCGACCTCCGCACCGGGCGTGGAGATCACGGACGACTGGGACGGCTTCGGCCAGCGGCTCACCGCCAGCGGCACGGTGCGCTTCACCGACGTGGCACTGGACGACGGGCACATCAAGCCGCGTGCGACCCGCTTCCGCTACTCCGGCGGCTTCTTCCAGCTGGTGCACCTGGCCGAGCTGGCCGGCATCGGCCGGGCGGCCACGCAGGAGCTGGCCAGCCTGGTCGCCGCGCGCCGCCGCATCTACCCGGGCCGCGGCACCGCGCCGCGCTCGTCGCAGGATCCGCAGGTGCTCGAAGTGGTCGGCAAGGTGCGCAGCGCCGCCTACGCGGCCGGCGCCATCACCCTCAGGGCGGCCGAGGCACTGGAGCGCGCGGCCCGCGCCAAGGCCGACGGCCTGGACGAGGCCGCCCGCAACCAGGTCTACGCTCAGGCCGACCTGGAGGTGGCCCAGGCGGTCACCGTGGTCACCAGCCTGATCCTCGACGCGACCACGGTGCTGTTCGACGCGTTGGGCGCCTCGGCCGCCAAGGAGGGCCTGGGCCTGGACCGCCACTGGCGCAACGCGCGCACGATTTCGTCGCACAACCCGCGCATCTACCACACGCGCATCGCCGGCGACCATGCGGTCAACGGGACGCCGCCGCCAGTGCGCGTGGGCACGGCCGGCGGGGCGCCGGCACCCGAGCAGCTGCGCGCCGCCTGAATACTCCCGGGGTTTTACCATCCTGGCCAGCCAAGGACGGCCGCAAGCCATAGATAGAGGTCGGAGTATACGAAACGCGAGCCGTCATGACAGTTTCATGACGGCTTTTTCCATGCCTGGCCGCGTCCGGAGAAAGTCACACAGCTGTCATAGTCGCTACCTACAGTTCGCTGCATCCCCCTCCCGTCACCCGAAACAAGGATGTCTGTATGAACAAGTTCCTGGTAGCCGTCGCCGCCACGGCCGTCGCCCTCGGCGGCACCTCGCTGGCCTGGGCGCAAACCAAAGCCACCGGCGCCGGCGCAAGCTTCCCGGCACCCGTGTACGCCAAGTGGGCCGCTGAATACAACAAGGCCACCGGCGTGCGCATCAACTACCAGTCCGTCGGTTCGGGCGCCGGTCTCAAGCAGATCGAAGCCAAGACCGTCGACTTCGGCGCCAGCGATGCTCCCCTGAAGGACGACGAGCTCAAGGCCAAGGGCCTGGTGCAGTTCCCGACCGTGGTCGGCGGCGTGGTGCCGGTGGTCAACATCAAGGGCATCGGTCCCGGGCAGCTCAAGCTCAACGGCCAGGTCCTGGGCGACATCTACCTCGGCAAGATCACCCACTGGAACGATCCGGCCATCAAGGCGCTGAATGCCGGCGTGAGCCTGCCGAACGGCCCCATCGCCGTGGTCCGCCGCGCCGACGGCTCGGGCACCAGCTTCGCCTTCACCAACTACCTGAGCCTGGTCAACGCCGAGTGGAAGTCCAAGGTCGGCGAAGGCACGGCCGTGAACTGGCCCACCGGCGCCGGCGGCAAGGGCAACGAAGGCGTGGCCGCCTTCGTGGGCCGCCTGCCGGACTCGATCGGCTACGTCGAGTACGCCTACGCCAAGCAGCACAAGATCGCCTACGTGCAGCTGCAAAACGCCGACGGCCAATTCGCCTCGCCGAGCGAGGCCGCCTTCAAGGCCGCCGCTGCCGGCGCCGACTGGAACCGGACCTTCTACCAGATCCTGAACAACAAGCCGGGCAAGGATGCGTGGCCCATCACCACGACCACCTACATCCTGCTGCACAAGGTGCAGGACAAGCCGCAGCAGGCCACGACCACGCTGAAGTTCTTCGACTGGGCGTTCAAGAACGGCGACAAGATCGCCGCCGACCTCGACTACGTGCCGCTGCCCGACGCGGTGAAAGACTCGATCCGCAAATCCTGGGACGAGATCAAGGACACGTCCGGCAAGCCGGTCTCCCACTGATCGCCGGCCGCGCCGACGACGCCTCCCCATCACTACAGGCTGACACGTGTCCACTACACTGCCGGTCGGCCAGCCTCCGTCGCGCACGACGGGGGCTGATGCATGCATGACCACACCTCCCCGCCCCCGCCCGCGTCTGTCCGGCGCGCTGGCCGATCGACTGTTCGGCTGGCTGGCCAAGGGTGCGGCGCTGCTCACGCTGGCGCTGCTCCTCGGCATCCTTGCATCGCTCATCGTCGGCGCCTGGCCCTCCATCAGTGCCTACGGCCTGGGCTTCTTCACGCGCAGCGTGTGGGATCCGGTGAGCAACGAGTACGGCGGGCTGGTGATGATCTACGGCACGCTGGCCACGTCGTTCATTGCCCTGCTGATCGCGGTGCCGGTGAGCTTCGGCATCGCGCTCTTCCTCACCGAACTCTCTCCCGCATGGCTCAAGCGCCCGCTGGGCACCGCCGTCGAGCTGCTCGCGGCCGTGCCCTCGATCGTCTACGGCATGTGGGGCCTGATGGTGTTCGGCCCCATCCTCGCGACCTTCGTACAGCGGCCGCTGCAGCGGCTGTTCGACGGCGTGCCGGTGCTCGGTGCGCTGGTGTCGGGCCCGCCGGTGGGCATCGGCATCCTGTCGGCCGGGATCATCCTGGCCATCATGATCATCCCGTTCATCGCCTCGGTGATGCGCGACGTGTTCGAGGTCACACCGCCGCTGCTCAAGGAGTCGGCCTACGGCCTGGGCTCCACCACCTGGGAAGTGGTGTGGAAGGTGGTCCTTCCGTTCACCAAGACCGGCGTGCTCGGCGGCGTCATGCTCGGCCTGGGCCGCGCGCTCGGCGAGACCATGGCCGTCACCTTCGTGATCGGCAACATGAACCAGCTGAATTCCGTCTCGCTGTTCGAGGCCGCCAACAGCATCACTTCGGCGCTGGCCAACGAGTTCGCCGAGGCCGGCGCCGGCCTGCACCAGGCGTCGCTGATCTACCTGGGCCTGGTGCTGTTCTTCATCACCTTCGTGGTGCGGTCGCTGTCCAAGCTGCTGCTGACCCGCCTGAAAAAGAACGAAGGGGCGAAATCTTGAATACCCCCCCCTCCACCACCGGCGACCGCCTGATCCTGGCGGCCGAACTGGAACGTACCCGGGCCAGCAAGTACGCCCACCGCAAGCGCGTCAACCAGATCGCGCTGACCCTGTCGCTCGCCGCGATGGCCTTCGGCGTGTTCTGGCTGATCTGGATTCTGTTCGAGACGATCCGCCTGGGCGTGGGCGGCATGAGCCTGGCCCTGTTCACCGAGATGACGCCGCCGCCGAACGAAGCGGGCGGCATCTCCAACGCCATCTTCGGCTCGTTCGTGATGGTGCTGCTGGCCACCTTCGTCGGCACGCCGATCGGCATCATGGCCGGTGTCTACCTGGCCGAGTACGACACCCGCGGCTGGCTCGCGTCGGTCACGCGCTTCGTCAACGACATCCTGCTGTCGGCGCCGTCGATCGTGATCGGCCTGTTCGTCTATGCCGTCGTCGTGGCGCGGTTCAAGAGCTTCTCGGGCTACGCCGGCGTGGTCGCGCTGGCGCTGATCGTGATCCCGGTCGTGATCCGCACGACCGAGAATATGCTGCTGCTGGTGCCCGCCGGCCTGCGCGAGGCCGCCTACGCCCTGGGTACGCCGAAGTGGAAGGTCATCACCCTGGTCACGCTGCGCGCCGCCCGCGCCGGCGTCATCACCGGCGTGCTGCTGGCCGTGGCCCGCATCGCCGGCGAGACCGCGCCGCTGCTTTTCACCGCACTGAACAACCAGTTCTGGAACGCCGACCTGGGCAAGCCGATGGCCAGCCTGCCGGTGACGATCTGCAAGTTCGCGATGAGCCCGTACGAGAACTGGCAGCAGCTGGCCTGGGCCGGCGTGTTCCTGATCACCGTGGCGGTGCTCGGCCTCAACATCCTCGCCCGCGTGCTGACGCGGCAGAAGTAGAAAGGAGAAGACCTCGACCATGTCCGCAACGCTTTCCTCCACGCCGTCGAAGATCTCGGTCAAGGACCTGAACTTCTACTACGGCAAGTTCCATGCGCTCAAGGGCATCAACCTCGACATCCCGGAGAAGAAGGTCACCGCCTTCATCGGCCCGTCGGGCTGCGGCAAGTCCACGCTGCTGCGCACCTTCAACCGCATGTTCGAGCTCTATCCCGAGCAGCGCGCCGAAGGCCAGATCATCCTCGACGGCGAGAACCTGCTGACCAGCAAGCAGGACGTGGCGCTGATCCGCGCCAAGGTCGGCATGGTGTTCCAGAAGCCCACGCCTTTCCCGATGTCGATCTACGACAACATCGCCTTCGGCGTGAAGCTGTTCGAGAACCTGTCGGCCTCCGACATGGACGACCGCGTGGAATGGGCGCTGCGCAAGGCCGCGCTCTGGGCCGAGGTCAAGGACAAGCTCCAGCAGAGCGGCTCCGGCCTCTCCGGCGGCCAGCAGCAGCGCCTGTGCATCGCCCGCGGCATCGCGATCAAGCCCGAGGTCCTGCTGCTCGACGAACCCTGCTCGGCGCTCGACCCGATCTCCACTGCCAAGGTCGAGGAACTGATCGCTGAGCTGAAGAACGAATACACCGTCGTCATCGTGACCCACAACATGCAGCAGGCTGCGCGCTGCAGCGATTACACGGCCTACATGTACCTGGGCGACCTGGTCGAGTTCGGCGAGACCGAGCAGATGTTCTTCAAGCCCCACCGCAAGGAAACGGAAGACTACATCACCGGCCGCTTTGGATGATGGAGACCAACCCCCTGAGCCGCTGTGCGGCTCCCCCCTTCTCTCTGCGCGCTTCGCGCTGCGGGAAGGGGGGCGACGCCAGCGCGGCGGGGCGGCCCTCGCGCGGCGTCGGCTGGCCTGGGCCACGGCAGTTTCGTGGGCTGCGCGCGGCGGCTGGCGCCATGTGTCATTGAACGAGGAGTTCCTTATGCCGGACAAGCATCTTTCCACCCAGTTCGACAGCGAGCTCAACACCGTCTCGGCCCGCGTCATGGAGCTTGGCGGCCTGGCCGAGTCGCAGATCCGCAACGCGGTCTATGCGCTGTCGCAGTTCAGCGCCGAGGTCGCCGACCAGGTCATCGACACCGAGCAGCGCGTCAACGCGATGGAAGTCGAGATCGACCGCGACCTGTCCTCGATCATCGCGCGGCGCCAGCCGACGGCGCGCGACCTGCGCCTCCTGATCGCCATCTCCAAGACCACGGCCAACCTCGAGCGCGTCGGCGATGAGTCGGCCAAGATCGCGCGCATGGTCAAGTCGATCATCGAGAGCGGCGCGGCGCGCACGCTGCCGTCGTCGGACCTGCGCGTCGCCGCCGACCTGGCATCGGCCCTGCTGCGCAAGGCGCTCGACGCGTTCGCGCGCCTCGACGTGACCGCCGCCGTCGCCATCCTCAAGGAGGACGACGCCATCGACAGGGAGTTCGACGGCTTCGTGCGCAAGCTCATCACCTACATGATGGAAGACCCGCGCACCATCTCGCCGAGCCTGGACCTGCTGTTCCTGGCCAAGGCCATCGAGCGCATCGGCGACCATGCGAAGAACATCGCCGAGTTCATCATCTACATCGTCAAGGGCACCGACGTGCGCCACACTTCCCTGGAGCAGATCGAATCGGCAGTGCAATAGATGACATCCCCCAAGCGGCTGCGCCGCTGGCCTGGGCCGTGCCGGCCATGGCGCTGTGCCACGGAAAGTTGATATGAAAAAGATTCCTCGTGTCCTCATCGTCGAAGACGAATCCGCGATCGCCGAACTGATCGCGGTCAACCTGCGCCACAACGGCTTCGCGCCGGTCTGGGCGGAGGACGGCGACTCGGCCCAGCGCGAACTCGATGCCGTGCTGCCCGACGTCATCCTGCTCGACTGGATGCTGCCGGGTCAGAGCGGACTCACGCTCGCGCGCAAGTGGCGCGCCGACGCACGGACCAAGGCCGTGCCGATCCTGATGCTCACCGCCCACGGCGACGAGCCCGACAAGGTGGCCGGCCTCGACGCCGGTGCCGACGACTACATCACCAAGCCGTTTTCCACGCAGGAGCTGCTGGCCCGCATCCGCGCCGTGCTGCGCCGCCGCACGCCCGAGCAGGCCGGCGAGAGCGTGACCGTGGGCGGCCTGCAGCTCGACCCGGCCACCTATCGCGTCACCTGGCACGGCAGCCCGGTCAAGGTCGGACCGACCGAGTTCAAGCCGCTGAACTACTTTATGGCCCATCCGGAGCGCGTGCACAGCCGCTCCCAACTGCTCGACCGCGTCTGGGGCGACCACGTGTTCATCGAGGAGCGCACGGTCGACGTGCACGTCAAGCGCCTGCGCGAGGCGCTGGGCGAGGCCGGCGCGATGGTCGAGACGGTCCGCGGCGCGGGCTACCGCTTCACCGCGGCCTCCGCGCTGCTGCGCGCCTGAGGGCCGGGACGGGGTAGCGGCCGCATGGCCTTGCGTTTCTTCTTCTTCCTCCTCTTCCCCGTGGTGGGGGCGGGCATCGGCGAACGGGCCGCGAACATGCCCGGCGCCTGCGGCGGCGCCATCGCCGGCAGCATGCTGTGGTTCGCCTGGGACGCCTGGCGCGCCGCGCGCGTGCTGCGCTGGCTGCGCGGCGATGCGGCCGGCACGCCGCCGCCGCTGCGCGGCCTGTGGGGCGACGTGATCGACCGGGCGCGCAAGCAACTGCGGCTGCGCGATGCCCAGCTGCGCGAAGCCCAGGACCGCCTGCAGGAGTTCCTGGCGGCGCTGCAGGCATCGCCCAGCGGCGTGATCCTGCTGGACCCGCAGGGCTGCATCGAATGGAGCAACCAGACGGCGATGCAGCTGCTGGGCATCGATTCGCAGCGCGACATGCAGCAGCCCATCGGCAACCTGCTGCGCGACCCGGCCTTCAACAGCTACCAGGCCGGCCGCGATTTCTCGCACGACATCGTGATCCTCGGCCCCAACAGTACGGCCGGCCGGCCGGTCAAGCTGTCGGTGCAGCTGCACCCCTACGGCCAGGGCCGCAAGCTGCTGTTGGCCCGCGACGTCACCGCGGTGGAGCAGGCCGAGGCCATGCGCCGCGACTTCGTGGCCAACGTGTCGCACGAGATCCGCACGCCGCTGACGGTGCTGGCCGGCTTCATCGAGACGCTGCAGACCCTGCAGCTCGACGCCGGCGAGCGCAGCCGCTACCTGGACCTCATGGGCCAGCAGGGCAAGCGCATGCAGACGGTGGTGAACGACCTGCTGACGCTCTCGCGCCTGGAAGGCAGCCCACTGCCCAGCCTGCTGGACTGGGCCCCGGTGCAGCCGCTGCTCCAGCGCTGCGAGGACGAGGCCCGGGCGCTGTCGGTGCTGCTGACGCACAACCATGCCAGGGCGCACGAGATCCATTTCCCCGATCTGTCCGATACCGCAGCCTTCGGCGAGGTGGCCGGTTCGGCCGGCGAGCTGCAAAGCGCCTTTTCCAACCTCGTCAGCAACGCGGTGCGCTACACGCCCGCCGGCGGCACGATCACCGTACGCTGGCGCTGGCTGGCCGACGGCCGCGCCGAGTTCTCGGTGCAGGACACCGGCCCGGGCATCGCGCCCGAGCACATCCCGCGGCTGACCGAGCGCTTCTACCGCGTGGACCGCAGCCGTTCGCGCGACACCGGCGGCACCGGCCTGGGACTGGCCATCGTCAAGCACGTGGTCCAGCGCCACGGCGCGGCCCTGCGCATCGACAGCACGCCGGGAACCGGCTCGACCTTCTCGATCACGCTGCCGGCCAAGCGCCTGCGCCAGCCGGTGCAGCCGGCCGCCGTCACGGCGGCGTGACGCGGCGCATGGCGCGCCGCAGCATCCACGGGAAGACGGCCGCGGCCAGCATCAAGGCCAGCGTCGCCGCGGCCCAGAAGGCTGCCGGCGATTCCCAGGCCGGCCAGCGCGCCATGCCCCGGTAGGCCAGCGCGAGGCCGCCGCCCAGGCCCAGGCCCCACAGCAGCACCGAATAGATGACAAGCGTTGACACCGTCACCTGCCACGACCGCAGCAGGAAGACGCAGACCGTCTGCACTGCATCGGCCAAGTGGTAGAGCGCCACCCAGCCGAGCAGGGCCGCGGCCGCCGCGGCGACGGCCGCTTCGCCGGTGTAGATGCCGGCCACCTGGCTGCGCAGCACGGCCAGCGCTGCCGCCAGTACCACGGCCGCGACCATCGCCAGCCGCAGCCCCAGCCAGGCCGCCTGCCGGGCGCGCCGGGGCTGGGCGGCGCCGAGCCAGTAGCTGGCGCGCGAACTCGACGCGATGGCCAGCGACAGCGGCACCATGTAGAGCACCGCGCCGACGTTGGCCGCGACCTGGTGCGCCGCCAGCGCGACCGTGCCCTGGCGCGCGATGAAGAGCGCCATCAGCGTGAAGGACGTCACCTCCACGGCGATGCCCAGGCCCGCCGGCACGCCCAGCCGCAGGAAGCGCACGAGCATCGGCCCGTCCGGCCGCTCCATCGGCTCCCACAGGCGCAAGGGCCGGTACAGCGCCTGGCTGCGCAGCAGCCACACGGCCATGGCCAGCACCGCCACCTGGTCGGCCACGGTGGCCCAGGCGCAGCCGGCCACACCCATCGGCGCGAGCCCCAGGCCGCCAAAGGTGAACCAGACCGTCAGCGGCACCTTCACCACCACCGAGCCGACCTGCAGCCAGGTCACCAGTTGCGGCTTGCCCAGCGCCTGGTTTAGCGTGGCGTAGAGGCGAAACAGCAGGGTGGCCGGCAGCGCCAGCGCGAGGACGGCGAGGTAATGCTCCACGTCGCCCTGCAAGGCCGGCGGCACGTCGGTCCAGCGCAGGATGGGCCGTGGGAAGAGCAGGGCGGCCGCGCCCAGCACGCCGGCCGGCACGCAGATGTAGAGCAGCGCCTGCCGCACGGCCCGGCCCACCTCCGTCGGGCGCCCGGCGCCGTGCATCTCGGCCCAGACCGGCAGCAGCCCCTGGACCACGCCGGTCAGGGCCACGAAGACACTCACGAAGACGGCCGAGCCGACGGAGAGCGCCGCCAGCGCCTCGCTCGAATAGCGCCCCGCCACGACGGTGTCGGCCATGCTGAAGGCCATGACGGCCAGCTGCCCGGCCAGCACCGTGCCCGCATGGCGCAGGATGGTGGGCGCCTCAGCCGCCATCGGTGGCGCGCTTGCGCTGGAACAGCATCAGGTTCTCGGTCTTGTCGGTCGGGCGGTTGACGGTGGCGCGCCACTGCCACCGGGCGGCATCGACGGCCGAGGGCAGGGCGGCGCGGGCGTCGAAATCGACCGCCAGCCATTCGCACCGCGGCTCGTGCCCGGCCGGCACCAGCGTGAAATGGCCGTGGTGCCGCAGGCCGACGATCTGCGCGCGGCTGAGGCCGAAGAACTCCATGCAGGTCGGCTGACCCACGATGCGCGCGACGCTGCGGCTCTGCGCCGCATAGCTGCGGGCGAAGTCCAGCGCCGGCAGCCACAGCGTGCTCAGCAGCAGCCAGCACAGCGCGGCGCCGCCGGCCGGCAGCACCAGGCTGCGCCAGATGGCCGAGCGGTTGCGCCCGGTGCGCCAGGCCACGAGCCACAGCCAGGCCAGCGTGGCGGCCAGCGCGGCCAGGAAGGCGACCAGCGAGAAGCTCGGCACGAAGCCCGGCGCCAGCTTGGCCACATTGGCCGCCGGCTTGGCCGGCACGCCGGTCTGCAGCGAGATCCAGACCACCCAGATCGTGATGGCGCTGGTGGTGAAGAACAGCAGCGTGAACCAGTCGATGATGGCCGCGACGCTGCGCCGCAGCGTTGGCAGTGCGAAGGCCGCGAGCGCGGCGAACGACGGCAGGCCCAGCAGCAGCGCCCGGTCGGCCGGCTGGGTGAACAGCGTCGCGGTCAGCGCGGTGAGCGCAAAGCCCAGCGGCAGCAGCAGGTGGCGGCGCACGCGGCGGCTGGCGATCTGCCGCCGCCAGCGCCAGACCGTCCACAGCACCAGCGGCCAGGTCGGCCAGGTGAACCAGAGCAGCAGCCGGCCGAGGCTCTGCCATTGCTTGCCGCCGTCGCCGGCACCGGGTAGCAGGATGCGCCAGCGCCAGAGCGCGAGCGCCTGGGCCAGCGCTACAACGGCCAGCGTTGCCAGGCCGACGGCGATGGCCACGCGCCGTATACGCGCGGGCGCCACGTCGGGCTCCTCTGGCTGCACCGCGGCCAGCACGGTGCCGATCGCGCCGAACACCACGGCCAGCACCGGCCCGCCGCTGAGCGCCAACCCAGGCAGCCCCAGCACCAGCGAGACGGCCGGTGCCAGCGTGCGGTGCGGTGCCGCAGCGAGCGCGTAGAACACCAAGGCCGTGCAGCTCAGCTGCGTCAGATAAGCCGTGCCTTCGTGCGAGAACTGGGCCAGTCCCAGGCAGGCCACCAGTGCGAGCAGGCCGCCGTCGGCGATGGCCCGGGCATAGTCCACTGGCCGGGCCTCCCCGCCGAAGGCGAAGGCCACCGGCTGGGCGGCCGGGCTGCGCGCCAGGTGGTAGACGCCGTACCAGGTCGCCACCAGCGTGAGCGCCAGCAGTGCCGCGAACGGCAGCCGCGCGGCCATCTCCACGCCGAAGACGTTGCCGAAGAGCCGCACCGACCAGGCGCCGAGCCAGTACGGCAGCAGGCCGTCGGTCTCGGGCGCGAAGCCGGCGATGCGCGGGTCCAGCCAGTCGGTGCGGCCATGCGCCAGTTCGAGCATGTAGCCGAACGCGGTGAGGTCGGCGCTCTTCCAGGGGGCGCGGCCGACGAAGCCGGGGATGACGTAGGCCGCGCAGAACAGCAGCAGCGCCCAGCGCGGCATGCGGCGCACGGCGCTCTGGGCAACGATGGCAGGGGTGGGCGAATTCACGCGGTAGGGCGCCGGACAGGAAGGGGCCGGCCGAGGATAGCGGGAAAAACAGGCCCTCGGGCAAGCGCCATGCGCTCGCCCGGTCCCCCGAGGGGCGCTTTTTGTCTTGGGGCGGCGCAGCGGCAAAACAAAAGGCAGCGCGGAAGAACCCGGGCTGCCTTGGTGCGAACTGCGGCTGCGGGCCGCAGACCGAAACGCCTGCTTACTTGGCGATCGGGGTCTTGCCGAAACGGTTGCGGAAGCGTTCCACGCGGCCGCCCATGTTGTCGACCGACTTCTGCGTGCCGGTGTAGAACGGATGGGATTCGCTGGAGGTATCGAGCTTGTAGAGCGGCAGCTCGCGGCCGTCGTCGGTGGTGCCGGTCTCGCGGGTGGCGACGGTCGAACGGGTCACGAACTTGAAGCCGTTGGACAGGTCGACGAACAGGACTTCGCGGTAGTCCGGGTGAATACCTTGCTTGGGCATGGCGGATGGCCTTTCTGGTCTGTCGCGGTAGCCGCTGCACACCCATTGCACAGTACTTTCCGCCGAAAACCCGGCATTATAGCCGACCCATCCATTGGCTCCACCGTCTTCCTTCGTGCGAATCCTCCACACCTCCGACTGGCACCTGGGCCAGCACTTCATGGGCCGCACACGCCAGGCGGAGCACCAGACTTTCGTCCATTGGCTGGCGCAGCAGGTGGCCGCGCACCGGGTCGACGCAGTCATCGTCGCCGGCGACGTGTTCGACACCGGTGCGCCGCCGAGCTATGCGCGCGAGCTCTACCACCAGGCCGTCGGCGCCATCCGCGATGCCGGGGCGGAACTCGTCGTGCTCGGCGGCAACCACGATTCGGCTGCGGTGCTGGCCGAAAGCCGCGCGCTGCTGGTCCGCGTGGGCTGCCGCGTGGTGCCGGCGGCCGCCGCCGACCCGGCCGAGCAGGTGCTCGTGCTGTCGCGCCGCGGCGGCACGCCGGGGGCGGTGCTGTGCGCCGTGCCCTTCCTGCGCCCGCGCGATCTGGCGGTACAGAGCCAGGCCGGCCAGGGCGCGGCCGACAAGCAGCTCGCGCTGCAGGAAGCCATCCGCGCCCACTACGACGGCCTGCACCTGCTGGCGCGCGAGCGTAGCGCCGCGCTCGGCGGCCTGCCGGTCGTCGCGACCGGCCACCTCACCACGGTGGGCGCGAGCCGCAGCGAGGCGGTGCGCGAGATCTACGTGGGCGCGCTGGAGGCCTTCCCGACCGACGCCTTCCCCGCCGCCGACTACATCGCGCTCGGCCACATCCACCAGCCGCAGAAGGTCGGCGGGCGCGAGCACATCCGCTACAGCGGCTCGCCGATCCCGCTGTCGTTCGACGAGGCGGCGCAGCGCAAGGAGGTGTTGTTGGTGGACTTCGACCTCGCCGGTCTGCAGGCGATCACGCCGCTGCCGGTGCCCCGTTTCCAGCCGCTGGCCAGCGTGCGCGGCCGGCTCGACGACCTGCCGGCACTGCTGGCCCGGGCGGCGCATGCGGCCAGCGCGGCGCAGCCGGCCTGGCTGGAGGTCGAGGTCGTTGCCGACGACTATCTCTCCGACCTCCAGCCGCGCGTCGCGCGCATGGCCGAAGGCCTGCATGCGGAGGTGCTGCGCGTGCGACGCGCGCGCGGCACGGCCGCCGCCGCGACCGCTGCCGGCACGGTGCGCGAGACGCTCGACGAGCTCGATCCGTCGCAGGTGTTCGAGCGTCGCCTGGCGGCCGAAGACCTGGACGAGGCGCTGCGCACGCGGCTGCTGGCGCTGCACCGCGCCGTGGTGGACGACGTGCGCGCAGGGGAGGGCGCGCCATGAAGATTCTGAGCCTGCGCCTGAAGAACCTCAACGCGCTGCGCGGCGAGTGGAAGATCGACTTCGCCGCCGACCCGTTCGCCGCCGCCGGCCTGTTCGCCATCACCGGCCCGACGGGCGCCGGCAAGACCACGCTGCTCGACGCCATCTGCCTGGCGCTCTACCACCGCACGCCGCGCATGGCGGCGCTGTCGGCCGGCGGCAACGAACTCATGACCCGCCACACGGCCGACTGCCTGGCCGAAGTGGAGTTCGAGGCCCGCGGCCGGCGCTACCGCGCCTTCTGGAGCCAGCGACGCGCCCGCGAGCGCATCGACGGTGCCTTGCAGCAGCCCAAGGTCGAACTGGCCCTGCTGGACGGCACCATCCTCACCGACAAGATCCAAGAGAAGCTGCGCCTGACCGAGCAGGCCACCGGCCTGGACTATGGCCGCTTCACCCGGTCAATGCTGCTGGCGCAGGGCGGCTTCGCGGCCTTCCTCGAAGCAGGCGCCAACGAGCGAGCCGAACTGCTGGAGGAGCTGACCGGCACCGAGATCTACGGCGAGATCTCGCGCCGCGTGTTCGACCGGGCGCGCGCGGCCGAGGCCGGCGTGCGCGAACTGCGCATCCGGGCCGAGGGCGTGCAGTTGCTCGACGCCGACCAGCGCGCCGCGCTCGCGCAAGAAGCCGCCGCGCTCGCCGCCGAGGAAAGCGCGCTCGCGGTCGCACTGCGGGATGCGCAGGCCCGTCGCCAGTGGCTCGCCGGGCTGACGGATGCCCGGGCGCGCGCGGCCGCGGCCGATGGCGGCGTGGCCGCGACGCGCGCCGCGCTCGACGCCGCCGCGCCCGACCTGCAGCGCCTGGCCGCCGCAGAGCCGGCGCGGCGGCTGCAGCCGGTGCATGCGGCCCTGCGCCAGGCCGAGAGCGCCGCCGGCACCGCCGACGCCGAGCTGGCGCGCTGCGCCCAGGCGCAGGCGCAGGCCCGGGCGGACTGGCAGCGCGCGGTGGCGCAGGGCCTGGCGATGGCACGGCGGGCCGCCGCCGCGGCCCGGGCCAAGCAGGCCGCCGTGGAGGAGCGCATCGCCGCGCTGGCCCGGCAGCTGGCCGCCGCATCGCCGCACCAGGCCCGCATCGGCGAGCAGCTGGCCGGCTGGCGCGGCCGCATCGCCGATCAGCGGCAGCGCGCGCACGACCTGGCCGCGGCAGCCGAGGCCGTCGCGCGGGCCGAAGCCGCACGGCAGGCGCAGCGCCAGCTGCAGGCCGAACGCGCCCAGGCGGTGCAGGCGGCCGAGGCCGCCGTGCAGCAGGCGCAGTCGCAGAAAGCCGCATGCCGCGCGGCCTGGGAGCAGGCGCTCGGCGGGCGCGACGAGCCGGCCTGGCGCGATGCCGAACTGGCGCTCGTCGCACGCGGCCATGCGCTCGACCAGTGGCAGGAGGCGGCCGCGGCGCGCGAACGGCTCGACGCACAGGCCGTGCAGGCGCAGGAGGCGCTGCCGCCGCTGCACCAGCGCCTGGCGCAGGCCGAAGCGGCCGTGCGGGCCCAGCGCGAACGCTGGAGCGCGGTGCGCCAGCAGCTGCGCGAGCGCGAGCTGCTGCTGGCGCAGGAGCAGCGCATCCAGGCGCTCGAAGCGCACCGCGGCCAGCTGCAGCCCGGCCAGCCCTGCCCGCTCTGCGGCGCGACCGAGCACCCGGCCGTCGCGGCCTATGCCGCGCTCGACGTGCCGGCCACCGAGCGGCTGCGCGACGCCAGCCGGGCCGAACTCGACAGCCTCACCCAGCAGGGCCTGCGGCTGGCCGACGACCTGGCGCAGACCCGCGCGCGCCACGCCGAGGCCGTCGCGCGGATCACCGACTTGCACGGCCAGCAGCAGGAAGCCGCAGCCGCATGGAGCCGGCGCTGCGCCGACCTGGGCCTCGCGCTGCGCGACCGCGCCGCGGTCGAGGCCGAACGCGACCGCCATGCAGCGCAGTACGCGGCGCTGCGGCAGTCCCTGCAGACGATCGCCGCCGCACGTGCGGCCCTGGAATCGGCCCGCGGCCTCGCTACGCAGGCGGCCGCGGCGCTGGCCACGGCGCGCGAGGCCGCCGCCGATGCCGGCCAGGCCGCGCATGGCGCCGACGCCCGTCTGGAAGAACTCCGATCCCAGCAGGCCCGCGAGCAGCAGCGGCAGGCCGAAGCGTTGGCCGCCTGGCAGCAGGAGCTGGCCGCCGTCGGTCTGGAACCGCCGCCGGACGCCGCGGCCTGGCTGGAGCAGCAGGCATCGCTGCACCTCGCATGGCAGGACGCCGGCCGGCAGCACGAGGCCGCGCTGCGCGAGCGCGACAGTGCGCGGGCGGCCCAGGCCGCGGCCGACGCGGACGGCGCGACCTGGCACGCCCGCGCCGCCGCGCCTGCGCCCGCTGCTGCGGAGGAGGGCGCCGGCCCGGACGCGCCGGACGGTGACCCCGAAGCCGCCTTCGACGGCGCCCGCCGCCGCATCGACGAACTGGCCGGCCGCGCCCAGGCCCTGCAGGCGCAGGCGGCCGAAGCCCGCGCCGCAGCCGAAGCCGCGCGGCAGCGCTGGAAAGCCGCCCTGGCGGACAGCGTCTTCGCCGATGAAGACGCCTTTCTCGTGGCTTGCATCGGCGACGAGGAATACGCCCGGCTCGAAAGCCAACGCGACGCCTTGCAGCGCGCCGGCACCGAAGCCCGCGCGCTCGCGGCCCATGCCGCGCAAGCACTCGCCGATCTGCTCGCATCGCCGCAGGCCGACGAAGCCGACGCGCCGGCGCTCGACGCGCAGGTGGCCGCGCTCGGCCAGCGGCAGCGCGAGCTGGCGCTGCGCCAGGGCGCGATCGACGGCCAGCTGCGCGACGATGCCCGGCGGCGCGCAGGCCAGCAGGCGCTGCTCGACGAGATCGCCGCGCGCCAGGCCGACAGCGACGTCTGGCAGCACCTGAACGGCCTGGTCGGCTCGGCCGACGGTGCCAAGTACCGCCGCTTCGCCCAGGGCCTCACGCTCGACCACCTGGTGCACCTGGCCAACCGCCAGCTCGCGCGGCTGCACGGCCGCTACCAGCTCGCGCGCCGCAGCCGCGGCGAGCTGGAGCTCGAAGTCATCGACACCTGGCAGGCCGACGTCGCGCGCGACACGCGCACGCTCTCGGGCGGCGAGAGCTTCCTCGTGAGCCTGGCGCTCGCGCTCGCGCTGTCGGACCTGGTGAGCCACCGCACGCGCATCGAATCGCTGTTCCTCGACGGGGGCTTCGGCACGCTCGACGGCGACACGCTCGAAGTTGCGCTCGATGCGCTCGACACGCTCAACGCCGCGGGCAAGACCATCGGCGTGATCAGCCACGTCGAGGCGGTCAAGGAGCGCATCCCCGTGCAGATCCGCGTGCGCAAGGGCGTGGGCCTGGGCTACAGCGCGCTGGATCCGTCCTTTGCAGTCAGGCAGGGAGTATAGGTCTGAAGCGCTTGCGGTTCGGGCGCTCTGAGGTAGATGAGCAGGGGGTATAGGAAGCTAAAAAAGCGGCATGAAGTGCTTGACTTCGAGCGCGCTCGAACTTCGAGAATCGCCGCATGGAATCCTTTCTGGGCATCGACGAGGTCGCCAGGCGCACCGGCCTGACGGTCCACACGCTGCGCTACTACGAGCGCATCGGCCTGATCGCGCCGGTCGCGCGCGCGGCCGGTGGCCAGCGGCGCTATGCGGCTTCGGACATCGCCTGGATCGACTTCCTGCTGCGCTTGCGGACGACGAACATGCCCATCGGTGCGATGCGGGCGTTCGCGGCACTCCGCGGCGCCGGGGACGCGACGGTGCCCGAACGCCGCCGGATGCTCGAAACGCATCTGGCAGACGTGCTCGCGGCCATCGACGAGATGCGCCGGTCGGCCGAGGCTTTGGAAGCCAAGATCGATCACTACCGCGCACTGGAGCAGTCCCTGCCGCCCCAAACCCGTACCGAGAAAGGACACCGCCATGCCGATGACGACCGCAACGACCGACGACCGCTACGAGCGCGGACTCGCAAAGCTCAGGGAGGTGGACGGGCAGGCCGGTGAGCACGTGCTGCAGAGCCTGCAGGACATCGCCTCGGACTTCGCCCGCTACCTGATCGAGTTCCCCTTCGGGGACATCTACAGCCGCCCCGGGCTGGACCTCAAGAGCCGCGAGATCGCGGTGGTCGCCGCGCTCACGGCCCTGGGCCATGCGGCGCCGCAGCTCAAGGTGCACATCCGCGGCGCGCTCAACGTGGGCGTGAGCCGCACGGAGATCGTGGAGACCATCATGCAGATGGCGGTCTACGCCGGCTTTCCGTCGGCGCTCAACGGGCTGGCGGCCGCTCGCGACGTGTTCGCGCAGGAGGCCGGCGCATGACCCGCTGCCGGTCGGCGTTGTCGAGATGGAGGACGGCAGCCTCGTCGTCTCCCAGTACGGAGGGCGCGTGACCCGCATCGCGCACTCAACGGCCGCCGGCAGGAATGGGGCGCAGCGTTCGACAGGCCGGGCGCCGGCATCGCGGCCGATGGACCGCAGGCCGTGCGGGCGGTGGACAACGGCGCGAGCACGCTGAGCAGAGTCGCGTTCGACGGCAAGGTGCATACGGTGGGCGGCAAGCTGCCCGGCAGCGCCGTTGCGCTCGGCCGGGGGGCCTTGCGCAGGAGGGGCTGCGGCGTCAGCCGCCGCGCCGCATCATGTCGAAGAAGTCCACGTTCGTCTTCGTGGCCTTCATGTTCTTGATCATGAGCTCCATCGATTCGATCTCGTCCATGTTGTACATGAACTGGCGCAGGATGCGGGTCTTCTGGAGGATCTCCTGCGGCAGCAGCAGTTCCTCGCGGCGGGTGCCGCTCTTGTTGAGTTCGATGGCCGGGAACACGCGCTTCTCGTAGAGGCGGCGGCTCAGGTGCACTTCGCTGTTGCCGGTGCCCTTGAACTCCTCGAAGATCACTTCGTCCATGCGGCTGCCGGTGTCCACGAGCGCGGTGGCGATGATGGTCAGCGAGCCGCCTTCCTCGACCTTGCGCGCCGCGCCGAAGAAGCGCTTGGGGCGCTGCAGCGCGTTGGAATCGACGCCGCCCGACAGCACCTTGCCGGAAGAGGGCACGACGTTGTTGTAGGCGCGGGCCAGGCGGGTGATGGAATCGAGCAGGATCACCACGTCCTTCTTGAGTTCGACCAGGCGCTTGGCCCGCTCGATCACCATCTCGGCCACGTGCACGTGGCGGGCGGCCGGCTCGTCGAAGGTGGAGGCGATGATCTCGCCCTTGACCGAGCGCTGCATCTCGGTCACTTCCTCGGGCCGCTCGTCGACCAGCAGCACCATGAGGTGCACGTCCGGGTGGTTGGCCGTGATCGCATGGGCGATGTGCTGCATCATCATCGTCTTGCCGCTCTTGGGCGGCGCGACGATCAGCGCGCGCTGGCCGCGGCCGATGGGGGCGATGATGTCGATGATGCGGCCGGTGATGTTCTCCTCGCCCTTGAAGTCGCGCTCGAGCTTGAGCTGCTCCTTCGGGAACAGCGGGGTCAGGTTCTCGAACATGACCTTGTGCTTGTTCTGCTCGGGCGGGCCGCCGCTGACCGCATCGAGCTTGGTCAGCGCGAAGTAGCGCTCCCCGTCCTTGGGAATGCGCACTTCGCCTTCGACCATGTCGCCGGTGTGCAGGTTGAAGCGGCGCACCTGCGAGGGCGAGATGTAGATGTCGTCAGTGCTCGCGGTGAAGCTCGTGTCGGGGCTGCGCAGGAAGCCGAAGCCGTCCGGCAGGATCTCGAGCACGCCGTCGGCGAAGACCTGCTCGCCGGCCTTCGCGCGCTTCTTGATGATGGCGAACATCAGCTCCTGCTTGCGCATCCGCCCGGTGTTCTCGATTTCAAGCTCTTCGGCCTGCTTGAGGACTTCGGACACGTGCAGTGCCTTGAGTTCGTTCAAATGCATGGAAACTACTCCTTCGGCGGAGTTCTTGTGAGAGTCAGGGGGAGGTTACCGAGGCGCTGCGCTGCGTGGCGCGGCCTGTTCACGGACAAAACCGGAGAACCCGAGCCCGGCGCCGATGCAGGCTACCGGGATGTCTGGCGCGGATTATGACAGGAAAATCGCGGAGGACGAAAGGGGATTTTTGCGCGGGACAGGGAGTATGCGCCGTCCAGGCCCGGGCGCAGGGGCCTGGCGGCGGATGCCGCTCAGGCGGCGAGCTGCTGGTCGAGGAACGCGGTGAGCTGGGCCTTCGACAGCGCACCGACCTTGGTGGCAGCGAGCTTGCCGTCCTTGAACAGCATCAGCGTGGGGATGCCGCGGATGCCGAACTTGGCCGGGATGTCGCGGTTCTCGTCCACGTTGAGCTTGGCGATCTGGAGCTTGTCCTGGTAGCCGGTGGCCACTTCGTCGAGGATCGGGGCGATCATGCGGCAGGGGCCGCACCATTCGGCCCAGTAGTCCACCAGCACGGGCTTGCTGGACTGGAGCACATCGGTCTCGAAGCTGGTGTCGGAAACGTGTTTGATCAGGTCGCTGGCCATGACGGAATCCTTTTGCTGGGGGTTGTCTGCTATGCAGCTAGAGTGGCGGCATTGTGACAGATACCAAGCACCACGACGGGGCCGCGCCGCCTATGCCCGGCATAGCCAAAGGCAATGAAAAACGGCCTGCGCAAGCTGATGCGCACCATGCCGAACGGCTCTGGCTGGACCCCCGCGATGGCGTGGTGGCGCAACTCGACGCCGTCTTCCAGCGCCACGGCGTGCATCCGGCGCACGTGGTCGTCCTCGTTCCCTACGCGCAGCTGCTGCCCATCGCCAGAGGGTATTGGGCGCGCCGCCATCCCGACGGCTTCGCGCCGCGCTTCGAGACGACGACGAGCTGGTCCACCGCGCTCGGCGCCGCGCCGCCTTCGGGCCTGGACGTGACCGGCGACATCGCCCACGACGCCTTGACCGCCCAGACCCTGCTGGAGCGTGCCGGCCTGGCCGACCAGGCCGCCGTGCTGGCCCCGGCCGTGGTCGAGGCCGCCCAGCAACTGCACCGCGTGGTCTGCGCCCATGCGCCGGACCGGCGCGAAGCCTGGGGCCAAAAGGCGCGCGAAGCCGTGGCCTTCGACGCCGGCGCGGCCGTGCTGGCCTACGAGGCCGCGGCCCAGCGCATCGCGCTCGAATGGGCGCTGGCCTCCGGCTGCCACAGCGACCTGCTCTTCAGCCCCGCCGCACGGGCCGGCGGTGTGCGCTGCCTGGTCGTGCTCGAAGGCCTGCGCGAAGAACCGCTGGCCGAAGCGCTGGCGCAGCACTGGGCCACGGTCGAGGGCGTCTGCCCGGTCGAGCGCATCCGGCTCAACCCCGATGCGATGCCCGCAGCCGCGGCCCGCCTGCATGCCTGCGCCGATGCCGAGGACGAAGCCGAGCGCGCCGCCGCCTGCGTGCTCGCCCGTGTGGCCGAGGGCGCCGTGCCGGTCGCGCTCGTCGCCATCGACCGGGCGCTGACCCGGCGCATCGGCGCGCTGCTCTCGTCCCGCGGCCTGGTGCTGCGCGACGAGAGCGGCTGGAAGCTCTCCACCACCCGCGCCGCCGCCGACGTGATGGCCGCGTTGCGCGCCTGTTCGCGCCAGGCCTCGGCCGACGACGTGCTCGACTGGCTCAAGAGCGCGCCCGCCCTGCGCGGCGGCCTGCTGCGCCAGCTCGAAGCCGCCCTGCGCCGCGACGGCGTGCGCCTGTGGCGCAGCTGGCGGCCGCCGCGCACCGAAGGCTTGGATGCGCTGCGCGAATTCGCCGAGCGCATCGACGGCCTGCGCGCCACGATGCAGTCCAGCCGTCCGCTGGCCGCATGGATCGGCGCGCTGCGCGGCCTGCTGCAGGCCGGCGGGCGCTGGGAATCGCTGACGACCGATGCCGCCGGCGGCAAGCTCGTTGCCACGCTGCGTCTGGACGACGGCGCAGCCGAGCGTTTCACCGCCGAACTGGCCGAGGGCATGTGGGCGGAGCGTGGCATGGGCCTGTCGGACTTCACTGCCTGGGTCAACCGCGGGCTGGAGGCTGTGAGCTTCCTGCCCGAGGCGCGCTGGCAGACCGTCGCCGCCCAGGTGCTGGTGCTGCCGCTGACCTCGCTGCTGGCCCGGCCCGTGGGCGCCGTCGTGCTGCCGGGCTGCGACGAGGTGCGGCTGCCCGCCGCGCCCGAGCCGCCGGGCGAATGGACGGCCGCCCAGCGCGCCGCCCTCGGACTGCCCACGCGCGAAATCCTGCAGACCGAAACGGCGCAGGCGTGGAAGCAGGCGCTGCTCGCGCCGTCGGTCGATCTGCTCTGGCGGGCCGGCGATGCCGGCGGCGAACCGCTGCTGGCAAGCCCCCTGGTGCTGGCTCTGCGTTCGCGCGCCGGCGCCGCCGTGCCGGGCGACGATCCGCGCGAGCGGCGCAGCGTGGCGCTGGCGCCCACCGTGCCGCCGCTGCCGCGCGGCGATGCGCTGCCGGTCGCCAGGCTCTCGGCCAGCGCCTATGAAGACCTGCGCAAGTGCCCGTACCGCTTCTTCGCGCTGCGCCAGCTCGGCCTGCAGGAGGCCGATGAACTCGATGCCGAAGTCGACAAGCGCGACTTCGGCATCTGGCTGCATGCGGTGCTGCGCAGCTTCCACGAGGGGCTGGCCGCCGACCCGTGCGACGACGCGCACGAGCGCCGCGCCCGCCTGGACGCGGCGGCGGACGAGGCCACGC
The DNA here is from genome assembly GCA_009914555.1 of Xylophilus sp. Classification (GTDB taxonomy): domain Bacteria; phylum Pseudomonadota; class Gammaproteobacteria; order Burkholderiales; family Burkholderiaceae_C; genus WNDY01. Next base: position 29,976 of record WNDY01000018.1, read on the forward strand.
GCCGCCAGGGCCTGGCGCCGGAGGAGTTCCTGCCGTTCGCCGCGAGCTGGCCGCAGGTGCGCGACGGCTACCTGGCCTGGCTGGCCGGCCACGAGGCCGCGGGCCTGCGCTTCGACCGCGCCGAGAGCTGGCACGACCAGCCGCTCGGCCCGGTCGCGCTCGTCGGCCAGATCGACCGGCTCGACAAGCGGGCCGAGGGCCTGCTGGTGATCGACTACAAGACCGAGAGCCTGGCGACCAGCCGCGACCGGGTGAAGAACCCGTCGGAGGACACCCAGCTCGCGTTCTATGCCGCGCTGGTGCCCGACGACACGCTGCGCGCCGCGTACGTCAACGTGGGCGAGCGCGGCGAGACCCAGTTCGTCGAACAGCCCGACGTGGTGGCCGCGCGCGATGCGCTGGTCGAGGGCATCCTGTCGGACCTGGGGCGCATCGCCGAAGGGCAGGCGATGCCGGCGCTCGGCGAAGGTGCGGTCTGCGACTGGTGCGCGGCGCGCGGGCTGTGCCGCAAGGATTTCTGGATGTGACCGGATGAAGATACTACCGGGTGGAAGGCGTCGCTGCGCAGAATGGAAGAGCGTATTGAGCCTATACTCCCACCTCCATTGCTTGAATCGCCGATGACCGCCGTCTTCGCCTACGAACACAACGGCCAGCGCGTGCCGCGCGAGGCGTTCTACGCCATCGCCTGCGACCCGCGCCGCAGCGTGGCGGTGGAGGCCTGCGCGGGTGCCGGCAAGACCTGGATGCTGGTCTCGCGCATCGTGCGCGCGCTGCTGGCCGGCTGCGCGCCGCACGAGATCCTGGCGATCACCTTCACCAAGAAGGCCGCGGGCGAGATGCGCGAGCGCCTGCACGAATGGCTCGCGGCCTTCGCGGCCACGGCCGACGACGCGGCGCTGGCGGGCGACCTGGCTGCGCGCGGCGTGCCGGCGGCCGAGATCACGCCCGCGCTCTGCGAGCGCCTGCGCGGGCTGGAGCAGGCGGTGTTCGCGGCCGGCCGGCCGGTGCAGATCCGCACCTTCCACAGCTGGTTCGCCGCGCTGCTGCGGGCCGCGCCGCTGGCCGTGCTGCAGCGGCTGGAGCTGCCGGCCGGCTACGAGCTGCTGCAGGACGACGCCGAGGCCGTCGCCCGCGTCTGGCGGCCGTTCCAGACCGCCGTCGTGGCCGATGCCGCGCTGCGCGCCGACTACGAGGCGGCCGTCGCCGCCCACGGCCGGCGGCAGGCGCACAAGGCGCTGGAGTCGGCGCTGGCGCGGCGCACCGAGTTCGCGCTGGCCGATGCCTGCGGCGTGGTCGATGCGTCCGTGCCCGATTGGCGGGCCGTCTGGCCCGACATGGCCGCGGCCGGCGACCGCCCGGCCGACTGGCTGCTCGCGCAGCGCGATGCGTTGGTCGCCGCATCGCGCGCGCTCGGCGCGGCCAGCGCGAAGACCTTCGCGCAAAAGGGCGCCGAACTGGAGCAGGCCGTCACCACGGGCGATGCCGCGGCCGTGGTCGATGCGCTCTTCACCGCCACCGGCGGGCCGCGCAAGTTCAGCGACAAGCTCGCCGGCATCGACGCGGTGCGCGCCGTGCAGGACTGCGTGCAGCGCTTCCGCGATGCCCAGGCCCAGCATGCGGCCTGGCAGCACCACCACCGCACCGCGCGGCTGGCGCGGACGCTGATTGCGGCCTACGTGCAGGTCAAGCACGACAACCGCTGGGTCGACATGAACGACGTCGAGCGCGCCGCCGGCCTCATGCTGTCCGACGAGGTGCTCGCCGGCTGGGTGCAGCAGAAGCTCGACGCGCAGGTCCGCCATCTGCTGGTCGACGAGTTCCAGGACACCAATCCGCTGCAGTGGCAGGCGCTGGCCGCGTGGCTCTCGGGCTACGCCGGCGCGGGCGGAGGGCGCGCGGCGCCCGGCGTCTTCCTCGTGGGCGACCCCAAGCAGAGCATCTACCGCTTCCGCCGCGCCGAGCCGCAGGTGTTCCGCGCGGCCCAGCGCTTCGTCGTGGACGAGCTGGGCGGCGACCGGCTCGCCTGCGACCACACGCGGCGCAATGGCCGGGCCGTCATCGCGCTGGTCAACGCGGCCATGGGCGCGGCCCAGGCAAAGGGCGAGTACGAAGGCTTTCGCGCCCACACCACCGAATCGGCGGCCGAGGGCGCGGTGCTGAAGCTGCCGCCGATCGGCCGGGCGGCCAAGGAGGAAGTAGAGGGCGCCGAGTCCGCACCCGCCTGGCGCGACAGCCTGACCACGCCGCGCGTGCTGCCCGAGGAAACCCTGCGCCACCGCGAATGCGCCCAGGCGGCGGCCTGGATCGTGGCCGAGATGGCCGCGCGCCGGCTGCCGGCGCGCGAGGTGATGGTGCTGTCGCGCCGCCGCGTCACGCTGTCGGTCATGCAGGACGCCCTGCGCGCCCACGGCATCGCCACGCAGCAGCCCGAGAAGACCGACCTCTGCGACGCGCCCGAGGTGCAGGACGTCGTCGCGCTGCTCGACGCGCTGGTGTCCACCGGCCACGACCTGTCGCTGGCGCGGGCGCTGCGCTCGCCGCTGTTCGGCCTCGCCGACGACGACCTGGTGCAGATCGCGCTGGCGCGCCGCCGCCGGAAGGAATCAAATACCCCTGGGGATACGATCTGGTTCCGCCTGCTGACCAATGGCTATGAAGATATACCCCGGCATCTTCACCACATCGGTCCGACGCTGCTGCGCTGGCGCGGCTGGCTCGCCGCGCTGCCGCCGCATGACGCGGTCGATGCGATCTATGACGATGGCGACGTGCTCGCGCGCTACGCCGCTGCGGCGCCCGCGGCCCTGCGCGAGACCATGCTGGCAAGGCTGCGCGCCGTGCCGGCCGCGGCGCTGGAACTCGACGGCGGCCGCTATGCCACGGCCTACCGCTTCGTGCGCGCGCTCAAGGCCGGCGGGCTTCCGGCGCCGGCGCGCGCCGATGCCGACGCCGTGCGGCTGCTGACGGTGCACGGCGCCAAGGGGCTGGAGGCGAGCCTCGTGCTGATGCTCGATACCGACCCCGCGCCGGCTGCGGCCGAGACCATGGGCGTGCTGGTCGACTGGCCGGGCGAGGCGGCAGGCCCCGTCTCCTTCGTCTTCTTCGCCAGCGAAGGCGCGCCGCCGCCGAGCGCGGCCGCCGCCATGGCGGCCGAGCGTCTGGCCCGCGGCCGCGAGGAATTGAACGGCCTCTACGTCGCCACGACCCGCGCCCGCCATGTGCTGGCGCTGTCGTCGGCCGTGCCGCACCGCGCCAGCGACGGCAGCTGGTGGCGCCGACTGGCCGACCTGGCCGTGCCGGCCGAGATCGCCGGGCCGTCCGCCGACACCACCTGCTGGCTGCCCGACGGCGACGCCGGCCCGGCCACGGTCACGCTGCCCGTCGTGCCCACGCTGCCGCCCGAACGGCTGGCGCAGCCGCCGGCCGAAGACCCGGTGGATGCGCCAGCCGCCGCCGATGCCGGCTCGGCGTCGGCCCGCATCGGCCTGGCGATGCACCGCCTGCTCGAATGGGCCGAGCGCGTGGACGGGCAGGGCGAACCCGACCCGGATGCGCGCCATCCCTCGCCCGTGCGGCTGCGCGCCGCAGCGCGTGAATTCGGGCTCGACAGCACGCAGGCCGACCAGGCCGCCCGGCTCGCGGCCGCCATCCTCGACGGCGACGGCGGCTGGGCCTGGAACCCGGCGCTGCTCGACTGGCAGGCCAGCGAGGTGCCGCTGGCCCATGCCGGCCAGCAGCTGCGCATCGACCGGCTGGTGCGCCGGCGCGACAGCGGCGAATGGTGGGTGCTCGACTACAAGTCCGCCGCCGCGCCCGAGCGCAAGCCCGAACTCATCGCGCAGCTGCAGACCTACCGCGCGGCCGTCCGCGCCGCCCGGCCGGGCGACGTGGTGCGCGCCGCCTTCCTGACCGGCCGCGGCACGCTGGTCGTGCTCGACGAGGCCGCCGCGGCGCCTCTTCCATCGGCATCTCCATCGGCCCGGCAGGCCGACCTGTTCTCCGAATCCTGATGACCTCTCCCCTGACTCCTTCCTCTGCGGTCGCCGTCGTCGGTGCCGGCCCGGCCGGCCTGATGGCGGCCGAAGCGCTGTCGGCCGCCGGGCTGCCCGTCGCCGTGTACGACGCCATGCCCTCGGCCGGGCGCAAGTTCCTGCTCGCCGGCCGCGGCGGGCTCAACCTGACCCATTCGGAACCTGCGGACGCCTTCGCCGCCCGCTTCGGCGCGCGCCAGGCCGAGGTCGGCGCCTGGCTCGCCGGGTTCGACGCCCAGGCGGTCCGCGACTGGGCCCGGGGCCTCGGCGTCGAGACCTTCGTTGGCACGTCGGGCCGCGTGTTCCCGCAGGACATGAAGGCCGCGCCGCTGCTGCGCGCCTGGCTGCACCGGCTGCGGTCGGCCGGCGTCGCGTTCCATATGCGCCACCGCTGGACCGGCTGGGCCGACGACGGCGCGCTGCGCTTTTGCGCGCCGGCCGGCGAGGCCGTCGTGCCGGCCGCAGCCACGGTGCTGGCCCTGGGCGGCGCGAGCTGGCCGCGGCTGGGCTCCGACGGCGCCTGGGTGCCGCTGCTCGAAGCCCGCGGCGTGCCGGTCGCGCCGCTGGTGCCGGCCAACTGCGGTTTCGACGTCGCCGGCCGGGCGCCGGCGGGCGAAGAAGCGGCCGAGTCGCGCCGCGACTTCCTCAAGGACCTGCTGGGCCGCGGCCCGACCACCGCGCCGGCCGCCGCCGGCTGGACGCCATTCTTCGCCGAGCGCTTCGCCGGCCAGCCGTTCAAGTCGGTGGCGATCCGCTTTGGCGACTTCGCACGGCGCGGCGAGTTCGTCGCCACCGCCACCGGCGTCGAGGGCAGCCTGGTCTATGCCGCCTCGGCTCTGCTGCGCGACGAGATCGCCCGCAGCGGCAACGCCACCTTCCACCTCGACCTGCTGCCCGGCCACACGCCCGAGCGCGTGCTGGCCGAGGTGCGCCATCCGCGCGGCTCGCGCTCGCTCGGCAGCCATCTGAAGAGCCGGCTCGGGCTCGACGGCATCAAGACCGCGTTGCTCCACGAACTGCTGCCGAAGGACGTGCTCGCGTCGCCCGACGCGCTGGCCGCCGCGATCAAGGCGCTGCCCGTCACGCTGGCCGCGCCGCGCCCGGTGGCCGAGGCGATCAGCACCGCCGGCGGCGTGCCGTTCGAGGCGCTCGACGCCAACGGCATGGTCGCCGCGCTGCCCGGCGTGTTCGTCGCGGGCGAGATGCTGGACTGGGAGGCGCCGACCGGCGGCTACCTGCTGACCGCGAGCCTCGCCAGCGGGGTGGCGGCGGCACAGGGCGTGCGCGCCTGGCTGGAGCGCTAGGCGCAGAAGAAGGAGAGAGGAGAGGGGAAGGTTGACGAGCCCGATCCTGGCACTGTATCCACGGTTAGGGCTGCTTGGTTCCCCACCTGACCCGGTTGGCCGCTTCCCCATGCAGGGGGGCCCGTCAACTGGCGATTGTACCCGCGGATCGGAGCCGCCGCGGCGAAGCGACCCCACGAAGCGCAGGCCGCAGGGTTCCGCGCACCCGTAGAATCCGGCCCCATGTCCTATGTCGTGCTCGCCCGCAAATACCGTTCCAGGAACTTCTCGGAGATGGTGGGCCAGGAGCACGTGGTGCAGGCGCTGACCAATGCGCTCACGCAGCAGCGGCTGCACCATGCCTACCTCTTCACCGGCACCCGCGGCGTGGGCAAGACCACGGTCTCGCGCATCCTGGCCAAGGCGCTCAACTGCCAGGGCCCGGACGGGCACGGCGGCATCACCGCCACGCCCTGCGGCGTCTGCCAGGCCTGCCGCGACATCGATGCGGGCCGCTTCGTCGACTACACCGAGCTCGACGCGGCCTCCAACCGCGGCGTGGACGAGGTACAGAGCCTGCTGGAGCAGGCGGTCTACAAGCCGGTCGCGGGGCGCTTCAAGGTCTTCATGATCGATGAGGTGCACATGCTCACCAACACCGCGTTCAACGCGATGTTGAAGACGCTCGAAGAGCCGCCGGAGTACCTCAAGTTCGTACTGGCCACGACCGATCCGCAGAAGGTGCCGGTCACCGTGCTGAGTCGCTGCCTGCAGTTCAACCTGCGGCCGATGGCGCCCGACACGGTGCAGCAGCACCTGGCACACGTGCTGGCCAGCGAAGGCGTGGAGGCCGAGCCGCAGGCGCTGCGGCTGCTCTCGGCTGCTGCGCGCGGATCGATGCGCGACGCGCTGTCGCTGACCGACCAGGCGATCGCCTTCGGCTCCGGCCGGCTGCAGGAGGCCGCAGTGCGGCAGATGCTGGGCAGCGTCGACCGCAGCTACGTCTTCCGCCTGGTCGAGGCGCTGGCGCAGGGTGACGGCCGCACGGTGGTCGAGACGGCCGAGGCGCTGCGCGTCAATGGCCTGTCGGCCGCCTCCACGCTGGAGGACATGGCGGCGCTGCTGCAGCGCATGGCCGTGCTGCAGGCCGTGCCCCAGCTCGCCGCCAGCGCCGATCCGAACGACGCCGAGGCGGCCGGGACCGCGCGTCTGGCCGCGCTGCTGCCGGCCGACGAGACGCAGCTGCTCTACAGCATCGCGCTGCACGGCCGCGGCGAGTTGGGACTGGCGCCGGACGAATACGCCGCGCTCACGATGGTGCTGCTGCGGCTGCTGGCCTTCAAGCCGGGCGCTGCAGCCTCGGGCGACGCCGCCCCGGCTGAAAAAAAAACTCTGACGCGGCCTGAACCAGCGCCGGTCGAGGCCCCGCCGCCCCGCGTGGCCGCCGCCACGCCGCTACCTGCACCCACTGCCGCGCCGGCGCCCGTCGCGGCGCCGGCCCGCCGGCCGGCGTCACCGCCGCCCGCACCGGCTGCGCCCCCTGCGCCGGCCGCCGATGCCGGCGAGCCGCCGCCGTGGGACGCGGTGCCGGACGACGACGCCTCTGCGGCCGACGAGCCGCCGCCCTGGCCCGACGACGATCCGGGCCTGCCGCCGGTGCGTGATGCGGTGGCCGTCAGCCCGCGCCCGGTACCGCCCGCGGTGGCCCAGCGCGCCGGAACGGCCCTGCCAGTGCTGGAGCGTCCGCTCCCTGCGGGCCAGGAACAACGGCCCGCCGCCGCGCCGGTCATCGCCGTGCCGGTGCGGGTGCAGCCCGAGCCGGGCGTGCGCACGAAGCCCGTCTACGAGCCGGGCGGCGCGCCGCGGCCGCCGGTCGAATTCACGCAGACGGCCGAAGGCGACTTCTGGCATGCGACCGTGCAGCAGCTCGTCGCCTCCGAGGCCATCGCCGCCCTGGTGCGCGAGCTGGCCCTGCAGTCGCAGCTCATCGGACGCCAGGGCAGCCACTGGACGCTGCGGGTCGACCGCGAGACCCTGGCCCAGCCCACCACGCAGGAGCGCCTGCGCAAGGCGCTCGCCGCCGCCGGTCTGGCCGAGCGGCTCACGGTGGAGATCGGACCGGTCACCGACTGCCCGGCCCGCCGCAACGCCGCCGCGGCCCAGGCGCGGCAGCGCCGCGCCGAGGAGATCGTGCTCGGCGACCCCGGGGTCCAGGCGCTGATCCGCGACTGGGATGCCCGCATCATCCCAGGGAGTATCAAGCCACTGTGAGCGCACTGTGCTCGATCTGGCTTACTACCCACCCCAGTATTTCATCGAAACCCAATCGAAAAAGGAACCCGCCATGTTCAACAAGGGACAGCTCGCCGGCCTCATGAAGCAGGCCCAGGCCATGCAGGACAACCTCAAGAAGGCGCAGGACGAACTCGCGCTGATCGAGGTCGAGGCCGAATCGGGCGCCGGTCTGGTCAAGGTCGTCATGACCTGCAAGCACGACGTCAAGCGCATCACCATCGATCCCAGCCTGCTGGCCGACGACAAGGACCTGCTGGAGGACCTGGTCGCCGCCGCCTTCAACGCCGCAGTGCGCAAGGCCGAGGAGACCAGCCAGGAGAAGCTGGGCAAGCTGACCGCCGGCCTGCCGGGCGGCCTGAAATTCCCGTTCTAGATGGAGACAACCTCCCGAGCAGCTTCGCTGCCTATCCCTTCTCTCCACGCGCGTTGCGCTTCGGGAAGGGGGGCGACGCCAGCGCGGCGGGGCGGCCCTTGCGCGGCGGCCGCTGGCCTCGGCCGCAATGGCTTTGGCGCCGGTCGTCCTTGCGGACGCCTGGGCAGAGGATAGGCATGGCCAGGCCGGAGCGCGTCGACGGGATCGATACGCTGGTGCAGGCGCTGCGGCGGCTGCCCGGCGTGGGCATCAAGTCGGCCCAGCGCATGGCCTTCCACCTGCTGCAGCACGACCGCGGCGGCGCCGAGCAGCTGTCGCAGGCGCTGCATCACGCGGTGCAGTCGATGCACCACTGCCAGCGCTGCCACACCTTCACCGAGGCCGAGATCTGCGCCGTCTGCAGCGATCCGCAGCGCGATGCGGCCAAGCTCTGCGTGGTCGAGACGCCGGCCGACCAGGCGGCGCTGGAGCGCACCGGCGCCTACCAGGGGCTGTACTTCGTGCTCATGGGCAAGCTCAGCCCGCTCGACGGCATCGGCCCGGCCGAGATCGGCCTCGGCCAGCTGCTGGAGCGCGCCTGCGACGGCACGGTGCAGGAAGTCATCCTCGCCACCAACTTCACCGCCGAGGGCGAGGCCACGGCCCACGTCATCGGCGAGGCGCTGAAGGCGCGCGGCCTGCGGGTCACGCGGCTCGCGCGCGGCGTGCCGGTGGGCAGCGAGCTGGAGTACGTGGACCTGGGCACCATCGCCCATGCACTCGTCGACCGGCGCTGACCGGCCGGCCCGCAGCGGCGCCAGCGGGGCGGCGCGCCCGGAGGCTGGCACCGATGCGCCGTCGGCGCGGGGCGGCTATCGTGCGTTGAGCATCGACCATCGCTTCCTTTGCGCCGCTCGCCCTTGACCGCTACCGAATCCTCTGCGCCGGCATTGCTGTCCCGCCGCGCCGCCGGCATCGCCGCCGCGCTGTCGCTCGCGCCGCTGCGCGCCCAGCCCCGGCCCGAGAAGACCGCGCCGACGATCGCCGTCGGCGGCAGGGCGGCCTTCTACTACCTGCCGCTCACCATCGCGGAGCGGCTCGGCTTCTTCCGCGACGAAGGGCTGGACGTGCACATCGCCGACCATGCGGGCGGAGCGCCGGCATTGCAGTCGGTGTTCGCCGGGCAGGCCGACGTCTGCGCCGGCGCGTTCGAGCACACGCTCAGCCTGCTGCTGCGCAGCCAGCCGTTTCGGGCCTTCGTGCAGCTGGGGCGGGCGCCGCAGATCTCGGTGGGCATCTCCCATCTCGGGGGCCGCGGTCCGCGCCAGGCGGAAGACCTGCGCGGCCGCCGCATCGGCGTGTCGGCGCCGGGCTTGTCGACCAACCTCGTGGCGCGCATGCTGCTGGTCCGGGCCGGCGTGCCGCAGGAGGAGGTCGCCTTCGTCGGCGTGGGCACCGGCGCCGCGGCGCTGGAGGCGCTGCGCGGCCGCCGCATCGACGCGATCAGCAACACCGACCCGGTGATGACGGTGCTGGAGCAGCGCGGCGAGGTGCGCATCGTGGGCGATACGCGCACCCTGCGCGGCACGCAGACGCTGTTCGGCGGCGCCATGCCGGGCGCCTGCCTCTATGCGCCGCAGCGCTTCCTGCGCGACAACCCAGTCACGGCGCAGGCGTTGGCCAACGGCGTGGTCCGTGCGCTGAAATGGCTCCAGACTGCCGGCCCGAGCGACCTGGTGCGCGCCGTTCCGGAGGCCTACATGCTCGGCGACCGGGCGCTGTACCTGGCCGCCTTCGGCAAGGTGCGCGAGGCGTTCTCGCTCGACGGCCTGCTGGCGGAGGACGGCGCCCGCACCGCGCTGTCGGCGCTCGCGCGCTTCGAGCCCGCATTCTCGGCCACGCGCATCGACCTGCGGCAGGTCTATACCAACAGCTTCGCCGCCAAGGCGAAAGCGCGCTACCAGGCCTGAGCGCGCCGCCCGGGCATCAGCGCTTCTTCTTCGGCGATGCGGCCGCCGGCCGCGACGCGGTCTGCTTCGTTGCGCGGGCCGGCACCTTGGCCGTGGCGCGATGGGCCGGTGCGCCGCGCGTCGCGCGTGCGGCTGGCGCGGCAGCCTGCACCGGCAGGTAGACCACGACCTGCTCGCCGTGGCGGAACCAGGCGGTGGGCTTCACGTCGTTCCAGCTGGCGACGTTGGCCGGGCTCACGCGGTAGCGGCGCGCCACGCTGGCCACCGATTCGCGCTTGCCGGCCTTGACCACGGTGCGGCGGGTGACGATCTCGGGCGCCAGCGCCAGCCGGCCGTTGTCGGCCACTTCGCCGGGCACGTCGGCGTCCATCTTGGCCGAGCGCGGAACGATCAGCGTCGAGCCGGCCTTGATCAGCATGCGCGGCGGGATGGCGTTGGTGCTGCGCAGGGCGGCTTCGCTCATGCTCACGCGCTGCGCGGCCTGGGCCACGGTCATCGTCGTGGGCGCGGTCCAGGCCGTCCAGCTCGCGTACTGGCCGTCCTTGTAGGCGTCGAAGTTGCGCTGGAAGATGCGGGCGTTGTCCCAGGGCAGCAGGATCTGCGGCGTGCCGGCGGCCAGGATCACCGGGCGATGGGCGGCCGGGTTGAGCGCGCGGAAGTCCTCGATGCGCACGTCGGCCAGCCGGGCGGCCAGCGCCACGTCGATGTCGCGGTTGATCTCCACCGTCTGGAAGTAGGGATGGTTCTCGATCGGCGGCAGCTCGGTGCCGAACGCGGCCGGGTTGGCCACGATGTTCTTCACCGCCTGCAGCTTGGGCACGTAGTAGCGGGTCTCGTTGGGCATGTTCAGCTCGCTGTAGGAGGTGCCCAGGCCCAGCTTCTGGTTGCGCGCGATGGCCCGGCTCACGCTGCCTTCGCCCCAGTTGTAGGCGGCCAGCGCGAGCTGCCAGTCGCCGAACATGCCATAGAGGCGCTGCAGGTAGTCGAGCGCGGCACGGGTGGAGGCGATCACGTCGCGCCGGTCGTCGCGGAACATGTTCTGCTTGAGCTGGAAGTCGCTGCCGGTGGCCGGCATGAACTGCCACATGCCTGCGGCCTTGGCGCTGGAGACCGCCTGCGGGTTGAACGCGCTCTCGATGAACGGCAGCAGCGCCAGCTCGGTGGGCATGCCGCGCACCTCGAGTTCCTCGACGACGTGGAACAGGTACTTGCTGGAGCGCTCGGTCATGCGCTGGATGTAGTCGGGGCGCGTGGCGTACCACTGTTCGCGGTCGTGCACCAGATCGTTGTCGAGGTCGGGCATCGCGAAGCCGCGGCGGATGCGGTCCCAGAGGTCGGCCGGCGCCGAGGCCGAGAACACGCCCATGTTGGACGCCTGCTGCGCCGTGATCGGGCGCAGCGGGCCGTTGTAGACGATCGGTTTATGGGATGGGGTATCGTTTCCGGGTGCACTGCCTGCGGGCGCTTGGGAGGTATTCTCCCCCGGGGTATGTTGGACACTGGTGTTGGCGCAGCCCGTGAGGGCGACGGCGGCGGCGAGCGCCGCGGCGTGCATCAGCTTCATTGAAATGTGTTCTTCCATTGGCGCAGCGCCGCGAACACGGACACTGCATCGTTTGGGGACACCTGCGCGTCGAAGCCGCGGGCCGCACCGGCCACCGTGGCTTCGCGCGTGCGCAGGAAGGGGTTGATGGCGCGTTCGGTCGCCAGCCGCGCGGGCAGCGTGGGCAGCCCGCCGGCGCGCAGTTCGTGGCAGCGCGCCGAATACTGGAGCAGTTCGGCGTTGCCGGGTTCCACGGCACGCGCGAATTTCAGGTTCGAAAGTGTGTATTCGTGGGCGCAGCAGACCCGCGTGTCGCCGGGCAGCGCGGCCAGGGCGTCGAGCGAGGCCTGCATCTGGGCCGGCGTGCCCTCGAAGAGCCGGCCGCAGCCGGCCGAAAACAGCGTGTCGCCGCAGAACAGCACCGGCGTGCCGGCCGCATCGGGCAGGGCGGGTGCGTAGTAGGCGATGTGGCCGGCCGTGTGGCCCGGCACGTCGATCACGGCGAAGGGCACGCCGAGCACCTCGACGCGGTCGCCGCCGGCCAGCGGCACGAAGGGCACGGCGATCCTGTACTGCTCGCGCGCCGGGCCCCACACGGGCGCGCCGGTGGCCTCGCGCAGCGCGGCCACGCCGCCGACGTGATCCCGGTGGTGGTGGGTGACTAGAATGCCCGCAAGCCGCAGCCCGCGCTGGGCGAGCGCGTCGAACACCGGCTGCGCGTCGCCCGGATCGACCACGACGGCCTGGCCTGCCGCGTGCAGCATCCAGATGTAGTTGTCGGCGAAGGCGGGCAGCGGTAACAAGTCCATGAGCGCCGAAATTATAGGTTTGCACCCCTGGTTCGACACCCCCTCCGGCCGGCACCTGCTGGCCTGGGAGCAGGACCGCTTCGACGAGGCGGTCGCCGACATCTTCGGCTACCACGGGCTGCAGCTCGGCCTGCCGGGCTGCCAGGCGCTGCGCGCCAACCGCATGCCGCACCGCTGGCTGGCGGTGGAAGACCCGGCGGCCGTGGCCGCGGCGGGCGCGCAACTGGCCATCGACTTCGCCGCGCTGCCCTTCGGGCCGGCCAGCCTCGATCTGGTGGTGCTGCCCCACACGCTCGAATTCAGCGCCGATCCGCACACCACGCTGCGCGAGGTGGAGCGGGTGCTGGTGCCCGAAGGCAAGGTGGTCATCAGCGGCATCAACCCGGCCAGCCTCTGGGGCCCGCGCGAGCGGCGCGCGCGCCTGTGGCGGCGCCTGGGCGCACCGGCGCAGCCCTATCTGCCGCAGTCCGGCGGCTCGATCGGCTACTGGCGGCTGCGCGACTGGCTGGGGCTGCTGTCGTTCGAGGTGGAATCGGCCCGCTTCGGCTGCTATGCGCCGGCCGTGCGCAGCGCGCGCTGGATTGAGCGCTTCGGCTGGATGGAAGGGCTGGGCAGCCGCTCGTGGCCGATCTTCGGGGCCGGCTACTTCATCGTGGCGACCAAGCGGGTGCAGGGCCTGCGGCTGATGGAGCCGGGCTGGAAGACCGCGGCCGCCGCCGCGCTCGCTCCGGCCGCCGTGCCGGCGGTGAACCGCGGGCGCCGCGAGACGCTCACGCAGCGCACCCCGTGCGGCCGCTGACGGCTGACGGCCGCGCGAGCGGCTATGCTCGCGGGCTTTGCGCAGACGAAGCTTTCCATGCCAACTCCGATCGAGATCTACACCGACGGCGCCTGCAAGGGCAATCCGGGCCCCGGCGGCTGGGGCGTGCTGATGCGCGCCGGCACCGCCGAGAAGGAGTTGTTCGGCGGCGAGCTCGGCACCACCAACAACCGCATGGAGTTGACCGCGGTGATCGAGGCGCTGGCTGCGCTCAAGCGGCCCTGCGAGGTCGACCTCTATCTCGACAGCGAATACGTGCGCAAGGGCATCACCGAGTGGGTGCGCAACTGGAAGGCGCGCGGCTGGCGCACCTCCACCGGCGCACCGGTCAAGAATGTCGAGCTCTGGCAGCGGCTCGACGCCCTGGTGGCCACCGGCGGCCACAAGATCGACTGGCACTGGGTGCGCGGCCACGCGGGCAACGCCGGCAACGAGCGCGCCGACCTGCTGGCCAACCGCGGCGTTGACCAAGCACTCGGACGTATCCGGGGGGTATAGGGCTATAGCGCGCTTCATCCGCGCGCTGTGGATATTTACACCAGGGTGTATGGTAGCCGGCCCGGGCGCGACATGCCCATGCCCGGCACCCAGGCGGTGACGCGGTTGCGTCCGGCGTGCTTGGACTGGTAGAGCGCGGCGTCGGCCTGGGCCAGACAGGTGTCGGGGCCGACCGTGTCGCGGTCGAGCACGCTGGAGCCGAAGCTCACGGTATAGGCGATCCGGCCGGCGCCAGTGGCCACGGGCGCGGCGGCGATGGCCAGCCGCAGCCGCTCGGCCAGCGCGGCGCCGTCGGCGGTGCTGGTGCCCGGCAGCAGGACCGCGAACTCCTCGCCGCCGAGGCGGCCGGCCAGGTCGCCGCGCCGCAGCTCGCGGCCCAGGAGCGAGGCCAAGTGGCGCAGTACCTCGTCGCCCGCGGCATGGCCCCAGGTGTCGTTGACGCGCTTGAAGTGGTCGATGTCGAGCATGAGGACCACGGCCGCCGGCTCGCGGCCGCCGCGCACGGCGTCGTACTCCTGCTGCAGCCGCAGCATGAACGCGCGTCGGTTGGGCAGGCCGGTGAGGGTGTCGGTGGTGGCCAGCCGTTCCAGCTGCGACTCGCGCTGGCGCCGCGCGGTCACGTCGCGCACGATCGAGAGCCGGCCCAGCCGCAGGCCGGGCGCGTTCAGCGCGATCTGGTCGATCTCCAGCACCGTGCCGCCGGGCAGCTGCACCTCCAGCCCCAGCCGGTCGCCGTCGGCGGGCGCGTCGGCCAGCAGCAGCGCCGCAGCCTCGGCCGGCAGGCGCCGGACGAGCGCATCGCGCGGACCGTCGGCCAGAGCGGTCGGGTCGATGTCCAGCCGCAGCAGCCGGCAGAGCAGGGCGTTGGCGGCGACGATGCGGCCGCCATCGGGGTCGTCCAGCAGCACGCCGCCGGGGAAACGGGCGATCAGCGCGCTCAGCCGCTGCTGCGCCAGCGACAGCGCGGCCTGCGCATGGTGGCGCTCGGTGGTGTCGAACAGCGTCCAGATCACGTCGCCGTCGGGGTCGTCCGGATCGAGCAGCGAGCCATGGGCCTCGAACCAGCGCAGCCCGCCGCCGCGCACCCGTAGCTGCACCTCGCGCTGGACCCAGCCGCGGCTGCGCAGCAGGGCATAGTCCTGGCCCAGGGTCTCGAAACCCCCGTCGTCGGGATGGATGGCGCGGAAGTTCTGGCCGACCAGCGGCTCGCCCGGCGTGGCGAAGGCCTGTTCTGCGCGCTCGTTGGCATGCAGGATCCGCCGCTCGGGCGAGGCCACGAAGATCACCGCGCTGCTCTGGTCGAGCAGCGCGCGCACGAGGTGCTCGGACTCGACCCGCGCGCTGATGTCGCTGTGGGTGCCCAGCATGCGCAGCGGCCGGCCGCCGGCGTCGCGCTCGGTGACCTCGCCGCGCGACTCGATCCAGCGCCAGCCGCCCTCGGCGGTGCGCAGTCGGACTTCGGTGCGGTAGTCGCGGCCCTCCTCGAAATGGCCGCGCAGGTCGGCCTGCAGCCGGTTGAGGTCGCGCGGATGCACCAGCGCGGCGAAGGCGGCGAATGCGTGGATGAAGTCCTCGCCCTCGTAGCCCAGCATCGCGTAGCAGCGCGCGTCCAGGCGGACCACGTCGTCGGCGACGTTCCATTCCCACAGGCCGTCCTGCACCGCGTCGACCGTCAGGCGCAGGCGCTGCTCGCTGTCGCGCAGCGCCTCGCCGACCGCGTGCTCGACGGTCACGTCGTGCAAAAAGCCGTGCCAGAGCACGCCGCCCTCGGGGATGCGCTCGGGGTTGGCATGGCCGTGCACCCAGCGCACCTCGCCGTCGGCCAGCCGCAGGCGGTATTGGTGGTCCCAGCCCACAAGGTCGCGCGCCGACGCGGCGATGGAGGCGACCAGCCGCCGCACATCGTCGCGGTGCACCAGCCGCAGCAGCGCGCGGCCGGTGAAGGGGCCTGCGCCCAGCCGGTGCAGTGCACCGAGGCCGGGGCTGGCGAACGGGAAGTCGAGCGCGCCGTCGGACCGCAGCCGCGCCTGGAACAGCGCGCCGGGCACCTGGGCCACGAGCTTGTGCAGCCGCACTTCGCTGGCGGCCAGCAGTTCGCGGCTGCGCCGGCGCTGCCAGCCGAGCCAGGCAACCAGCAGGGCGCCGGCCACCACCACCACGGTGCCGATCGCGCTGCGCACCTTGCTGGCGTGCAGCACCGGCTCCAGCGGCGCCATCGCGGCGCTGCGGTCCAGCCCAGCGCTCACCACCATCGGATAGCCCTGCGTGCGGCTCCAGGCGTAGTAGCGGCGCACGCCGTCCACGGTGGCCGTCACCTCGTAGTTGCCGTGGCTGTTGTGCCGATCGGTCAGCAGGCTGCGGCCGGCCGGCAGCACCGAGCCGAGCACCTCGGCGTCCTTGGTCGACCGCGCGAGGTAGACGCCGTCGTCGCGCACCAGCAGCGCCACGTCGTTGGGCTGGTCGAACACCTCGCGGAAGAAGCCCGAGAGGTAGGACGGCGAGACCGACAGGATCACGATGCCGGCGAATGCGCCGTCGTGCTCGATGGCGCGGGTGATCGGAATGCCCCAGCGCTTCGACACCCGCCCCAGCACGGGCCGGCCGACGTACATCGCGCCTGCCGCCACCTGCCCGCTGGCATGCACCGCGAAATGCTCGCGGTCCGTTACATTGGCGGGCACCGGCGGCCGCCCGCCGGTCAGGTTCGAATAGACCACGTCGCCCTGGGCATCGACGATCGCCACCTGCTGCACCGCACCGCGGGGAAAGGTCTCCTCGATCGAATGCACCGCGAGCAGGAAGGCGGCCTGGTCACCAGCCTCGTAGCTCGCCGTCAGGTTGCGCGTGGTGTAGTCCAGCCCCGAGAACAGCGTGCTGACCTGCGTGGCCAGCGCCCGCGCCACCTGGCCGACGCGCAGCTGTGTCTGCTCCTGCAGATGCGCACGCTGGGTCTGGTGGCCGTCGAGCAGCGCCATCCAGTAGAGCGCGCAGCCCGCGCCGACGACCGACAGGCCCGCGGCCGTGCGCCAGGCCGCGCGCGAGAGCGCCGGCATCCGCAGGGACGGTGGCAGGCGCGGAAAGGCGGGCGGTTTCATCGTGTTCGTGCGGCGGGCCGTGGTCCACCTGCGCCTTCGGCTGCGGTGCGAGCGCCTTCGGGCGGCCGGGCGGCGTGCGATATCGAAGCACCTGCGCCTCCGGCTGCGGTGCAAGCGCCTTCGGGCGGCCGGGCGGCGCTCATGGACCGTGGCGCTCCCATGCACTCAGTTCGTCGAGGGTGTTGGCGTTGGCGAAGGCCGTGGGGTCGTCGCCCGGCGCATCGAAGCGCGCCACCGCCGGCCGGTGGGCGGCCATCCAGGCGCCGACCTTGCGGCCGCCGCTGGCGAGGTAGGCCGCCAGATCGTCGCGCAGCGATGCGTGCAGCAGGGCGAAGACGGGCTGGTCGCGCAGCCGGTCGCCGCCGCTGCCGCCGCCGGGGCCGGCCGCGTGGGCGAGCAGGGCGTCCTGGTGTTGCGCGGCCTTCAGCAGGCGGGCGACCAGGTCGGCCGGAAAGTACGGCGCGTCGCAGGGCACGGTGACCAGCCAGTCCGTGGTGCAATGGGCCAGGCCGGCCAGCATGCCGGCCAGCGGCCCGGCAAAGCCGCCGTCCGCGTCGGGCCAGACGGGCACGCCCAGGGCGCCGTAGCGGTCGAGGTGCCGGTTGGCGCTGATGGCCAGCCGCTGCGCCTGGGGGCGCAGGCGCAGCAGGGCGCGCGCGGCCAGCGTCGCGCCGCCGAATGCCTGCAGTCCCTTGTCCACGCCGCCCATGCGGCTGCCGCGCCCGCCGGCGAGCACCAGGCCGGTGATGGCGCCGGCACGCATGGGGCGACCTTCGCCCTGGCGGGCTGCGGTACGAGCGCTTTCGGACGGCCGGGTGGCGCTCATCCGCCGATGTAGCTCATCTCGATGCGCTGGCCAGCCGCCGGGGCGGCGCGGGCAGCGAGGCTGGCGCGCAGTTCGGAGTAGCGGTCGCCGCGGCCCTGCCAGATGCCGGCCACGGCGGCGGCGAGCTCGGCATCGTCGGCACCGCCGCGCAGCAGGTGGCGCAGGTCGTGGCCCTCGCTGGCGAAGAGGCAGAGGAACAGGCGCCCCTCGGTCGAGAGGCGGGCGCGACTGCAATCGCCGCAGAAGGCCTCGGTCACGCTGCCGATGGTGCCGATCTCGCCGGCTGCCGGGTCGTGCCTGCCGTCGGTGCCGGCATAGCCCCAGCGGCGCGCGGTCTCGCCGGCGCTCGAAGGCTCCAGCTCGACCAGGGGGTATGCGCTGCTGATGCACTCGATGACGGCGTTGGAGGGGTATACCTCCGAGAGGTCCCAGCCGTTAGTCGAGCCGACATCCATGTATTCGATGAAGCGCAGCACCACGCCGCTGCCGCGAAAGTGGCGCGCCATCGGCAGCACCTGGCCGTCGTTCACGCCGCGGCGCACCACCATGTTGACCTTGACCGGACCGAGCCCGGCGGCCTGGGCGGCGGCGATGCCGTCGAGTACCGCGGCCACGGGGAAGTCCACGTCGTTCATGCGCCGGAACACCGGCTCGTCGATCGCGTCGAGGCTGACCGTCACGCGCGAGAGGCCGGCATCTTTGAGCACCTGCGCCTTGCGCGCCAGCAGGGAGCCGTTGGTCGTCAGCGCGATCTCGGGCGCCGTGCCGTCGGGCCGGCGCAGGGCCGCCAGCTGGGCCACGAGCAACTCGACGTTGCGCCGCAGCAGCGGCTCGCCGCCGGTCAGGCGCAGCTTGCGCACGCCCAGCGGCAGGAAGACGCGGGCCAGCCGCGCGATCTCCTCGAAGTTCAGCAGCGCCGCATGGGGCAGGTAGGGATAATCCTTGCCGAACACTTCCTTGGGCATGCAGTAGCCGCAGCGGAAGTTGCATCGGTCGGTGACGCTGATGCGCAGGTCCGTCAGCGGCCGCCCACGCAGGTCGCGCACCGCGCCAGCCGAAGGCACGCCGCCGGACGTCCGGCGCGGCGCAGCGCGGCGCGCATCCACCACCGGGATGACGCGGCGCTGCGGGACGAGTGGAGGGGTCATGCCGCCGATTGTGCCGCGCGCTGGCGTCCCTGGGGGCGCAGGCCGGGCAATCCCTGCGGCAGCTACGGTTGGCAACGTTTGAAATGTCCGCGAAATGGACATAACAAATAAGAACCATTACCACCCCTCAGTCCGAATACGCAGATGTCGCATCCACGCAAAGGGCGCGCCGGCCACCGTTCTCCAAGGTGGGCCGGCGGTCATTCTTCGTATGGACCATCCACCACCCCCCGGACTCTTCTCCGTGGTGACGCCGGATGCCACGGGCAGCGCCACGCTGCCGCAGTGGCAGGACACGACGCGCCGCGCCATCGCCTGTGCCGCCGAGGGCCACCTTGCCGCCGCGCGGCAGCTGCATGCCCAGGCCCTCGGCATCGCCCGCGCACTGCTGGCGGGCGGGCAGGCCGCCGCCCGTCCGGACGACTGCCTGGCTGCGCTGGTCGTGGCCCACCACAACCTGGCCGACGTCCTGGCCGCGCTCGGCGCGCAGGCGCTGGCTGTCGACGAACTCTGCGCCGCCCACGACACCCTGCGCACCCTGGTGCGCGACGCGGCGGCCGACCCCGCACTGCGGCAGGCGGCCTGGCGCCACCACCGCGAGACCCATGCCGCCCTGCTGCTGTACCTGCGCGCCCACGGCCCCGACGACGCCATCGCGCGCTGCCTCGCGGCCGACGCCGATCCGGCGGAGACTGCGCACTGATCCCGAGAACCCCCGTCGTCCCTTCTCCAACCACCAACCCTCCGAGGAAACCCGCCATGCCCTACACGCTTCCCCCGCTGCCTTATTCGTACGACGCGCTGGAGCCGCACATCGACGCCCAGACGTCGGAGATCCACTACTCCAAGCACCACCAGACCTACGTCAACAACCTCAACGCGGCGCTCAAGGACACGCCGCACGACGGCAAGCCGGTCGAAGAGCTGCTGCGCGGCCTCGACAAGCTGCCGCAGGACGTGCAGACGGCGGTGCGCAACAACGGCGGCGGCCACTACAACCACAGCCTGTTCTGGACCGTGCTCTCGCCCAACGGCGGCGGCAAGCCCGAGGGCGAACTGGCCCAGGCCATCGATCGCGACCTGGGCGGCTTCGACGCCTTCAAGGAAGCCTTCACCAAGGCCGCCGTCAGCCGCTTCGGCAGCGGCTGGGCCTGGCTGTCGGTCGACAAGGCCGGCAAGCTGGCCGTGGAGAGCAGCGTCAACCAGGACAGCCCCATCGTTGCCAGCGTCGGCTCGGGCAGCACGCCCATCCTCGGCCTGGACGTGTGGGAACACGCCTACTACCTGAAGTACCAGAACCGCCGTCCGGAGTACATCGCCGCGTTCTACAACGTCGTGAACTGGCCCGAGGTGGCGCGCCGCTACGCCGAGGCCCGCAAGGGCTGAGCAGAGCCGCGCCGCCGCCGGGAACACCGAGAACAGCCGCACCCGAGGAACCTCGCCCGATGGCATCCGAGCCCCTTCCACCGCCCGAACGGCGGGTCGCCGCTTCGAATCCGCGCCCCTGGATCGGCGCGGCCATCGTGCTGGCCGGCGCGCTGGTGCTGGCCGCGCAGGCATGGCAGTTCATCGTGGTGCGGCCGGTGGTGCTCGACGCGCTGCTCGGCGGTTCGGTGGCGGCGCTGGCGACGGCGCTCGGCACGCTGCCGGTGGTGTTCTCGCAGCGTCTGTCCGAGCGGGCGCAGGATACGCTGTTCGGCTTTGGCGCCGGCGTCATGCTGGCGGCCTGCGCGTTCTCGCTGGTGATCCCCGGCATCGCCGCGGCCCAGGCCCAGGGCCTGGGCAAGTGGGGCTCCGGCGGCGTGGTCGGCGGCGCGCTGCTGCTCGGCGCGGCCACGCTGCTGCTCATGGAACGGGTGCTGCCGCACGAGCACTTCATCAAGGGCGTGGAAGGGCAGAGCGCGCGCACGCTGCGCCGCACCTGGCTGTTCGTCTTCGCCATCACGCTGCACAACCTGCCCGAAGGCCTGGCCATCGGCGTCGGCTATGCCGGCAACGACGGCCTGCGTGCCAGCGCGCTGGCCACCGGCATCTCCATCCAGGACGTGCCCGAAGGGCTGGTCGTGGCCGTCGCGCTGCTGGCTGCAGGCTACCGGCGCTCGCTCGCGGTCGGGCTCGGCATGGCCTCCGGCCTGGTCGAACCGGTGGGTGCGGTGGTCGGCGCCGGCATCATCAGCTATTCGGCCGTCCTGCTGCCCTGGGGCCTGGGCTTCGCGGCCGGTGCGATGCTGTTCGTCATCAGCCACGAGATCATTCCCGAATCCCACCGCAAGGGCCACGAGGCCTGGGCCACCGGCGGGCTCATGCTGGGCTTCGTCATCATGATGCTGCTGGACACGGCGCTCGGCTAGGCCAGCCACCAGCGCATCAGCAGAGCCACGCCCGAGCACAGCACTACGCCGTGGACCACGGCGAGGAATTGCTCCCGCGACAGGCGCAGCACCAGCCTGCGGCCGATGGCCGTACCCACCAGCATCGCGGGCGCCAACACCGCGGCCAGCAGCAGCAGGCGCACATCGGCATACACGCCGGCCCCTGCGAACAGCACGACCCGCGTGAGCGTGGACAGGCCGATCAAGGTGCTCTGGGTGACACGCAGGCGCTCCTTGTCTGCCACCCGGCCGCCGAGGTAGATCGCATACAGAAAGCCGCCGCTGCCGAACAGCGCCGAGAAGACACCGCCCACCAGCCCGAAGGGTAGGGCGGCCCGGGGCGTCCAGGCTTTCGGCGCCCGCGGGCGCCGCAGGGCGTGCAGCGCATAGCCGCAGGCGAACAGGCCCAGGGCGAGCAGCAACGCCTGCGGCCGGGTGGAAAGCAGGAGCGCCGCGCCGGCCAGGCTGCCGGCCGCCATCCAGGGCAGCAGGCGCATCAGTTCCGCACGGTCGGCCTGGCGCCCGCGCCGCACCACGTTGCCGGCCGCCGCGGCCAGGTCCAGCAGGGCCAGCAGCGGCACCACCACCGACAGAGGGACGAACTGCGCCAGCACCGGACCGGTCACCAGGGCCGTGCCGAAACCGGCGATGCCGAAGATCACATAGGCACCGGCCAATGCCAGCGTGATGGCAGCCAGCGGTGCCCATCCGAGTTGCAGGACAGAAAAGAAGTCGATAGGTGAAAGCACGGCAGCGGCAAGGACGAAAAGCGATGGGAACGCCCACTCTAGGGCGCCGCGCCCTCTCGATCCAATGCTGTTTCAGGCCGGCACCCAGCGCAGAATCAGCTGGCTGGTGCGCCGCTGAACGCCGCCTGCAAGCCCTCGGCAAAGCGCGCCACGCGGGGTGCGCAGCCTTCGCGCACGAGCAGCAGCACGGTGCTGCGAGCACCTTCCAGCGCGGCGACATGCAGGCCCGGCGGCGCCTGGTCGGCCATGGACTGCGGCACGACCGCAACGCCGAAGCCTGCCTGCACCAGCGCCAGCTGGCTCCATTTGCGCGACCGGGCACGGGCCGACATCGGCTCGAAGCCCGCAGCCCGGCACAGCTCGGCCACCGCATGCGACAGCCCGCCCCGCTCGCGGTGCGGCACGGCCACGAACGGTTCGCGCCGCAATGCGGCGATCGACACCGATGCGTGTGCCGCGAGCACATGGTCCGCTGGCACGACGACGGCCAGCGGCTCGTCCCACAGCGCGATCTGCTGCACCTGCGGAAAGCGGCGCAGCAGCGGCGCCCGGGCCAGGCCGATGTCGGCCCGGCCTTCGCCGATTTCACGGGCCTGCTGCTCCGACGACGCGGTCGCCACCTCGACCACCAGGCCCGGATGCGCATCGAGATGGCGGCGGAGGAAGCGCTGCACCGCCCCGCCGAGCGGCACCGAGGAGGAGTGCAGTAGCTGCACCGTACCGTCCAGCCCGCGCTGCGCGTGGCGCGCCTCGACGGCGGCCTCGTCCAGCGCCGCCAGGATGCGCCGGGCCGAGACGTGCAGCGAATGGCCGGCCGGCGTCGGCTCCAGCCCACGCGCACCACGCACCAGCAGCGGCACGCCGAGCAACGCCTCCATGTCCTTGACCTGCCGGCTCAGGGCCGACTGCGCGATGAAAAGCCGCTCGGCCGCCGCGCTGAAGCTGCCGGCTTCGACGATCTCGGTGAAATAGCGCAGCTGGCGGTGCGTGAGCACCGCGTCAGATCCGCTCGAAAATGGCCGCGATGCCCTGACCGCCGCCGATGCACATCGTGACCAGGGCGTAGCGGCCCTGGATGCGCTGCAGCTCGTGCAGCGCCTTGACCGTGATCACCGCGCCGGTCGCACCGATCGGGTGGCCCAGCGAGATGCCCGAACCGTTGGGGTTGACCTTGGCCGGATCGAGGTCCAGGTCGCGCGTGACGGCGCAGGCCTGGGCGGCGAAGGCTTCGTTGGCCTCGATCACGTCGAGATCGGCGACGCTCAGGCCGGCCTTCTCCAGCGCCTTGCGGGTGGCCGGCACCGGGCCGATGCCCATGTAGCGCGGCTCTACGCCGGCGTGGGCGTACGAGACCAGCCGCGCCAGCGGCTTCAGGCCGCGGCGCTGCGCTTGCGACCGCTCGACCAGCACGAGGGCGGCGGCCGCATCGTTGATGCCCGAGGCGTTGCCGGCGGTGACCGTGCCGCCGTCCTTCTTGAACACCGGCTTGAGCTTGCCCAGGTCGGCCTCGGTGGCGCCGGGGCGGAAGTGCTCGTCGGTGTCGAACACGGTCTCGCCCTTGCGGGTCTTGAGCGTGACCGGGACGATCTGGTCCTTGAAGTAGCCGGCCAGCGTGGCGCGCTCGGCCCGGTTGTGGCTGGTGACGGCCAGACGGTCCTGCTCCTCGCGGGTGATGCCCCACCTGGCGGCGATGTTCTCGGCCGTCACGCCCATGTGGATGTTCTCGAACGGGTCGTGCAGCGCGCCGATCATCATGTCCACGAGCGCCGCATCGCCCATGCGCGCGCCCCAGCGGGCCGACGGCAGGGCATAGGGCACGCGGCTCATGTTCTCGGCGCCGCCGGCGACCGCGATGTCGGTGTCGCCGAGCAGGATGGTCTGGGCTGCCGAGACGACGGCCTGCAGCCCGGAGCCGCAGAGCCGGTTGACGTTGAAGGCCGGTGTGGATTCGGCGCAGCCGCCCTCGATGGCCGCCACGCGCGAGAGGTACAGGTCGCGCGGCTCGGTGTTGACGACGTGGCCGAAGACCACGTGCCCGACGTCGCCGGCGGGAACTTTGGCGCGCTCGAGCGCGGCGCGCAGCACGAGGCTGGCAAGGGCGGTGGTGGGCGTGTCCTTGAGGCTGCCGCCGAAGGTTCCGATGGCGGTGCGCACACCGCTGGCAATGACGACTTCACGTGACATGGTTGACCTGGCTTCCTGAGTTGAATAGGCCCGCATCCACGCGCGAGCGCTTCGGGCATCTTACGGCGGAAAGGTGCGGCGGTCGCCGGAAGACCCACGCGAACGCACGGAATTCACGGATGGAGTATGGGCTCACAGCGCCTTTAGAACAAGCGCTATCGATATGTTCACTGGGGAGTATATGGTCCGAAGGGGGCCGGACTCGTGAAGGCGAGGGCAGCGCCGCCGGCCGGATGGGGCAGGCCGAGCACGGTGGCGTGCAGGCACAGCCGCGCCGCCGCGGACCGCGCGGCGGCGTCGCCGTACAGCGCATCGCCGAGGATCGGATGGCCGATGGCCAGCAGGTGGACGCGCAGCTGGTGCGAGCGGCCGGTGACCGGCTCCAGCTCCAGCAGACTGCGCCGGCGCGCCGTGTCGGCGGCCAGCAGCCGCCAGCGCGTGCAGCTGGGCTTGCCGGCGTCGAAGTCCACCTTCTGCAGCGGCCGGTTCGGCCAGTCGGCGATGAGCGGCAGGTCGATCTCCTGCCACGCGCCGGGCTCGGCCGCGACCACGCCCTGCACCAGGGCCCGGTAGCGCTTGTGCACGCGGCGGGTGGCGAAGGCTTCGCTCAGCGTTCGCTGCGCCGGCAGGCCGCGGGCCATGGCGATCAGGCCGGAGGTCGCCATGTCGAGCCGGTGCACCACCAGCGCGTCGGGCCAGCGGGCCTGCGCGCGCGCGGCCAGGCAGTCGGCCTTGCCGGCGCCGCGGCCGGGCACGGAGAGCTGGCCCGAGGGTTTGTCGAAGACCAGAAGTGCGTCGTCGGCGTGCACCACGGCCAGCTGGTCCGTGCTCATCGCGCGGTCAGCCGCTCGACCGTGGCGCAGAGCTCCTCGACGTCGTCGGGCTTGTGGATCAGCGCGCTGGCACCTTCGGCGCGGGCGGCCTCCTCGATCTCGGCCGTGATGTAGCCCGAGGCCAGCGCCACCGGCAGGTCGGCGCGGATGGCATGCGCCGCGCGCAGCAGGTCGATGCCGCTGTAGCCCGGCATGTTGTAGTCGGTGACCAGCAGGTCGTAGTCGGCCGGCGCGGCGCGCAGCGCGTCGGCCGCGGCATGCGGATCGCTGAAGCCGCTGACGGTGTAGCCGCGCCGGCGCAGCAGGCGCTGCACCAGGAAGACCAGGGCCTCGTCGTCGTCCACGTACATCACGTGCCGGCCGGCGCCCGCCTGGGGCGCGGCGGCCGGCGGCGCGGGCGGCATCGGCGCGGGCGCGGGCGGCGGCACCGGGCCGGCATAGCCCTCGGCCGGGAAATAGAGCGTGAAGATGCTGCCCTGGCCCGGTTCGCGCCAGACGTCGGCCGCGCCCTCGTGCGAGCGCATCACGCCGTGCACCACGGCCAGGCCGAGGCCGGTGCCCTGGCCGACGGGCTTGGTGGTGAAGAAGGGCTCGAAGATGCGGTCCAGCCGGTCGGCCGGGATGCCCGAGCCGTTGTCGCGCACGGCCACGGCCACGTAGCGGCCCGGCCGCAGGCCCAGGCGGCTGCACAGGTCCGAGTCGGGCACCACGCAGGACGCCTCGAAGATGACGGTGCCGCGCCCGCCCTCGACCGCATGGATGGCGTTGGTGCCCAGGTTGAGCAGGGCCTGCTCCAGCTGGGTGGCGTCGGCCAGCACCGGCGGCAGGTCGTCCTCGATCTGCAGCTGCAGCGTGATGCGCGGCGGCAGCGTCACCCGCAGCAGCCGGCCGGTGGACAGCAGCACGTCGGCCAGCTGCAGCGGCGTGCGCTGCACCGGCTCGTTGCGGCTGAAGGTGAGGATCTGGCGCACCAGGTCGCGCGCGCGGCGGCCGGCCTTGTCGATCTCGGCCAGGCTTTCGTGGGACGGCGTGCCGGGCGCCACATCGGCCATGGCCAGCGCGGCGTTGCCGAGGATGGCGCTGAGGATGTTGTTGAAGTCGTGCGCGATGCCGCCGGCCATGGTGCCCACGGCCTGCATCTTCTGCGACTCGCGCAACTGCTGCTCCAGCAGGTTGCGATGGGCCTCGGCCTTCTTGGGGCCGGTCAGGTCGCGGGCGAAGACGGTGGTGGTCTCGCCCTCGGCATGGCGTTCGAACGAGACGCTGACCTCCACCGCCAGTTCGCGGCCGGTGGCGGTGCGCGCCGTCATCTCGCCGAGCACGGCCTGGGTGGTCAGCTGGGCGAAGGCCAGCGCCTGGGCGGCTTCCGGCAGGAAGCGTTCAAGCCGGCTGCCGAGCGCCTCGGAGGCCACGCACTGGAACAGCGCCGACGCGGTCGGGTTGAACACCGTGATGCGCTGGTGCTGGTCGACGCAGATGATGGCGTCGAGTGCCGAGTTGATGACGGCCTCCAGCCGCCGCTCGCTGGCGTGCAGCTGCTCGTTGCGCTGCTGCAGCGCGGCGGCGCTTTCCATCAGCGCGCGGCGCTCGGCCAGCAGCGGCCCCTGGTCGATCACCGCGCAGATGTACTGGAGCAGCGGCTCCATGTCGTCCTGCGGCGTTTCGATGCGTGCGATCAGCAGGTCGCCCATCAGCGCCTGGCGCGGGCCGATGGCGAAGACCACCTCGGTCGCCTCGCCGCGGCCCTGGCTGCGGGCGTCGGCAAAGGCGCGCTCGACCTGCGCGGTGTGCCGCGGATCGACGAAGGGCATCAGCGAGACCAGCGCCCGGTCCTGCTCGGTGGGCTGGAAGCGCCGGTGCGCGGTCGGGTTGGCCTGGACGACCATGTCGTGCTCGTCCACCATCATGAGCGGCAGCGGCACGCCGGAGAACAGGGTCTCGAACCGCTCGGAGGCCGCCTCGGTCGTGGCCTGGCTGTAGCGCAGGATCTTGTTCTGCGCCTCCAGCTCGGTCTGGTAGGCCTTGAGGTCCTCCACCAGCTGGGTCAGCAGCTTGTCGCCGGCGCGCCGGCCGATGCCGCGGCGCTCCACCAGCGGCAGCAGGGCCATGCCTTCGCCGGAAGCGGGCGGCGGCGAGGGCGGCAGGGGTTCGGACATGCGGCGAGTGTAGGGCCCGCGCGGCGGCTCAATCGGCGGCGGTCTCGACCGGGATGCAGGCGCAGAACAGGTTGCGGTCGCCCCAGGCGTTGTCGATGCGGCCGACCGGCGGCCAGTACTTGGCGCCGGCGGCGCGCAGGCCGGCCACCGGGTAGGCGGCCCGCTCGCGGCTGTAGGGGTGGGGCCAGTCGGCGGCCAGCAGGGCGGCGGCGGTGTGGGGCGCGGCCTTGAGCGGGTTGTCCTCGCGCGGCCATTCGCCGGACTCGATGCGGCGGATCTCGGCGCGGATGGTGACCATGGCGTCGATGAAGCGGTCGATCTCCTCCAGCGGTTCGCTCTCGGTCGGCTCGACCATCAGCGTGCCCGGCACCGGGAAGGACAGGGTGGGCGCATGGAAGCCGTAGTCGATCAGGCGCTTGGCCACGTCCTCGGCCGTGATGCCCGACGTTTCCTTGAGCGGGCGCAGGTCCAGGATGCATTCGTGTGCGACCCGGCCGGCGGCGTTGCCATAGAGCGTGGGGTAGTGATCCTTCAGCCGCGCGCTGATGTAGTTGGCATGCAGGACGGCCGCGCCCGTGGCCGCGGTGAGGCCGGCCGCGCCCATCATGCGGATGTACATCCAGCTGATCGGCAGCACGCCGGCGTTGCCGAGCGGCGCGGCGCTGACCGCACCGACCGTGCCGGCGCCCGGCAGGAAAGGCGCGAGGTCGGCCGCCACGCAGACCGGCCCCACGCCCGGGCCGCCGCCGCCGTGCGGGATGCAGAAGGTCTTGTGCAGATTGAGGTGGCTCACGTCGCCGCCGAACGCGCCCGGCGCGGCCAGGCCGACCAGGGCGTTGAGGTTGGCGCCGTCCACATAGACCCGGCCGCCGTGCGCGTGGACGATGGCGCACAGCTCCCGCACGCCGGGCTCGAACACGCCGTGCGTGCTGGGGTAGGTGATCATCGCGGCGGCGATGCGGCCGGCGTGCTGCTCGCACTGGGCGCGCAGGTCGGCCAGGTCGACGTTGCCGTTGCGCTCGCAGGCCACCACCACCACGCGCATGCCCGCCATGTGCGCACTGGCCGGGTTGGTGCCGTGGGCGGATGCCGGTATCAGGCACACGTCGCGCTGGTGGTCGCCGCACGCGGCATGCCAGGCGCGGATGGCGAGCAGGCCGGCATATTCGCCCTGGCTGCCGGCGTTGGGCTCCAGGCTCACGGCCGCATAGCCGGTGATGGCGGCCAGCCAGCCGCGCAGCTGTTCGTCGAGCAGCGCATAGCCCGCGCGCTGGTCGGCCGGCGCGAACGGGTGGATCTGCGCGAACTCGGGCCAGCTGATCGGCGCCATTTCGCTCGCGGCGTTGAGCTTCATGGTGCAGCTGCCCAGCGGGATCATGCTGCGGTCCAGCGCTAGGTCCTGGTCGGACAGGCGGCGGATGTAGCGCAGCATCGCCGTCTCGCTGTGGTGGGTGTTGAAGACCGGGTGCGTGAGGAAGGCGCTGCTGCGGCGCAGCGCCGTGGGGATCAGCGGTTGGGCATCGACCGACAGCGCCGCGTAGTCGGGCAGGGGCTGTCCATCGGCGGCGAAGGCGCGCCAGAGCGCCTCGATGTCGGCGCGCGTGGCCGTCTCGTCGAGCGCGATGACGAGGTAGTCGTCCCAGGCGCGGCGGATGTTGATGCCTTCTGCCAGCACGCGCGCCAGCAGTTCAGGCGTGCGGGCGTCGGTCTTCAGGCTGATCGTGTCGAACGCGGTGCCGTGGTGCGTCTGCGTGAAACCCAGCTGCGCCAACCCTTTCGCCAGCACGGCCGCCTGCGCGGCCACGCGTGCAGCGATGCGACGCAGGCCCTCGGGGCCATGGTAGACCGCGTACATGCTGGCGACCATGGCCGGCAGCACCTGGGCGGTGCAGATGTTGGAGGTGGCCTTCTCGCGGCGGATGTGCTGCTCGCGCGTCTGGAGCGCAAGGCGGTAGGCCGGGTGGCCGTGCGCGTCCACGCTCACGCCGACCAGCCGGCCCGGCAGCGAGCGCTTGAACGCGTCGCGGCAGGCCATGAACGCCGCATGCGGGCCGCCGCCGCCCATCGGCATGCCGAAGCGCTGGCTGCTGCCGACGACGATGTCGGCGTCCCATTCGCCGGGCGGCACCAGCAGCGTGAGCGCGAGCAGGTCGGTGGCGAAGACGGCCGCGGCCTGCTTCGCATGGATGCGGCGCACCTCGGCGCTCCAGTCCAGCAGCCAGCCGCTGGAGGCCGGGTACGGGATCAGCGCGCCGAAGAAGTCGCCTTCCAGCGCGGCATGCCATTCGTCGGCCGAATCGGCGACGACGACGGTGATGCCCAGCGGCTCGGCGCGGGTGCGGATGACGGCCAGCGTCTGCGGATGGCAGTCGCCGCTGACCACGAAGGCCGTGCTGTCGGACTTGACGCTGCGCCGCGCCAGCGTCATCGCCTCGGCGGCGGCCGTGGCCTCGTCGAGCATCGAGGCGTTGGCGACCGGCAGCCCGGTCAGGTCGCAGACCATCGTCTGGAAGTTGACCAGCGCCTCCAGGCGGCCCTGGCTGATCTCGGCCTGGTAGAGCGTGTAGGCGGTGTACCAGGCCGGGTTTTCCAGCACGTTGCGCAGGATGACGCCCGGCGTGTGCGTGCCGTGGTAGCCGCAGCCGATGAAGCTGCGCAGCACGCGGTTGCGGCCGGCGATGGCGCGCAGCTCGGCCAGCGCCGCTTCCTCGCTCGCCGGCGCGGGCAGCCGCAGGGGCTGCTGGCGCGCGATGTCGGCCGGCACGGCCTGGGCCAGCAGCTCGGCGAGGGAGCCGGCGCCGACTGCGGCCAGCATGCGCGCCGCGTCGGCCTCATCGGTGCCGATGTGGCGGTCGGAGAAACGGTCGGGCTCCAGCGCGGCTGAGGTCATGGCGGCTCGGGGTTCAGGCAGGGGTGCGGATTCGTCCGTGCGCCCGCAGGACACGGATGGCTTCCACCGTGGCGATGCCACGCCATTCGGACACGGCGGCGGCGCCCGGCGGCGTCCAGTCGATGGGCCAGCCGCCATCGGGCTGCTGACGCGATTCGAGGTGGTCGAGCGCTGCCCGGATGGCGTCCAGCGCGTAGCCGAAGCCGCCGTCGGCGTTCTGGTACGCGCCGAGCGCCCGCAGCAGCGGCTCCTTCGCGCGCCATCGAGCAGCCTGGCCAGGGCGGGGCGGATGTGCCATGGTGCACGTGCTCACCGGCGGCGCGCCTTCTTCAGGACGCGCTCTTGACGAACTCGGCATAGCCGGGCTCGTCGAGCAGCGTGCCGAACTCGTCCGGCGCCGACGGACGGACCCTGAAGAACCAGCCTGCGCCCAGCGGGTCGGAGTTGGCCAGCGACGGATCGTTGCGCAGGCCCTCGTTCACCTCGGTCACCTCGCCCGACAGCGGCGCGTAGACGTCGGCCGCGGCCTTGACCGACTCGACCACACCGGCCACCTCGCCGGCCGCGAGCACGCGGCCGACCTCGGGCAGGTCCACGAACACCACGTCGCCGAGCGCGTCCTGGGCATGGACGGTGATGCCGATGGTGGCGATGCCGTCGGCGCCGGTCTCGACCCATTCGTGCTCGCGGGAATACTTCTTGTCGCTCATCGAAAACGCTCCGTCTGTGTGGATGGGATAGGGATGTGGGAGTATGCCCTGGCAGCGGGCGGATTTCGCTCGCTGCCGGCGGTCACCCTCGGTAGTATCTGGTCGGCACGAAGGGCGTGGCGCGCACTTCCAGCGGTACGCGCCGGCCGCGCACCGATGCATCGACGCGCCTGCCCGGCGCGGCGAACCGGGGTTCCACGGAGGCCAGGGCGATCGGGATGCCGAGCGTGGGCGAGGGCAGGCCGCTGGTCACGCGGCCTACGGTACGCCCCGCCGCATCGAGCAGCTGGGCCGGCTCGCGCACCGGCACTCTGTCGAGGCCGGCCAGGCCCACGCGCACATGCGCCAGCTGCTGCTGCGCCTCCAGCTCGGCCAGCACCCGGCCCGCGCCGGGAAAGCCGCCGGCCCGCGCGCCGCCCGGGCGCCGCACCTTCTGAATCGCCCAGCCGAGCGCCGCCTCGGCCGGCGTCGTGGTCGCGTTGATGTCGTTGCCGTAGAGGCAGAGCCCGGCCTCCAGCCGCAGCGAATTGCGCGCGCCCAGCCCGGCCGGCGCCACGCCAGGCTGGGCCAGCAGGGCGCGGGCCAGCGCATCGGCCCGGCCGGCCGGCACCGAGATCTCGAAGCCGTCCTCGCCGGTGTAGCCGCTGCGGGTGACGTAGCAGTCCGCGCCGTCGAGCGTGAAGAAGCCGCCGCGCAGGAAGCGCAGCCCGGCCGCGCCGGGCGCCAGCCGCGCCAGCGCCCCGGCCGCGAGCGGGCCCTGCAGCGCGAGCAGCGCCTGCTGCGGCAGCGGCTCGACGGCGCAGGCCGCGCCGATGCGCTGCCGGATATGCGCCAGGTCGGCCTGCCTGCAGGCGCCGTTGACCACCAGCAGCAGGTCGCCGCCGCGCTGCACCACCATCAGGTCGTCGAGGATGCCGCCGTCGTCGGCCAGCAGCAGGCCGTAGCGCTGCTGGCCCGTCGCCAGGCCCAGGATGTCCTGCGGCAGCAGCGTCTCCAGCGCCGCGGCGGCCTGCGGTCCGTGCAGCCGGATCTGACCCATGTGGGAAACGTCGAACAGGCTCGCGGCCTCGCGGGTGTGGCGGTGCTCGGCCAGCAGCCCGGCCGAGTACTGCACCGGCAGTTCGTAGCCGGCGAACGGCACCAGGCGGGCGCCCAGTTCGTGGTGCAGCGCGTGCAGCGGCGTGCGCAGAAGGGCTTCGGCGGCGGATGACATGGGAGGCTCCATGAAAACGGCAACGAACACTGCGCCGGAGCGCGCCTGCCTGACTGCGGGCCAGTATAGCCACGCATGCGAGGCCTGTTCACCATCGCCGCGCTGCTGGTCGCGCCGGCCATCGTGGCGCTGCTGGCCCGCCGCCAGGCCGCGCCTCAGGCTCCGCCCGCCGCTGCCCGAAGACGCCCGCTGAGCCTGCCAGAATCGGGCGGATGCCCGCGCCCGCCATCCCCGCATCCGAACCTCCCCTGCCCGACGACAGCCGCTACATGGCGCTGGCACTGGCCGAGGCCCGCGCCGCCGCCGCGGCCGGCGAGGTGCCCGTGGGCGCCGTCGTGGTGCGCGACGGCCGGGTCATCGCCACCGGCCGCAACGCGCCCATCGCCACGGCCGACCCGACCGCCCATGCCGAGATCGTCGCCCTGCGGGCCGCGGCCGCCGCGCTCGGCAACTACCGGCTCGACGGCTGCACGCTCTACGTGACGCTGGAGCCCTGCGCCATGTGCAGCGGCGCCATGCTGCATGCGCGCGTGGCGCGGGTGGTCTACGGCGCGGCCGATCCCCGGACCGGCGCGGCCGGCTCGGTCGTCGACCTGTTCGGCGAGCCGCGGCTCAACCACCACACGCGCGTCGAAGGCGGCGTGGAGGCCGCGGCCTG
Organism: Xylophilus sp.; assembly: GCA_009914555.1. Taxonomy (GTDB): domain Bacteria; phylum Pseudomonadota; class Gammaproteobacteria; order Burkholderiales; family Burkholderiaceae_C; genus WNDY01. The sequence continues at coordinate 62,414 of WNDY01000018.1, forward strand.
CAGCGCGCTGCTCAGCGATTTCTTCCGTGCACGCCGTGCCGCGCCGTCCGCTGCCGCGCCGCTGCGGGAGGATGCGCTGCGCACCCCGGCCGGGCGGTTCGCGCCGGACGCCCATCTCCAGACCCTCGCCGCGCTGCCCGCGCTGGCCGGCCTGCAACTGGCCTGGAGCGACCTGCCGGGCCGCCGCGCCGCGGGCCCCGCCTGGCTCTGCCTGCATGCCGCGCCCGGCTGGGGCCATGATTTCTCCGCCGCCCTGCCCGTGCTGGCGCAGGGCGGGGCGCGCGTGGTCGTTCCCGACCTGCCGGGCTTCGGCCGCAGCGACAAGCCCAAGCGCGAATCGGCCCACAGTCTGGCCTGGCATGCCGAGGTACTGGCCCAGTTCGTCGACCACCTGGGGCTGCGCGCCGCGGTGCTGCTGGCGCACCGCGGCGCGGCGGCGATCGCGCTCGCGCTGGTGGCGCAGCGGCCGGACGCCTTCGCCGGCCTGCTGCTGGCCGATCCGCGGCCGGCGCGCTGGCGCAGCGGCAGCGCGCTCGGCGCCCAGTGCGGCGGCGACCCGGCCTACGACGCGCCGTTCCCCGACAACGGCCACCGGGCCGCGCTGCGGGCCTTCGCCGCCATCGAAGCGGCACCGCCGGCGCCGCACGTCCAGGCGTTCTGGCGCGACGCATGGCGGGGCCGCAGCCTGGTGCTGGCCGCACCCGGCCGGGCGGCGGATGCAGCGGCGCAGGCCGTGGCCGCCGGCATCCGCGGCTGCCCGCCGCCCGAGCCCCTCGACGGCGCCGGCGCCCATCCACTGCCGGCCCGTGCGGCCGAGCGGGCTGTGGAATACTTTGCGCCTTTTTCCCCCTCCTGATCCGGCCCCGTGGCCGGCCCGCACCTTTGTCCTCCCAGTACGACCACGCGCTTGGCCATGCCCGCTGCGGCCCCGGCTACCGTCCCCGGCATATCTACGTCTATTCGCCCTCGGGCGCGGTGCGCGACAAGGCCGCCTTCCGCCGCGGCGTCGCACGCCTGAAGGCGCTGGGCCACGAGGTCGAGGTCGATGCCGACGCGCTGGCCTCGCACACCCGCTTCGCCGGCGACGACGCGACCCGGCTCGCGGCCATCCACCGCGCCGCCGCCAGCGGCGCCGACGTGGCCCTGGTCTCGCGCGGCGGCTACGGGCTCACGCGCCTGCTGCCGGCCATCCGCTACAAGGCGCTGGCCAAGGCGGTGGCTGGCGGTACGCAGTTCATCGGCTACAGCGACTTCACCGCGCTGCAGCTGGCGCTCTACGCCAAGACCGGCGCCGTGACCTGGGCCGGCCCGGAACTGGTGGGCGACTTCGGCACCGAAGCGGCGCCGGACGACATCATGGAAGCCTGCTTCGACGACCTGCTGACCGGCCACGGCGAAGGCAGCGGCTGGCGCCAGCACAAGGAGGCGAACCCGTCGCCCGACAAGTACATCCGCAAGGCCACGCTCTGGGGCGGCAACCTCGCGGTGCTGGCATCGCTGGTCGGCACGCCGTACCTGCCGCAGGTCAACGGCGGCGTGCTGTTCATCGAGGACGTGGGCGAGCAGCCGTACCGTATCGAGCGCCTGCTCACGCAACTGCTGTACGCCGGCGTCCTTGCGAGGCAGAAGGCCGTTGTCCTCGGGCAGTTCACGGGCTGGCGCACGCTGCCGAGCGACAAGGGCTTCAAGCTGCAGAGCGTGGTCGACTGGCTGCGCACCCAGGTCAAGGCGCCAGTGCTGACCAACCTGCCGTTCGGCCACGTGGCGACCAAGGTGCTGCTGCCGTTCGGCGCCGAGGTGTCGCTGTCGGTCGAAGGGCGCGACGCCTTGATCCACTGGGGCCATCCGTAGTTCCCGGCCGCGCAGCGGCAATCCCTAGGCGGTTGCAGGCCATAGAATAAGAACGCTTCTTGTTTATCATGCGCCAGCCCTGTCGGCTGTGAGGCACAGGAACCGTACCGTGAGCAACGCTGCCGAGTTCGCCCTTTCGCAAACCGTCGAAAACCTCTACGCCGACCACCACGGCTGGCTGGTGGGCTGGCTGCGCCGCCGCCTGGGCGACCGGGCGGACGCCGCCGACCTCGCGCAGGACACCTTCCTGCGCCTGCTCGTCAAACCTGCGGCGCGCCGGCTCGACAACCTGGCCGAGACCCGGGCCTATCTGCGCACCGTGGCCGACCACCTCTGCATCGACCTGTGGCGCCGCCGGCAGGTCGAACAGGCCTGGGCCGACACGCTTGCCACGTGATCTTGCCCCCGTTTCACGGACACCCCTATAAGCGATTAACTATCGCAATAGGAGGTGGACGATGACCAAGAGCAAGGCAAGCAGAAAGGGGCAGGAGTTCAGCCTGGAGTTCAGGCAGCAGGCACTGTTGCGAGCGGCCACAGAAGGGGTAACCACGGTGGCTCGTGATCTGGGGTTGCAGCCTGCCCAGCTGTACAGTTGGCGCGCCCAGGCGCGGCGGCACGACCAGGACGATCAGGCACAACGCTTGGAGTTGGCCGAACATGCACGGCTCAAACGTGAAGTGGCGCGGCTGGAGGAGGAGAACGCTTTCCTAAAAAAAGCGGCGGCGTACTTCGCCAAACAGCCCAAGTGAAGTACGCAACGATGAAAGCGCACGAAGGCACATTCAGGGTGCGTCTGATGTGCCGAGTGCTGTCGGTGTCTCCAAGCGGCTACTATGCTTGGCGCAAGCGTATGCCGTCCCAACGGACCCAGGCTCGGACGGCGCTGGATGTGCAAGTGGAACAGACCTTCACTCTGCGCAAGGGCCGCGAAGGATCGCCGCGACTAGCACGCAGGCTGGGCGTAAGCCGTCGTCAGGTGGCCGAAAG
>WNDY01000019.1 GCA_009914555.1 Xylophilus sp.
TTGGGGATCGTGGGCAACGCCGCCGTTCGGGCGGCTATCGCTGCGTTCTTCGTTTTCGTCTTGCTCGTCGGCATACATGCTCCTCATTGACATGCTATGCCTCACACACAAAATTTCGGACAGGCTCAGCCTCCGGGACGGACAGAGACTGGTTGTAATCGACCGCAAGTACTGCCTCCTGCCCGAGCACCGATTGCACTTTCCGAACCACGATCAGGTCTTCCTTGACAGTGGGATAGCCGATTTCACCTTCATGGCTTTAAAGCCTTGCTTCAAGCACTCCTCGGCGAGTTCCGAGCCACGCTTGGCCCATCCATTCCTTGGCCTGGCTGAAGTATGAAGGCACGGGACGAAGGCTATCGCCAAGGAGACGCGCCAATGGCATGCCAGCGGCAAGCGCAAGCGCAAGCGCAAGCGCATCCCAGGCAGCCATGATGCCCGCGAGGGCCGTACCGGTCAAGCCGGTGTCACCGAGCAGACGCAAGGCAGCGCCCAGGTCCCTACCGATGTCGAAGGGCGACACCTCTTTCCCGTCAGACGCTCACCGAGCCCATGCAGGCGAGTCCAGCAGGTGGTGCCGCGCACTTGGCTTGCCAGCACCCGCTGTGCGGCCTGCAACACCTCATCGGCCACGCCCGGCCGGTCCTGGCCGGCGCCCTCGCACACCAGCAGCGGCGAAGGGGAAGCGGAAGGGGAAGCGAAGGATTCGAGGTAGGAAAATAGATCGCGCGTCATGGCGGACTCCAGTGATCGGGCGGGATTGCCTGAGACCGGAGACGGCACGCCGCAACGCAGCGGTCACAGTTTCGCTAGACGGCCGCAGGCCGCAGGCCGCAAGCGTGCAGCGCACGCGCCGACCTTGACCGCAAGACCGGCGTGACAGGATGGAGGGAACCAGCAAGCCACCGCCATGCAACCCGCACGGCAAGCGCAGCGCACAGCACCACGGCTGCGGAGGCATCAGCGATGGGAGCCGAAAGGTCGAGACGCTGCAGGCGGCTCGATGCGGAGCACAGTACAGCGCGGCCCGGCGCAGCCGGGAGATGTCCCAAATCTTGAAGGAAGGATTGATGCAGACAAAAAAATAGCCCCTTGCGGGGCTACTTTGATTTCCGTACTGACCAACAAAATCTGGATCAAACTTGCGTAAGTTGTTGATTTTATTGGTAGGCGCGATTGGACTCGAACCAACGACCCCCACCATGTCAAGGTGGTGCTCTAACCAGCTGAGCTACGCGCCTGTCGTTCGTTTCTGAACGGACTTGGATTATAGCCATGGAAAAATGGCGTTCCGGGCAAAAACGGACAAAAAGTTGCTGGCCGCCGGATCAGCGCCTGCGCGCCGCGCGCACGCCGCCGACCTCGCGCACGATCCCGAGCACACGCTGCAGGCGGCCTGCATCCGAGACCTCGACGGTGAACGTCATCCACGCCGTGCCCTTGACTGATTGCGTCTGCACGCTGATCACGTTGGTCTTCTCGCGCGCGAACACATCGGAGATGTCGCGCAGTAGGCCCTGGCGATCCGCGGCCTCGACCATCACGTCGACCGGATAGACGGCGGCGACGCCGGACTTGGGCTGGCCCCACTCGACGTCGATGACCCGCTCGCCGTTGCGTGCAGCCATCTCGCGGAAGTTGCTGCAGTCGGCACGGTGCACGCTGACGCCCTTGCCCCTCGTGACGAAGCCGCGGATCTCGTCGGGGGGCGCCGGCTTGCAGCACTTGGCCAGCTGCGTCATCAGCGAATCGATGCCGACCACCAGCACGCCGCCGCGCGGCGGCCTGCCCTCGCTGCGGGGCTTGCGAAGCAGCACCTCGCCGGCAGTGGGCTCGGGCTCCGACGGGCGCAGCAGCGTTTCGATGGTGCGCAGCGAGAACTCGTCCTTGCCCACCACCTCGAACAGCGCATCGGCGGTCTTGAAGCCGAGCTGCGATGCCAGTTCGTCGAGCTTGATCGCCGTCCTGCCTTCGCGCTGCAATAGCTTCTCGACCGCCTCGCGGCCGCGCGCGACGGTTTCATGCGTGGCCTGGGCGTTGAACCAGGCGCGGATCTTCGACCGCGCGCGGTGGCTGGTCGCATAGCCCAGGTCGGCATTGAGCCAGTCGCGCGACGGCCCGCCTTCCTTCACCGTGGCGATCTCGACGGTCTGGCCGTTTTGCAGCGGCGTGTTGAGCGGCACCATCGCGCCGTCGATGCGCGCGCCGCGGCAGCGGTGGCCGACGCTGGTGTGCACGCTGTAGGCGAAGTCGACCGGCGTGGCGCCGCGCGGCAGCTCGACGATGGCGGCGTCGGGCGTGAGCACGTAGATACGGTCGTCGAACAGGCCGCGGTTGCCCGGCAGGCCCGACAGGTCGCGCTCCCAGGCCAGCAGCTGGCGCAGCACCGCGATCTTCGCGTCGTAGGCGCTGGCTGCCGACACGCCAGCATAGCCCTTGGCGCCCGCCTCCTTGTAGGCCCAGTGCGCGGCCACGCCGTGCTCGGCATGCTCGTGCATGGCCTGGGTACGGATCTGGATCTCGATGGGCTTGCCGTCGCTGCCGCGCACCACCGTGTGCAGCGACTGGTAGCCGTTGGGCTTGGGGCGGGCGATGTAGTCGTCGAACTCCTCGACGATGGGGCTGAAGCGCTCGTGCACCCACGAGAGCGCCGCATAGCAGTCCTTGACCGTGGGCACGACGACGCGCAGCGCGCGCACATCGAAGACCTGGTCGAAATCCAGCGACTTGCCGCGCATCTTGCGCACGATGCTGTAGATGTGCTTCGGACGGCCCTGCACGGTGGCGCCGATGCTGCGCGCGCGCAGGTCCGCCTCGAGCCCGGTGCGCAGCTGCTCCATCGCGACTTCGCGCTCGGCGCGCTTCTCGTCGAGCAGCCGGGCGATCTGCTTGTAGGTCTCGGGCTCCAGGAAGCGGAAGGACAGGTCTTCCAGCTCCCATTTCAGCTGCCAGATGCCCAGGCGGTTGGCCAGCGGCGCGAAGATGTGCAGCGACTCGTGCGCAAGCGCCTCGGACACCGGCCGCTTGCTTGCCGCGCTGAAACGCAGCGTCTGCAGGCGCGAGGCGAGCCGCAGCATCACCACGCGCAGGTCGCGCGAGAAGGCCAGCAGCATCTTGCGCACGTTCTCGGTCTGCGCCGCCGAATCGCCGGGCACCGTGCCGCCGACCGATGCGGCCCGCGCCTGCTGCTGCACGCGCATGAGCTTGGTGGTCTCGACCGCGAGTTCCGCGAAGTTGGCGCCGAAGGCCTTGGCGATCACTTCCTGCGGCCGGTTCAGGTGCTCGCAGGCATGGACGAGATAGCTCGCGGCCTGCATGGCCTCGGAGCCGCCGAGCTGGCGCAGGATCGCGGCGACCGCGTCGGCATGGGCCAGCGTGTTCTCGCCGGTGTCGAGCCGTTCGCCCTCGATCAGCGGCACGGCGAAGGCCCGCGCCCGCGCCAGGGCGTTCGGCTGGCCGTCCGGGCTCTGCGCCGTCGCGGCAATCAGCTCGGGGACCGGGGCATGCGTGACGGCGGCCGGCAGTGCGGCTGCGCGGCTCTTCATGGCGCCTCCGGCGATCCGGGGCCGAAGAGGAAGCCTTCGACCACGGCGATCTGGACCGGGGCCACGAAGGTCGGCGCATGGCCGACACCGTCGAATTCGACCAGGCGCGCATGCGGGCCGCGGTGCGTCATGGCCTCGGCCGTCTCGCGGCTCAGCAGGTCGGAGTCCGCGCCGCGCACCAGCAGCGTGGAGGCGGTGATGTGGTCGTAGAGCTGCCAGAGGATGGCTTCGCTGCGCGCCGTGCCTTCCTCGTCGACCGCGCGGAAAGGCGCGGCGATGGCCGGGTCGTAGTGCAGCCTGAAGCCGCCGTCGCCCAGCGGTACGAGCATGGGCCGCGACAACGCGAGCCACTGCTCCTGCGTGTGCGGGCCGAAGCCGGAGGCGGCCTGCCGCAGCCAGTCGGCGCCCTGCTCCAGCGTGTCGAAGCGCAGCGGCAGACCGACATTGCCGCCGATGCGTTGCAGCGCCGACCACTGCAGCACCGGGCCGATGTCGTTGAGCACCAGCCGGCGCACCGGCAGCGGCAGGGGCAGCCCGGGCTGGCCACACAGCGCCAGCGCGATCAGCCCGCCCATGCTGGTGCCGACCCAGTCGAGCGTGCCGATGGGCGACTGCCGGTGCAGGTGCGCCAGCAGGGCCAGCATGTCGCCGGCATAGACGGGGATCTGGTAGCCGGCCGCGTCGGCCAGCCAGTCGCTGCGGCCGCGGCCGACGACATCCACGCCGATGACGCGGGCGCGCTGCGCGAGCGCCAAGGCCAGCGCGTCGAAATCGCGGCCCTGCCGCGTGAGGCCGTGCACGCAGACGACGACGTGCGGATGGCGGGGGTCGCCGGTGCCGTTCCACTCCCAGTACGCCATCCGGTGGCCCGCGCCGGCTGCGCCTCCGATGGCATCGGGACCGGGGCAGGTTACGTAGTTCAGCGTAGGTTGCATGGACGTCGAGCAGAGAAACGGGATGCCTTTGATAATGGCCTTTCGGGATCGTAAATCAACCGGAGCACCTTCCATGACCCAGGGAAAAACAGTTCTCGTGACCGGCTCGACCAGCGGCATCGGCCTCGGCATTGCGGAGGCTTTCGCCGGCGCGGGGGCCAACGTGGTGATCAACGGCTTCGGCGACGCCGAAGCCGCCAAGCAGGCCGTGCAGAAGGCTGGGGCGGCCCACGGCATCCGCGTGGTCTACCACGGCGCCGATCTGAGCAAGCCCGCCGAGATCGAGGACCTGATCCGCTTCGCGGAGAAGGAGTTCGGCCGCGTGGACATCCTGGTGAACAACGCCGGCATCCAGCACGTGGCGCCGGTCGAGGACTTCCCGGTCGAGAAGTGGGACGCCATCATCGCGCTCAACCTCACGAGCGCCTTCCACACGACCCGGCTGGTGCTGCCGGCCCAGAAGGCGGCCAACTGGGGCCGCATCATCAACATCGCGAGCACGCACGGCCTCGTGGCCTCGGCGCAGAAGTCGGCCTATGTCGCGGCCAAACATGGCCTCGTGGGCTTCACCAAGACCGTGGCGCTGGAGACGGCGACCACCGGCGTCACGGTCAACGCCATCGCCCCGGGCTGGGTGCTGACGCCGCTGGTGCAAAAGCAGATCGACGCCCGCAAGGCCAAGGACGGCCTCTCCGAGGAAGACGCGGAGCGCGAACTGCTCGGCGAGAAGCAGCCCTCCCTCCAGTTCACGACGCCCGAGCAGCTCGGCGCGCTGGCGCTGTTCCTGGCATCGGACGCCGCCGACAACGTGCGCGGCGTGACCTGGCAGGTGGACGGCGGCTGGACCGCCCAGTAAACTCCCCCGAGCAACCTTCCCTGGCGTGCGCCAGCCGCCTGCCTGGGAGGTATACCCCCTTCACTGCATCTGCACGCTGCCCGACACCGTGACGGTGACGGTGCTGCGGCCGGCCTGGACCGGCACCGGCGCCGGCGCATCGGAGAAGCTCTTGGCCTCGGCCGCCATGAAACGCGGTCGCGGGCCCGGCGACGCATCGCTGGTATCGACCGACACCTCGCGCAGCGTGTAGCCGGTGAAGCCGAAGCCCCGCGCCAGGTCGCCGGCGCGGGCCTTGAACCGCTCGATGGCCTGGGTCTGGGCCTCGCCCTCCACCTTCTGCCGCTGCGCGCGGCTCAGGCCGAACGCGATCTGGCCGAGCGTCAATTCGCGGATCGTGGCGGCCGTCGACGTGATGCGGTCGAAATCGCGCCCCTCCAGCACCAGTTCGACGCTGCCCTGCCAGTTGGCGATGCGCCCGTCCTTGTTGTAGCGCGGGTGGATGCTGAAGTTGCCGGTCCGCACATCGAGCTGCCCGCGCTGCTCCGCACTGCGAGCACGCGCCAGCGCTTTGTCAAGAGCTTCCCGCAGCTCCAACTGCACGGCCGCGGGCTCGGCCCCCTCGCGCGTGGTGCTCAAGGTGAGCTGGAGCAGGTCCTGCTGCACCTCGACCGTGCCGTTGGCCGACAGTTGGACGACGTTGCGCGGCTCGGAATGGGCCACGGCGGTCTGGGCGGCGGCGGTAGCAGTTCCAAGGATCACGCTCACATATATGAGCAACCTGACGGCATTTTTCATCAACATTTTCTATTCAATGGCAATTGCCGTGACCACACCGCTGAGCAGCGCAAGCCCGGCGCAACCGATTGGACACGCATCGGAAAGACACCCCGACCAGCCGCCGAAACTCTTGTAACAGTTGGTCAGAACGTGGGGGAAAAGCCGCTTTTTGACGGGTAAACCCCGCAGAATCGGTCGCTGTTACAAATTCAGCTCGCGAACGCTTATGACCCAGACCGCCAGCCGTACCGACAAGATCCTCGTGGTGGATGACGATGCCCGCATCCGGGACCTGCTGCGCCGCTACCTCACGCAGGAGGGATTCGAGATCATGGTCGCCGAAGACGGCAAGGCGCTCAACCGCATCCTGCTGCGCGAGACGGTGGACCTCATCGTGCTCGACCTCATGATGCCGGGCGAGGACGGCCTGTCGATCTGCCGCCGCCTGCGCGCGGCCAACGACCGCACCCCCATCATCATGCTGACCGCCAAGGGCGAGGACGTGGATCGCATCGTCGGCCTCGAAGTGGGTGCCGACGACTACCTCGGCAAGCCCTTCAATCCGCGGGAACTGCTGGCCCGCATCCACGCGGTGCTGCGGCGCCGCCCGCCGCAGGAGGCGCCGGGCGCGCCCTCGGGCGAAAACGAGGTCGTCACCTTCGGCCCGTTCACCTTCGACATGGGCACGCGCGCCCTGCAGAAGAACGGCGAGGAACTGCCGCTGACCACCGGCGAGTTCGCGATGCTCAAGGCCCTGGTGCGCCATCCGCGCCAGCCGCTGTCGCGCGAGAAGCTGGCGCTGCTGGCCCGCGGCCGCGAGTTCGAACCGTTCGACCGCAGCCTGGACGTGCAGATCTCGCGCCTGCGCAAGCTGGTGGAGGCCGATGCGGCGGCGCCGCGCTACATCCAGACCGTCTGGGGCGTAGGCTACGTGTTCGTTCCCGACGGAACGAATTAGATGACGGCTTCCCGAGCGGCGTCTCCCGCGGCCGCAGGCTGCGGCCGTGCGCAGGCCGTCGGCGGGGCCTGAGGTGCCCAGCCATCCTTCTTCCTCCTCGCTGGTTCCGGAGCCGACGAGCCCCGCGCCGCTGGAGTGGGCGCAGGCCCAGGCGCGGCATGAGCGTGCGCGGGCGCGGGTCGGTCTCAACCTTTTCTGGCGCACTTTCTTTCTGCTCGCGATCCTGCTGACCGGATGCATCCTGGCGTGGGTGCAGACGCTGCGGGCGCTGGAGTTCGAGCCACGCGCGGTCAGCACGGCGCAGCAGATCGGCTCGCTGGTCAACCTGAGCCGGGTGGCGCTGATCCATGCCGATGCGATCGCGCGCGTGTCGCTGATCAAGACCATGGCCGAGCAGGAGGGCGTGCGCATCCTGCCGCGCGAGCCGGGCGACCGCTTCGAACTGCTCGACGGCTCCGACATCGGCGGGCGGCTGGCCGCGGAACTCAAGCGTCGGCTCGGCGCCGAGACCATCCTGGCGCAGGCCGTCAACGGCGAGCCGGGGCTGTGGATCGGCTTCACCATCAATGGCGATGCCAACTGGCTGCTGCTGGACCGCGAGCGCTTCACGCCGGCCACCGGCAAGACCTGGCTGGTCTGGCTGGTGACGGCCGCGGCGCTGTCGCTGGCAGGCGCGGCGGCGATCGCGCGGCTGATCAACCGGCCGCTCAAGCAGCTGTCGTTCGCGGCCAACCGGGTGCGCGACGGCGACTTCGCCGCCAGCCGTCTGGACGAGGAGGCCGTGACCAGCGAGATCCGCGAGGTCAACATCGGCTTCAACCGCATGGCGCAGCGCTTGGCCAAGGTGGAGCAGGACCGCGCCATCATGCTGGCCGGCATCTCGCACGACCTGCGCACGCCGCTGGCGCGCCTGCGGCTCGAAACCGAGATGAGCGTGGCCGACAAGGCCGCGCGCGACCACATGGTGGCCGACATCGCGCAGCTCGACGCGATCATCGACAAGTTTCTCGACTACGCCCGTCCGGACCAGGTCGAGCTCAAGCCCATCCTGCTGCGCGACGTGGTCGCCTCCTGCCTCTACGCGGTGCAGCAGCAGCCGGACATCCTCATCAACGACTCGGTGCCGCCGGACCTGCGCGTGCTGGCCGACGAGGTGGAACTGCGCCGCGTGATCTCCAACCTGCTGGAGAATGCCCGCCGCTACGGCAAGTCGCCAGGCACCGGCGTGGCCTATGTGGACATCGCGGCCAAGGAACGCGACGAATGGGTTCTGGTGAAGGTGCGCGACCATGGGCCGGGCGTGCCGGACGACGCGATCGGCGACCTGACCAAGCCCTTTTTCCGCGGCGACTCGGCCCGCACCGAGGCCACGGGCGCCGGCCTGGGTCTGTCGATCGTCGACAAGACGGTGCAGCGCATGGGCGGCGTGTTCGCGCTGGCCAACACCAGTTCGGGCGGCCTGGCGGCGCATCTCCAGCTGCGCCGTGCGGTCGAGCAGCCGGGCAGCGGCTCGGCCGCCCGCAAGAGCCGCCTGCAGCGCGGCAACCGCGACGACAGCGGCGGCGCGGCCCTCTCAAGCGCCAAATAGCAGGACGGCGGCGTTGGCCTCGATGCCCTCGCCCCGCCCCACCGGCCCCAGGCGCTCGGCCGTCTTGGCCTTCACGTTGACCTGGGACGCCTGAAGCCCCAGCGCCCCGGCGATGCGCTCCTGCATGCGCGGGATGTGCGCGGCCAGGCGCGGCGCCTGGGCGACGACCGTGGAGTCGATGTTGCCGATCTTCCAGCCGGCCGCGGCCACCCGGCGCGCGGCCTCCTGCAGCAGCGCAACCGAATCGGCGCCCTTGAAGCGCGGGTCGGTGTCGGGAAAGTGACGGCCGATATCGCTCAGCCCCGCGCCGCCCAGCAGCGCATCGGTGATCGCATGCAGCAGCACGTCGGCGTCCGAATGGCCGAGCAGGCCCCGGGTGTGCGGTATCTCGATGCCGCCGATGATCAGCGGCCGGCCTTCGACCAGGGCGTGGACGTCCCAGCCCTCACCGATGCGAAAGGGCGGGAAGGGGGTGTTGGATGAGGTCATGCAGAAGTGGAAGGCGATGCAATGGAGAGGATCCGGCGTGTGGACAGCAGGGCTTCGGCCAGCGCGAAGTCCTCGGGCCAGGTGACCTTGAAGTTCTGGGCGCTGCCCGGCACCAGGCGCGGGCGCAGGCCGAGCCGCTCGAAGGCGCTGGCTTCGTCGGTGACCTCGTCGCCGGCGCGGTCGAGCGCATCGGCCAGCGCGCCCAGGCGGAACATCTGCGGCGTCTGCGCCAGCCACTTGCCGCCGCGGTCGAGCGTCCGCTCGACGCGGGGGCCGTGCGGGCCGGGCGGCGAACCTTCCTTGAGCGTGTCGGCCAGCGGCTGGGCCAGCAGACCGCCGACCGGATCGCCGGCGCAGGCGTCGATCAGCGCGTCGATCTGGGCTGTAGTAACCAGGCAGCGCGCGGCGTCGTGCACCAGCACCCAGTCGCCATCGAGCGCACCGGCATGGCGCAGCCGGTCGAGGCCGCGGCGCACCGTGGCGGCGCGGGTGGCGCCGCCGCAGCCGCCCAGTGTGAAGGCTTCGGCATAGGGCCGCAGGAATTCATCGCCCGGCGCCACGGCCACGAGAATGCCGCGCAGCCGGGCGACACCGGCGAATGCGGCCAGCGTGTGGAGCACCAGCGGCCGCCCGGCCACATCGCGGTACTGCTTGGGCAGGCCGCCCGCGCCGGCGCGCGATCCGCTGCCGGCACAGGGCACCAGGGCCCAGGCGGCTGCCTGCGCGACGGAGGAGGCAGGAGGCACAGGGGCGGATACGGGCGGCAGCGCGGTCATGGGAGGCGCATTCTAGAATCGCTTCTTTCCTCTTCTGGCCCCGATCCCGGGGCGCATCAGAAACAGTTGCCAGTATGTGCGCCACGCGCGCGCATCACGCCCGCCCCCGCATGGTACTCCCCCCCCTATTCCCCGGCAAGCGCTATGCGCTGCCGCGCCCGGCCGGTTCGGCCGATGCCCTGCTGCTGGCCCGCGTGGCCGAGCGCGACTGCGCCGCAGGCCGGCGCACGGCCATCATCGCGGCCGACCCGGCCGATGCGCAGCGGCTCATCGACGAGATCGCGTTCTTCGCGCCGGCGCTGCGCTGCGTGCTGTTCCCGGACTGGGAGACGCTGCCCTACGACACCTTCTCGCCGCACCAGGACCTGATCAGCGAGCGTCTGGCCACGCTGTGGAGCATCAGCCAGGGCGAGGCCGACGTGGTGATCGCCCCGGCCACCACGGCGCTCTACCGCCTTGCGCCGCCCTCGTTCCTGGCCGGCTACACCTTCCACTTCCAGACGAAGCAAAGGCTCGACGAGGCGAAGTTCAAGGCGCAGCTGACGCTCGCCGGCTACAGCCATGTGACGCAGGTCGTAAGCCCCGGGGAGTACGCCGTGCGCGGCGGCCTGATCGACCTGTTCCCGATGGGTTCCTCCCAGCCGTATCGGGTGGACCTGTTCGACGACGAGATCGACTCGATCCGCACCTTCGACCCCGACAGCCAGCGCAGCCTGTATCCGGTGCCCGAGGTGCGGCTGCTGCCGGGCCGCGAGTTCCCGATGGACGAGGACGCACGGGCCGGGTTCCGCCGCCGCTGGCGCGAGCTGCTCGAAGGCGACCCGACGAGGAGCCGCATCTACAAGGACATGGGCGCGGGCCTGGCCACGGCCGGCATCGAGTACTACCTGCCGCTGTTCTTCGACGAGACGGCCACCGTGTTCGACTATCTGGGAGAAGGTGCCACGGTCGTGCTGCACGGCGACCTGGAGGCCGCGTTCCAGCGCTTCTGGCAGGACACGCGCGAGCGCTTCCGGCTGATCCAGGGCGATCCCGACCGCCCCGCGCTGCCGCCCGAGACGCTGTTTCTCACGGCCGAGCAGTTCTACGGCCGCGCCAACGCGCATGCGCAGATCGCCGTGCGGCCCGGCGCCAGCGACCACCCGGACAGCGCCCTCTTCCAAGCCCTGCCCGACCTCTCGGCCGCGCGCGGCACCGAGGAGCCGCTCGCGCGGCTGCAATCGCACATCGCGGCCACGCCCGACCGCGTGCTGCTGCTGGCCGAAAGCGACGGCCGGCGCGAGAGCCTGCTCGACTTTCTGCGCGCGAGCGGCCTGAACCCGCCCGCGTTCGATTCGCTGGCCGAGTTCGAGGCCAGCGACGAGAAGGCCGGCATCGCCACCGCGGCGCTCGCCGCGGGCTTCCGCTGGGTGGAGCAGGCGATCGACTTCGTCACCGAGACCGAGCTGTTCGCCGCCGCGCCCACCGCGCGGCGCCGCCGGCGGCAGGAGCAAGTCAGCGACGTCGATGCGCTGATCAAGGACCTGGCCGAGCTCACGCCGGGCGACCCGGTGGTGCATGCCCAGCACGGCATCGGCCGCTACCACGGCCTGGTCAACATGGACCTCGGCGCGAAGAACGAGGACGGCAGCCCGGCGGTGCAGGAGTTCCTGCACCTCGAATACGCCGACAAGGCCACGCTCTACGTGCCGGTGAGCCAGCTCCACCAGATCAGCCGCTACACCGGCGTCTCCGCCGACGAGGCGCCGCTGCACAAGCTCGGCTCGGGCCAGTGGGAGAAAGCCAGGCGCAAGGCCGCCGAGCAGGTGCGCGACGCCGCGGCCGAGTTGCTCAACATCTACGCCCGCCGCGCGGCGCGCGAGGGCCATGCGTTCCGCTACGCGGCGCAGGAATACGAAGTCTTCGCCAAGGACTTCGGCTTCGAGGAGACGGCCGACCAGCGCGCCGCGATCCATGCGGTGATCCAGGACATGGTGAGCCCGCAGCCGATGGACCGCCTGGTCTGCGGCGACGTCGGCTTCGGCAAGACCGAGGTGGCGCTGCGCGCGGCCTTCATCGCGGTGCTCGGCGGCCGGCAGGTCGCCTTCCTCGCGCCGACCACGCTGCTGGCCGAGCAGCACTACCAGACGCTGGTGGACCGCTTCGGCAAGTGGCCGATGAAGATCGCCGAGATGAGCCGCTTCCGCTCCGCCAAGGAGATCGGCGCGGCCGCCAAGGGCCTGGCCGAAGGCAGCGTGGACATCGTCGTGGGCACGCACAAGCTGCTCAGCGAATCGGTGAAGTTCGCCAACCTCGGCCTGCTCATCATCGACGAGGAGCACCGCTTCGGCGTGCGCCACAAGGAGGCGATGAAGGCCCTGCGCGCCGAGGTGAACGTGCTCACGCTCACGGCCACGCCGATCCCGCGCACGCTCGGCATGGCGCTCGAAGGCCTGCGCGACCTGAGCGTGATCGCCACCGCGCCGCAGCGCCGGCTCGCGATCAAGACCTTCGTGCGCAACGAGGGCACCGGCGTGATCCGCGAGGCGGTGCTGCGCGAGTTGAAGCGCGGCGGGCAGGTCTACTTCCTCCACAACGAGGTCGAGACGATCGAGAACCGGCGCCAGAAGCTCGAAGAGATCCTGCCCGAGGCCCGCATCGCCGTGGCCCACGGCCAGATGCCCGAGCGCGAGCTGGAGCGCGTGATGCGCGACTTCGTCGCCCAGCGCTACAACATCCTGCTGTGCTCGACCATCATCGAGACCGGCATCGACGTGCCGACGGCCAACACCATCGTCATCAGCCGCGCCGACAAGTTCGGCCTGGCGCAGCTGCACCAGCTGCGCGGCCGCGTGGGACGCAGCCACCACCAGGCCTATGCCTACCTCATGGTGCCCGACATCGACGGGCTGACCAAGCAGGCCGCGCAGCGGCTCGACGCGATCCAGCAGATGGAGGAACTGGGCTCGGGCTTCTACCTTGCGATGCACGACCTGGAGATCCGCGGCGCCGGCGAGGTGCTCGGCGAGAGCCAGAGCGGCAACATGATGGAAGTGGGCTTCCAGCTCTACAACGAGATGCTGGCCGAGGCCGTGGCCGCGCTCAAGGCCGGCAAGGAGCCCGACCTGCTCGCGCCGATGGCCGCGACCACCGAGATCAACCTGCACGCCCCCGCGCTGCTGCCCGACGACTACTGCGGCGACGTGCACCTGCGCCTGTCGTTCTACAAGAAGCTCGCCACCGCCAGGACGGCCGACCAGTTGGATGCGCTGGTCGAGGAGATCGTGGACCGCTTCGGCAAGCTGCCGCCGCAGGCGCAGACGCTGATCGACGTGCACCGCCTGCGCGTGCTGGCCAAGGGCTACGGCGTGGTCAAGGTCGACGCGGCGCCGGGCGTCATCAGCATCACCTTCCAGCCGAATCCGCCGATCGACCCGATGCGCATCATCGGGCTGATCCAGAAGAACAAACACATCAAGCTGGCGGGCAACGACAAGCTGCGCATCGAACGCGAGCTCGCGGCGCCGAAGGACCGGGCGCAGATGGTGCGCGACGTGCTGCGCAGCCTGGGGCAGCCGGTGGCCGAAGCCGTCGCCTGAGCCGCGCGCCAAGACGGCGCAGCTTGCCATATGCCCAGGCATATGTCAGACTGCGCCATCGTCCTGCTTCCGAAAGGATCTGCCATGCACCCCGTTGCCGAAGCCCCCCTTCCCTCCGCCGCCGGGCAGGAAGACCAGGTGCGCCGCGTGCGCCTGTTCCGCAACGGCGCCAACCAGGC
Source organism: Xylophilus sp. (assembly GCA_009914555.1). Lineage (GTDB taxonomy): Bacteria > Pseudomonadota > Gammaproteobacteria > Burkholderiales > Burkholderiaceae_C > WNDY01. The sequence goes on from WNDY01000019.1 coordinate 13,664, forward strand.
CGTGCGCATTCCGCGCGAGTTCGAACTGCCGGCGCAGGAGGCCATCCTGCGCAAGGTCGGCGACACGCTGGTGCTCGAACCCGTGGCCCCGCTGCCGCGCAAGGGCAGCCTGGAGGCGCTGCAGCTGGCCCGCGAGCGCATCCGGACGCTCGGCCCCTGGCCCGAAGGCTATGAATTCCCGGACGCGGACGCGGGCCAGCCGGCGCTCGACGACGTGGCGCTGTGAGCCCGCCGGCGGCCGCGGGCCTGCTCTACCTGCTCGACACCAACATCGTCAGCGACCTGGCGAAGCACCCCGACGGCCCGGCCGCGCAGCGCGCCGCCGCGGCCCTGGCCCGCGCCGGGGACGGCGCGACGCTGGCCATCAGCGCCGTCGTGCAGTGCGAGCTGCTCTACGGCCTGGCCAAGCGGCCGGCCGCGCGCGTGCAGCAGGCCGTCGAGGCGCAGCTCGAACTGCTCGAGGTGCTGCCGCTCGATGCGGCCGTGGCGCCGCACTATGCCGCGCTGCGCGCCCGGCTCGAAGCGCTCGGCACGCCGATCGGCCCCAACGACGGCCTCATCGCCGCGCATGCGCTGTCGCTCGGCGCCACGCTGGTCAGCGGCGACGCGGAATTCGCCCGCGTGCCGGGCCTCGTGCTGGAGAACTGGCTGCGGCCCTGAACCCAGGGCTGCAAACCGGCCGCCTCCGTATAATTGTTCATGTAATTGCCGAGCTGGAGGTGCCGCATGTCGCAAGTCACCATCTACCTGGAAGAAGACACCCTCGCCGCCGCCAAGGCCGCTGCGGCACGGGCGCAGATGTCGGTCAGCAAGTGGTTCGCGCAGTTCGCCGAGGCCGAGAAGGCGCGGCTTGCCGCCGATCGACAGAAGTTCTGGAACGAAATCGATGCCTTGCGCCAACCCGGCGAGGACGACGGTCTGGACTTTCTGCTCGATCCCAAGCGGCGCTACGAGGGCCTGGGCGAAGACGTACCGCGCGTGCCATTCGAATGAGCCTGCTGGTCGATACCAACATCCTGATCTACGCCTACCGCCACCAGGGTGGCTGCCGCGAACGGATTGAAGCCTGCGCGCCCGCCGAGGTCGCCATCAGTGCCGTCAGCATCGTGGAAATCGAATCGGGCATCGCCAAGGCCACCCGGCCCGAACCACTGCGGCGCTTTCTGGAAGACTCCATCGGGCGCTACCGGGTGCTGCCGCTGGATAACGAGGCCGCCCGGCGGGCGGGCCGACTGCGCGCCCAACTGGAATCGCAGGGCAGGCCCATCGGCCATTACGACACGCTCATCGCCGCCACCGCACTCGCCCACGGCCTCACCGTCGTCACCCACAACACCCGCGAATTCGCCCACGTGCCCGGCCTGCGCCTGGAAGACTGGTACGACTGACCCGCCACGCCATGCTGCTCGAAACCCTGCTCCTGCTGGCGGCCCTGGCCGCCGCGCTCGCGCTGCAGCCCTGGCGGATGCTGCGCGGCGGTGCGCTCGGCGGGCCGCTGCTGGCCACGCTCGTGCTGCTGCCGTGGCTCTGGGCGCTGCCGGCGCTGCATGCGATGCCGCTGCAGCTGCAGTGGTCGGGCGCCTGCCTGGTGCTGCTGATGCTCGGCTGGCCGCTCGCGGTGCCGGTGTTCGCCGCCGTGGCCGCGCTGGCCTGGGCCTTCGCGCCGTCGATGGCGGCGGGCGATGCCCTGGGCCTGGCCGGCTGGCAGGGCATCGCGCCGGCCACGCTCGCGCTCGGGCTCGGCTGGCTGGTGCGGCGCTTCGTCGGCGCGCACCTGTTCGTCTATGTGCTCGGCCGCGCCTTCCTCGGCACCGTGGTCTGCGTGTTCATCGCCGGCGCACTGTCGCAGTTCGCGGGCCATGCGCTGCCGCGCATCGACGGCGGGCTGTCGCTGGTGGGCCGCTGGCTCATGGCCTGGGGCGACGGCATCGTCACCGGCATGCTCGTGGCGGTGTTCGTGGCCTTCAGGCCGGCCTGGCTCGCAACCTGGTCGGACCGGCTCTACCTGCCGCCGCCTGGATAATCGCCGCCCATGACGCTTCCCGCTGCCCAGCCCACCGAAATCTCCCCCGGCCTCGTCGTCCAGCGCATCGCGCCGCCACTGCGGCTGGCCGACTTCAAGCTCATCGCGTTCGACATGGATTCGACGCTGATCAGCATCGAATGCATCGACGAGATCGCCGACGCCGTGGGCAAGAAGGCGGAGGTGGCCGCGATCACCGAGGCCACGATGCGCGGCGAGATCGCCGACTTCAAGGAAAGCCTGCGCCGCCGCGTGGCGCTGCTCGAAGGCGTGCCGGTGGCCGCGCTGCAGCAGGTCTACGACGAGCGGCTGCGGCTCAACCCCGGCGCGCGGGAACTTGTGGCCGCGGCCAAGGCGGCCGGGCTGAAGGTGCTGCTGGTGTCGGGCGGCTTCTCCTTCTTCGCCAACCGCGTGAAGGACCGGCTCGGCATCGACTTCGCGCGCTCCAACCTGCTCGACGAGCAGGACGGCCGGCTGACCGGCCGTGTGGTGCGGCAGAGCTGGGGCGACATCTGCGACGGCGCCGAAAAGCGCCGCACGCTGCTGGAGGTGGCCTCGCTGCTCGGCATCTCGCCGGCCGAGACCATCGCCGTGGGCGACGGCGCCAACGACCTGCCGATGATGGGCGAGGCCGGCCTGTCGGTGGCCTACCACGCCAAGCCCAGGGTGCGCGAGCAGGCCCAGGTAGCGATCAACGACGGCGGGCTGGACCGGCTGCTGGAGATCGCCCAGCCTTGCATACCCCCAGCAGGATAGCTTTATAGCGGGCGAGTCTCGCTCACCAGCAGCATATACTCCCTCAGGCAGCGCGAGGTGGCATGGCGCCTTCGCTGCGCCGCGCCCGGGCGATCGCCTCGCGGGCACGCAGCTCGGCCGCGACCGCCACGTCGATCGGCGCGCGGCACAGCCCGGCCGCGGCGTACTGGATGTTCTCGTAGACGGCAGAGGCCGCCGGCGAGACGTTCAGCAGGTTCTCGAGCGCCGCGTCGTGCGGCACGTCCGCCAGCTCGCGGGCGAGCCGGGCGGCGACATCGCGGTACTGGCCGGCGTCGGCGGGGCCGCGGCTTTCCAGCCGCTCCAGCAGACCGGCCAGCACGGCGGCATGGGTCAGGGGATGGGTGGTCGAGGTGGTCATGGCACACAGTTTGTGCCTCGGCCGGTTTTTGCAAGGCAGCCGCCCGTCTGGCGCGGTGACGGACAATAGGCGCCCTTTTCCGACTCTTTGACCCCTCCATCGCATGGCCACCAGCCCCAAGGCAAAGAAACCCGACTGGACGGCGCAGATCCTCGCCGTGCTGCGCAGCGGCAACACCACGGCCGCGATCGCGCAGATCAAGGTTGCGCCGACCCACAAGGACCTGCTGGCGCTGCAGGCCCGGCTGGCGCAGCCGGACTGCGCCGGCACGTGGCGAGACGTCGAAGCCGCCGTGCGCGACAACCTGCCGCTACTGGCCGCGCCACGGCTGCACCGTTCGCCATGAGCCCCGCCCGGCCGCCCGAAGGGGCTCGCACCGCAGGCCGCCCGGCCGAAGGCATTCCTGCGCGCGGGTTCAACTCGCTCGGGCTGGCTGCCGGGCTGGGCCAGGCCGCGGCCGACGCCGGCTTCGCCACGCCGACCGCCGTCCAGGCCCAGGCCATCCCGCCCGCGCTCGCCGGCGCCGACCTGCTGGCGACCGCGCCCACCGGCTCGGGCAAGACGGCCGCCTTCGCGCTGCCGCTGCTGCAGCGGCTGCTGCGGCCCGCCGCGGCGGGCCAGACCCCTTCCTTGCGCGCACTGGTGCTCGTGCCCACGCGCGAGCTGGCCCACCAAGCCGGCACGGTGCTGCGCGACCTGGCGCGCCAGCTCCAGCCGCGCCCGCGCATCGCCGTGGCCTTCGGCGGCGTATCGATCAACCCGCAGCTCATGGCGCTGCGCGGCGGCACCGACGCCACCGTGGCCACGCCGGGGCGCCTGCTCGACCTGGTCGAGCACAACGCGCTCACGCTGTCGCAGGTGGAGCTGCTGGTGCTCGACGAGGCCGACCGGCTGCTCGACCTGGGCTTCGCCGGGGAGTTCGACCGCGTGCTGTCGCTGCTGCCGGCGCGGCGGCAGAGCCTGTTCTTCTCGGCCACCTTCGCGCCGCCGGTGCAGGCGCTGGCCCACGCGCTGCTGCGCCAGCCGGTGCGGGTGGACGTGCGCGTCAACCCCGGCGTGGATGCGCCGGCGGACCGGTCGCCCCACATCCACCAGCGCGCCATCGCCGTGGATGCCCCGCGCCGCACGCAACTGCTGCGCCAGCTGCTGGCCGACGAAACGCTGCGGCCGGCCATGGTGTTCGTCGCCACCAAGCACGCCGCCGGCGCCGTGGCCGGCAAGCTCTACCAAGCCGGCATCTATGCCGCCGCCTTCCATGGCGACCTGAGCCAGGGCACGCGCACCGAAGTGCTGGCCGAGCTGCGCGCCGGCCGCTGGGACGCCGTGGTGACGACCGACCTGGCCGCGCGCGGCATCGACGTGGCCCAGCTGCCGCTGGTGGTGAACTACGACCTGCCGCGCTCGGCCGACGACTACGTGCACCGCATCGGGCGCACCGGCCGCGCCGGCGGGCGCGGCCAGGCGATCAGCTTCGTGAGCGCCGCGACCGAGGCCCATTGGCGGCTGATCGCCAGACGCCAGCGGCTGGCACTGCCGCTGGAGCAGGTGGCCGGCTTTGAACCGGCCGAGACGGCGCCGCCGCCGGCGACCGCAGCGCGGGCCGATGGCAGCGGCATGAAAGGCAGGCGCCCGAGCAGGAAGGACAGGCTGCGGGCCGCCGCAGGATCGGCACAGGTTCAGGCGGCGGACGGGCCGGCGCCGCCCTCCGGCTCCGGCTCCGGTTCGTCGCGGAATTCGTAGTGCCGCACGCCGTGCCTGGCGAGGATCTCGACGTAGAACGAGTCCGCGCCGCCGGCGGCCGCGGCGCTCACCAGGCCGATCAGGTTGGCAAGGTGGGTCTTCTCGGCCGTGGCCTCGGTCAGGCCGAAGCGCACGTCGAAGTCCCAGTAGTCCACACCCTTGGGCAGGTCGCGCCGGCGTTCGCGTCTGAGGTACTTGCGGATGTCGTGCTTGACGGCTTCGAGCAGCCGGTCACGGTTCTTGCCTTCGACGGCAATCGAAAAAGTCTTTTTCATGCGCGATCGTATCGCGCCCCGGATGGACTACCGCGGAACGACGACGCCGCTCTCCACCGGCTGGGCCTGCGCCGCGCCGGACTGCGGCACCACCACGGTGCCGGGCTCCGCCCCGCGCGCCGGCGGCGGCACGATGCGCAGCCCTGTGGTGGACTGCTGCGGCACCGGCGCGGCGGGTGCCGGCAGGGGCGTGCCGACCACCGCGGGCGCCACTGGATTGCCAGGCTCGGCCGGCGCCGCCGGGCGCTCGCTCAGAGAGCCCGGCGGCAGGCCCTCGCCGCCTTCGGCGGCCGGTGTCGCGCCCCAGCCCGGCAGCACCGTGCCCTGCTCGGGCACCACTTCCTGCGGCGGCGCGGGCGGCGGCGCATGCGGCGCGTCGAACACCGCGTCGGGGTCGATGGCCCGGGTGCGCAGGGCGGTCTGCACGAAGTCGCCCACGATCGGCAGTGCGCTGCGCGCGCCCTGGCCCCAGGAATCTGCCATGGTCAGCCGGCTGTCGTTGAAGCCGACCCAGGCGCCCGCGACCAGCTCGGGGTGCATCAGGATGAACCAGCCGTCGGTGTTGTCCTGCGTGGTGCCGGTCTTGCCGGCCACGTCGCCGCGCACGCCCCAGCGGCTGCGGATCGCCGTACCGGTGCCGCGGTCGACCACCCCGCGCATGGCGTCCAGCAGCAGCTGGTCGGCACCGTGCTCCAGCGCCGGCTCGGGCGGCGCGCTCTGGAAGGCTTCGAGCACGCGGCCGTTGCGGTCTTCCACGCGGGTGACGACCAGCGGCTCGACGTAGTTGCCGCCGTTGGCGATGCTGGCATAGGCGTTGACCACCTCCTTGAGCGTCACCGGGCTGGTGCCCAGCGCCAGCGAGAACACCTCGTCGAGCCTGCTCTGCCGCACGCCGAGCGCGCGCGCCGTTTTCGCCACGCTGGCCGCGCCGATGCGCTGCACCAGCTGGGCGGTGATGGTGTTCTTCGACAGCGCCAGGCCGTCGCGCAGGGTCATCGGCTGGTAGCTCGGCGCGCCGATGTCGGTCGGGCGCCAGACCTGGCCGTTGCCGAGCGGGATCTCGACTGCGCCGTCGACGAAGGTCTCGTTCGGATCGATGCCCTGGGCGAAGGCGGCGCCATAGACGAAGGGTTTGAAGGTCGAGCCCGGCTGGCGGCGGGCCTGCTGGACGTGGTCGAACTGGTCCTCGTCGAAGCCGCGGCTGCCGACCCAGGCGCGGATGGCGCCGTTGCGCGGGTCGATGGCAACGAAGCCGGCCTGCAGCCGCGCCTTGTCGGCACGCAGCGCCTGCATGGCCTCGGCATCGGCCAGCACCTGCTTCAGTGCATGGGCGTCGTCCTCGCCGGCCTCGCGCGCGATCTTGTAGGCCGCGGTCTCGCGCACCAGGGCCTGCACCACCGGGCGGTTCGCCGTCCAGGCGCGCGGGCCCCACTGGGCGCTGGCCGCGCGCTGGAGCACGTCGCCCTGGCGCTGCACCGCGCGGTTGGCCGCGTCCTGCAAACGCGCGTCGATCGTGGTGTGCACGCGCAGGCCGTCGGCATAGATGTCGTAGTCGTTGCGGTCGGCCCAGTCGATGAGCCAGCGACGCAGGTAGCGCGCCAGGTGCGGGGCGGGGCCGCTGTCCTCGACCTGGCGCTCGAAGTCGATCCTGAGGGGGCGGGCCTGGAGCTTACGGAGCTGGCCGTCGGGCAGTTCGCCGCGCGCGTCCATCAGCGACAGGACGAGGTTGCGACGCTCCTGCGCGCGCTCGGGCCGTGTCACCGGGTTGTAGTAGCTCGTGCCCTTGAGCATGCCGACCAGCGTGGCGCTCTGCAGCACGTCGAGCTTGGCCGAGGAGGTGTCGAAATAGGTCCGCGCCGCCATCTCGATGCCGTAGGCGTTGTAGAGGAAGGGCACGGTGTTGAGGTAGGTTTCGAGAATCTCGTCCTTGGAGTACGAGGCCTCGATCTTGAGCGCGGTGATGGCCTCGCGGATCTTGCGGGTGACCGACACCGAGCGCCCGATGTCGTCGGGATACAGGTTGCGCGCGAGCTGCTGGGTGATGGTGGAGCCGCCCTGCAGGTTGCCCTGAGCGGTGTGCAGCAGCGCGCCGATGGTGCGGCGCACGTCGATGCCGTGGTGCTCGTAGAAGCGGCGGTCCTCGGTGGCCAACAGGGCCGCGATCACATGCGGCGAGATGTCCGCGAGCTTGACCCACGAACGGTTGGCCCGCCGGTATTCGGCCAGCGCCTGGCCATCGGCCGACAGCACCACGGCAGGCCGCTCCTCGCGGACGCGGCGGATGTCGCCGATGCCCGGTGTGAACGGGATCTGGATCAGCACGTAGAGAAGCAAGGCCGCGGGCAGGGCTGCGGCAGCCCACCACGGATGGCGCCGCAGCACGGCGCCGGCGCGCCGGGCGCGGGCCGCCGCCGAACGGGCCGCGCGGGCGGGGAAGGAAGCGGGGGCATCGGTCACGGGCCGCATCTTAGGCGGCTGCCGAATATCTTTGTAACAACCTTGCGAACCGCTGCCGCAGCACAAAGTGCGCTGCCGTGGCGCCATAGCGTCTTCGCCGCTTCCTCCCGGCCACCGGCGCAGTTACATTTCTGCCGGAAACCACGGCTTCTTCCTGCGACACCGCCATGCCCCACCGCCAACCTTCCGAGATCGCGCGCGAGACGCTGCGGCAGCTGGCAGCCCGGCGGCTGGCGCCCACGCCGGACCTGTACCAGGCGGTGTACGAGGAGGTGTCGGGCCAGCGCCTGCCCGCCGCCTTCCCCGACGGCCCGCTGCGCGCCATCGGCCGCGTGCTGCCGGCGCAGAACGCCGCGCAGAAGCGCGTGCTCGACCTGTACCTGGCCGCAGTGGCCGCGCGCGACTGGGTGCAGCTGCAAAGCGCGCTGGTGGCCTATGCCCAGCTCGGACTCGACCGCGCGGCGGTCGACGCCGCAGCCGAGCCCGTCGACGTGAGCCCGCGCAGCCTGGCCGAGCAGCTGGCGCGCTGGGTGGACCACATCCTGCCTGCGCTCGGCGGCAATGACAGCCGGCTGCATGCCGTCGCCACCCAGTTGGCGGAGCTGCTGCGCTCCGATCTGCCCTCCGCGGCCCGGACACAGGCGCTGGTGGCCGACTTCGGCTTCCAGCTCGGCTTCGCGGCCGAGGAGCAGGAGGGTGTCCGCGCCATGCTGCTGGCGCTGCTGCGGCTGCTGTTCGAGAACATCGCCGAACTCAGCATCGACGATGCCTGGCTGCACGGCCAGGCCGGCGCGCTGCTCGCTGCCACGACGCCGCCGGTCAGCCTGCGCCAGCTCGACGAGGCCCAGCGCCGGCTCAAGGACGTGATCTTCAAGCAGTCGCAGGCCAAAGCCCGCTCGGTGCAGGCCCAGGCGCAGATGAAGGAGATGCTCTCCACCTTCATCGAACGGCTTTCGCACATGGCCGAGAGCAGCGGCGCCTACCGCGACCAGGTGGAGCGCTGCGTCGAGCAGATCGGGCGCGCGTCCACCATCGAGGAGATCGCGCCGGTGCTGCAGGAAGTGATCGCCGCCACCCGCGCCATGTCCCAGGGCAGCCGCGCCGCGCACGAGGAACTGGCCGCCCTGCGCGAACGCGCCGAGCGCACCCACGGCGAGGTCCACCGCCTGCAGCAGGAGCTCGACCGCGCCAGCGCCCAGGCCCGCCACGATCCGCTCACCGGCGCCCTCAACCGCAAGGGCCTGGACGAGGCCTTCGAGCGCGAGGTCGAACGCAGCCGCCGCAACGGCGACCCGCTCTGCGTTGCGCTGCTGGACCTGGACGACTTCAAGCGCATCAACGACGAGCTGGGCCACGACGTGGGCGACGCGGCGCTGATCCACCTGGCCGACGTCGCCCGCGCCTGCCTGCGCAAGAGCGACATGCTCGCGCGCTACGGCGGCGAGGAATTCGTGCTGCTGCTGCCCGAGACGCCGCTGGCCGCCGGCGTGGACTTCATGCAGCGGCTGCAGCGCGAGCTGACCCGCCACTACTTCCTGCAGGGCAGCGACAAGCGGATGATCACCTTCAGCGCCGGCGTGGCCGAGCTCGGCCCCGACGAATCCGGCGCCGATGCCCTGAAACGCGCCGACCAGGGCATGTACCTGGCCAAGCGCGCCGGAAAAAACAGGGTGATGGCGTGACCCTCCTCGACCGCCGCGCCCTGCTGCTGCGCGCATCCTCGCTGGCGCTGGCCTGCACCCTGCCGCGCTGGGCCTGGGCGGCGCTGCAGTCCGCCGCCGCCGACGACCCCTTCGCGCTCGGCGTGGCCAGCGGCGATCCGGCGCCCGACGGCATGGTGCTATGGACCCGGCTGCTGCTGCCCGCCGCCGCGGCGGCCGCGACGGTACAGTGGGAAATCGCCCACGATGCGGCCTTTCGCCGCATCGCGCAGCGCGGCCAGGCCGTGGCCGACGCGGCGCTGGCCCACAGCGTGCATGTGGAAGCCGCAGGCCTGGAGCCGGACCGCTGGTACTTCTACCGCTTCATGCACGGCGGCGCCGTGAGCGCCGTCGGCCGCACCCGCACCGCGCCGGCACCTGGCGCTCTGCCCGCGCGCCTGCGGCTGGCCTATGCCTCCTGCCAGCGCTGGGAGCACGGCTACTACGCCGCCTGGCGGCATCTGGTGGACGACGCGCCGGACCTGGTCGCCTTCCTCGGCGACTACATTTACGGGTACGCCGCGCCGCCCCAGCCCGGCGGCCTGCCGCGCACGCACCCGCTGCGCCATGCCCGCACGCTGGCCGACTACCGCGACCGCTATGCGCTGCACAAGAGCGACCCGGACCTGCAGGCCGCCCACCGCGCCTGCCCCTGGATCGTGACCTGGGACGACCACGAGGTCGAGAACGACTATGCCGGCGGCACCGGCCGCCAGGGCGCGACCGACGCCTTCGTGCGGCAGCGCACCGCGGCCTGGCAGGCTTTCTACGAGCGCATGCCGCTGCGTGCGTCCACGCTGGCGCGCGGCCTGGGCGGGCTCGGCGCGGCCGGCGGCGTGCAGCTCTACCGCAGCATCGGCTGGGGCCGGCTGGCGCAGGTGCATCTGCTCGACGACCGGCAGTTCCGCGCGGTGCAGGCCTGCCGCGAACCCGGGGCCTCGACGGCAGCCGCGGTGCAGCCCGGTGCCTGCGCGGCGCTGGCCGATCCGGCGCGCAGCCTGCTCGGCGCCGCGCAGGAGGCCTGGCTCGACGCCGCCCTCGCCCGGGATGCGGCCGGCGACGGTCCGCACTGGAGCGTCATCGCGCAGCAGACGCTGTTCTCGCCGCGCCGCTATCCGTCGGGCGTCGTCTCGACCGACAACTGGGACGGCTACCCGGCCGCGCGCGAGCGCCTGCTGCAATCGCTGCAGCACCATCGGCCGCGCAACACCGTGCTGCTGGGCGGCGACATCCACCAGAACTACGTCTGCCGCGTGCACGCCGCGCCCGCCGACCCGGCGAGCCCGGTCGTCGCCAGCGAGTTCTGCGGCACCTCGATCACCTCGCACTCCGGCACCACGCAGCAGAAAGTCGATGCCGTGGCGCGGCACAACCCCCATGTGCTGCTGGCCGACTGCGATCACCGCGGCTATGGCCTGTGCGACGTCACGCCTAGCCGCTGGACCACCGCCCTGCGCGTGGTAGACGACGCGGCGCGGCCGGATGCGTCGATCGCGACGCTGGCGCGCTTCGTGGTGGAAGACGGCCGGCCCGGCCCACAGGCAGCCTGAGAACGCGTTCCGAGCCCCGCTGCCTCTTCGGCGGGCAATGCGTCGCAAGCCCTTGCGAATCAAGCACTTGCAAGCGGCTTGCACGCCCGGGCCACGGGTTATCCACATGTTTGTCCAAGGCCGGCGGGGACAAGTCCCTTCGGCACGCTGCACATACTCCCTACCCTGACGCCCCCATACGCCTATACAACAGGCGCTAGAGACATATACCCCCTCCCTCTCCCATACCGGGTAAAGTCGCTCCCGTGTCCATTCCCGCATCTTTCATCCAGGAACTCCTCGGCCGCACCGACGTGGTCGAGGTTGTGGGCAGGCACGTGCAGCTCAAGAAGAGCGGCGCCAACTACATGGGGCTGTGCCCCTTCCACGCCGAGAAGTCGCCCTCCTTCTCGGTCAGCCCGTCCAAGCAGTTCTACCACTGCTTCGGCTGCGGGGCGAGCGGCGACGCGATCAAGTTCCTGACCGAGCACACCGGCGCCACCTTCGTCGAAGCGGTGCACGATCTGGCCGCCCAGTCCGGCCTCACCGTGCCCGACGAAGGCGGATCGCCGCAGGACCGCGAGCGCGCCCGCCAGCAGCGCGCGCGCCAGGTCACGCTGTCGGACGTGCTGGAAAAAGCCGGCGCCGCCTACCGCAGGCACCTCCGGGGCTCGGCCCGCGCCATCGACTACCTCAAGCACCGCGGCCTGTCGGGCGAGATCGCCAGGCGCTTCGGCCTGGGCTACGCGCCCGAGGGCTGGCGCACGCTGGCCAGCACCTTCGCGCGCTACGACGACCCGCTGCTCGAAGAAGCCGGCCTCGTCATCGTGCAGGCCGAGAAGGACGACAGCGGCAGCGTCAACGAAGGCAGGCGCTACGACCGCTTCCGCGACCGGATCATGTTCCCGATCCGCAACGTCAAGGGCGAATGCATCGGCTTCGGCGGCCGCGTGCTCGGCGACGAAAAGCCCAAGTACCTCAACTCGCCCGAGACGCCGGTCTTCCACAAGGGCCGCGAACTCTACGGCCTCTACGAGGCCCGGCCCGCACTGCGCGAGATGGGCTACGCCCTCGTCACCGAGGGCTACATGGACGTGGTCGCGCTCGCGCAGCTCGGCTTCCCGAACGCGGTGGCCACCCTGGGCACCGCCTGCACGCCCGAGCATGTGCACAAGCTCTTCCGCTTCACCGATTCGGTGGTATTCAGCTTCGACGGCGACGCCGCCGGCCGGCGGGCCGCGCGCAAGGCGCTCGACGCCGCCCTGCCGCATGCGAGCGACACGCGCACCGTGCGCTTCCTCTTCCTGCCGCCCGAGCACGACCCCGACAGCTTCGTGCGCGCGCACGGCAGCGACGCCTTCTCGCTCCAGGTCGCGCAGGCGCTGCCGCTGAGCCGCTTCCTCGTCGAAGCTGCGCGCGAGGGCTGCGACCTCGGCACCGCCGAGGGCCGCGCCCGCATGTGCAGCAACGCCCGCCCGCTCTGGAGCGCCCTGCCCGACGGCGCCCTGCGCCGCCAGCTGCTCGGCGAGCTGGCCCAGCTGGCCCAGCTCGGCGCGGCCGACCTGGCCGCGCTCTGGCAGGAGCCGGCCGGCGCGCCGGCCGCGCGCCGCAGCGACGGGGCGGCGGAGCCATCGCCCGACCATGCCGACCTGCCGCCGGAGGACCGCTGGGCGCCTGCCGAGCCGATGCCGTTCGCCAGCGAACCCGCCGCGCCGTATGCCGCGCGCAAGCCCTGGCAGCGCCGCAACGGCCCGCCCGAGCCGGCCTTCGACCGCAGCCCGCGCACCGCGCCGGCCAGCCGGGTCGACCACACGGCCCGGCTGCTGCTGTCGCACATGGAATTCGTCGAGGAGCTCAGCCACGAGCACCACGACCTGCTCAATGCCCAGCCCGAGCCGCACCGCCAGCTCTTCGCCTGGATCGGGGGCCAGTTCCACGAGCATGGCGTGCAGCCCTGGGCCGTGCTGCGCGAGAGCCTGCGCGGCGCCGGCTGCGAGAACCTGGCCGTGCGGCTGATGACCGGCTCACACGCGCAGACCGAGGGCGAACTGGCCGATCTGCGCGCCGAACTGACCGACCTGCTGGCCCGCATGGAGGTCGACCGGCTCAAGCAGCTGGAAAACGACGCGCTCGCCGCCACCTCCCACGACCCGGCGGCATTGCAGCGCTACCGCGAGCTGTTCCGGCGCCGCACCGAGCTGGAACGCCGGCAGACGCATACCACGCCGGGCGGCTCTTGAAAAGCCGCACGCCGCTATAATGTAGGGTTGTCGGCAAGAGCGACAGCAGCACCTCCGGACCGGGCCCTCCCTCGACATGGGAGCCGATGATCGCCACGATCGGCCCACCTCACCGCAAGGACTGCACACCAAATGTTCGCCCAGACATCTTGCCCCCGGGGACGCGCTCCCCGGCGCCGCCGTGGCCGGGCTCGCAGCCGGCCGCAGCGGCAAGCCATCGCGCCGGTGCGCCGTGGCACTTGTCAGTTTCTTCGTGCCTGCCTTTTTGATGTTTCGAGGTTCTTCCATGCCCGCTCAAAAGTCCGCCAAGTCCGCCAAGTCCGCCGCCCTCAGCAGCACCGCCGCGAAGCCCGTGTCGAAAACCGCCGTCCAGCCCGCAGCCAAGACAGCGCGCGCATCCAGCGCCGCCGCCACGGCCGTGCAGGCCACGGCCGCAACGAAGGTGAAAAAACCAGTGCCCGCATCGAAGTCCCCCACCAAGCCTGAAGTCAGCGCGGAAGAAGCAGCCGCCAGGAAGACCGCCAAGACAGCCGCCGCTGCTGACGACACCGAAGCCCCGGCCAGGAAGAAGCCGGGCCGCCCGGCCAAGGCCGCCGCAGCGAAGACCACCGCCGCCAAGGGCAAGGCCGGCGCCAAGGCCAAGGGCAAGGTGGAAGACGACGACGACACCGACCTGTCCGACATCGAGGCCGAGTTCGAGGAAGAAACTCCGGAACCCGAGGTGGTGGCCGCCGCCGACCCGGCCGCTCCGGCCGAGAAGGCCAAGCCGCTGCGCATGAAGATCAGCAAGGCCAAGGAGCGCGCGCTGATGAAGGAGTTCGGCCTCGACGAGACCGTGCTCTCCGAGGAAGACCTGGCCAAGCGCCGCTCCAGCCTCAAGAAGCTGATCACGCTCGGCAAGACCCGCGGCTACCTCACGCAGGGCGAGATCTCCGACCACCTGCCCGACAAGCTGGTCGATGCCGAGACCATGGAAGTCGTGGTCAGCATGCTCAACGACATGGGCGTGGCCGTCTACGAGCAGACGCCCGACGCCGAGACGCTGTTCCAGAACAACGTCACGCCCACCGCCGCCACGGTCGAGGAAGCCGAGGAAGAGGCCGAGGCCGCGCTCTCCACGGTGGACAGCGAATTCGGCCGCACGACCGACCCGGTGCGCATGTACATGCGCGAGATGGGCACGGTCGAGCTGCTCACGCGCGAAGGCGAAATCGAGATCGCCAAGCGCATCGAAGGCGGCCTGCAGGACATGATGGCCGCCATCTCGGCCTCGCCCGCGACCATCGCCGAGATCCTCAAGCTCGGCGAGGAAATCCGCGAGGGCAAGGTCGTCATCTCCACCATCGTCGACGGCTTTTCCAACCCCAACGAGGCCGACGACTACGTGGCCGAGGAGGACTTCGACGAGTTCGACGAGGAAGACGACGACGACGGCAACGGCGGCTCCAAGGCGCTGACCAAGAAGCTGGAGGAACTCAAGCGCGAGGCCCTCTCGCGCTTTGACCGGCTGCGCGAGCTGTTCGAGAAGATCCACAAGATCTACGACAAGGAAGGCTACGGCACGCCGGCCTACGTCAAGGCCCAGGACGCCCTGTCGGCCGAGTTGATGACGATCCGCTTCACCGCGAAGACCATCGAGAAGCTCTGTGACCTGGTGCGCAGCCAGGTGGACGACGTGCGCAAGACCGAACGCGAGCTGCGCCGCATCATCGTCGAGAAGTGCGGCATGCCGCAGGAGACCTTCGTCAAGGACTTCCCGCCCAACCTGCTGAACCTGCGCTGGGTCGAGAAGCAGGCTGCCGCGGGCAAGCCTTGGAGCAACATCCTCCAGCGCAACATCCCGCCGGTGCAGGAGCTCCAGCAGCGCCTGATCGACCTGCAGGCCAGCGTGGTCGTGCCGCTGCTCGAACTCAAGGCGATCAACAAGCGCATGAACGACGGCGAGGCCGCCTCGCGCGACGCCAAGAAGGAAATGATCGAGGCCAACCTGCGCCTCGTGATCTCCATCGCCAAGAAGTACACCAACCGCGGCCTGCAGTTCCTCGACCTGATCCAGGAAGGCAACATCGGCCTCATGAAGGCGGTCGACAAGTTCGAATACCGCCGCGGCTACAAGTTCTCGACCTATGCCACCTGGTGGATCCGCCAGGCCATCACCCGCTCGATCGCCGACCAGGCGCGCACCATCCGCATCCCGGTGCACATGATCGAGACGATCAACAAAATGAACCGCATCAGCCGCCAGCACCTGCAGGAGTTCGGCTTCGAGCCCGATGCGTCGATCCTGGCCGCGAAGATGGAGATCCCCGAGGACAAGATCCGCAAGATCATGAAGATCGCCAAGGAGCCGATCTCGATGGAAACGCCGATCGGCGACGACGACGACAGCCACCTGGGCGACTTCATCGAGGACAGCACCAACACCGCGCCGGTCGATGCGGCGGTGCAGGCCGGCCTGCGCGACGTGGTCAAGGACATCCTCGACGGCCTCACGCCGCGCGAAGCCAAGGTGCTGCGCATGCGCTTCGGCATCGAGATGTCGACCGACCACACGCTCGAAGAAGTGGGCAAGCAGTTCGACGTGACCCGCGAGCGCATCCGCCAGATCGAGGCCAAGGCGCTGCGCAAGTTGAAGCACCCGAGCCGCAGCGACAAGCTGCGCAGCTTCATCGACTCGCTGTAAGCGCGGCCTGCCGCCCTGCCCCCCAAAGAAGCCCGCCCGGTGCGCCCGGCGGGCTTTTTCTTTGTCGGGCCGGGCGGGACCGCCTCCTACCTGAGGCGGCCACGCCTGCCCACGCAGCGGCGCCGCGCGGCACGCTGGAATCGACGCTCGATCACCCCAGGAGATTCCATGCCCGACCCGCAGACCACCCCGCAGCCGAGCTACCCGACCGATCCGACGACGCCGGGCCAGCAGCCGATCCAGCCCGGCAAGCCACCCGAGCCGCTGGAGCCGCAGGAAGTGCCGGGCCAGCCCATTCCGACGCCGCCGCCGGCAGCCCTGCCGTGACCGCGCGGCGCTACCAGTTGACCTCGCGCTCCGGCGTCGCGCCGATACGGTGGATCGACAGGTCGGCGCCGTCGAACTCCTCCTCCTGCGACAGCCGCAGGCCGAGCACCGCCCGCAGCGTGCCGTAGACCGCGAAGCCGCCAGCCAGCGCCCAGGCCACGCCGAGCAGCGTGCCGGCCAGCTGCGACCAGAAGCTCACGCCGCCGATGCCGCCAAGCGCCTGCTGGCCGAAGATGCCGGCCGCGATGCCGCCCCAGGCGCCGCACAGGCCGTGCAGCGGCCACACGCCGAGCACGTCGTCGATCTTCCAGCGATTCTGCGTCAGCGTGAACATCTGCACGAAGACGACCGCGGCGATCGCACCCACGATCAGCGCGGCCAGCGGATGCATCAGGTCCGAGCCCGCGCAGACGGCCACCAGCCCGGCGAGCGGGCCGTTGTGCACGAAGCCCGGGTCGTTGCGGCCCAGCGCCAGCGCGGCCAGCGTGCCGCCGGCCATGACCATCAGCGAATTGACGGCGACCAGGCCCGAGAGCTTGTCGAGCGTCTGCGCGCTCATCACGTTGAAGCCGAACCAGCCGACGATCAGGATCCAGGCGCCGAGCGCGAGAAACGGGATGTTCGACGGCGGATGGGCCGACACCGCGCCGTCCTTGCGGTAGCGGTTGCGCCGCGCGCCCAGCAGCAGCACGGCCGGCAACGCCAGCCAGCCGCCCATCGCGTGCACCACGACGGAGCCGGCGAAGTCGTGGAACTCCGCCCCGGTCCAGCGCAGCAGCGCCGCCTGCACGCCCAGCCGCTGGTTCCAGGCCACGCCTTCGAACGCCGGATAGATGAGCCCGACGATCACCGCCGTGGCGATCAGCTGCGG
Organism: Xylophilus sp.; assembly: GCA_009914555.1. Classification (GTDB taxonomy): domain Bacteria; phylum Pseudomonadota; class Gammaproteobacteria; order Burkholderiales; family Burkholderiaceae_C; genus WNDY01. Next base: position 30,644 of record WNDY01000019.1, read on the forward strand.
CCCGAAGCGGGCCCGCTCGGCGATGCCGCCCGAGATGATCGCAGGAATCGCCGCGGCGAAGGTCAGCAGGAAGAAGCACTTCACCAGCCCGTAGCCGTGGAACCGCGCCAGCTCGTTCGCGCCGGCCAGAAAGTGCGCGCTGTAGGCCACGCCGTAGCCGACCAGGAAATAGACCACGGTCGACACCGACAGGTCGGCCAGGATCTTGACCAGCGCATTGACCTGGTTCTTCTTGCGCACCGTGCCGAGTTCGAGAAAGGCGAAGCCCGCATGCATTGCCAGCACCAGAATGCCGCCGAGAAGGATGAACAGCGCATCTGCGCCCTGTTTGAGTGCGTCCATGGAAGGAAGAAGGAGGTGGTTGTGCCCGGTCTTGGTGCGGCGCACACGGCGCGTACGCTGCGCACCAGGTGCAAGCAAAAAGCAAGCCGGTGCGGTGCATGCGTGCACCGGATTGCCGCAGCGATGCCTGCCACCGGTGCCGAACGTCTTCTCACGCTGCGGCAACCCGACCGTGGATACTCGGGGCGTGTACCACGCCTACCTGTCCTGGCTGCCCTCGGTTTCCCAGCACCTGCTGTTCAGCGTGGGCGCCGTGCTGGTCTACGTGCTCACCACGCGGGCGCGGCGCGAGCAGCGCGCGCCGTCCGCGGCCATCGCCTGGGTCATGGGCCTGGCGCTGGTGCCCTACCTCATGCTGCCGATGTACCTGGTGTTCGGCCAGCGCAAGCTGCGGCCGGCCGGCCGGCTGCATTCGGCGGCCCAGGCCACGGTACTACCGCCCAGCCACTGGGCGATGGAACTGGTCGAGAGCTTCGGCCTGCCGCCGGCCTTCGCCTGCAGCGTGCGGCTGCACGAGAACGGCAGCGAGGCCCGCTCCGCCCTCTGGGAGACGATCGACCGCGCGCGCGAGCGGCTGCTGGTGTGCTCCTTCATCATCGGCTGCGACGAACTGGGCCGCGAACTGGTGCAGCGCCTGGCCGCCCGCGCGCGCCAGGGCGTGCAGGTGCGGGTGATGCTCGACGGCTTCGGCGCCCTGCAGGTGCCACGCAGCCACTTCGACGTACTGCATGGCGCGGGCGGCCACATCACCGTCTTCCGCCCGCTGTTCCGGCTGCGCGGCGATGGCCCGCGCAACCTGCGCAACCACCGCAAGTTCGTGATCGCCGACGACTGCTGGCTCTGGAGCGGCGGGCGCAACCTCGCGGCCGAATACTTCCTCGGCCGCCCGCAGCAGGCGGCGTGGATCGACCTGTCGTTCGACCTGCATGGCGGCGTGGCCGCGGCGGCGGCCCACCAGTTCGAGCAGGACTGGGCCAGCGCGCGCCGCGTGAGCCCGCGGCCGGTCGCGCTGCCGGCCGAGGCGCCGCACGGCGCGCTGGCGCAGTTCCTGCCGAGCGGGCCGGACCAGGTCGAGGACACGGCCAACGCGCTGCTGATCGACGCGGCCTTCCGCGCGCGCCGGCGCATCCTGGCCGTCACGCCCTACTTCATCCCCGACAACGGCCTGCGCGACGCGCTGCGGCTGGCCGCGCGGCGCGGCGTGGAGATCACCATCCTGATGCCGCTGCGCTCCAACCACCGGCTGGCCGACTTCGTGCGCGCCCGCGCGATGCGCGACCTCGCGCGCGCCGGCGTGCGCTTTCGCCTGCTGCCGGTGATGGTCCACGCGAAAGCCGTGGTGGTGGACGACACGCTCGCCCTGTGCGGATCGATCAACCTCGACGCGCGCAGCCTGCTGCTCAACCACGAGGCCTCGGTCATGTTCTACGGCGAGCACGAGATCGCCTGGCTCGCCGGCTGGATCGAGCGCACGGCCGCGCCCGGCCACGACTACGTGCCCGACGATCCGGGCATGGCCCGCGACTTGGCCGAGGGGCTGCTGCTGACGGTGGCGTTCCAGCTGTGAACGCCATCCGTGTCAGTCCGGGATCACCGCCCCGACCACCGCTCCGGCCGCCTTGGCCGTGGTCTTGACCGCGACGGCGCCGACCGTCACGGCCGCATCGGCCACGGCGACGACCGCGCAGCCGGTGCACAGCAGGGCGGCGCCGGCGAGGGCCGCGGCCAGGCGGGCGGCACGCAGCCAGTGAAGAGCATGAGAGGTCATGAAGCCTTCTGCAGGGGTATATGCCGGGTGCTTTTGTCTTTCGCGCGCTGGAGGACGGCTGGGTCGGGGGTATCAGCGGCCGTGCGCATGCGCCGGGTTGTTCTCGGGCAGCGCCAGATACGGTGCCAGGTCGCGCCGCGCCTCGTCGGCCAGCAGGCCGACGGTCACCTCCGCGCCGCCCTCCTCCAGGATGCGGATGCCGGCGCCGTCGTTGCGGGCGTCCGGGTCGAGCAGCGCGACGACCACGCGCCGCACGCCGCGCGCCAGCAGCGTGCGCGCGCACGAGGGCGTGCGACCGTGGAAGGCGCACGGCTCCAGCGTGACATAGGCGGTCACGCCGGCCAGGTCGCCCTCGGCGCGGGACAGCGCCAGCGCCTCGGCATGCGGGCTGCCCGGCGGCTGGGTGTGGCCGGTGGCGATCACCGCGCCATCGCGCACCAGTACACAGCCCACGGGTGGATTGGGCAGGCAGGCCGGCAGGGCCCGGCGGCCTTCGGCCAGGGCCTGGCGCATGAAGTCTTCGTCGCAGGGGCGGGGCATCGCAATGGGCGCAGAGGGAGGAAAGCGGCGGTCGAACACCGGCCGGGACGGCGATGATAGTCTCTCGGCGCGGCCATCGAGCCCGTGGCGCCGGACGTTCCGCGCTATAGTGCCCGGCAGTTTTTTGCCGAGACGCCGGCCAGGAGGCCATCCCGTGAGCACCAAGGACAATGCAGCCGCCCACCAGCTTTTCTCGCTGCTGGAAAGCCGCTATGCCCTGCGCGCGCTCTGGGCGCTGCGCGACGGCCATGCGCAGACCTTCCGCCTGCTGCAGGACAGCGTGGGCGGCGTGACGCCCAACACGCTCAACACCCGCATCAAGGAACTGCGCGAGGCTGGCCTCGTCCGGCACGGCAGCGACGGCTATGCGCTCACGCCGACGGGCGCCGACCTGCTGCGGCGGCTGGCCGACGTGCAGGCGTTCGCGGCGCGCTGGGCGGCGTCGCGTCCGGCCGCCGCACCGCAGGATTCTTTCCACCACCACAAGGACCCCCCTTCATGGCACTGACCACCACCGCTTCGGGCCTGCAGTACGAGGACACCACCGTCGGCGAGGGCGCCGAGGCCCGCGCCGGCCAGCATGTCACCGTGCACTACACCGGCTGGCTCTACAACGACGGCGTGCAGGGCGCCAAGTTCGATTCGAGCAAGGACCGCAACGACCCCTTCCAGTTCGGCCTGGGCGCCGGCCAGGTCATCAAGGGCTGGGACGAGGGCGTGCAGGGCCTGCGCGTGGGCGGCAGGCGCACGCTGATCATTCCGGCAGCGCTGGGCTACGGCGCGCGCGGCGCGGGCGGCGTGATTCCGCCGAACGCCACGCTGAAGTTCGATGTCGAGCTGCTGGGCGTCGAAGGCTGACCCGCGCCGCTATCCGTTGAGCGCGCGGTCGAACGCCGCGAATTTCTCCTCGCCCACGGCCTCGCGGATGCGTGGCGCCAGGGCCGCGAGCTCGGCATAGCTCCGCGCGGACTCGACCGCCAGGCTCAGGCGGAAGCCCAGCAGGCCCAGCTGGCCGGCGAATTTGATCGCGACGTAGTACGCATCCAGGTAGCGCTGCTGCTGCGAGCGGACGCCCGGGGCGGGCGGCGCGCCGGCGTCCCCGTCCGGCCCGCCGGCCGGCGCGTCGTCGACGTCGTGGCGGCCTGCGTCGGGTGCGGCGGCGGCCTCGGCCAGCAGGCCCCGTCCGCAGAGCGAAGCGACATCCTCCGCGCTGCTGCCGGTGGCCGCGACCACGTCGGCCGTGGAACGCTTGCCGTCGAACAGGATGAAGGCCGGCCGAAGCCGCACCGCGATCGGCCCCTGGCGCTCCTTGAAGGCCTGCTGCCCGGCAGGCGTCTTGATCAATGGCATCGTGCTCCCGGACGCGGCTTGCATGCCGCGGGGCGCAAGCTTGGCACGAAGGCCGGCCGGCCTGCATCAGGGTTTGCGCGCGAACCCTGCTGTACCAAGCCCTTCATACCCCTGCCTGTTCCCTCCCATCATCCCCATGAACTGAGTGCTGGGACAATATACCCCCTGACAGACCCTCAGATGCCGTCGTGCGGCTGAAAGCTGGGCCGCCCCGGCTGCGTCAGCAGGCTGGCCAGCCAGATCGCGGCGAAGCCCGCCGGCACGCCGAACACGCCGGCCGAGATCGGCTCGATGCCCAACCACAGCTCCCCGCGCCCGGCCAGCCCGAAGGCGGCCCGCACGCCCGGCGCATGGGCCAGCATGTACCAGACGGCCACGCCCAGGCCCGCGAGCATGCCGGCGACGGCGCCCTGGCGCGTGGCGCGGCGCCAGAAGATGCCGGCCACCATGGCCGGCACCAGCGCCGAGGCCGCCAGCGAGAACGAGGCCGACACCAGCGGCAGGATGTCCGACGGCTTGAGCGCCGCGACGAAGGCCGCGAGCATGGCGACGGCCAGCAGCGCGAACTTCGACAGGATCACCCGCTGCTCGGGGCTGGCCCGGCGGCCCGACTCCTGGAAGTAGATGTCGCGCACGATGGCGTTGCTGATGGTCAGCAGCAGCCCGTCGGCCGTCGACAGCGCCGCGGCCAGGCCGCCGGCGGCCACGAGCCCCGAGACGACGTAAGGCAGCCCGCCCAGCTCCGGCGTGGCCAGCATGATGATGTCGGCGCCCAGCCGCAGCTCGCCGAACTGGAGGATGCCGTCGCCGTTGACGTCGGCCACCGACAGCAGCGAGGCATCGACCTTGGCCCACTGCGCCATCCAGGTGGGCAGCGCGTCGAAGCGGCTGCCCACGAGGTGGTTCATCACCTCGTACTTCACCAGCACCGCGAGCGCCGGCGCGCTCAGGTAGAGCAGCGCGATGAAGAACAGCGACCAGGCCACCGACGAGCGCGCCTCGCCCACCGAGGGCGAGGTGTAGTAGCGCGTGAGCAGGTGCGGCAGGCCGGCGGTGCCGACCATGAGGCAGAACATCAGCGCGAGAAAGTTGGCGCGCGCGTCGTGGAAGGCGCGCTGCTCCTCGGGCGAGCCGTGCGGGTCGCCCGCATAGGCCTTGCTCTGCCGCGGCAGGCCGCCCAGCGGCTGGGCGCGGGCGCGGTTCTCGGCCATGGCGCGGCTCCAGAGGGCGCGGGCCGCACCGGCGTCGCGCGGCAGGTTGGTCAGCTCGCGGTTGGCCGCGACGATGAGGGTGACGTCGGCATTGGCGAGGCGCAGCTGGCGCAGCTTCTCCTGCGCGAGCTGGCGGTCGCGCGCCAGCGCGGCATCGACGTCCTTGAGCCGCTCCTCGAAGGCGCGGGCGCGGCGGGCGTATTCGGCGATCACGGCCTGCTCGGCCGGGTCGGCGATCAGCCTCTCCTCCAGCTCGGCGATCTTGCCGAGCTGCTCGCCGTAGACCACGATGGCCACCGGGTTGCCGAGCTGCTTGTAGGCCAGCCACGACACCGGGATCAGGAAGGCCAACAGCAGCATGATGTACTGCGCCACCTGGGTCCAGGTGATGGCCTTCATGCCGCCGAGGAAGGAGCACAGCAGCACGCCGCCCAGCCCGAGCATGATGCCGATCTCGAACTGCACGCCGGTCAGCCGCGAGGCGATCAGCCCCACGCCGTAGATCTGCGCGACCACGTAGGTGAACGAGCAGGCCACCGCCGACAGCGCCGCGATCACCCGCGGCCAGCGCTCGCCGAAGCGCACGTGGAAGAAGTCCGGCACGGTGTAGAGCTCCATCGCCCGCAGGTGCGGCGCGATCAGCAGCGCGACGAGGCAGAAGCCGCCCGTCCAGCCGAGCAGGTAGGCCAGCCCCCCGGGCTGCCCCGGCGTGCCCGAGAAGCCCTGGAGGTAGAGCGCTCCGGCCATGCTGATGAACGAGGCCGCGCTCATCCAGTCGGCCGCAGCGGCCATGCCGTTGTACATCGGCGGGATGCGCCGGCCGGCGACGTAGTACTCCTCCGGGTCGGTGGTGCGGCCCCAGATGCCGATGCCGGCATAGATCATCACCGTGACGAACAGGAAGATCGGCCCGATCCAGTGCCGCGCGAGGCCCTGCTGCTCGGCCCAGGCCATCGCCAGCAGGAAAGCGACCACGCCCGCCGTGTAGAGCGCGGCGATGCGGTGCAGCCGCCGCTGGTAGGCGCGCGCGGCGCCCTGCTCCTCAGCCATTGCGGCTCGATTCGGCCGAAGCGGCAGCAGCGTCATCCTGCCGCGCGAAGCGGTTCATCGCCCAGGCATAGAGCACGACGATGCCGATGAAGACCAGCACGCAGCCCTGCGCCGCCAGCCAGTAGTTGACCGGCCAGCCGGCGACCATGAACTCGAGGTCGCGCGCGAAGAAGCAGACGCCGAACGAGAAGACGACCCACACCGCCAGTAGCACCGCCTTGAGCTGGAGATGGCGGCTGTCGTGGGTGTCGGGGATGAAGGGGACCGGGCCGGACATGGTGGGCCGATCATCGCACCGCGGCGCTGAACGCGTGCTCGGTAGTTTCCACGCGCGCAGCGCCCGACGAACGAAGGCCGCGCCCTTCGCAGGGCACGGCCTTCGTGGGTCAGCGCGCAGGCTTATTCAGCAAGCTTCTTCCACGTATCGATCACGCTGTCGGGGTTCAGAGAGATCGACGAGATGCCCTGCCGGGCCAGCCACTGGGCGAAGTCCGGATGGTCGCTCGGGCCCTGCCCGCAGATGCCGACGTACTTGCCCTGCTTCTTGGCCGCCTCGATCGCGCGCTTGAGCAGCGCCTGCACGGCCGGGTCGCGCTCGTCGAAGTCGGCGGCGAGCAGTTCCAGCCCCGAGTCGCGGTCCAGGCCCAGCGTGAGCTGGGTCAGGTCGTTGGAGCCGATCGAGAAGCCGTCGAAGTACTGGAGGAACTCGTCGGCCAGCACCGCGTTGCTCGGCACCTCGCACATCATGATGACCTTGAGGTCGTTGTCGCCGCGCTTGAGGCCGTGCTCGGCCAGCAGACGGGTGACGCGGTCGGCCTGGCCCAGCGTGCGCACGAAGGGCACCATGACCTGCACGTTGGTCAGGCCCTGGTCATTGCGCACGCGGCGCAGCGCTTCGCATTCCAGCGCGAAAGCCTCGCCGAAGTCCTCGCTGATGTAGCGCGCAGCACCGCGGAAGCCCAGCATCGGGTTCTCTTCCTCCGGCTCGTAGCGGCTGCCGCCGATGAGCTTGCGATATTCGTTGGACTTGAAGTCCGACAGGCGCACGATCACCGGCTTGGGCCAGAACGAGGCGGCGATGGTCGCCACGCCCTCGGCGATCTTGTCGACGTAGAACGCCTTGGGCGACGCATGGCCGCGCGCCACCGACTCGACCGCCTTCTTCAGGTCCACGTCGACGTTCGGATAGTCGAGGATGGCCTTCGGATGCACGCCGATGTTGTTGTTGATGATGAACTCCAGCCGCGCCAGGCCCACGCCCTCGTTGGGCAGCTGGGCGAAGTCGAGGGCGAGCTGCGGGTTGCCCACGTTCATCATGATCTTGGTGGAGATCTCGGGCATCTCGCCGCGCAGCACCTCGGTCACCTCGGTTTCCAGCAGGCCGTCGTAGATGCGGCCGGTGTCGCCCTCGGCACAGCTCACGGTCACGAGCGTGCCGTCCTTGAGCAGGTCGGTCGCGTCGCCGGTGCCGACCACGGCCGGGATGCCCAGTTCTCGCGCGATGATGGCCGCATGGCAGGTGCGGCCGCCGCGGTTGGTGACGATGGCGCTGGCGCGCTTCATCACCGGCTCCCAGTTCGGGTCGGTCATGTCGGTCACGAGCACATCGCCGGGCTGGACCTTGTCCATCTCGCGGATGTCGTGCACCAGGCGCACCGGGCCGGTGCCGATCTTCTGGCCGATCGCGCGGCCCTCGGCCAGCACCGCGCTGGTTCCCTTGAGCTTGAAGCGCTGCTCGGCCTTGCCCTGCTGCTGGCTCTTCACCGTCTCGGGGCGCGCCTGGAGAATGTAGAGCTGGCCGTCGGTGCCGTCCTTGCCCCATTCGATGTCCATCGGGCGGCCGTAGTGCTTCTCGATGACCAGCGCGTACCGGGCGAGCTGCTCAACCTCGGCGTCGGTCAGCGAATAGCGGTTGCGCTGCTCGGCCGGCACATCGGTGGTCTTCACGAGCTTGGCCGTAGCGGCCTTCTCCTCGGGCGAGGCGAACACCATCTGGATCAGCTTGCTGCCGAGGTTGCGGCGGATCACCGCGCGCTTGCCGGCCGCGAGCGTGGGCTTGTGCACGTAGAACTCGTCGGGGTTGACGGCGCCCTGCACCACCGTCTCGCCGAGGCCGTAGCTCGACGTGATGAAGACGACCTGGTCGAAGCCGGATTCGGTGTCGATGGTGAACATCACGCCGGCGGCGCCGAGGTCGGAGCGCACCATGCGCTGTACGCCGGCCGACAGCGCCACCACGTCGTGGGCGAAGCCCTTGTGCACGCGGTAGCTGATCGCGCGGTCGTTGTAGAGCGAGGCAAACACTTCCTTCATCTTGTGCAGCACATCGTCGATGCCGACCACGTTGAGGAAGGTTTCCTGCTGGCCGGCGAAGGATGCGTCGGGCAGGTCTTCCGCCGTGGCCGAGGAGCGCACGGCGAAGCTCGCCTGCGGGTTGCCCGCGGACAGCTTGGCGAAGGATTCGGTGATGGCCTTCTGTAGGTCGTCCGGGAACGGCTGGGCCTCGATCCAGCCGCGGATCTCGGCGCCGGCGGCGGCCAGGGCGCGCACGTCTTCGGTGTCGAGCGTGGCCAGGCGCTGGCTGATGCGCTCGGTCAGGCCGTCGTGCGCCAGGAACTGGCGGAAGGCATGGGCCGTGGTCGCGAAGCCGGTGGGCACGCGCACGCCCTCGGGCAGCTGGGAGATCATTTCGCCGAGGCTGGCGTTCTTGCCGCCGACCGCCTCGACGTCGCTCATTCTCAGGTTTTCGAACGGAACGACCAGGGCGGTCGCGTCGAACAGTGCAGACATGGGAAAGCTCCAGAAGTTGAAACCGCATCGGCTCCCCGGCCGGCGAAGGCGGGCGGGCGAGCGTGCTCCATGCGCAGCGCGGCGCTTTGGTCTTGTGCTTGGGGGCGGACGAGGCGCATGGAGGAAAGAGGGCGAGGGAAATTGGATTTCCGCCGGAAGGCTGGCCGCGATTGTAGAGGGAGCGGCCGGCGCGGCCCTGTCGGACAGCCGGCCGTGCGATGCCTGCGCGGCGCGCGGCCTACAGTACGTTGCGCACCCATGCCCCCGCTGCGCGGGCCAGGCGTTCGTCGTTCGTCCACAAGACGGCGCCATGGTGCTGTGCGCAGGCCAGGTGCAGCGCATCCGGCATCTTGAGCCCGAAGCGCGCGCGCAGCTGGGCGGCTGCAAGGAAAACGGGCTCGGGCATGTCCAACGTCAGGAACCGCTCGAACCAGGCCGCGTAGCGGCTCTGCAATGCAACGTCGGCCCGCCGGCTCGGATCGATCAGGCATTCGCTCTTGACCAGCGGTGAAATGCCCAGCCGCACGTCGCCGGCCCGGGCCGCGGCCTCCAGGGCGGCGGCCGCCGCGGGTGCCCAGACGGGATGCTCCTCGGCCAGATAGATGACCAGACAGGTGTCGAGGTAGATCAGTCCCATGCGTCGCGCCCGGCCTGGACGGCGGCATCGATCTCTGCCGCGCGCCGCCGTCCGGCCTCAGGCAGCGGATGCCCCGCCAGCCATCCGAGCACGCCTTCCACCCTGCCCGGCTCCGCCGCAGCCGGCTGAGACGCCACAGGGACCAGGCGCACCAGCGCCCTGCCCCGGTTGGCGATCACGACGTCCTCGCCCGCCTGTGCCGCCTTGATGACTTGCGACAGCCGGTTGCGGGCGTCCAGCACATTGATCTGCATCGCAGCTCCTTGAAAATGGCTAGCTTCTTGGCAATTCTAGCCATATGGCTGCGAACGCCCGGGACTGCAGGCCGGTGGTAAGGTCCGCCTTTCGCCCCACCCGTGCAATACACCGCGCCCGCTCCATGCACACCCGCACCGTCTTCCTGCTCTCCGACGGCACCGGCATCACCGCCGAGACCTTCGCCAACGCCATCCTCGCCCAGTTCGACATCACCGCGCGCCGGGTGCGCCTGCCCTTCATCGACACGGTGGACAAGGCGCACCAGACGGTGCGGCAGATCAACCACACGGCCGAGACCGAGGGCAAAAAGCCGATCGTGTTCAGCACGCTGGCCAATGCCGAGGTGTTCCAGGTGGTCGAGCAGGGCTGCAAGGGCATGCTGATGGACATGTTCGGCACCTTCGTGCAGCCGCTGGAGGTCGAACTCGGCGCCAAGTCGCTGCACCGCGTGGGCCGCTTCAGCGATGTCTCCAAGAGCAAGGAATACAACGACCGCATCGAGGCGATCAACTTCAGCCTGGCGCACGACGACGGCCAGAGCAACCGCGACCTGGCCGGCGCCGACGTGATCCTCGTGGGCGTCTCGCGCAGCGGCAAGACGCCGACTTCGCTCTACCTCGCCATGCAGCACGGCCTGAAGGCGGCCAACTATCCGCTGATCCCCGAGGATTTCGACCGCCGCCAGCTGCCGCCGGCGCTGGTGCCGTTCCGCAAGAAAATCTTCGGGCTGACGATCGACCCGCAGCGCCTCGCCGAGATTCGCAACGAGCGCCGGCCCGGTTCGAAATACGCCAGCATCGAGAACTGCCGCCACGAGGTGGCCGAGGCCGAGGCCATGATGCGCCGCGCGGGCATCCGCTGGCTGTCGACGACGACCAAGTCGATCGAGGAGATCGCGACCAACATCCTCCAGGAGATCCGGCCCGACCGGCTCGGGTATTGAGAGCATCCCCCGAGCAGCTTCGCTGCTTCCCCCTTCTCTGGCTTGCGCTGCGCTGGCCGGAAAGGGGGCGACGCCGAACGAGGCTGCGCGTATGGATACTCTCGGATCAACCACCCCCAAAGCGACCATTTTCCGCCTGCTCCAAGCCCATACTCCCCATGGACTATGTCAAGACTTTTTCCCTGTTCGCTGCCACCGCCTTCTGCGAGATCCTCGGCTGCTACCTCCCTTGGCTGTGGCTGCGGCAGGGCCGGACGGCCTGGCTGGTCGTGCCGGCCGCGGCGAGCCTGGCGCTGTTCGCCTGGCTGCTGACGCTGCACCCGCAGGCCGCGGGGCGCGTGTATGCGGCCTACGGGGGGGTTTACATCGGCGTGGCGCTGGCCTGGCTCTGGGCTGTGGACGGCATCCGCCCGACGGGCTGGGATGTGCTGGGCGCGGGTGTGGCGCTCGCCGGCATGGGCATCATCCTGTTCGCGCCGCGGCCGGCGTGACCGCGGGCGCCGATCCGCGTTAGCGGCTACAATCCGCCGTCCGCGATATGCTTGCCGTCGCGGCCGCCCACGTCTGACCCGCCCGCCCCGCCGCCCCTTGGCCGCCGCGCAGCCCTTTCGTCCGCACCGCTGCCAGGCCGTGTAGCGACAGTCAAACGCTCTTCTGCGGCAAGCAGTGCAGCCGCCACCCTCTTTCCCGGCTTGCACATCCGCCGAGCGGCGCCTCCCCTGGCGGTGCCGCCCTCCTCTGTTCCCGCCGCCTGCCGCGCCCATGCGCCGCCTGCGGGCGGTCCGTTTCCTGGAATCCATGCACAACACCGCCATCGCCATCGGGCGATTCGCCGTCACGCCGCTCACGCGGCTCACGGCAGCCGGCGACTACATCGCCTCCGTCTCCATTCGCAACGGCATGCACGACCGCGTGTTCCGCTTTATCCCGCGCTTCGACAGCGACGCGAGCGCCCGCCGCTACGCCGCCTTGGAAGGCCGCCGGATGGTCCTCGACAACCAGCTGAACTGAAAAGGCTCCATGGCAAAGGAAGAACTCATCGAAATGCAGGGCAAGATCGACGAAGTCCTGCCCGACGCACGCTTTCGCGTGACGCTCGAGAACGGACACCAGTTGATCGCCTACTCCGGCGGCAAGATGCGCAAGCACCGCATCCGCGTGCTGGCCGGCGACCGCGTGTCGCTGGAGATGTCGCCCTACGACCTGACCAAGGGCCGCCTCACGTTCCGCCATATCGAGAATCGTGCATCCGGCCGCCCGGCCATCCCGCCCCGCCGGCGCTGAACGAACGGCGACCGGCACCTCTTTCCCTCCCCCGCCCCCACCCGCCCATTGCGGCGCGGGCATTCACCGGACATATTCCATGAGCAACAGCAAACTCTACGTAGGCAACCTCTCCTACGCTGTCGAAAGCAACACCCTGCAGGAACGCTTCGGCGAATTCGGCCAGGTGACATCGGCCAAGGTCATGACCGACCGCGACAGCGGCCGCTCCAAGGGCTTCGGCTTCGTCGAGATGGATTCGGCCGACGCGGCCCAGGCGGCCATCCGCGGCCTGCACGGCACGCAGCTCGACGGCCGCGCACTGACGGTCAACATCGCCCGCCCGCCCGAGCCGCGCGAAGGCGGCTTCCGTTCCCACCGCTATTGATCCGCTGCCATCTCCGGCTCGCCGGAAGATGGAGTGAATGGATGAACGAACGCCGGCCTCGCAACGAGGCCGGTCGTGCGTCAGGGCCTCAGGCGGCCTTGACCGCGGGCCGCGCCGCACCGAAACGCGCGGTGATCGACGCTTCGATCCCCTTGGCGTCCAGCCCCTGCAGCGCCAGCAGCCTGGCCGGGTCGCCGTGCTCGATGAACACGTCGGGCAGGCCCAGCTGCAGCAGCGGACGCTCCACGCCGGCGGCGGCCAGCGCCTCGGCCACGGCGCTGCCGGCGCCGCCGAGGATGGCGCCCTCTTCCACCGTCACGAGGGCGTCGTGCGTGGCGGCGACCTGGAGCAGCAGCCCGGTGTCGACCGGCTTGGCCCAGCGCATGTTGACCACGGTGGCGTCGAGCGCCTTGCCGGCGGCGATGGCCGGATAAAGCAGCGTGCCGAAGGCCAGGATCGCGATGCGCCGTCCCTGGCGGCGGATCTCTGCCTTGCCGAACGGCAGCGCGTCCAGGCCCGGCAGCGGCTCCACGCCCACTCCGGCGCCGCGCGGATAGCGCACTGCAACCGGATGGTCCTGCGCGAACGCGGTGGACAGCAGCTGCCGGCACTCACGCTCGTCGGCCGGGCAGGCCAGGCTCATGTTGGGGATGCAGCGCACGAACGGAATGTCGTAGGCGCCCGCATGGGTCGCTCCGTCGGCGCCCACCAGGCCCGCGCGGTCGAGCGCGAAGACGACCGGCAAGTTCTGCAGGGCGACGTCGTGGATCAGCTGGTCATACGCCCGCTGGAGGAAGGTCGAGTAGATCGCGACCACGGGCTTGAGGCCTTCGCAGGCGAGGCCGGCGGCAAAGGTGACCGCATGCTGCTCGGCGATGCCCACGTCGTGGTAGCGCGCCGGGAAGCGCTGCTCGAACTCGACGAGCCCCGAGCCCTCGCGCATGGCCGGCGTGATGCCGACCAGGCGCTCGTCCTTCTCGGCCGTGTCGCAGAGCCACTGGCCGAAGACCTGGGTGAAGGTCTGGCGCGCCGGCGCTGCGGGCTTGACCAGCCCCACGCGCGGGTCGAACTTTCCAGGGCCGTGGTAGGCCACCGGGTCGGCCTCGGCCAGCTTGTAGCCCTGGCCCTTCTTCGTGACCACGTGCAGGAACTGCGGGCCCTGGAGCGCGCGCAGGTTCTCCAGCGTGGGGATCAGCGATTCGAGGTCGTGGCCGTCGATCGGTCCGACGTAGTTGAAGCCGAACTGCTCGAACAGCGTGGCCGGCACGACCATGCCCTTGGCATGCTGCTCGAAGCGCTTGGCCAGCTCGAAGAGCGGCGGCGCGACCTTGAGCACGCTTTTTCCCACGTTCTTGGCGGCCGCGTAGAAGCGGCCGCTTATGAGCTGGGCCAGGTAGCGGTTGAGCGCGCCCACCGGCGGGCTGATGCTCATGTCGTTGTCGTTGAGGATGACCAGCAGCTTGCAGTCGTGCTGCACGCCGGCGTTGTTGAGCGCCTCGAAGGCCATGCCGGCGGTCATCGCGCCGTCGCCGATCACGGCCACCGCATGGCGATCCTCGCCTTTCTGCCGCGCGGCCACGGCCATGCCGAGCGCGGCGGAGATGCTGGTGGACGAATGCGCGGTGCCGAAAGTGTCGTATTCGCTCTCGGCCCGCTGCGGAAAGCCCGAGAGGCCGCCGAGCTGGCGCAGCGTGGGCATGCGCTCGCGCCGGCCGGTCAGGATCTTGTGCGGATAGGTCTGGTGGCCCACGTCCCACACCAGGCGGTCGCGCGGCGTGTCGAAAACGTAGTGCAGCGCGACGGTCAGCTCGACCGTGCCGAGATTGGAACTCAGGTGGCCGCCGGTGCGCGAGACGCTGTCGAGCACGAAGGCGCGCAGCTCCGACGCCAGGGCCGGCAGTTGTTCGCGCGGCAGGCGGCGCAGGTCGGCCGGGTCGGCGATCGTTTCGAGCAGGGGGTAGTTCGTGGTCATGCGGCTTTTTCGCCTCTTCTCTCAACTGGCGCGATGGACGACGGCGTCGGCCAGCGCGGCCAGCGCGCGGGTGTCTTCGAGGCCGCTGTCGTCGAGCGCTGCCAGCGCCTGCTGGCGCAGCTCCCATGCATGTTCGCGCGACTGCTCCAGGCCCAGCAACGAAACGTACGTGGGCTTGTCGGCCGCGGCGTCCTTGCCGGCCGTCTTGCCGAGGGTGGCCGAATCGGCCGTCACGTCGAGGATGTCGTCCACCACCTGGAAGGCCAGGCCGATGGCCGCGCCGTAGCGGCCCAGTGCGTCGAGGGCGCGGGAGGGAGCGTCGCCGCAGGCCGCGCCCATGAGCACGCTGGCCTGCAGCAGCGCGCCGGTCTTGAGGCGGTGCATATGGCGCAGTTCGTCTTCGGAGAGGGCCCGGCCGACGCTGGCCAGGTCGATGGCCTGGCCGCCGGCCATGCCCGCATGGCCGGCCGCGTGGGCCAGCAGGCGGCAGAGCGCGGCCTGCACGCGCGCCGGCACGGTCGGGCCGCCGGGCGTGAGCAGTTCGAAGGCCAGCGCCTGCAGCGCATCGCCGGCCAGCAGCGCGCCGGCCTCGCCGAACTGCACGTGCACCGTGGGCTTGCCGCGGCGCAGCACGTCGTTGTCCATGCACGGCATGTCGTCATGCACCAGGGAATAGGCGTGGATCAGCTCCACCGCGCAAGCCGCGCGCAGGGCGGCCTCGTCCAGGCCGGGCGACGGCACCTCGTCGGCGATGGCCGCGCGCGCAGCCAGCACCAGCAGGGGCCGCAGGCGCTTGCCGCCGTCGAGCACCGCATAGCGCATGGCCTCGCCCAGGCCTGCCGGGGCCAAGCCGTCGCCGGCCACCCAGTGCGACAGCGCCTGCTCGACGCGGCCGCGCTGCAGACAACTCCACGCCTCCAGCGAGAAAGGCGCCGCGGCCGCCGTCTGCTCCAGCCGCCTCATGCCTGCGTCCATGCCTTGAGAACCCCCGCGTCGAGCACCTTGATCTGGTTCTCGACGGCATCCAGCCGCTCGCGGCAGAAGGCCAGCAGCGTGGCGCCGCGCTGGTAGCCGGCCAGCAGCTGCTCCAGCGGCAGCTGGCCCGACTCGATGCGGGCGACGAGCTGTTCGAGTTCCTCGAGCGCCGCCTCGTAGCTCGCGGGAGCGGCAGGGTCGGCGGAAGCGGCGGGCACCTTGGGCATGGAAGAAGACGCGGACATCGTGAGGAAACCGGCCATTTTAGTTCGCGGCCGGCGCACCGCCCCGCGGACGCGGCCGGCGCCGGGCAATACACGCATATATGCTCCGGGTTTAGCCATGGCGAATAACCCCACGGGGTACAATCCCATTCCCTCCTCAGCCGGCCTCCGTCGCCGGCTGTTTTTTTCACCGCGCGCACTGCCGCGTGCATCTCCCGCAAGTCCCCCTGTGGGGAGTCTTTAGGTCAGGTCACCCATGTCTGATTTAAGTCTTCGACTGCAGCAGGCCGCAAGCCAACTACCAGTTTCAAGCTACTTCGACCAGGCGCTGTTCCAGCGCGAACTGGAGACCATCTTCCAGCGCGGGCCCCGCTGCGTGGGGCACCAGCTCTGCGTGCCCCACCCGGGGGACTACCACGCGCTGCCGCAGGAGGCCGAAGGCCGCGCGCTGGTGCGCAATGCGCAGGACCGCGTGGAGCTGATCTCCAATGTCTGCCGCCACCGGCAGGCGGTGATGCTCAAGGGCCGCGGCTCGCTCAACGCGCAGGGCAAGGGCCATGCGGGCGGCAACATCGTCTGCCCGCTGCACCGCTGGACCTACAGCCCGGCCGGCGAACTGCTGGGCGCGCCGCACTTCGCGCACGACCCGTGCCTGAACCTGTCGAACTACGGCCTGCGCGAGTGGAACGGGCTGCTGTTCGAGGACAACGGCCGCGACATCGCCGCCGACCTCGCCCGCGTCGGCCCGGCGGCCGACCTGTCGTTCGACGGCTATGCCCTCGACCGGGTCGAGATGCACGAATGCAACTACAACTGGAAGACCTTCATCGAGGTCTACCTCGAGGACTACCACGTCGGGCCCTTCCACCCGGGCCTGGGCAACTTCGTGACCTGCGACGACCTGCGCTGGGAGTTCGGCGCCGAATACTCGGTGCAGACCGTCGGCGTGGCCAATGCGCTGGCGCAGTCGGGCAGCCCGGTCTACAAGCGCTGGCAGGAGGCCCTGCTGGCCTACCGCGGCGGCGAGCAGCCGCGCTACGGCGCGATCTGGCTCACCTACTATCCGCACATCATGGTGGAGTGGTATCCACACGTGCTGACCGTCTCGACGCTGCATCCGGTCAGCCCGTCGAAGACGCTCAACATGGTGGAGTTCTACTACCCCGAGGAGATCGTCGCGTTCGAGCGCGAGTTCGTCGAGGCCCAGCAGGCCGCCTACATGGAGACCTGCATCGAGGACGACGAGATCGGCGAGCGCATGGATGCCGGCCGCCGTGCGCTGCTGGCGCGCGGCGTGGACGAGCGCGGCCCCTACCAGAGCCCCATGGAAGACGGCATGCAGCACTTCCACGAATGGTATCGGCGCAGCATGCGCGGCGCGCTGCGTGACTGACACGGCGGCCCGGGGCCGCGGGGGCTGAGGCGGCATGCAGGCCCTCTGGATGGTCCTGGGCGCGTTCTTCTTCTCCACCATGAGTGTGGCGGTGAAGTACGCATCGGCCTGGTTCGGCGCGGCCGAACTGGTGTTCTACCGCGGCGTGGTCAGCATACTCCTGCTGTGGCTGTTGGCGCGCGCCCAGGGAATCAGCGTTGCAACGCGATACCCTGGCATGCATGCTTGGCGCAGCTTGGTCGGCGTGACCTCGCTGGGCGCCTGGTTCTATGCGATCGGCCACCTGCCGCTGGCCACCGCGGTCACGCTCAACTACATGAGCAGCGTCTGGATCGCCGCCTTCTTCGTCGGCGGCGCGCTGCTGGCCTGGCGGCCCGCGTCGGCGGGCGCCCGGCCGCCGCTGCAGGCGCCGCTGGTCGCCACCGTGCTGGCCGGCTTCGCCGGCGTCGTGCTGATGCTGCGGCCCACGCTGGCGCCGAACCAGATGTACCCGGCGCTGATCGGCCTGCTGTCGGGCCTGTTCGCCGCCTTCGCCTACATGCAGGTCGTCGCGCTGTCGCGCATCGGCGAGCCGGAGACCCGCACCGTCTTCTACTTCGCCGTCGGCTCGGCCGTGGCCGGCGGCGCCGCAGCCTCGGTCGAAGGCTTTTCGCCCTGGGACTGGCACGGCGCCGTCTGGCTCGTTCCGGTCGGGCTGTTCGCATCGCTCGGGCAGTTGTGCATGACGCGCGCCTATGCCACGGCCAGGACGCAGCGCGGCACGCTGGTGGTGGCCAACCTGCAGTACTCGGGCATCGTCTTCGCGGCCGCCTACGGCGCGCTGCTGTTCGGCGACACGCTGCCGCTGGCGGGCTGGCTCGGCATGGGGCTGGTCATCGGCAGCGGCGTCGC
Organism: Xylophilus sp.; assembly: GCA_009914555.1. Lineage (GTDB taxonomy): Bacteria > Pseudomonadota > Gammaproteobacteria > Burkholderiales > Burkholderiaceae_C > WNDY01. The sequence continues at coordinate 48,639 of WNDY01000019.1, forward strand.
CGCGACCATCCTGCGCGGCCGGGCCGCGGCCGACGCGCCGGCCGAGGAACATTGATAACAAAGCGGGGACCCCGGCGTGGTTACAGCGATTTACAATATCGGGGCCCCACGACATATCGGCGACGGCGAGGCATGCGCAGCAGAATGGCCCCTCCCCGCGGACCGAGTCTCGGTCGGGAAGTCCCTTCTCTAGCGCAACCCAACCGTGTCTTCACCGGCGGCTCCCGCAACCATCGACCTGCGCCACCTGCGGCTGGATACGGCGCGCGCCCTGCTCTCGCAGGCCGACTTCGGACGCAGCTTCGCCGCGGAAGACACGCCTTCCGTCGCCTACCTGCAAGACGTGATCGACGGCCTGTGCGAGCTGTCGCTGCGCGACCCGCTCACCGGCCTGGCCAACCGCCGGCACTTCGAGACGGTGCTGGAGCGCGAGCTCGACCGCGTGGCCCGCTCGGGCGAGGCGGCGCTGCTGCTGATGCTCGACATCGACCACTTCAAGAAGATCAACGACGCCTACGGCCACCCGGCCGGCGATTCGGTGCTGCAGGCCGTGGCCCAGGCCATTGCCGGCTGCGTGCGCCCGATGGACACCGTCGCCCGCTACGGCGGCGAGGAGTTCGCCGTGGTGCTGCCGGCCTGCCATGCCGCCTTCGGCACCGCGGTGGCCGAACGCATCCGCCTGGCGGTGGCGGCCACGCCGATCCGCATCACGCCGACCGAGGTCATCCAGGTGGAGATCAGCGTGGGCGGCGCCTTCGCGCTGCAGTGGATCCGCTCGACCACGACGCTGTGGACCGAGCGGGCCGATCTGCAGCTCTACCGGGCCAAGGCCGACGGGCGCAACCGGGTATGCTTGGAGCCGCAGCCCGACAGCACCGTCACGGCCGAAGAAAAGAACCTGCTGTTTCTGACGGTCCCGCCCGAAGGCGAGGACGGCGGCGGCATCGCCGCAGCACAGCCGCCGCGCAGCGACCTGCCGCCCGCGCCCCGCAACGCGAACGACAGCGCCACCTGAACCCACCCAACCGATGAGCGACGCGCTGACTTCCAACCCCACCCCGGGCGCCAACGCCCCGGCGCCGGCGGGCGCCCGCATCATTGCCGTGACCAGCGGCAAGGGCGGCGTGGGCAAGACCTTCGTCTCGGCCAACCTCGCGGCCGCCCTCACCCGCCGCGGCCTGCGGGTGCTGGTGCTCGACGCCGACCTCGGTTTGGCCAACCTCGACGTGGTGCTCAACCTGCACCCCAAGATCACGCTGCACGACGTGTTCACCGGCAAGGCAAAGCTGGAGGACGCCATCCTCAAGGCGCCCGGCGGCTTCTCGGTGCTGCTGGCCGGCTCCGGCATGGTCGAGTATTCGCGCCTCACGCCCGAGGTGCGCAACGAGCTGATGCGCGTGATCCAGACCCTCACGCCGCACTACGACGTGCTGCTGCTCGACACCGGCGCCGGGATCTCCGACGTGGTGCTGTTCTCGGTCTCGCTCGCCTCCGAGGTGCTGGTCGTGGCCACGCCCGAGCCCACCTCGCTGACCGACGCCTACGCCGCCATCAAGGTGCTGGCGATGCAGCAGAAGCGCCAGCACGTGCGGCTGGTCGTCAACCAGGCCGCGCGGCCCGGCGACGGCCGCGCGATCACCAGCCAGCTGCAGCAGGTGCTCGACCGCTTCGTCTCGACCGAATCGGGCCGGCCGGTGCGGCTGATCCACCTGGGCGACATCCCGGCCGACCCGGCCGTGCGCGACGCCGTCATGCGCCGCCAGCTGCTGCTGTCCAGCACACCGGGCTGCCCGGCCGCGATGGCCCTGTCGCAGCTGGCCGGCAAGCTCCAGGACGCGGTCCTGTCGCCGCCGAAGCGCTAATCATACCCCCGGGGGTACCACCCCACAGCGCGCGTAATTCACCCGCTGCAGGCCTATACTACCCCTATGCAATAAGCAACCGAGAAGCGCCGGCGCGCGTGCTGCGGCCGCTCGATCTCGTCGGCCAGCGCGATCGCGTAGTCCTCCGTCGAGATGCGGCTGCGCCCGTCGGCGCCGGTCAGCAGCTGGTCGCCGCCGATGCGGAAGACGCCGGTGCGTTCGCCCGGCGCGAATTCGGCGGCCGGCGAGAGGAAGGTCCAGTCCAGGTTCTTCTCCTGCCGCAGCGCTTGGAGGAACGCGCGGCCGGCGCCGGCTTCGGGCTTGTAGGCGTCGGGGAACTCCGGCGTGTCGATCAGCGCGCGGCCCGGCGCTACCTCCAGGCTGCCGGCGCCGCCCACCACGAGGACGCGCGGCACGCCGGCCGCGCGCGCGGCGGCCAGCAGCGTCGGTGCGTCGATGCCGCCCACGAAGCGCGTGGCGCTCACCACCGCGTCGTGGCCGCGCAGCAGCGGCACGATGGCCTCGGCGCGCGTGGCGTCGGCCTCGTGCAGGGTCAGGCCCGGCCGCGCGGCGGCCCGGGCCGTGGAGCGGGCGATGCCGGTCACCGTGTGGCCGCGGCGCAGCAGCTCGTCGGCGACGCGCGAACCGACATGGCCGGTGATGCCCAGGATGGCGATATTGCTCATGGGAAAGTCCCTTTCAGGAAAGAAATGAACGGCATGGGGGCCGGCCGGCATCGTACGGCCCTGCTGCGCCGGCAGGCGGCGGCCGCGACAATCCCCCCATGACCACGGCCACCGAACGCTTCTGGCGCGACCCCGCCCTGCCCTTCGCCGAAGCGCGCACCGCCTGCGCCAGCCGGGCCTGCTACCGGTCCCATGCGCACGACACCGCGTCGGTCGGCGCGGTCGATGCCGGCCGCAGCGTCTTCCGCTGCCAGGGCCGCGCCACGCCGATCGCCCCCGGCAGCGTGGTGCGCGTGCCGCCCGGGGTGGTGCACGACTGCAATCCCGAGAAAGGCGCCTGGAGCTACCGCATGCTGCACCTCGACGTGCCGTGGGTCCACGGCGTGCTGGCCGAGATCGCGCCCGCCGCCGGCGCGGCCTCGCCGCTGCTGCACGAGCCGCTGGCCACGACCGCTGCCACCGCGTGGCAGGGCTTCGCCGCGCTTTGCCGGCAGCTGTTCTCCGATGCCCCCGCCGCCGCCAAGGAGGCGCACCTCGTCGCCTACGTCGGCCGCGAAGCGGATGGGCTGGCATCGCAGCGGCTGCCCCATCCGCGGCGCGTGCGGGCCGGCGTGGCGCGCGCCCACGCCCTGCTGCGACTGCACTGGGCCGAGCCGCTGCCGGTGGCCGAACTGGCCCGCGCCGCCCGCATGGGCCGCTATGCGTTCATCCGCGCATTCCACTGCGCCACCGGCCTGCCGCCCCACGCCTGGCAGCTCGATCTGCGCATCCAGCAGGCGCGCGTCCTGCTGCGGCAGGGCGCCGGCCTGGCCGATGTCGCGCTGGCGACCGGCTTCGCGGACCAGAGCCATTTCCAGCGCGCCTTCAAGGCCCGCGTGGCCATGACGCCCGGCCGCTACCGCGCGGCCGGCTGAACGCGAGCCCGGGGCAATTTCGTGCAATACGGCGGAGGCGCGCGCCGCGACACTGCGCGCCCATGTCGTCGCAGCCTCCGCTCCACCTGTTCCTCGTCGCCGCCGGCGCCCACTTCCTGGCCCTGCTGCTGCCCGGCCCGGACTTCCTGCTGATCCTGCGCACGGCGCTGGCCGGGGGACGGCGGCGCGGCGCCTGGCTGTGCCTGGGCATCGCCTGCGCCAACGCCTTCTACATCGGCCTGGCGATCGCCGGCTTCGCGGCGCTGCGCCCGGGCAGCGCGGCCTTCACGGCACTGCAGGCCGCCGCGGGCGGCTTTCTGCTCTGGCTGGGCCTGCGGCTGCTGCGCGATGCAGGGGCCGCAGCCACGGCCACGGCCGGGCCGGTGCCCGCCGCACCGCCAGAGGGACGGGCCCGCGCCTGGGCCACCGGCTTCATCGCCGCCATGCTCAACCCGAAGAACGGCCTGGCCTACGCCGGCCTGTTCGCGGCGCTCGCGCGCCAGCCTGCGGCATGGCAGCTGGCCTGCGGCGCCTGGATGGCCGCCGTGGTGTTCGCGTGGGATCTGCTGGTCTGCCGCGCCGTCAGCCACCGCCGCGTGGCCGGCGGCTGGGTGCGCCATGGCCCGCTGGTGGCGCGATGCGCCGGCACCGCCCTGGCACTGGCAGGACTGGCTGCGGGGTATACCGCCATGGTGGGCTATTTAAGCCCGCCCTGAAGGATTACTCCGCCCAGGTTACTACGCCCGACCAGGCCGTCGCCAGCACCACGATGCCGAACGCGATGCGGTACCAGGCGAACGGCACGAAGCTGTGCGTGCTGATGTAGCGCAGCAGCCAGCGCACGCAGAACCAGGCACTGACGAACGAGAACAGCAGCCCGACCGCGAACAGCGGCACATCGGCCGCCGACAGCAGCGCGCGCTGCTTGTAGAGGCTGTAGACGCCGGCGCCGACCAGCGTGGGCATGGCCAGGAAGAACGAGAAATCGGTCGCCGCCTGGCGCGACAGGCCCAGCAGCATGCCGCCGATGATGGTGGCGCCGCTGCGGCTGGTGCCCGGCACGAGCGCCAGGCACTGCGCCAGGCCGACCTTGAGCGCGTCGGCCGGCGTCATGGCGTCCACCGTCTGCACCCGCACCGCCGAGGGCGGGCGCTTTTCGGCCCAGAGGATCACGAAGGCGCCGAGGATGAAGGTGGTGGCCACGACCACCGGCGTGAACAGGTGCGCCTGGATCGCCTTGCCGAACAGCAGCCCGAGCACCACGGCCGGCAGGAAGCCGATCGCCACGTTGAGCGCGAAGCGCCGCGCCCGCGGCTGCGTGGGCAGCGCCGCCACGGTGTCGCGGATGCGCTGCCAGTACACGAGGATGACCGCGAAGATCGCACCCGTCTGGATCGCGATGTCGAAGACCTTGGCCCGGTCGTCATCGAAGCCGAGCAGCGCGCCGGCGAGGATCAGGTGGCCGGTGGACGAGATGGGCAGGAATTCGGTCAAACCCTCGACCACGCCCATGATCGCGGCCTTGAGCAGCAGGATGGCGTCCACTTATTTGCTCCAGAAGTCCTTGAGGCCGGTGATCCGGTTGAAGACCGGCCTGCCGCCCGCGACGTGGTCCTCGCGGTCGGCCACGAAGTAGCCGTGCCGCTCGAACTGCAGCCGGGTGTCGGGTGCCACGCCCGCCGCGGCCGGCTCGACGAAGCCGGTGACGATGCGCAGGCTGTCCGGGTTCAGCGCGGCCAGGAAGTCCTTGCCGCCCGCGTCGGGATGCGGGTCGCCGAACAGGCGGTCGTAGAGACGCACCTCGGCGGCCACGCCGTCGCTGGCGCCGACCCAGGTGATCACGCCCTTGACCTTGACCGCGTCGGCGCCCGGCGTGCCGCTCTTGGTGTCGGGCACGAGGCGGGCCTGCACCTCGACGAGCGTGCCATCGGCATCGCGCACGGCGCCGGTGCATTCGACCACGTGGCCGTACTTCAGGCGCACCTTGTTGCCGGGGTAGAGGCGGTGGAAGCCCTTGGGCGGGATGTCTTCGTAGTCGGTGCGCTCGATCCAGAGTTCGCGGCCGAACTGGAAGCTGCGGCTGCCGCGCTCCGGATGGTGCGGATGCACCGGCGCGCTGCAGGCGTCGAGGGCGCCGACGCCGTGCAGTTCCTCCCAGTTGGTGACGACGAGTCGCACCGGGTCCAGCACGACCATCGCGCGGGCGGCCTTCGGGTCGAGGTCGTCGCGCAGCGCGATCTCCAGGCTGGAGTAGTCGATCCAGCCGGCGGCCTTGCTCACGCCCGAGCGTTCGGCGAACAGCCGCAGCGATTCGGGCGTGTAGCCGCGGCGGCGCAGGCCGACGATGGTGGGCATGCGCGGGTCGTCCCAGCCGCTGACGCGGCCCTCGTCCACCAGCTGCTTCAACTTGCGCTTGCTGGTGATGACGTAGGTGAGGTTCAGCCGCGCGAATTCGTACTGGCGTGGCGGCGGCGTATTGATGAGGCCGCCCTCCTCCAGCCGGGCCAGCAGCCAGTCGTAGAACGGGCGCTGGTCCTCGAATTCGAGCGTGCAGATGCTGTGGGTGATGTTCTCCAGCGCGTCCTCGATCGGATGCGCGAAGGTGTACATCGGATAGATGCACCAGGCGTCGCCGGTGCGGTGGTGGGTGGCGCGGCGGATGCGGTAGATGGCCGGGTCGCGCAGGTTGATGTTGGGCGAGGCCATGTCGATCTTCGCGCGCAGTACGGCGGCGCCGTCGGGCAGGCGGCCGGCGCGCATGTCTTCGAGGCGGGCCAGGTTCTCGGCCACCGTGCGGCCGCGGAACGGGCTGTCGATGCCGGGCGTGGTGAAGTCGCCGCGGCGCTCGCGCATCTGCTCGGCCGTCTGCTCGTCGACATAGGCATGGCCGGTCTCGACCAGATGCAGCGCGGCGCGGTACACGAAGTCGAAATAGTTGCTGGCGTAGTAAAGATGTGACGTTGCGTTGGCGTCCCAGCCGTAGCCCAGCCACTGCACCGCGTCGAGGATGGAGTCGACGTACTCCTGCTCTTCCTTCTCGGGGTTGGTGTCGTCGAAGCGCAGGTGGCAGATGCCGGCATAGTCCTGCGCAAGGCGGAAGTTCAGCCAGATGCTCTTGGCATGGCCGATGTGCAGGTAGCCGTTGGGCTCGGGCGGAAAACGGGTGCGGATGCGCGCCGGATCGGCACCGCCGCCGGCCTGGTGGTCCCGATCCCCCGGGCTGCCGGCCCACCGCCGCGCGGCATAGGTGCCGCGGGCCAGGTCGCTGTCGATCACCTGCCGCAGGAAGTTGCTGGGCTTGGCGGCATCGGCGTCACCGGCAGCAGCCGGTGCGGGTCGGGAGGAAGCGGAGGAAGGGGAACTCATCCCGGAATTCTAGTGTCCACCACCGGTACGACAGGCCGTGCGGCAACAGGGCGGCCTTACGCACTGAAACACACTGCCCTCTGGCACGGTCCACCGTCGGGCCCCATGTCAGCGTTGTGTAGACAGACGGGTCCGGCCGCCGGCGGCAGCCGCTCCGTCACCACAGGAGATTGCTATGAACCGCAGAATTTCGTCCCGCATCGCTCTGGTCGGCGCCCTCGCGCTGGCGGCCGTGGCGGGCACGGCCCAGGCGCACGGTGTGGCGTGGTCCGTCGGCATCAGTTCGCCGGGCGTCACCATCGGGGTCGGCACCCCGTTCTATGGCGTCCCGGCCTATGTGGCGCCGGCTCCGGTCTACTACCCACCCGCCCCGGTCTATGTGGCCCCGCGTCCGGTGTACTATGCGCCGCGCCCGGTCTACTATGCGCCGCCGCCCCCGCCGGTGTACTACGGCCCGCCGATCTACCGTGGCGGCTGGCACGGCGGTCCGCCTCCCGGCCGCTGGCACCGCGGCCGCGACGGCGGCGGCTGGCGCCGCTGAGTCCCGGCTCATGCGCTGACGGACGGCCCCTCGCGGGCCGTTTTCATTGCATGCCGCGCCACATTCGGTACGGACGATGTTCAGGTGGTCGAACGCCCTGCACATAACTGCCAGCCGAAGGCCTACGGCAGGCCGATCAGCAGCAGCAGCGGCGCCTTGCGCCAGACACGCACGGCGATGGAAGGCGATCTCCGGCGGCAGTGGCGCGGCGCCAGCCCTTCCCGCGTGAGTCGCCCGGCAGCGCGCTTGCGCCGGGGCCCGTAGGCCAGCGCGAACATCGGCACCGTCGCGGCCACCGTCAGCCAGCCGAACTACAGCGCGGCTCCGAAAGACGGCCGCCACTGCACCGCGCACGCGGCAAAGGCGACCCCAGCACCAGCCAGCCCAGGCGCCCGCCGCGCTGCGCGTACGGGCGCTTGCGCCGATCATCGGCGTGGGCGCCATGTCGCCTCGACGAGGCCATAAAGGCCCTGCCGGCTGTCGTACACATAATTTGTGAATGACGGCGCGTCGCCCAGCACGACGACGGCGCACTGTCGGATCACCTGGCATTCCGTGCACGGGCCGGAGATATCGCGACTACGCGCCTTTTTTTATGTTTTCCGTCTCATTCTTGGAGACGTGCGCGGCCAGGGTCATTCCGATCAACGAAGAAAGATGCGGCGACGGTGCCCGCCATGCAGGTACCGGGATGTGGCGGCGACTGGATCCGGAGCGGAGAAAGCGCGGCGGGCCGGCCGGGCCTGCTGCACAATCCCGCTCCTGCCCTTCTGCGGAGCTGCCTCGTGAAAACCGTCTACGTCCTCAATGGTCCCAACCTCAACCTGCTGGGCACCCGCGAGCCGGCCATCTACGGCCGCCACACGCTCGAAGACGTCCGGCGCCTCTGCGAAGAGGCCAGTTCCGAGCATGGTTTCAGCCTGGTCTTCCGCCAGACCAACCACGAAGGCCAGTTGGTCGACTGGCTGCACGAGGCCGGCCAGCTGCATGCGCGCGGCGAACTGGCCGGCGTGGTGCTCAATGCCGCGGCCTACACCCACACCAGCGTGGCGCTGCAGGACGCGGTCAACGCCACGGGCGTGACGCTGATCGAGCTGCACATCAGCAACACGCATGCGCGCGAGAGCTTCCGCCACCACTCCCATATCGCGCCGGTGGCCAGGGCGGTGATCGCCGGGCTGGGCGTGCACGGCTATCCGATCGCGATCGCCGGGCTGGCGCGGGTGCTGGCCGCCGGCTGACGGCCTATTTCCACCCCGGCGTCTGGAACGCCGCGGCGAGGAAGTCCACCAGCGCCCGCACCTTGCCCGACAGGTGCCGGCGGCTCGGGTAGATGGCCTGGATGTCGAGCCGGCCGCAGTCGTGGTCCGGCAGCAGCCGCACCAGCCGGCCGTCGCGCACGTCGTGCCCGACGATGAAGGCCGGCTGCAGAATCAGGCCCTGGTCGGCCAGCGCCGCCGCACGGCAGGTGTCGCCGCTGTTGGCCCGCAGGCGCGGATGCGTGGCCACGCTCTGGCTGGCGCCATCGGGCGTGCGGAAGGTCCAGGTGTCGCCGAAGGACGACCAGGAATAGGCCAGCACCGCATGCTGCGCAATGTCGGCCACGCGCGTCAGCGGCGGCGCCCGGCGCAGGTAGCCCGGCGATGCGCAGAGCAGCATGTCGTCGCCCGCGAGCCGGCGCACGACCAGCGTCTCGCTCTGCACCCGGCCAATGCGCACGCCGACGTCGAAGCCCTCGTCCACCAGGTCGACCACGCGGTCGGTCAGCGTGATGTCGAGCTCCATCTCCGGGTGCAGCTTGAGGAATTCGCCCCACAGCGGCGCCCAGTGCAGGTTGCCAAAGGACAGCGGCGCATTCACCCGCAGCCGGCCTGCGGGCCGCGCGGCGGCCGCGCTGGCCTCGGCATTGGCCTCGGCGAAGTCCTCCAGGATCTGCCGGCAGCGCTCGTAGTAGGCCGCGCCCGAACCGGTCAGCGACAGGCTGCGGGTGGTGCGGTGCAGCAGGCGCGTGCCCAGCTCGGCCTCCAGTTCGCCCACCAGCCGCGACACCACGGCTTTCGACAGCGCGAGCCGGTCGGCAGCCTTCACGAAGCTGCCGCTTTGCACGATGGCCACGAAAGCCTCGATCTGGCGGAACTGCGGCATGGTCGTTCGTTGTCAAAAACAGAACAATGCGTTCTGAGCGGTGCGATTTATCTTTTATAGCAGAACGCCTAGAGTGGACTGTGAAAGGTTGCACGACCATGCCCCACGCACAGATTCCCTCCTCGGCCACCGTGGCGATCCCTGCGCTTTACCTGTCGCACGGCGCGCCGCTGTTCGCGCTCGACCCCGGCACGACCGGGCCGGCGCTGACCCGCTGGGGCGCCTGCCTGCATGCCAGCCACCCGGAGCTGCGCGGCGTGGTCGTCATGTCGCCGCACTGGATGGCACGCGGCCCGGCGGTCATGACCCATCCGGCGCCCGCGACTTGGCACGACTTCGGCGGCTTCCCGCCGCCGCTCTACCAGCTGCGCTACCCGGCGCCCGGCGAGCCCGCGCTGGCCGGCGAGGTAATCGGGCGCCTGGCCGCGGCCGGCATCGCCGCAGCCGGCGATCCGCAGCGCCCGCTGGACCACGGGGCCTGGGTGCCGCTCATGCACCTGCTGCCCGACGCCTCGGTGCCGGTGGTGCAGGTCGCCCTGCCGGCCGGCGCCGGCCCGCGCGCGGTGTACGCCATTGGCAGCGCGCTCCAGGGCCTGCGCAGCGAAGGCGTGCTGGTCGTCGGCTCGGGCAGCATGACCCACAACCTGTCCGAATTCTTCGGCGGCCGCGACGCGCCCCTGCCGTACGTGGGCGAGTTCAGCCGCTGGATCGAGGATGCCGTGCAGCGCGGCGACACCGAGGCGCTGCTCGACTACCGCCAGCGCGCGCCGCACGCCGCGCGGGCGCATCCGACCGAGGACCATTTCCTGCCGATCTTCTTCGCGCTGGGCGCCGCCGGCAGCGACCGCACGGTGGACTACCTCAGCCGCGAGGTGCGCTACGGCATCCTGGCGATGGACGCATTCGCGCTGCACTGAAGCGATCCGATACCGTCCGCCGCCGCGCTTCGATCACGATAGGGCCATGCCCGATACCACCCACGACCTTCCGCTGACCTTCCTCGAACGTCGCGCCGCCCCCGGCGTGGACCAGCCCTGGCTGCTGGTGCTGATGCACGGCGTGGGCAGCAACGAGCGCGACCTGTTCGGCTTCGCGCCCTACGTGCCGCCGCAGTTCCATGTGCTGAGCCTGCGCGCACCCTTCACCGTGGGGCCGGACAGCCATGCCTGGTTCGACTTCACCGTCCACCCCGATGCCAGCCGCACCATCGATGCGGCCCAGGAGCGTGCGGCCCGCGACCTGGTCGAGCGCACCGTGCAGCAGGCGGCGCAGCAGCGCGGCATTCCGCCCGCGCGGGTGGTCGTGGGCGGCTTCAGCCAGGGCGGCATCATGGCGCTCACGCTGCTGCTGACCGCGCCGCAGCACATCGGCGCGGCCCTGGCTTGGCACAGCCGGCTGCTGCCGGAGGCGGCTTCGGCGCGGGCGCCGCGTGAGGCCTTTGCCGGCAAGGCGCTCTGGGTCAGCCATGGCACCGAGGACGGCGTGATCCCGCTGGCCCAGGCCCATGCGATCCGGGACGCGGCCGCCGCGCTGCCGCTGGCGCTGACCTACCGCGAGTTCCCGGGCGCCCACGAGATCCGCCCGGCCGAGCTGTCGCAGACGGTGCAATGGCTCAACGCGCTGAGCGCGCAGCCGCAGCAGCAGCCGCCGCCGGCCTGAAGAAGGCGTCGAACAGCGCGAGCAGCGCCGGGAATTCTGCGGCGAAGCGCGCACGGTTGACGAAGTAGCCTTCACAGGCCACGGCGAAGAATTCGGCCGGCGACTCCGCCGCATAGGCGTCGAGCCACGGGGCTTCGCCGCTGAAGCGCTCGGCGATGATGACCTGTTCGCGGAACCCCTCCCAGGCTGGCTCCAGCACCGCCATCCAGGCCCGGCGCGCGGCCGGGCCGCCGCGGGTGCCGAGAAATCCGGCCGGCAGCGGCGGGCAGCCGTCCGGCGCGCCGTCGCGCATGTCGAGCTTGTGGGCGAATTCGTGGATGACGACGTTGTAGCCCTGCGCCGTGGCGCTGGCGGCCTCCTGCACGTCCTGCCAGCTCAGCATGACCGGGCCGCGGTCCATGGCCTCGCCGGCCAGCACCTCGTCGTAGCCGTGCACCACGCCGGCCTCGTCGGTCACTTCGCGGCGCGCGACCACCTGGCCCGGATGGACGACGATGCCGACGAAGTCGTCGTACCAGCGCAGCGCCTGCGCTGCAGGGCCCCAATGCAGCAGCGGCAGGCAGGCCTGGGCGGCGATCGCGACGGCCATGGCGTCGGTCACTTCCAGGCCCTGCGCACCGTGGAATTCCTTCTGCGACAGGAACCGGCTGCTCAGCGCGCGCAGACGCCGAACACCCTCGGCAGGTAATTCTGCGATAAAGGGGTATAGTCCCGTAGTGCACAGCCAGAGCGCGTTAGGGATACCCTCCTCCTCAGAGTATTCATCGGCGCCCACAGCCCTGTGCCGCCACCATCGGCGCAGCGCACCGAGCCATCGGCCGCTCATCCGAGCGCGATGCGGCGAAAGCCCGCCGCATCCAGCCGCAGGGCTTCGGCGCGCGGCGGCAGCGCGGCGAGGTCCCAGTCGCTGAGCACGCGGCGCTCGGTGCCGTCCGGCAGTGCGTGATCAGCCGGGCGATGGGTGTGGCCGTGCACCAGTGTCGTGGCGCCGGCCTGCTGCATCCATTGGCGGGTCAGCGCCGGGTCGGCGTCGGCATAGGCCGCCTCCGCCTGCTTGCGCGACGCGCTCTCGCTGCGGATGCCGCGCGCCAGCAGCCGGCGTTCGGCCAGCGGCCGGGCCAGCACCTGCGCCTGCCAGGCTGGAGAGCGCACCTGCGCGCGAAAGCGCATGTAGTCGTGGTCGTCCAGGCAGAGCGCGTCGCCGTGGCTCAGCAGCACCCGCCGGCCGGCGAAGGCCAGCACCGTCGGATCGGCCAGCGCGGCCATGCCGGCGCGCGCCAGGAACGCCTCGCCGAGCAGGAAGTCGCGGTTGCCGGCGATGAAGTACAGCGACAGCCGCTGCGACGCTTCGCGCAGCGTCTGTCCACACGCATCCTCGAAGCTGCCGGACACGGCCGCGTCGTCGCCGATCCAGACCTCGAAGAGGTCGCCGAGAATGAACACCGCGTCGGCCGGCGTGCGGAACAGGTAGTCGCGCCAGGCGGCGACCGTCAGCGGCTCGCTCTCCTGCAGATGCAGGTCCGCGATGAAATCGACCGCACGCCAGTGCGGCGGAGCGACCAGCTCCGCGCACCGGGGTGCGGCCTCGGCCATGGGACGCGGGGAGGCGGTGCTCAGAGCAGGACGGCCTTTTCGATGACGACGTCGTCCTTCGGCACGTCGTCATGGAAGCCCTTGCGGCCGGTCTTCACGGCCTTGATCCTGTCGACCACATCGGTACCGTCGATGACCTTGCCGAACACGGCATAGCCCCAGCCCTGCGCGCTGGGCGCGGTGTGGTTCAGGAAGCCGTTGTCGGCCACGTTGATGAAGAACTGCGAGGTGGCCGAGTGCGGCGCGTTGGTGCGCGCGAAGGCGACGGTGTAGTTGTCGTTCTTCAGGCCGTTGTCGGCCTCGTTCTCGATCGGCGCGTCGGTGGGCTTTTGCTGCAGGCCGGGCTCGAAGCCGCCGCCCTGGACCATGAAGCCGGGAATCACGCGGTGGAAGATCGTGTTGTCGTAATGGCCCTTCTTCACATAGGCCAGGAAGTTCTCGACCGACTTCGGCGCCTTGTCGGCGTCGAGTTCGAGCGTGATGACGCCGTAGCCGGCGATGTGCAGTTCGACCTGCGGGTGGGTGGTGCTCATGGTCTGCTCCTTGGACGGCAGGTGGATGGGTGTGCGGCGCGCCGGCTACGGGAGCACGGTGGCCGCGGTGAGGGTGACGGGCGTGAGCGGCACGTTCTGGTGCGGACCCTTGTTGCCGGTGGGCACGGCGCGGATGCGGTCGACCACGTCCATCCCCTGCACCACGCGCCCAAAGACGGTATAGCCGTAACCGTCGGGCTGCGGCGCGTTGAGGCTGGGATTGTCCTTCAGATTGATGAAGAACTGGGACGTGGCGGAATTCGGATTGGACGTGCGGGCCATGGCGATGGTACCGCGGTCGTTCTTCAAACCGTTGGCCGCCTCCAGCGGGATCGGCGCGCGCGTAGGCTTCTCGCGCAGGTCGGTGGTGTAGCCGCCGCCCTGGATCATGAAGCCGTCGATCACGCGGTGAAACACCGTGCCGTCATAGTGCTTGTCGCGCACGTACTGCAGAAAGTTCTCGACCGTGCGCGGCGCCTTTGCCGCATCGAGCTGGACCACGATGTCGCCCGCCGAGGTGGCGAGCCTGACCCGCGGCCCGGGGGCGCCCTGGGCCGACGCGGCAGCCGTGGCGAGCCCGAAGGCAGCCAGGCAGAACATGCGGCGCACAGCGCCGTGCGGGGACAGGAGCGTCTCCGATGACTCCTTCGAAAAAGATCTTCCACTGGCCGCCCTGGCGCAGCCAGTACTGCCGCTTGACCGCGCCGGTGCGCGCGCCGTCGAGCACTTCGCCGAAGGTCACGACCATGGTGTCGGCCTTGTCGTTCCAGCGCAGGAGGGACAGGTCCTTGAGCCGGATCTCGCGGCCCTCGGCGCGTACCGCCTCGGCCGCGAGTTGCGGCGTCCATTCGGCCAGCGACTTGCCGTAGCTCTTGAAGTCGGGGGTGTAGAAGGCGAGCAGGCGGTCCATGTCGCCGCTGGACTTGGCCGCGCGCCAGGCGTCGAGCACGCCCTCGAAGGCCCTGGACTCCGGCTGCACCGCGAGCGGTGCCACCCATTGCAGGTGCGAAGCGATCACCACCGGCGTACTGCGCGGCTCGACCGTGCGCAGGATGCGCTCCAGGGCCGGGTTGGCCAGCACCACGCAGCCGTCGGTGGTCAGCGGCGCGCGCGAGAACTGGTCCCGGGGCGTGCCGTGCAGCCAGATGCCGCCGCCGGTCTTGCCACGGCTCAGGTCCAGCGGGTTCGGGTAATTGATCGGCAGGGCACCAGCGCCGTAGAAGTCCTTCAGCGTCGCCTTGTTGAGGTTGCCGGTGATGTAGTACACGCCCAGCGGCGTGCGCAGGTCACCCTCGACCGACTTCTCGATGCCCGACTTGCCGAGCGAGATGTAATAGTCGGCCACCAGCTGCAGGCCATTGGCCGTGTTCTCGAACAGGTAGAGCCGCGAACGCGAGGCGTCCACCGCGATCGCATGCCGGCTGCGCGGTGCGAGCGTGAGGAACTGCGACGGAATCGTGTGGGCCGGCGGGCGCTCGCGCAGCGCCTTCAGACGCAGCTGCGACTCCTGACGCAACTCGTCGAGCTGGGCCACCATGGCCGCCGGCATGCCGTCGGCTATGTCGCCCAGGCGCCGCAGCGGCCGGGTCCGGCCGGCCAGCAGGTCGCCATAGACCAGTTGCGCCAGCTGGAAGTTCGGATACCTGGACGCCAGGTGCTCGGCCTTGGCCAGCGCTTCGCGCGAGCGCGAGGCGCCGATGAGGCGATAGACCTCGATGAGCAGGGCTTCGGCCTCGCCGTCGTGCGAGGCGGCCGGTGCTGCCTGGCGCGCCGGCGTCCTGGCCACGGGCGGTGCATGCCGGCGTTCTGCGGCCTGGCCAGCCCAACACAGGCCCCACAGGACCACCGCCGCCGCCAGTCCTGCGGACCGCGCGGGGCGCCGGGAAAGAGAAAATTTCACGTCAGAAAATCAGGCCATGCAGCCGACGACTGCTGCCATTGCCACCACGCCGCCGCCGTCACGCGCCGGACGACTCCTTCGTGATCACCCAGCGGCCGTCGGACTTCTGCAGTTCGAGCGTCTTGCGGCCGGAGGACTTGTAGGTGCCGGCCACGTAGTCCTGGTGGAAGCGCGCCGTGGCGCGGTCGCCATTGACCTGCACGCTGACGTTGCTGAGCTTCACGCTGATGCTGGACTTGCCCTCGATGCGGGAGCGGCGCTCGGCCTCCCAGGCCTTGCGCGACTTGCCACCGTTGAAATCGCTGCTGTAGGTGGCGAGGTAGGCCGCGACGTCGCGCGACGACCAGGCCGCGGCCCAGGCCTGCACGGCGGCCTCGACGTCCTTCACATCGGCGGACGAAGCGGCGGAGGCGTCGACTGCCGGCGCGGGCGCGGGCGCCGACGCCGGCCTGGCGGACACGGCAGGCACAGCGGCCGCAGGCGAGCCTGTCCGAAATTTTGTGTGTGAGGCATAGCATGTCAATGAGGAGCATGTATGCCGACGAGCAAGACGAAAACGAAGAACGCAGCGATAGCCGCCCGAACGGCGGCGTTGCCCACGATCCCCAA
>WNDY01000002.1 GCA_009914555.1 Xylophilus sp.
ACCCTGAATGTGCCTTCGTGCGCTTTCATCGTTGCGTACTTCACTTGGGCTGTTTGGCGAAGTACGCCGCCGCTTTTTTTAGGAAAGCGTTCTCCTCCTCCAGCCGCGCCACTTCACGTTTGAGCCGCGCATGTTCGGCCAACTCCAAGCGTTGTGCCTGATCGTCCTGGTCGTGCCGCCGCGCCTGGGCGCGCCAACTGTACAGCTGGGCAGGCTGCAACCCCAGATCACGAGCCACCGTGGTTACCCCTTCTGTGGCCGCTCGCAACAGTGCCTGCTGCCTGAACTCCAGGCTGAACTCCTGCCCCTTTCTGCCTGCCTTGCTCTTGGTCATCGTCCACCTCCTATTGCGATAGTTAATCGCTTATAGGGGTGTCCGTGAAACGGGGGCAAGATCAATCAGCCATGCCCAAGGCTGACGGATGGAGAGGGCCTTCATGGTCAGCCCTCTTTGCCGACCTGCTGCTGGGCCTCGATCTGTGCGCGGCGCGTGTCGTAGTGCTCGCGGCAGCAGAAACCTTGCCCCATCCAGAGGCTGTTCGACGGCCTGCCGCAGCAGCAGGCTGGGAACGGGTCGGAGCGGTTGGCATCGAAGTACGCCTGCGCCTCCTTGCCGTAGGGTTCGTCTTCGTCGGGGATGAGGCCGGGGCCGACGAGGCCGTTGTGGATCCAGTTCATGGCTTCTTTGGCTCCCTTGCCGTGCTGCCATTCAATCCACGCGGCCTGCTGGGCCACCGTCATGTCGTGGATGATCTTGCCCAGGTCGTTGAGGGTGCGCTTCAGGCGCGTGACTTCATCGCCTTCCGCAGGTTGCGCCGGATGTTTCGGCCAGCCTGGCAGACTGGTGGCCACGGCACCGCCGGCGGTCGCATACCACTCGATCATTTCCGCCACGCGGCGCACGGCGCGCTTGTCCTCTTCCTGCTCGTCGCGGGTCTGTGGGAACATCGCACCGCGTCGCGCGGCCTCGTCGCCCACGGCGCGGATGGCGGAGACGATGCCCTGGTAGGCCACCGGCGCGCCGGGCTCCTGTTCGCCTTCGGGCTTCAGCAGCGTGGGCAGCGCGCAGACCAGCAGGAAGCGCCACACGCTGCGCCAGTCGTCGAAGCCGACTTCGGCACGCACCTTGTGGTACTGGTTGTTGTAGGCTTCGTGGCAGGCTTTCTCGTCATTGGCGAGGGCTTCGCAGCGTTGTGCGAAGGCAGGCTTGTTCTGTTCCATTGGGGTGTCCCTATCGTTTTTCGGTTGCAATCCTGGGGAACTGCATCGGCAGGATGTCGCCCGGCATCGTGCGTCCGTCCAGGTCGGTGTCGATCACGACGGCGCCGCATTTCGCGCACCACCGGACGACGGTGTAGGCGTCGGGGGCCATGCTGTACGGTTGCCGCCCGACTTCGCGCAGGTCATGCGCGCCACGGTCGAATGCGCAGGCCATAGCTATTCCGGCGCCACGCAGATGTGCTTGCCGTTCTTGTTTAGGCGCGGCGTGATTCCGCCGCCCGGCGAAACAAGGTATTGGCAGCCGGTCAGCGCGTCCGTGACGGGCTTGACGCCGCTGCGGCCGCCGCCCCATGAACCCTTGTCAGTGTCGTCGCGTCCGATGGGCGTGAGGGAAATGGCCCACGAAAAAACGAGGCCGACGATGAAAAGCCAGGACAGCCAGAGGGCGAATTGCTTGAGTGTTGCGAGTTCCATGTGCGGGGCTCCTTTCCCGCCCAGGCTTGCGCCCAGGCGGGGCGCTGGTGGTTACGGCTTGCCGGAGACGACAGGGAAGCCGGTCGCTTCCTTGATGCGGCCCAGCTCGTCGGTGACGGCGGTCTTGAACACGCGGTCGGGGCGGATGAGCTCGTACCAGAAGGTCAGCTTGCCGTCCTTCTCGCGGTACTTCAGGCGCGCTTCCAGCGGGTAGGCGCTGGTGCTGCCGTCGAACACCGGCAGGCCCAGGGTGAAACGCTCGAACGCCTGCATGGTCGTCCGGGTTTCCTGCGTCGAATCATCGACGAACTCGAACTGCACGCCGCCGTCTTGCAGATTGACCTTGCTGCGCAGCTTCTTGTCGGAGTTGGCCTCGAAGCCCAGCGCCATCTTCAGGATGTCGGCGCCGGACGGCATACCGGCCACGCTGGCGATGTCGGACAGGTTTTTTTCCAGCCAGGCCGCGAAGTCGATCTGGCTGAAGTGCTGCTTGTTGCGGGACAGCCAGCGTTTCCACTCCACGGCCTGCGCGGGCTGGAACTTGCACTGGTGGTCACGCCACTGGGCCGCGCCGGCGTCGGTGCCGTGGTCGTTGAGCACGCCGATCAGGTTGAAGCGGCTGGCCTCGGCGTCGATGTCCGCGAAGATGGTGGTGGTGTCGGTGGCGCCGTGCTTCTTCGTGTAGTGGATGAAGCTGTCGGTGTCGGTGATCGTGACCTCGGCGCGCTTGCGCGTGGGCACGGGCAGCAGGATTTCCAGGTCGTGGACTTTGTAGCCATCGGGCACGGCCACGAAGGGGATACCGCCGTGGCTGGTCACGGGCTGCACGCTGGCAGCGCCGGCGGCGAGCGCGGTCTGGATGTTGTCGGTGGTTTGTTCCATGAGGAATAGGCTCCTTGGTTGCGGGTGGTGGGACTACTGGACGGCCTTCAGCTCGCGCACCGGGTCGGGTGCGCCGGACTTGAGGTCGAGCTTGGTTTGGCGCGGGTCTTCGCCAATGAGGTTGCCTTCGGGCGTCGCCCAGAGCAGCGATTCGGGCGGCAGGCCCTTGGGCTTGGTGATGCTCACGTCCGCCTTGACCGCCATCGCGCCGGCGGTGGAGGGCTTGACGGCAATCTTCAGCGTCAGCGTGCCGGCCTTCTGATGCGAGGCGACGGCGTTGATGAGTTCGCTGAACTTCGCGCCCGCCACGTCCATGATGGGCAGCAGGTCGCCGTCCTCGGTTTCGAGGCGGACGGACGCGAGGTTTTCGTTAAGCGGCTTCGACATTTCGGGATTTCCTTTCAGGTTGGTGGGTGAAGCGGGCTACGCGGCCAAAGCCACGGCGTCCGCCGGGGCCTGGATGTCCGTGGCGTCCAAGATGTCGATGCCGACGCGGTGGGCGACGTGCATTTCCAGATGGGCACCTTCGGATTTCTGCCAGCCGGGCAACATGGCGATAGCGTCGCAGCCCAGCAGTTCGAGCAAATCGACCCGCAGGCAGTCCTTCCAGCCCTTGCCGGGGTCGGGGTTGAGGTCGGCGGGATTCACCACGTCGTAGCCCAGCGCGCGCAGGCGCGCAGCCTCGGCGTGGAAGGCCGGGAAGTTGTGCTCGGGCAGGCCGGACATCGGGCCGCTGATGTAGATGCGGCGCTTCTTCGGCTTGCTGTGCTCGATGGCCTTGTTGGGGTCAGCGGTACGCCAGTCGGGCCAGTCGCGGGCCTCGTTCTTGGCCTGCTTCGCAACCAGCGTGCGGATGATGACTTTCGGCGATGCGCCGGCGCGCCATGCGCCATCGAGGGCCAGAATCACCACGTCGATCCACTCTTCGATGTCGTCCGGCTTGCTGCCGATTTCGCGCAGCTCCTTATTGATGTGGTCGATCACGCCCTGGGTGCGGCGGCCCGGCCCGAAGGTCTTGCGCGAGAACTCGGCCTGGCGCTCCAAGTGCGCGTAGAAGTCGAAGGGCTTGCCGCCACGGCGCGGATACATGGCGTCGGGCATGGCACGCCCGAACAGGGCGTAGGGGCCGTCCTCGGTGTCGTAGATTTCCAGCAGCATCCAGCCGTCGCCATCGGGCGGCGTGGGCGTCCAGTAACTGCAATCCGGGTCGCCGGAATCGAAGTAGCGTTCCGAAACGTCGTGGGGCGCATCGGATTCCATGCCGACGAAGGCCGATTCGATGCCGAACACGGCCAGCAGGTCGTCGTAGCGCACGCCCTCGTCGCAGGCTGGCAGATCGGGGTGGGTGAGGCGGCCGTTTTCATCGCGCACAATGGCACGCGGCGCCAGCAGCTTTTCGCGCAGGTCTTGCAGGTCTGGGCAAGTGGATTTGCTCACGGGCAGTCCTTTCTTGGGGATAGTGATGTGGCCCCGCGTTCGTCCAGCTCCCGCCTCATGCGCGCCCAGGTGTCCGGGTGCATGATGAGAAAGTTGCCGACGAGCATTGCGTGGGGGTCGGGGATTTGCGGGATGACGGTTCGGGTTGCTCGCCACGGCTTCCACGGGCGCGAGAACAGGCGTTCCCGCCACGCGCGGCGAACCTTGACCGGCGGGCCGGCCACGGTGAGCAAGGGGTTTGTCCGCACCTGCATCCCAATGAGGGAGCCGGGCGGGTAGTTCATGGCTGCGGTGCTGCGCCCATGAAGTCGAAAAGGGCGATCAGTTCCGCGAACTCGCTTTGGCCGCCACCGCCTGGGTTGAGAAGCCCCGTGTCGTTCACGCTGGCAGGGTCGATGAAGCAACTGTCGGCGATCAGCCTGCGCAACTTGGCTTGCTCCCTGCTGCCAGAATCAAGCCGTTCGATATAGGCTTTGGCCTCTTGCCAGTCGCGCTCTTCCATCTGGAATCGGTTGCTCCGGCGCCATGCGAACCCGCCAAGTTCATAGGCCAGATAATCGGGCTCGGAGCTCCATGCACCTTCCAGCAGCGCCCCGGTGATGTCGCAGGTGTAGAGCGCGTAGCTGTCCTCTTTCCCGAAGTAGATGCGCCCATCGTCGGAATATCGGTCGTATCCCAGTTCTTCGAGCTTCTTGTCCAGGGCGGAGGAAGATAGCGTCATTGATTCGACGCTTCCCTTGTCGCCCTCGATTTCCAGCCAGTAGGCGTCTTCGAGCGGCTTGACGCATTGCCTTTTGATGAAGGCGATACGGCCCTTCAGCGATTTCGGCGGCTGCTTTCCCCACGCTTTCACGGGATCCGGCAGCGGTGCTGGCGGAAAAGCCTTGTTGTACGCCTCGATGCCAGCGTCCGTGAGCGAGTAGCCGAAGCACTTGAAAACGGGGTCATGGCGCTGAAGCAGGCCGGCATCGGCCATGCGTTCGGCTTCCTCCCAGTCCTTCTCGTCCAGCAGCATCGGGGCGCCGAAGTTCATCATGCTGGTGACAACCTGGCTAAGGATTCCGGTGCTGTCCCCGCTCATGCTTCGCCCCTTTCCTCGCTATCGGTGGCCACCAGCGGAACCGAATCGACGATGCCCAGGATTTCGTTCAGGGCGTCGTACTTGCTGATGCCGTTCGGTTCCAGGTAGCGGTGCAGGACGCCAAGCACCTTGCGCAGCGCCTGCTTGGCCTGTTCGCCATCGGCAGTCGGCGGCGAGCTGCGGCTCACCAGGTAGGGCGCGGCGGCCAGCAGGCCCGCTTCCGTGCTGATGGACGGGGCGATCAGCCGGCCAGCGGCGGCGTGCCGCTCTGCGCATTGAGCCTCGGCAATTTGGAAGGCGTCGGTGGCGCGCTCCATGCGCGGGCTGCCGGCTAGGGTGATGCGCTCGCCGCGCTCCCAGAGGAACATGCAGAAGTTCGCCACGTCGCGCGGGTCGCCCTTCCAGAGGTGGCCCACCAGCATGTCGGTCAGTTCGTCGCCGGACACTTCCGCCTTGTCCTCCCAGCCGCCGCGCCCCTTCGCGCGAGCCACGGCCAGCTTGTCCTTCAGCACGACGGCGAAGCGATCCACGGCCTCGTCGTCGGGGTGAATGGCTTGGGCGTGCTCTTCGCTGTGCCCGAGTTCGCCGCACGGCTCCCAGCACTGAGAGCGGTTCGTACAGGCGTGCTCGCCCATGTGAGCGCCGTCGGGGCAGACCGCCGGCGCAGCTTGTTGAACGGTGCTCATGGACTTCCCCTATGCGGCCATGCTGTCGGCGATGCGCTGGCTGGCGGCTTCGAGGTCGATTTCGAGCAGCCAGGACACCACGACGGATTCATGGACACGGAAGTGCAGCGCCAGCGCGTCGATGATTTCGTCGTCGCTGGGGCGGCTCTTGCTGGTGGGCGCCGGGCTGGCGCGGGATACCGACGGCGCGGCGGAAGGCCGGGCCGTGGTGGTGGTTTTGGCCGTGGCCTGGGGCGCCGGGTCGGTCAGCGGAACGGCGGGCGTGGCGGCCTGCTGTTCGGCGCGCAGCTTCGCTTCGGCTTCGGCCTTCGCCTTGGCCTCTTCCTCCTGCCGGATGCGCGCGCGCTCGGTTTCCAGTCGTTCGGCCTCGGCTTTCTTGTGCGCGTCGATGCGCGCCGTTACCGCCAGCTTGAAGTCGTCGAACGGCTTGGCCGCGAGCTGTTGCAAGTCGGCCAGCAGCGCTCGGTATTCGGCGGCGTTGGCCTCGATCCAGCCCAGCTTCGTGCGCAGGTCGGCGGCCTGTTGCTCGGCGGCGATCTTGCCGTTCGCCAGGGCCGTATCCAGCTTGTCCTGCATACTTTCCAGCGTCTTCAGGCCCTTGATGACGCCCGCGAAGTCCGGCGTGGAAACGTCCATACGCAGGCCGGTAATTTCGCGCTGAAGCTCGGCGACGTGCGCGACGAATGCCTTGCGGGCCGTCTCCACCTTCTCCGCGCGCCGGCGCGTCTTTTCGCTTTCCAGCAGCTTTTCGGCCATGAGGCGGTTGTCGCGCGTCAGCTTGTAGAGCATGTCCTTCTGACGCTTGGCTTCATCGACGGTCTGGATTTGCGCCAGCATCATCGTCTCGGCGGAGTTCAGTGCGTCCTCGGCCTTCTTCAGCGCCTTGATTTGCGCGTCCAGGTCGATGAAGTCCTTGTCGGTTTCCGGCTCACGGATGAGGCGGTTTTCGAGGAAGTCGCGCAAGGCGGCCTCGAACACCTTGAAGTTGTCGCGCACCGTGATTTCACCGCTGATCTGCACAGCCACCGTCGGCAGCGCCTGCACGACCTCGGCGACGATGACCGGCTTCGCCTCGGGCAGCACGTAGTCGGCAAGGTCGCGGTCGAACTGCGCCCAGCCCGCCTCGATGCGAACGAACCAGGCGGGATCCGGCAGCACTTCGACATGCACGCAATTCTCCGGCGTGCCGTCGGACACGGTGAAGATGACGCGCTTGGCACCCGTCACCAGCATGATTTGCTGGCACTGGGGCATGTGCTCTTCGGGCAACACGCCGGCGGCCACGGAAGCGGCCAGTTCGGCGGCCCATTGCTTGTGCTCGAAGGCGGTGTCGTAGCCCATCGCCAGGCCGTCGCACGACGCCGACAGAATGCCGCCGGTGTCCTCGTTCGAGCACGTCACCGGGTAGAGGTCTTCGCCGATCAGGTCTTCGATGATGGGCCGCGCCATCGCTTCGACTTCATGGCCGTAGTCGAGGATGTTCACCTGCACCCAGTCGCTGAACTCCTTGGACGTGCCGGTGTGCTTTATGCGCAGCAGTTCGGAGCGCGTCGTTTTCTTCGACAGGCCCAGCATCGCGGCGGCCTCGCTGGCGCCGTGGTGGGTCAGGCGGAAGGCTTGCCACTCGGGGCTGCCCTGAACCAGGTCATGGATTTTCATTCTTAGGCACCTCCGGCACTGGCCCATCCCGCAATCTCCATCTTCATGTCGGGCGTGAGCAGTTCTTTCGTTTCGATCATGGCGATGAGGTCATTCACCGGCTTGCCGGCTTCGACCTGCTTCTTCCAGCCCGGCGACTTCTTGGCGAAGTTCTCGGGGCTGCACGTCGGCAGGGTCTTCCCGCCGCCCTTGCCCGCGCCGCCGGTGTTGCCAGCACCAGCACCCTTGCCAGCCTGTTCGGCCTTGTTCTCCATGACGCTCTTCCACGAGGATTCGCCGTCGCGGATGGCACCGTAGATGCCCCGCAGATTCACCAGCTCGGCGGGCGAGCAGGTGTCCAGCGTGTGGCCCAGGTATTCGGTCAGGTCGGCGGCCTTGACGCCGATTTCGTTGAAGGCGTCGGCGATGCGCTTGCGTTCGGCGTCGGGGTCGCGCGCGGCCTCGTCGAGGCGGATGGCCTTGATGATTCCCTCGGCCTCGTCCTGCATGTCGCCAGGGATGATGCGCAGGCCCAGCGTGCGGATGGCCTTGGAGATTTGCGCGGCGCGCTTGTTCAGCAGGTCGTCGTCGGTGGCTGGCACCGTATAGACGTTGCGGTTGTAGCTGTTCTTGCGCACGCTGATGTAGCTGCCGTCGTCGGCGGGCTTCGAGCGTTCGACGGTCTTGGTCACGCGCACGTCGAGCGGGTAGGTGAGGTTGGATTCCAGGTCGGTCACGCTGACGCGGTGGATTTCCTTGCTCTCGTCCTCGAAGATCATGGTGGTTTCAACCAGGACGTTCGTCATGCAGCGCAGCGCGACTTCGACGAAGCGGATCCCCAGACCTTCCACGCCGTCGCCGATGGGCTTGCGGTAGTAGGCGCTCTTGTTGTGCGCGAAGCTGGGGCGGCGGCACTCCTTGAGCAGGTCTTGGCGCACCTGATCCCAGTTGCGCGGGCGGCGCAGCGCCATGACGTAGCGCGCTTCGACGACAGCCTTTGCTTGGGCGGCCACGTAGGCGGACGCGGTTTCGGTAGTGGCGAGCGTGACGGCGGAACCGCCGAACTCTTGACGGGCAGCGAGCGCGCCGCCCTGTTGCATGTTGTCCATGTGTTTTCCTTGATGATGGGATGGATGGGCGGCGGTTACAGCGTGACCTTGGCGAGACGCCAGGACTTGCGGATGCCGTACCCGCGTTTGAGGTAGTAGTGAAAATCGGCCAGCAGCTTCAGCGTCTTCTTCATCGGGCCGGCTCCACGCTGATCTTGGAAATGCCGAACCGTTCGAGCGCGTCGATGGCGGCGTCGCAGGTGCTGGTGAAGAGCGCGGCGTAGCGGAAGCGTGCGCCCGTGGTCGTCGTCACCTTGACCTGGCACTTGATGGGCGGCTTAGGCGTGCGAAGTCGCCCGCCAAGGCCGCAGCCTGCGGTGTGCTCATGGCTTTCCCTTTCAGATGGTTCCGAACGGATGCAGGCACCGCTTGGCGTCGATGTACGCCTGCTGGGCCTGCAATGGGTCGGAGAAGTGGCCCAGGAATTGACGCTCCCGGTTCAGCGTGATGTGGGCGCGGAACGTGCCCTCGCGCCGGCCTTGGCTGACGCCTATCAGGCCGGTGCTACTGTGCCGCGCTGCCCGGCGGCGGTTCTGCTGGTTCTCGGTATTCGAGAGCTCGCGCAAGTTGCCGATGCGGTTGTCGTCGCGCCTGCCGTTGATGTGATCGACCAGCTTTTCCGGCCAGACCCCATACATGTAGAGCCACGCGAGACGGTGCGCGTTGTAGTCCTTGCCCGCAATGCGGATGCGGACGTAGCCGTTTCGCATCGTTCCTGCCGGGCTTCCGGCGGGAGCGCGGTTCGACTGGGGAACGCGCCAGGTGAAGACGCCGGTGTAGGGGTCATAGTGCAGAAGGAGCCGAAGCACTTCCGCCGTGATCGCCAGAGTGCCATTTTTCGCGCCGCGAAAAAACCGGGCAGCCTGCTCGGCAGGCTCGCCCGGATACATGACACATGCCGACATGACCCATTACACCTTTGCGAGGCGACCGCCGACATGCGTGCCGACGTACGCCGCGGGACCGTTGACGCGCAGGCAGAAGAGCCCGCCGCTCGCGCCGTGGCCCCACCCGCCGCCGTGGTACGCCACGCCGCCAGACCAGAACCACGAGTAGTTGCCGTAGGCCGCGTCTTCTTGCTCGTCGCGGGTCTTCTTGGGCATGAACACCGCGCCCAGGTCGAAGCCCTCGCCAACGTTGCGCAGGCGCTTATGGATCCAGCCATGCTCCGGCGCTTCGATGCCGGTGTTGAGCAGGTTGCGGTGGCCGTCCTTGTCCCAGATGAGGAACTCGCGGTTCGCTCCGGTCTGCAAGCCGTCCAGCATCTGCCAGACGTTGCCCCAGAGGCCCGTGATGCCACGGTAGGCCGCCTGTACCACCTCGGCGTCATCGACCTTGCGCACGCCGTTCCCGTCGGTATAACCCTCGCCAAGGATGGACTTGACGTTGGGCGTGCCGCACTCGATCAGGGCCCGCGCCTGGATGGCCGCGAGCTGGTAGATGCTCCACAACATCCAGCCCTCGCCGCGCGCGGCGGCGCGCGCCTGCATGGTGGGGAAGTCGATGCGCGCCAGCGGCATCAGGCCGGCTTGCGAGCCCAGCTTGCCGTCGCCGTCCGGCGTGCCCTGGTACTTGCCCAGCCAGTATTGCGCGAGGTCGGTGCCGTTGTTGCGGAAGGCCGGATGCAGCGCGTAGCCTTCGGCGGGTTCGTCGCTCACCCAGAGCGCCTTCTTGCCCAGCAGCGGGCCGTCGCGCACGATGTCGGAGCGGTAGTAGAAGGCCGGCACGCGCACCATGCTCTGGCCGTCGATTTCCTCGTCGGCGATGCCGGCGAAGGTCGGGTGGTTGCTGAAGAAGCTGGCGTCCGGGGTGATGATGGCGCCGCTGTTGTCGATGCGCGTCCAGGGCGCGTGCTTTTTGCCGAAGACGATGCCGATTTGGCTCATGTTGATGTCCTTTGCGTTGATGGGGTGCTTGATGGGCGGGGCGGGGTTCCGGCTTTCACCATGTCCGGCATGGGCCTGTGCGCGTTCAGGCTCGCGTCCTACTCGCTGCGTCTGGCTGCGCACGACCGCCGAAGCAATCCCAGGCCAGCATCCGCTTTCGTTCCGGTTTCCACGACCTCCGGCTGGTCGAACAGACGTGCGCCCGGTTTGATTCCCAGTCCAGCCTGTCAGTGGGGTCGGAAGGTGGTAGCGGCGGCTGGAATCGAACCAGCGACCTCCGGCTTATGAAGCCGGCGAGCTGCCAACTGCTCTACGCCGCAATTCGGTCAATTGAGCCCGGTTTCGGGCGGCGCGGTGCGCACGATGCGCGCCGCTTCCTCGAAGGCTTTTGCAAGCTGTTCCCGGCGCGCCGGCGACTTGGGCAGCCAGAACGTCACGGCGCTGCGGTCATCGTCCTGCGGCGGGTGGTGCAGCCTGTCGCTGCTGTGCAAGATGAACTGGACGGCGTGGTAAGTGATGCCGGTGTTGCTCGGCTTTTCGACGCGCAGCACTTCGTCGGTCAGTTCCTGGCTGTAGATGTTGATGCGCATGTCCTACCCCTATGCTGTGCGATGGAAGCGCCCGGTGAAGGCGTAGCGGAAGTGCGCGCGGGCGCTGGTATTGCCGACGGTGCGCTGGCGGAAGGTGCGGTCGTCGTACTGACCGCCTTTCGCCATCCAGCCAAAGGCGATGCCAAGGTGCAGCGCGCGATCACGCCAGCCGCGCCCGCTGTTCTTGCGGAAGCCGCCAAGGATCCCAGGCGGGGTCGGGCCATCGACGGCCCAGCCGGTGCCGGCCAGGGCGATGCGACGGAAGAAGCGTTCGATGCGTTTCATCATGGCTTTGCTCCGGTGGTTGATGAGGTTGATGGCGGTCGGGCTACCTGCACCATTTGCAAGCGCGCTTGTCTCGGCCTGGCTGGCAGGCGTCATCGGAGCTCGTCCGCCGCCTGCCCGTCCTCACGGGTAGGGGATTCGGTCATGCGATCGCCATCAAGGGGCGCCCCGGAGACGGGCTCCAACTTGCCCGTGGGTGCTTCGCTCTGGGGTTGGTCGGCGCTGGATTTGCCCAGGGCGCCTCTTGATGGCCCCGGCGATTGCCGGGACGCATGGGATTACGCGGTGGCGGTTTCCTCACTGGCGGGCGGCTCGGCCACGCGCAGGTACGGGTGCTTCTCGGTTTCCTTCTTGATGTGCTGGCTGAAGTGCGTGCCCAGCGATTCGGCGCTGTCGAAGGTGGCGAAGTCTTCGGGGGTGAAGTTCGCGTAGTGGTACAGCGCGCCCTGGCTGCCGTCGCCGCGCTTGAAGCGGATGGCGAGGGTGTTGGTTTCAGCGTTGTGGCCGATCTCGGCGATGCGCGAGGATTCGACCGCCTTCATGGCGATGGGGCTGGCGTCAATTTGCATGGTTGGCCTTTCGGTTGTGGTTGAGGGGAGCATCAGCACCGGCGACTGGGTGCAATCGGCGGTGGTGATGGCCCTGTTTCCAGGGCATCACTCCGGACAGACGCTGGGCCTGGCCGGTTGCGGCATTGATGCGACGTAGTGCGCGCGCCGCGCCCCTGCTGTGCCCGCTGTCACGGGCGTCTCGCCCCGACTTCGCGGGGCCTGGTTGCAAGGGGCTTCTACTTCTGCCCGTCGTTACCTGCGCCACGGACGGGTGGGCGTTCGCAGTTCGCAAATAGCGAACGTGCAAACCGAATCTATGGTTTCAACGCAGCCCCACGGGCCACTCCCCCAGGGAGATTCGGGTTTCGCGCACTTTTGCTTCTGCCGTGCGCGCCACGGGGCAGGAGGTTGTCGCCGCGCCCTCTTGCGAAGGGGCCTCGCCTCTGTTCATCCACCAAGTTTTTAAGGAGCACCGCGCTCTGCATTTGCCTGCTGTTGCGCGCTTAAGTAAGGCGAATGATAGCACCGTGCTTTTCTTTGTCAATAGCACCGTGCTAAATTTTTCGACAAAAGAAAACCCGGCCAAATGGCCGGGCTTCTGGGCGGTGCGGGGGGGGGGAGGGGCGGCTATCTCATGCCGGCGCCCTGTAGGCCGGTCAGCATGGCGGGTACACCTGGCCGCAGGGTTTCATCGGACAGGGATTGCAGCACGTCGGGATTCAAGCCGGACAGGTCGGATATGCGCGCGCGGATGGCGTCGCCGGCGTACTGCGGGCTCGGGCCGCGCCGCTGCTTGCGTGCAAAGGATGCCTCGATCAGGCCGCCGGACATTGCCGCCGTGGCGCAGGCAGCCACCACGTTTTTGTCGGCGCGCTTGGTCTTCGATGCGTCGTCCCAGCACTTCATTTCGTCGGCGAACATTTGGGGCACGCCACCCTCGGCGTAGGCTTGGAACATCATCCCGGCAATCGTCGATATTTGCTGATCGGACAGCGCGGGTGGTGCTGCCTGCGCTACGCCGGCCAGCAGCACGGCGGCAAGGAGCGTGGTGCGAAGCATGGTCATGGTGCGATTCCTTTCTGTTCTTTCTTGGCCTGATACTCTGCCATCTTCTCAATGAGCGTGAGCTTCATTTCCATGCCCACGGCGCGTTCGGCGCGCTGCTTGGTGATGCCAAGGGCTTCCGCAATCTCGGCGATCTTCTTTCCGCTCGATTTTAATTCCTTCGCGCGCATCGGCCCTACACCGAACTCCCAGAACGTCACGGCCTGTTGCGCGATGGCCTGGGTGATGGACTCTTCCGATTCAGGCAACTCGCTCTGCGCAATAGGGCGCACGAAGTCGGCGCGTAGCTCGCGGTTTCGCGCTACGACACCGAAGCCACCGGCACTCGCCGCAATGACTGCGACGCGGTTGATGTCGTGCATGGTGGATGGTGGAGGAAGCATCGCCGGTTCTTCTTCCTCGTGCTCTTCGCCCTCATCCTCAAATACTGCCGTAGGGCTGATGCCGACGCATAGCCATGTGTCGGAGCCTTCCAGTTTCACCTTGACCTCGAACCCATCGAGCAAGGCACGGTCGTCGTGCTGGGCTGTATGCTTCTCCAACACGCAGATGGTGGCCGGCCCGTACAGCGCCTTGTGCGCCTCAAGGTTTGGGTCGTTCAGGAAGACATGGGATCCGCCGCGCAGCTTTCCTTCGACGCAAGGGATGCTCAGCTTGGCTACCTGGGCGGTGATGCGCGCCAAACCAGTTTCCACGACACGCTCGCGGTGTGCCGGCTCGATGCTGCACAGGTCGTCTGGCGCGCCCTCGTTGATGTGATAGAAGCCCAGCATGAAGCGCAGGATGGTTTCTATGTCATCGGTGGCGACTTCGATTTTTTCTTGCACTACGTTCCCCTCGACCAGACTAGCGTCAGCTTAGGCGGCGGGTTTCTTTTTTCTCTCGGCGCTGAAACTGTCGGCAGCTTCCTTCGTCATTCCAACGAGGAACTTAACTGCCGACGGATCCAGCCACGGCGGCGCGCTGCCGATGTTGAGGACGGCATTGACCAGCTCTCGGCGCACCTCGTCCGCGCGCTCGTAGGCCGCCCAAGGCCCTTGCGCATCACCGGCCTGAGCCGCTTCTTTCGGCTCGTGATCGAGGGTTCCGCGCTCCATCCCTAATTTTTCTTCGATTTCGCGCGCGAGGTCGCTGCCCATGCTCCTGACCTTCCCAGTCCGGGTATTGGGTGCTTTGTTCTTGATTTGGGTGAGGGTCGCGTCCGTGCGAGTGCGGCCCAGCGCGGCGTTCAGGTCGGCCACCGTGCCGTGCGTTTCAACCAGCCGCAAGAGCCAAGCGTGACGCACCTCTTCTATTGTTCTCATACCCTCTATTCCATAGCACCCTGCTAATTATTGAAAGACGCACGGTGCTATTGCTTTTGTTTAGCACCGTGCTATTATTCGCAGCATGAACCTGCGAACCTACATCGATCGGCAACGCGGACGGGCTGCCGCCCTTGGGCGGGCGCTCGAAGTTGCGCCCGTGCTCATTTCCCAGTGGGCGAACAACACCCGCCCCATTCCCGCCGAACGCTGCCCGACCATCGAGAAGGCCACGGGTGGCGCCGTGACGTGCGAAGAGCTGCGCCCCGACGTGGATTGGGCCTACCTGCGCGGCTCTGGCGCTGCTGCAAATAACGAGACGACTGGAAGCGAGGCTGCGGCATGACGGGTTTCCTTTCTTTCGACGAAGCCAGTTTCCACCACCGCCAAGCGCGGGACTAGACGAAAAAAAGGAGACGTTCGCCAATGCGCCGCCCCATCAAACAAGCCCACCGCGCCCTGTTTCTGGCCCTTCAGGCCGACGCCAAGGAATACCCTGGCGGCGTCCGTGCCATCGCCGAAACAATGGGCATAAACGGCAACACCCTCGCTAACGGCATCAACCCCGACCACGAGGCCCCGCCGCCGTCCTTCAGCGTCATCCTCGAAATCGTCGTTGTGGCCCAAGCCAAGCGCGCCATCTTCGCGCTGGCCCACCTCGTCGGGCAGGTTCCTATGGACTTCGAGCTGGAAGCCCGGCCGCCTGCCGAGGCCGTCAAGCTGTTTCTGTCCCTGGTGAAGGCGTCGTCCGAACTGTTCGGTGCCGGATCCGAGGCCGCGATGGATGGCCGCTTCGACGGCGACGAGCGCCGCACGCTGGAACCGCTGCTGCTGGCGCTGATGAAGGCCAGCGGCGAGCTTCTTCAGGCCATCCGGGGGAACTGACCATGATGGCCGCCGAAACCCTGCAACGCCCCTCGCACGCCCGCCGCGCCGCTACCGCGCGCCGTCTGGGCGAGCAACAGATGCAGCTTTCCTTCGACGCCGCTACTTCCGCTGACCCCAGCTTCGGCGCGCGCGCCTACGCCTTCATCGTCTCCTACGTGCGCGAGCAGGCCGCCACGCTGGGCAGTGTGCCCGGTGAGCAGGTGACGCTTGCGGCGCGCGAGGCTGGCATTCGCCCGAAGGACGACAGGGCTTTCGGCGCCATCTATGCCAAGGCCATCCGCAACGGCGACCTCCGCGTGGCGGGCACCTGCGCGCGCGTGCGCGGGCACGGCACCGCCGGCGGACGCCTCTATGCGCCTGGCAACGGGAAGCCGTCGGAGGGCCAGGCTTGAACGTCCTCTTTGAAACCGGGGAATCCGGCGCGACCGCGACGACGCATGACTGGCTGACCCCGCCCGAACTGCTGGCGACATTGGGCGAGTTCGACCTCGATCCCTGCGCCAGCGAATACCAGCCGTGGCGCACGGCGCGTCAGCAATTCACTATCCGCGACGACGGCCTGACCCGTGAATGGGATGGCCGCGTCTGGTGCAACCCGCCCTATGGCCCGCACGCGGCCCAGTGGTTGGAACGCTGCGCTGCCCACGGGAATGCTGTCGCCCTGGTGTTTGCCCGCACTGAAACCGCCGTCTTCCAAGATCACGTTTGGCCCAAGGCCGACGCCATGCTGTTCCTGCGCGGGCGTCTGTCGTTCAGGCTTCCTGGGGGGGGGACGTGCCGGAAATTCGGGCGCACCGTCCGTTCTGATCGCCTTCGGCAAGGGCAATGCCGACATCCTCGCCACCTGCGGGCTGGCTGGCGCGTTCGTGCGTCTTGGAGGTCGTGATGCGCATTGACCCATGCTACTTCGGTGACTGCCGAGATTCCATGCGCGCGATGATCGCTGCGGGGGGGCGTAAGGTGCAAACCATCGTCACTTCGCCGCCGTACTGGGGCCTGCGCGACTACGGCAACCCGCCGGGAATCTGGGGCGGGGATCCCGCCTGCGAGCACGCCTTCGACATGGAGCGCACCGAGCATGAGCACCGCACGGGGCTTGGCCTGGCCGACCTTGGCGAGAAATACGCCGGCGGTGGGCACAAGCAAGGCCAGATCGGCAGCATCGTGGTGGAGCAAGGCACCTGCCCGAAGTGTGGAGCATGGCGCGGCGCCCTGGGTCACGAACCAACGCCGCAGCTTTTCGTCGATCACCTGGTTGAGGTGTTCTGCTACGCCCGCGACCTGCTGGCCGATGACGGCACGCTCTGGCTGAACCTGGGCGACAGCTACGCCTCGAAACCGAACGGCCCGAAGGCGAGCGCATCTTGCGCGCTGAACTCGCAGGCGCACGGGAAATGGCGCAACGAACACGGGCAGCGCAGCCGTGGCCTTGCTGGCGGCTTGAAGCACAAAGACTTGGTGGGAATTCCGTGGCGCGTCGCGCTGGCCCTTCAGGACGATGGCTGGTATCTCCGGCAGGACATCATCTGGCATAAGCCGAATCCGATGCCGGAGAGCGTCGCTGACCGCTGCACGAAGGCCCACGAATACCTGTTCCTGCTGTCCAAGTCGGACAGGTACTACTTCGACAACGAGGCCATCAAGGAACCGGCGCGCTACACCGGCCTGGCGAATCAGGACGCCAGTGGCTTCAAGAACCCGATGGACTTCAACGGCAAACACGCCAGCGCCACAGTGCGAGGTGATCGCGGCAGCAAGCGCAACAGCTTCGCGCGCGTTACCAAGGACAGCGCCGGCGAGCACGGTCAGAAGCCCCAATTCCGACCTGACCGCGAGGACGTGGATTACGCTGGGCTGCGCAACAAGCGCAGCGTCTGGACGGTTGCCACCGAGGGCTACAGCGGTGCGCACTTTGCCGTGTTCCCGCCGGCGCTCATTGAGCCGTGCATCCTGGCAGGCAGCAGGCCGGGCGACATCGTGCTTGACCCGTTCCTTGGCTCTGGCACCACGGCGCAGGTTTCTCAGGCCCTTGGTCGGCATTGGGTGGGCTGCGAACTGAACCAGGAATATTCGCCGCTCCAAGATGCGCGCACGCGCCAGCGCGGCCTGATGCTGACCGTGGAAGGGGCTTGCGATGCGTGATTACTCGAAAGTCGGCCCCCAGTTCTGGATCGGCCCCACCGGCAAGAAGCTGCGCGCAGCAGGCATGGAGGCGCAAATCGTTGCCATGTACCTGCTTACCAGCCCGCACGCCAACATGCTGGGCCTGTATTACTGCCCCGTCATGTTCATTGCGCACGAAACCGGGCTTGGGATTGAAGGGGCTAACAAGGGGCTTCAAAGGGCCATCGAAGCGGATTTTTGCCAGTACGACGAGGCATCCGAAGTGGTCTGGGTGATGGAAATGGCCTCGTACCAAGTGGGGGAGGCCCTGAAAGCCAGTGACCTGCGGGTGAAAGGAGTGCAAAACGAGTACGCATCCCTGCCAGAAAACCCTTATTTGGCGCGGTTTTACGAGAAATACAGCGATGCTTTTTGCATGTCGTCTTGCCGTGGAAACAGTAGCCCCTCTGAAGCCCCTCTGAAGCCCCTTGCAAGCCAAGAACAGGAACAGGAGAAAGAACAGAAGCAGGAACAGAAAGATAAGGGCGCTGCCGCGCCTGCACCTTCGTCCCCTGGGCCTGACGGCGAAGGTTCGCCTGCTGAACCCGGCCAGCCTGACGGTGCCGGTGCTGCTGCACCTGCTGCCGATGGCGGCAAGGGCGGCGACAAGCTGCCGCGTGCTCTGGGCGTGCGCGATCTGGTTGCCGAGGGCGTGGAGCGCCAGCACGCCGAGGACTGGCTGAAGGTGCGCACCGCCAAGCGCGCACCGCTGACCCCGACCGCATGGGATGACGTGAAGGCCGAAGCGGCCAAGGCCGGCATCACCCCCGCCGATGCCGTGAAGGTTTCCGCGACGAACTCGTGGCAGGGGTTTAAGGCGACGTGGTACGCGAAGCTTGGGCAGGAGGGCCAAGCCCATGCCGGGCGCGGTGGTTTGCCCACCAACGGCACGCATGGCGGCTACGAGAACCGCAACTACGGCCAAGGGGGTGCGCTGTGAGCACGATGACCCGCACCGGCTTTCATACCCCGCCGCTGACCCGTCCCGCCACCTGCGAGAAGCACGGCGAATACGAGGCCCGCTGCTACCTGGGCGATGTTTGGACAAGCTGCCCGACCTGCGCCGCCGAAGAACAGGCCCGCCAGCAGGCCGAGGCTGACGCCAAGGTGCGCGCTGACGCGGTTGCGCGCTGGCAACGCAAGATCGGCGAGGCCGGCATCCCCGAGCGGTTTCGTGACCGCCGCCTTGCCACCTACGCCGTGAATTTGCCAGGACAGCAGCGTGCCATTGACTTCGCAAATGCCTACGTCGCCCAATTCGGCGAGATCCGCAAGACGGGCCGCTCTGCGCTGTTCATCGGTCTGACCGGCACCGGGAAGACCCACTTGGCCGTCGGCATCGGCCTGGAGGTTATGGAGCATCACGGCGCCGCCGTGCTTTTCACCAGCGTCATGCGAGCGGTGCGACGTATCAAGGACACATGGACGCGCGATAGCCGCAAGAGCGAAAGCGAGGCCATCGCCGAGTTGGTGTTCCCTGACCTGCTGATTCTTGATGAAGTTGGTACGCAATTCGGTTCCGACACTGAACGGCTGATCCTGTTCGACATCCTGAACGAGCGGTACGAGCGCCGGCGCCCGACCATCCTCATGTCGAACTTGGCCCTGAATGACGCCGAAGAAGGCGGGCGCGTGGTGCCGGGCATCAAGTCCTATCTGGGCGAGCGGGTGTTCGACCGCCTGCGCGAGGACGGCGGCCAGTCCGTCGTCTTCGACTGGCCCAGCCATCGGAAAGGGGGCGACCATGCCTAAGCCCGGCGAGCAGCACCACAAGGCCCGGCTGTCCGACGCCAAGGTGCGCGAAATGCGCGCCATGTACCACGGCTGGCAGGCCGGCACCTGCGCGCATCGCAAGGGCTACGGCGTTCTGGGCCGCCTGTTCGGTTGCAGCCCCTGGACGGCGCGCGACATCGTGACCTACCGCACGCGGATTGGAGCCTGACCATGAGCGACGTGGTTCTGGTGAAGACCCTCAACGGCGCGCTGGCTCCGGCGGACGCGGAGGCCGCCGCCTTCGTCGAAAAGCTGAAGGCCGGCCAGGGCGTGCGCGCAACGGTGCGCAAGGCGCGCAACGTCAAGTTCCACCGCAAGGCGTTCGCCCTGTTCAAGCTGGCCTTCGAGGTCTGGGAGCCGGTCACGCCCCTGGAATACAAGGGACTGCCCGTCGCCAAGGACTTCGAGCGGTTCCGCAAGGACGTGACCATCCTGGCCGGGTTCTACAAGCCGGTTTACAACGTGCGCGGCGAGCTGCGGCTGGCAGCCGAAAGCCTGTCCTTTTCCCGCATGGACGATGAGCGGTTCGAGCAGGTGTTCCGCGCCGTGCTCACGGTGGTCTGGGCTCGAGTGCTGAAGGCTGCCGGCTACGCCAGCGAGGAAGAGGTGGAGCGCGTCGTCAATGAGCTGATGAGGTTCGACCAATGAAGCGCGCCCCGACCGCCGCTGAGAAAAGCGCGCCCCGACCGCCGCTGAGAAGCGCCATATGGGCCGCGTCGCCGCGCTTGGCTGCATCCTCTGCGATCACCTTGGCCTGGGCGCCACGCCGGCGCAGGTGCATCACATCCGCGAGGGGCAAGGGGCCAGCCAGCGCGCCAGTAACTTTCTGACCGTGCCCCTGTGCCCGGAGCACCACCAGGGCAACACCGGCCTGCATGGGCTGGGCACCAACGCCTTCGAGCGCACCTACCGGCTGTCCGAGCTGGACTTGCTCGCCATGACCATCGAACGACTGGGGGCCGGATGCCGGTAAATGCCGACGACACCGTGAAGTGCATCGACTGCGGCCACTACCGGATGAAGGATGCCGGGCAGATGGGCCGCCTGGGCTTCGGCCTCTGCGCCATGAGCCCCAGCACGTCGTCCTTCCCGTCGTCGGTGTATCCCCGCCAGTGCGCGCAGTTCCGCCTGGCCGACGAGAAGACCCTGGGCGCGCGCCGCGCGTGGCTGGAAAAACGCGGGGAGGCTGCCTGATGGCCGCGAATACCTTGCGCTGGACGGAAGAGCAGCTTGCCGCGCACCAGAAGCGCACGGCGGAGCCGGCCCGCGCCGGTATGGCCGAAGGCGGGCAGGCCGCCGCGCTCCCCGTCGCCACGGGCACCGTGCGCGAGCCCGACATGAACAAGACCGAGGCCGAGTACGCCCAGATGCTGGAAGCCCGCCGCGTGAGCGGGGAAATCCAGTGGTGGGCCTACGAAGTCATGACCCTGAAGCTGGCGGACAACACGCGCTACACGCCGGACTTCCTGGTGATGCTGGCCGACGGGGCCTTGGAGGCACATGAAACGAAGGGCGGATTCATCCGCGAAGACGGGTGGCTGAAGTTGAAGGTGGCCGCCGGCATGTTTCCGTTCCGGTTCTTCCTCTGCCAAAAGCAGGCGAAGAAGGCGGGCGGCGGCTGGACTATCAGGAGGGTGTAACGATGGCAACAGAGAAGAAAACCATGTCCCTGACCACGCGCCAAGAGCAGGCGGCGGCGGTCAAGACCATCGGTGCCCGGATGCGCGCGGCGCGGGAACTGTGCAACCTGTCCCAGAGCGCGGCAGCGCGTCGTCTGGGGTATGCGAACCCCTCGAAGCTGTCGAAGGTGGAGCTGGCGACGGATACCAACAGCGTGCCCCTGTGGCTCATCGTGCGTGCAGCGCGCGTGTATGAGGTGTCCGTGGACTTCCTCTTCGGTGCTACCGATGACTGGGAGGTGGGCGCCCGGATGACCCAAGAGCGGGAAGTGTCCGCCTGGATGTTCGACACCTTCGACAAGCTGCGCCAGCGGGACATGGAAACCCTCAAGCGCCTGCATGACCGGGTGCAGACCCTGACCGATGCCGTGGCCGTCATGCTGGCTATGTCCGAGGATGCCAGCGTCGCCCTGGCCCGGTTCGCCGAGCTCAACCCCGCGTTCGAGGAAATGCGCGCCGGTTCCCGGCTGGTGTCCGCCGTGGAGCGCGCCAGCGATTCCGCCAAGGCGGCGAAGACCAAGATGGAGCGGTTCCGCATGGAGTGCGCCGTCGCCGCCCCCCAGACCCATCAATTGAGCCTGGCGCTCTGACCTTGAAGAAGACGAGATCCGTATGGCTGCACCCCCGAAGCTCTCCCCGCAGAAGTGGACTGCCGTTCGTGCCAAGTGGGAGAACGACCCGCGCGACGGCTACACCTGGCTGGTGGCCGAAATGGAACTGCCCGTGTCCGCCCCTGCCGTGCGCAAGCGCGCGACTGCCGACGGCTGGCTGAAGAAGGCTCCGCTGCACCTGCCGGGCGAGAAACCTACGCCCGAAACCATCGAAACCAAAGCAAAGACCGGCAAGAGCGGGAAGTCGAAGGCAAAGGTTTCTGGCCGCATGGTTTCCGAGAAGGGCGAAACCATCGCCGGAGAAACCATCGAAACCTTGCCGACCACGACCATGCAGGCCGTGGAGCGCGACCCGGACGAGTTCGGAGTGTTCGCCGACCTGACCGACCAGCAAGAAATCTTCGTGCGTGAATACCTTGTGGACTGGAACGCATCGGCAGCGGCAATCAGGGCCGGATACAGTCCCAAGAGCGCGATGACGCAGGGCTGGCAGCTTCTACAAAATCCGAAGGTGAGCCAAGCCATCGTCACGCTCGCCATGGCGCGCGCCCGCAGGCTGGGAATCGACGGCGACGAGCTCATGCGCCTGTGGGCCGCCATCGTCACGTTCGACGCGAACGAAATCTCCCAGCTTCGCCGGGTCTGCTGCCCGTACTGCTGGGGCGAGGGCCATGCCCGGCAATACACCCCGTCCGGGCTGGAAGAGGCCAAGAAGAAGCATGACCGCGAGCGCGCCCGCCGGAAGAAGGCGGACAGTGCCGACGACATCGGCGAGTTCCCCGACTACACCGACGCCTGGTATGACAAGCGCAAGGCCCCGCACGAGGACTGCCCGGAGTGTCACGGCCACGGCATCGAGGAAGTGTTCTTCAACGACACCCGCAACCTGTCGCCGGCGGCGCGCCTCGTCTATTGCGGCGTCAAGGTGGGCAAGGAGGGCATTGAGGTCTTGATGCTCTCCAAGGAGAGGGCGATGGACAACCTGGCGCGCGCGCTGGGCCTGTTCAAGGAGAAGGATGTCGAGGTCAACATCAACATGGTGTCGGGCGAAGACCTCTACCGCATCTACGAGGACAAGATGCACCAGGCGCGCACGCGGCAGGCGGCAGTGCTGTCCGAGCGCGGCCTGATCGAGGACGCCACGCCGGCAGCGAGCGGCGACGAGGACGAGCAGCAGCCGCAAGAGCCGGAATCCACGGACAGCTAGGCGCACGCATCATGGCGACCAAGAAGAGGAACCGGAACCTGCTGGAAGACCCGCGCTATGCGGAGTTCGTGGAGCGGTATCACGCCGACCCGCTGCGCTTCGCCGTGGAGGTGACGGGCTTCATGCCCAGCGCCGACCAGATGGACTTGTTCCAGGCCATCACGCCGGAGAATGCCAAGGTGTCCGTGGTGTCTGGCACCGGCACCGGCAAGACGGCCAGCTTCGCGCGCATCGCGCTCTGGCACTTGCTCTGCTTCCCCGTGGCGGTCTATGACGGCAAGGTGGAGGTGGGCAGCAACACCTACATCGGCGCGCCGTTCATCCAGCAGGTTGCCGACGGAATCTGGAAGGAAATGCAGGATGCCCGCATCGCCATCGCCAACGGGCCGCACGCTTGGCTGAACGACTTTTTCACCATCACGAAGACCCGCGTGCATGTGAACGGGTTTGCCGAGCAGTGGTTCATCACCCAGATCGCCATGAAGAAGGGCGAGGCCATCGGGGTAGCGGGCAAGCACCGATACTGGCAGCTCATCATCATCGACGAAGCCGCCGGCGTGTCCGACGACCACTTCGACGTGATCGACGGCACCCAGACCCAGGGCGGGAACCGCACGCTCATGGCGTCGCAGGGGGCGCGCAACGCCGGGCGCTTCTACGATTCGCACCATACGCTGAAGCGCGAGAACGGGGGGAGCTGGCACGCGCTGCGCTTCAATTCCGAGCTGTCGCCCTTCGTCACGACCCAATGGCTGCGCGAGCGCGCGAACGAGAGCGGCGGGCGTAGTTCCGTCGAATACCAGATCCGTGTGCTGGGCCTGTTCGCCCAGAGCAGCAGCAACGTCCTTCTGACCCGCGCCGACATCGAGGGCGCCTTCGAGCCGCGCAAGCTGATCGCCGACGACGAACCCTGCGGCCTGGTGGTGCTGTCCGACGTGGCCCTGGGCGAATACCGCGACGATTCGGTTGCCATCGTCGCCAAGATCATCGGCGACACCGACCACGGGCCGGACGCGCGCCGCGTGGAATACATCGAAATCCCCATCGCGGCCAACGACAAGAACGAAATCGACCTTGCCGGCGACCTGGTGAATCTCGTCGGCAAGCTGTCGAACGCGACGCTCTACGTCGATGCTGGTGGCGTGGGCGCGACCGTGTGCAAGCTGATCGAGCGTTCCGGCGCCACGGTGGTTCGGGTGAATTGGGGCATCCCCTGCTTCAAGAACGAATACAAGAGCCGGTTCTACAACCTGCGCGCGTGCGCGATGGTGCGCTTCCGTGATGCCGTCCGGCAGGGCCGCGTGGTGCTGCCGCAGGGTATTTCCAAGAAGCTGCGCGAGAAGATCATCGACCAGGGTTCCCGGCTGCCGTACCACTTCAGTGAGGCCGGCGGCCTGCGCTACGTGATGATGTCCAAGGAGGACATGCGGCGCGAGGGCATCAAGTCCCCCGACTTGATCGACGCCATGAGCTTTGCCTTCCTCGAAGGCGCTACCTACATGGTGAGCGACAGCGCCGGGGAATTGACCAACAGCCTGACCGACGAGGTGTCGAAGAAGGCCGCCGAAATGTTCGCCGACGTGTAGGAGAAACCCGATGATGAAGGACGCAATTACCCGCATCTTTGCCGTGGCCGTCACCGGCCTGGCCGTGTCTATGGCCGTCGTGAGCGCATGGCAGCGCGCCGGCGCGGAGGTGGATAGGTGGCTGCTGGCCGGGCTGTCGTCCGTGATCGTGCTGGCCGTGCATCTGCTTCCCGCGCTGCTGGGCCGCTTCTCCCGTCTGGTGGTCTGGCCGGTCTGGTGTCTATGCTTCCTGGCTGCGCTCTGGGGGCATATCTGGTTCTTCGCCAACGCCAGCCACGGCGCCGCCGAGGGCCGGGCCGCGTCATCCGCCAAGGCCAGCGCCATGCAGGAGCAGCGCGCCGCCATCGAGGCCGAGCTTTCCCAGAACAAGGCCCGCTCCGCCGCGACTGTGGCGGGCATCCTTGCTGGCACGAAAGACCCCCAGCGCCGCGCCGCGCTGGAAATCGAACTGGCCCAAGGCAAGCGGGCGAACGACCTGCGCGCCCGGCTGACCGCGCTGACCGACCAGGAAGCTGCCGGGGCCGAGGTGGATCCCGTGGTGGCGCGCGTGGCCGCCGTGACTGGCCTGCCCATCGAGGCTTTGAATACGTGGTCTGGGGTGGTGATCGCCATGCTGCTTGAAGTGCTGGGCTCCCTGCTGTGGGTGGCGGCGCTGGCCGGTCAGGCTGTCGCGCGGCGGGGCCAGCCGGACGACGCCGACATGGTGGAACGGCTCTACGCGGCTCTGGAAAACAGCGAAATCAGCCCGACCGCCGAGGACGTTTGCAAGTTCATCGGTGGCTGCAACCACGACACCGCCCACCGCCTGCTGCGCGGCCTTGAGGTGCGGATGAAGGCCAGGTAGCCCGCAAGAACGGGAAAAAGCGACCCTGCCAGGCGACGCCCGCGACCTACCATCAGGCGAGTGAAGAAAGGGGGCTCCCCATGCAAACCAACGTCATCACCTACAACCTGAAAGAGCGGGGCCGGCAGTATCGCGGCAAGGAGCGGCATTTCAACATCCGCGCCATCGTCGCCGCCATCAACGGCCCGGCCTGCCAAGAGCGCGTGCGCAACCGCGACATGCAGGGCTACTACGGTCACTGGCCGCGCATCAAGTTCGGCCTGAACCCTGCCGAGGGCGGACTGGAAGGCGGCAAACCGTCCATCGTCGAACCGGCTCTCGTGACCACGCTGCTACGCGCGCACGACGACGGCACCATCGAGCACCAAGCCGAGTTTCTTGATACCGATTCCGGCCAGGTGTCCGCAAAGCTGTACGCCAGCCGCACCGGCGGCTTTTCGTCCGCCATCGACCAGACCCGGCCCGAGTTCTTCGGCTTCGACTACGTGCTGGAACCGAACTACAGCACGAACCGGGGCTACACCCTGGACGACGTGCGCGACATGACGCTGGACGACATCGAGGCCGCCATCTACGACGAGCAGTTGCGCGGCATGGCCCGCCTGCTGGACGCCGCGAACAGCGAGCGCGAGCGGGCCTGCGAAGTGATCGAGCGGTTGAGCGCCGAAAACGAACAGCTTCTGTCCATGCTGGCCGCCAAGGGTATCGATGCTGGCACGGCGCTGGACGCCGCCGGGATTGCCCCGCTGGTGCTGGCCGGTGGCGTGAGCGAGCGCATGGCGCGCGACATGGCCGCCTTCCATAACGCCGGCGCACTGCCGCGCTTCATGGAACCGAAGCCGGAAGAGGCTCCCGCCGATCCGCTGTATGGCCGGCTTATCGGCAAGTTCACCCGCTGATAGGGCGCCGCGATGCTCCAACCCGTCAAGGAAGCCTTCGGGCAGTTCATGGGCCGCTTCTACGCGACCCTCGTGCCGACCACGAAGCCGCTGGAAGGCTATGTCACGCGCGGGGTAGCAAAAAGCATGGCCTGGGCACCGTCCCGCATGATCGACGCCGCCGAGGACATGCTTTCCCTCTGGATGCGCAGCGACATCCACGACGCTCCCACGCGCCCGCCTGACATGCCCGCCATCCTCGTTGCGCTGGCGAAGGACTACACCCCAACTGGGCGCGACTACACCCGCCAGGTGGCCGACCGGGAAATGGTCGTCATCCCCACCGACGAGAAGGAGCGCATGTTCGGCCTGCGCGCAGTGGCGGGCGACATCCGGGCGCAAATCGTCATCTTCGCCACGGACGAGCCCACGGCGCACTCGCTGGCCGCGCAATTCGGCCTGTTCCTCGATGCCACGCCGAACCGCCGATTCACGGCGCGCTACACCTTTGCCAGCCAGCCGATGGACTGGCCCGTGCAGGTGGCGCTTCCCGACGTGCCGGCCATGAACATCCCGACCGAGGCCAAGAACCTGACGGTGCTCGCCATCGACATCACCCTGCGCGCGGAAATCCCGCTCTTCGACGCTCCCAAGACTGGCGAGCCGAATGACGGCAAGGGCACGCCGGGCGACGCTGCGGATCCTGCCGGCTACCTCGTGGTGCAGCAAATCGGCATCACCAGCCGCGAGGCCGGGCCGAACGGCGGCGCGACCGACATCAGGCCCTACGGCGTGGCTGTGCCTGACGCCGGCGGCGAAGGGGGCGGGGCATGATCCAGATTCAGGCGACCTTCACCGGCTACGGCGGCCAGCCGTGCAGCCTGTTTTCGGCCTACGACACCGACGCCCGCGTGCTGGTGGTGAGCGCCGAGGCCGGATACCGCGCCGACCGCCGCGAGGGTTGCACCATCCTGACCAACGTGCCGGACATCACCCGCGACAAGCTCTTCGCCGATGCCGACCTGCTGCCTGCCATCGCCGCCTTCCAGTCCCTGAAGAACGGCGTGGCGGCGGACGGCAAGGCCCCGCGCCTGGTGTTCGGCGACCGGGCGAACCGGGCGAACCCCGGCAATGCCATCGAGCAGGACGGCATCGAAACCAGTGGCCCAAAGTACCGCATCAACGCCAGCGTGACGTGCGCGCAGGTGGCCGCGCTGGCGACCTGCCTGTACGCCCTGCGCTCCGACACGGTGGAAAGCACCGTCCGCATGGCTGAAGCCTTCCGGCACCTGGCCGGGGGCGGCATCCTGACCATCTGAAAGGCCCGGCCATGCTCGACCAAGACACCCGCGCCGCCAAGTCCTTCTACCGTGAAGTCCGCAAGTTCGCGGAGAGCGTCAAGCCCTGGGACACCACGGCCATCTACTACGAGACGAAGCCGGACGAAGCCCTCGACCTGACGCTGGTTGCCCAGCGCGTCTATGGCCGCCGCGACGAATACCTGACGGTCATGGCCGC
The DNA here is from genome assembly GCA_009914555.1 of Xylophilus sp. Lineage (GTDB taxonomy): Bacteria > Pseudomonadota > Gammaproteobacteria > Burkholderiales > Burkholderiaceae_C > WNDY01. The sequence continues at coordinate 27,357 of WNDY01000002.1, forward strand.
CGCCGGCCTGGACAGCATCGACCAGCCGCTTCCCCAGAAGCGCATCGTGCTTCCGAACGAGGGCCAGCTCATCGCCATCAAGCGCCGCGTCGGGTTTGAATCCATCGCCGACCTGCGCGAAGCTGGCGCGCCGTCCTGGGCTGGGGCATAGGCATGGCGACCAAGAAGCCCACGGGCCGCTCCGGCGGCGGTTCCAGCCCCAGCGGCTGGCTGCCCAAGCTGCGCGGCTCCGCGACCGACCAGAAGGCCCGCGCCGCCGAGGACGCCGCCCAGCGCCGTGCCGCCGGCGAATCCGCAAAGTCCGTCATCCTCAACGCCAAGGACGTGCAGGGCGAGTACGACGCCCACCGGATGCTGATGACGACGATGGGCGGGAAGGTGCGCCCCCTGACGCATGACGACCTGGCGCAGTTCCGCCACAACGTCCGCATCGCCCAGGGCCGCTACAAGGGCGGCATCCGCGCCCGGCAGGTGCTTGACCTGTCCCTTCCTGATGACCGCGCGCGCGCCAATGCGGAGATTCGCACCGCCGTTCCAGTGGCCGCCTACGGGAGCAAGGTGCGGTTTATGACCAACGCCGGGCCGAACTCCGACGTGTCGCACCACCACGTCATCGTCGATTTTCTGTCCTACGCCTCTGCCGCGTCCGGCGCGCGCGGGGACGGGAAGAAGTCGGCAGCGTGGATGCGAAAGGAACCGCTGCGCATCGAGTGCGACTGCGGGCGCTGGCGCTACTGGTTCCGGTACATCGCCACCATCGGCAAGTTCAACGCCGGGCGCGACGAGACGGGCTACCCGAAGGTACGCAACCCGAACCTGCACGGCGTCGCCTGCAAGCACATCCTGCGCGTCATGGCCGAGGTGGAATCCTCGCCATCCATCCAGAACTTCCTCGCCCGGCTGATCGACAAGGCCCGCGCCCAGGACAACAACCGCGTGAGCGTGCAGATGTCCCAGGAAGAGGCCGAAAAGCTGGCCGGGAAACCTGCCGCCCGCATCCGCGATGTGGAAGCCACCATGCGCCAGCGACAGCGCGCACGGGAGCGCGCCGCGCTTGTCCGGGCCGCCAAGAAATCAGCGCCCCCGCCGCCGAAGAGGAAGGCGACCGCAACCCGCCGCGCCGTTCAGTCGTCGGCAAAGACCCTGGCCGCCCAGTTCGGCATGACGCCCGAGCAGGTGATGAAGCTGCTGGCCCAGGCCCAACAGAACCAGAAGGGATAGAGCGATGCTCAACAACGTGCCCGAGGCAATCAACCGCATGGCCCGCAATGTCGTGGTCAATCACCCCAACGCCTTCAACATCCAGCTTTTCCGCAAGAACGTCACGCGCTCCGGTGCCGGCGAGGAAACGGTGGATGGCAACCCGACGCTGGGCGGCCTGGCCGTGCTCAATACCGGCGATGAAGAGCAGTTCGAGTACGCCTACGTCGGCAACGGCTACGCCCTGCCGGCGGATCCCTTCGGGGCGTCGCCGATGATGGACAGGAAGGACGCGAACACGGGCGGTATCGACGAGTTCCGATTCCTCATCGAGCCGGAAGGCCCGTCGGGCAGCGCGGAGTGGTTCGACGTGCGCACCAACGACGTGATCTACGTGCTGCTGGGCGACGGCCCGAACCCGGCGCGCATCGCCTTCGAGGTCGTCGGCTACGAAACCACGTCCAACATCCCGCCATACACCACCCGGTATGTGACCAACCGCCGCGACGACCTGCACCTGCCCGCCGTGCCGGTGGAAGACATTGAAGACGGGGCGCTGGATGAATCCTGAACAGCTCCACATCATCCCGCTGGGCGACTTTCGGGAGCACGAAGTAAGCGATTCGTGCTGGTGTCGCCCGACATCCGACGATGATGAGCCAGGTCTGTTCGTACATCACGCGATGGACGGGCGCGAGCAATTCGAGAGCGGCGAAAGGCTCCCGTCGTAGCCCCTGGACGGGGTAGTAGAAAACCGGAAAAACCGCCTTTGGCGTGATTTTGCGGCCCGGAGAATGACCAGCAGTCGGCTACCAGTCGGCATTTCCTGTGTTTGAACTTCTCCGAAAGGACACGAAACCATGACCAAGCGCATCCAACAGGATTACTTCAAGCGCGAGACTGCCGAAGTATCCAATTTCATCACCTCCCTGAAGGACAACGTCGCCCCGAGCGGCACCTTCGATTCCGCCGCAGCCGCCGACTTCATGGCGACCGCGACGAGCCAAAGCTCGGGCGTCAAGATCCCCGAAACCCTGCAAGCCGTCCTCGACGACTGCAAGGACGATGCCGAAAAGGAGCGCGTCACCCGCGCCATCCTCGACGGCGTGAAAATCTACGAAGAGCAGCACGGCATGACCGTCCCCGCTGACGTGGCCGAGCAGGCTCTGCACCTGGCCTACGCCACCACCAGCGAAGCCAAGCGCAAGTACGGCGCTGCGCTGGATTCGGCCTCGTCCGTCCATCACGATCAGGGTTCCATCCAGCCGAACCGCGCTGTGGTGTCCATCCTGACCACCTTCGCCGAAGCCATCCCGTTTGCGCACTACCTGCCGGCGGACATCGGTTCCAACGAAGCCAAGCTCGCCATCGTCAGCCACCAGGCCGGCAATACCTTCGGCGCCTACTCGCAGAACGACCTGCTGGACGGCACCCACTCCGGCGGCGCCTACGTCGGCGCGTCCCGCGTCAATACCAGCACGCCGCTGACCGCTGACGGCACCGTGGGCGGCAAGCTGACCGTCGGCCAGGCCACCAGCGACACCTGCGACCAGAGCGCTACCGGCGTCAAGCTGCTGCGTGGCCGCTCGCAGGTGTACGTGAATGGCGTGCTCGCCGCGCAAGAGCCGATCAACAGCTCCGGCTCCGGCAACTCGCCCATCAACGGCAGCATCACCATCGCGGGCACCACCTATGTCATCGGCGGCACCATCAACACCGATACCGGCGTGTATGCGCTGACCACGACCCCGAAGATGCCCGACACCATCCCCGTGACGGTGGAAGGCTTCATCGACTTCGAGCGCGACCCGAGCGTGACGCCCTCGATCATCACGTCCGTCAGCACCTTCCCGCTGTACGCCGCCCCGTGGCGCGTCATCACCCGTCAAAGCATCGACGGTCGTACCCAAATGGCGAACGAACTGAACCTGGATCCGTACAGCGAAAGCATCATCGCCATCCAGAACCAGTTTGCCAACGAGCGCCACTACAACGTGCTGGCGAAGGCCCGCCGTTTGGCCGCGAACAACCAGTCCACCTACAACTTCGACTGGGCGAATCGTTCGACGCAGCTCAAGCGCAACGACATCTGGCACGACTTCGGCGCGGCTCTCGCCAATGCGTCGCAGCAGATGGCCGTCGATACCATGAACCACGGTATCACCCACCTGTATGTCGGCAAGGACATCGCTTCGCAGTTCCTGACGCTCGCCAACGACATCTTCGAGCCGTCGGGCATCGCCGTCCGTCCGGGCATCTTCCGTGTGGGCCGTCTCTTCGGCCAGTACGAGGTGTACTACACCCCGAAGGAAGTGGCCGAAACCGCCAACAGCGGCAACATCCTCTGCGTGGGCCGTGCTACCGACGTGGCGCGCAACCCCATCGTCCTGGGCGATGCCGTTCCCCCGACCGTCAAGCCCCTGCTGGCCGGCGATGACCTGCGCGAAGGCGCCGGCTTCTACGCCCGCAACTTCACGGCGGTCAATCCGCACGGCCCGTCCTCGCTGGGCTGCGCCACCATCAACGTGACCAACCTGCGCTAATCGCCCAGACCGGAAAGGAGCACCAACATGACCAAGATCGTCAAGCTGGGCGCTCCTTCCCTCACGGGGAAGGACGCCAACCAACTGGTGGCCGAGGCTTTCGCCGACGCCAAGTACCCGCTCACCGTCACGGTGAAGAACCACATGCCGCGCGATGTGGTTTTCCCCGAGGTGCCGGGCCTGTTCCTGAAGCACGTCGCCAACGACAAGGAAAGCGCGAAGACCGTCAAGGTTGCCTCGCACGACCTGTTCCAGCGCGTGGCTTCGAGCATCGAGCAGATCGCCGAGCTCAACCGCTACAAGCTGGCCGTGACCATTTCCGCCGGCGCTATCCCGGCTGAAACCGATGGCGATGCCAGCGGTGAAGGTGCCGGCGGCGCGGGTTCGGGCGAAGGTACGGGCGCCAGCGGCGAGGGCGGCGAAACCATCGTCAAGAAGCCGTCCGAAGGTCTGTCCTACGACCAACTCAAGGACGCGCTGAAGGCCAAGGGCATCGAGTTCCAGGCCAATGCCAAGAAGGCCGACCTGGCCGCGCTGCTGGACGCCGTTCCTGTTGCCCCCGAGGGCGACAAGACCGCCGACCCTGCCGCGCCGACCGGCGATGCCAGCGGTGAAGGTGCCGGCGCTGCCGGTCAAGAAAACGGCGCTGCCGACGGCCAACAAGCCACCGGCGCGTAATAGAAGGGAGAGGCCATGAGTACCGCTTTCGTGCGACAACTCGGTGCGGAATCCGGCGTTCAGCTCAACCCGCTGCGCGACAACTCCGAAATTCCCGCCGGCGATAACTCCGACCAGGTGTTCGGGATCATGATGCGGGCCACTCGTGGCCGTATCGACAAGCCGTTCGCCGTGGATCGCGGCAACGTGTTCAAGAAGCTGGGCAACGGCGAGCAGGTGCGCTTGTCCGCGCTCAACGAGGCGTGGGTGCATGTCGTGGAAGCCCTGAACAAAGGCGCTTACCAGGCCATCATCCAGCGTCTTTCCACGACCTCCGCCGCCATCAAGTGGCTGGTGGTGGCCGTCGAAATGACCGCCGGCGACCCGGCAGCCGAGCCGCCCGTGGCTCCGGCCCCGACGGGCGACTTCACCTACACGGTGATGACCGAAGACGCCTTCGAGGAACTGGAAACCCCGTTCCTGTTTGCCGTCAAGCACCTGGAATGCCACAACGACGGCATCCAGATCGAGTTCCGCGCGGAATCCGTGCAGGACGCCGGCCTGGATGTCGCCAACGACAAGCTGACCCTGCGTCTGCGCGACAAGGACGACAACCTGCTGTACGAGTTCTACGGCTCGCTGAAGTCCGATTCCAAGGACGACTACGGCAACTCGAACTACCTGCCGGACGTGGCCCAAGGCCAGACCGATGCTGTCGAATTGCAGACCGGCGTGCTGGGCGCTGCCGCTGTCATCGCCGCCGGCTCCGAAGCCTACGGCTACGACACCAACGGACGCCAGCAATGGGCGAAGTCCGGCGTGCAGGTGTGCTTCTCCGAAGGCGGCACGGCCTACACCACGCAGGACTACATGGGCGCGCGTGAAAAGCTGCAATACACGCAGTTCGACTACGCCTATATCTCGTCCGGCGGCACGCAGGCCCCGGCGCTGCTGGCCCAGCTCGCGCAACTGGCGTTCGACACGAACCGCCAGCTCCGCTTCGACATCCCCGGCAATCTGTCGGTGGAAGCGGCCATCGCGTTCGTCAATCAGCTCAACATGGGCGCCAGCCAGACCGCGCATCTGATGCACGCCTTCTGGGCTCCGCTGAAGTCCGACGACCCGACGGGCGTGAATCCCAACGGCTACTTCGGCACGGCGACGCTGAACATCGCCTACGCCTGCGGTCGTAACGCCCAGGTGAATGCCAAGGGCTTCGCGCCGAAGAATTACCCGATTGCGGGCCGCGAATGGGCTATCCAGCGCGTGAAGATCACGCAGACCGTCAAACTGCGCGACCAGGACTTGAACGCGCTCGCGCGCGCCAAGATCAACCCGGTGGCGTACGAAACCTACACCGGCGGCGGGCGCTACGTCTTCCGCGATTCGCTGACCTGCGCGCTGGTCGAATCCAGCCTCAAGAAGCTGATCGCGGTGGCCGACATGAGCACCAGCATCGACGAGGCCGTGACGCGCGCTGCGAAGGACAACCTGCAATTGCCGATGGACCTGTCGGTGAAGAAGACCAAGGACTTCCTGCAAACCCTCTTCGAGGGTGCGGAGGCGTCCAAGTGGATCGTGCCTTCCAGCGAGCCGGAAATGGGCGGCAAGGCGTTCGTGTATGACGTGCGGCCCAATGAAATGCGGCCCTACGAAGACATGGATGTGACCTACGCCCTGCGCTACGACGGCACGAACCGCCGCACCTTCGTGACGCAGACCTTGAGCAAGTAACCGCCACCCGCAAACCGTATAAAGGAAAGGAAGCAAAACCATGAACGTGACTGAAATGCTGCGTGGCGCGCTCAAGCGCCCGGATCCCGCTGCCAAGAAGACGCTGGACAGCGCCGACGACAAGGAGCCGAAGCTGTCCGGCGCCGACGACTACACCATCGCCGACATTTCCGTGTCGGCTGTGGCCGCCGTCCAGCAATGGGCCGAAACCGACGACCTGGACGATGGCGAAAGCTACGCCGACCGCCTGATGGCTCTCTTCGTGGGCATCGCTGATGCCAACAAGGACGGCGACATCACCGAAGACGAGCAGGGCGTCCTGCAAGTGGCGCTCAACACCGCCTGGGACTACCTCGTGAAGTGCGGCGTGTCCGAAGAGGACGCCGGCGCGCTGCTGAACGACTGGGACGGCGAGGCCGCCGACCGCGTGCGCGACCTGGTGGCATCCGTGCTGCCCGATGGCGAAGACGGCGCCGGCGATGACATCGACGCCTTCGTGTTCTCCGACGACGACCAAGAGCCTGCGCTGGACGCTGCCTACCGCAAGAAGGTGGTCATCCGTAGCGGGAAGAAGGTGCGCATCAACAAGCGTATCTCCGGCCACGTCCGCCTGTCTGCCAAGCAGAAGGTGGCGATCCGCAAGGCGCGTATGAAGAGCCATTCCGCCGGGGCGATGATGCGCCGCATGAAGTCCCTGCGCATCCGCCAGCGCGCGGGCCTGAAGTAAGAAGTTCTCCTTGCCATGATGGGGCCTTGGGCGCTGCTGCGAGAGCGGTAGCGCCCTTTTTATTCTATGCCGAACATCCCTTCCATTCTCCCGCCCACACTGGTAGGCGGCGGCCTATCCTCTCTCTGGGACGGGCTTTCGCCGCACCTTATCGCCAGCTTCTACGAGGTGGTCAAGACCGGCGACGATTCCTGGGGGCGCACCTCGCAGAGCGACGCGGCCACCGTGCTCGCGCCGCTGACCGAGGCGAACATGGAAATGGTGCTGAACTGGCAGAGCCCGTTCGAGCAGGCCGGGCCGGAATCGAAGGCTCCGGCGCTCATGGCGATGCTTCAGTCCGGCGCGCTTCAGCCCATCGTCGATGTCATGCTGCCCGGCAACAAGTCGGGGACGAAGACGGAGGGCGGCGCCCAGCAGAAGTCCAACGACTTTCTCAAGCAATTCGAGGGGCGCACCGGCATCACGAAGCTGAACAGCACGCAGGTGTTCAACGGGATGCCGCCGGTGAAGATCCAGGTGGTGGCCCTGTTCCGCGCTTGGCGCGACCCGGCAAGCGAGGTCGAAGCCCCGTTCAACAAGCTGATGGAGTGGGCCTTGCCAATCGAGCTATCGAAGGACGGCTCCCTGCTGGCGCGCGCCGCCGAGACGACGAAGGGCGACATGGGCTATGTCGAAGCCCTGATGCCGTCGAAGTCGCCCACGCGCGTCGCCATGAAGTTCAAGGGCCGTACCTACTCGCCGCTGGTGATCGAGTCCATCGGTATGCCCATGAACTCCCCCGTGGATGCGAACGGCCAGTACGTCGAGCTCGCCGTGCCCATGACCCTCTGCACGCTGACCGCCCTTGACCGCAAGGACTGGGCGAATTCCCAAAAAGTCAGCCTCACGTAGGAGCACCAGACCCCATGATCTACTTTCCCCCACTTCGCACGCGACGCCTGACGCTGCAACTGCGCGAACTGTCCATCGGCGATTCCCTGGCCCTGGCCGCCATGCCCGGCCACATGGAAGAGGCCAGCACCACGGCCTTCCTGCACGCCGCCGTCGATGCGTCGAAGGGCGGTGTCGATGACCCGGCCCGCTGGACGGTGCAGGAGCGCATCCTGGCCGTCTGCCACTATCTTTCCGCCACGACCGAGGACGGCCCCGACTTCTCGCTGGGTGCCGGACGCTACTCGGACTACCTGCAAGGTGAGGCCGACATCCAGACTTCGGTGCAGGCCGTCGAGGTCGGTGAGGTCGGCGGCGACACCTGGCACGTCCGGCACCTCACTGGCGCGATGGCCGAATCCATCGAGCGCATGGTGGGCGAGGTCGAGGGCCTTTCTGGCCGCCTGCATTGGTTGTTCGGCGCGATGGCCGCGCAACTGCTGCGCACCGGCGAGGACGCGCCCGAGGCCGCTGACGGCGAAGGCTCGTTCGACGAATACCTGCTGGCGCGCGTGCGCGTGCTGAAGAGCTACCCGGACAGCGATTTCACGCGGCTGATGGGCTTGTACCTGGAAGGCCGCGACAAGCTGCGCCATTTCTTCAAGCTGGAATTCACCGAGGACGGCATCGTGGCTATGCCGAAAGGAGGGGTGGCAAGCAACTTGCCGCCGGCCCGATTTCCGGTTCATTCCTGTCTCTCCCGAATGGCGCGCGAGTTGGTCGGAAAACCTGATGGGGACGGCATCTAGCCTCACCCTATATTCATCCACATCACTGAACGAAGCCTTGGCGATGCAGCCCAGCGTCGCCAAACGGTTCTTCGAGGGCAAGCCCTTCGAGGACTGGAAGAAAGTAAAGGAAGCCGAGTTGAAAACCCAAGCCGCAGCCGTTGATCGCCTGAACACCGTGATTCGCTCTATCGGCAATCTCGGCAAGGTGCTTGCCCGTCGGAGGATGTAAGGATGCTGGACGGACTTTCACCCGAACAAAAGGTAGGCGGCACCGCCGGCCTGATGCTGCTGGGCTTCATGATCCTTCGATGGATTGGCCTGCGCGTCAGCAAGGACGCCGTGACGCTCAAGGCCGATGCCTCTGACCGCGATGCCTTCACTCGCTTGCAGAAGCGGGTCGAGGACTTGGACGAGCGCCTTGCCGAAGTCGAGGCGGCGCGAAACCACATCTTCGGCTTCGTCACAAAGTGCATGGCGTACATCAGCCGTTGCGAGTGCGACGGCGTGGAACCGCCAACGCGCGAAGAGTTGCAGCGCGACTACTACGACCTGATCCAGGGCATGGCGGACAAATTCAAGAATGGGGGGTGATATGGCGACGCCTGAATCCAAACGGCTTATTCCCGCCGACTTCCATAAAGCCGCGCTGCTGCTGTCCGTGCCCGTGGCAGCGGTGAAGGCCGTCACCGAAGTGGAAAGCCGGGGCTCCGGTTTCTTCGACGATGGCCGCCCCGTCATCCTGTTCGAGCGGCACATCATGTATCGCCGCCTGAAGGATGCCATCGGCCCGCAACTGACCGAAACCTACGCCAAGAGCCACTCCGGCGTCGTCAATGCGACGCCCGGCGGATACCGTGGCGGCGTCGCCGAGTGCGACCGCCTGGACGAGGCGGCGAAGATTCACCGGGCCTGCGCGCTGGAATCGGCGAGCTGGGGCCTGTTCCAGATCATGGGCTTCCACTGGCAACTGCTGGGCTACGGCTCCGTGCAGGAGTTCATCAATGCCATGTACCGGGACGAGGCCGCGCAACTGGACGCCTTCGTGCGCTTCGTGAAGGCGAACCCGGCCATCTGGTCGGCGCTGAAGGCCCAGGACTGGGCGAAGTTCGCCAAGAACTACAACGGCCCGAACTACGCGGCCAACAAATACGACACCAAGATGGCCGCCGCCTTCGAGCGGCACGATACGGAACTTGCCTGACGGCAGAAAGGGGCACGATATGTCGCTCAAGGATCTCATCACCGACTACGACGGCGAAACGCTGGAAACGGGGCGAGTTGCCGCCATCGTCGGCATCGCCGCATTCATCGTCCTGGCTGCGTGGGGCGTGATCGCCCAGGGCAAGGACTTTGACATGCAGGCGTTCGGCATCGGCTTCGGCTCCCTTGTCGGCGGCCTGGGCGTGTACCTCATGGGCGACAAGAGCAAGCCCAAGGAGCACGCGCCGGGAGGCGAGGCGCAATGAACCCGCTCAACCCCTTGCTCTGGAAGGCGCTGGGCGTCATCGCCATGATCGCCGTGGGTATCGGGCTTGGCTACAAGGCCACGTCCGCTTACTACTCGCCCAAGGTGGCCGCGCTGGAAACGCAACTAAAGGCGGCCAACGACCGCGCCGATTCCTTTGAGCAGTCCTACAACGCCGTCGCCGCCGCCGCGCAGAAGCAGAACGACGAACTGACGAAGCTGGTTGCGCAGGCCGCCGAGCGCGAGCAGCAGGCCAAGGCCGCCGCCGACAAGGCAAAGGCCGAATCCGCCGGCTATCAGGCGCAGGCCACGAGCATCTTGCAGTCCCAGCCGCCAGTCGGCGCCAACGAGTGCGCCGCCGCGTCCGCCGCGTTCGACGCCGAACTGAAGACCGAGCGAGGGAAGCCATGAAGACCGCCATCCTCACCATCGCCCTTGCTGCGCTGACCTGCCTTGCCGGGTGCGCCACGCCCGCGCAGCGCGCGCCCGACGTGCAGCAGGTGCTTGTCCCTGTTCCTGTCCCGTGCAAGGTGTCCGCGCCGACGAAGCCGGCCTACGCCGTCGAGGCGCTTCCGCTGGGCTCCACCGTCTTCCGCCAGATGGCGGCCCTGCGCGCAGAGCGCAAGCAGCGCCAGGGCTACGAGGCCGAGCTGGAAGCCGCCATTCTGGCCTGTCAGTAGGCGGAAAACTGCGCCGGGTGCTGGGCAGGGCGTGCCATACAGTGCCTATGTACGTCTCCATCCCCTACGAAAGGACAACGACATGACCGTTTCTACCTCTGCCCTTTTGAAGGGGCACTACGACGCGACCCGCGCCTTGGGCGCGAAGGCCATTTCCAGCGACTTCTCTCTGGAAATCGAAGGCTTCGAGCAAAGCTGGCTCAAGTGCAAGCAGTTCCCGTGGCCGCAAACCGCGCCCGCCGGCGAAATCGAAGTGCCGATGCCGCTGGGTTCGATGATGTACCAGGCCCAGCAAAGCAAGATCGCCCACCAGGGCCAAATCTCCCTGCTGGAAGACGTGGCCGGCAGCGTCGATCAGATGCTGGTGAATCTCATCGCCAAGGGCGGCTACTTCAACGCCAAGGTGTACGAGGGCACGCCCCAGCAGTACCTGCGCGTCAAGCGCATCGTCGATTGCTTCATCCAGGTGGATGACCCCGACCGTGACTGGGAGAACCGCTCGCAGGTGCTGATGATTACCGGCACGGCGTTCTTCCACTACTTCGGCGAAATCGGCGCCGGCAACTCGAACGACTACCGCTAATGACGACGCTCTCCGCGCTGGCTACGCAGTTCGCCACGCAAGAGCGCCCCGCGGGCAATCTGCTGGACGAGGAAACGGTACTTGCGCAGGCAATGGCGGCTACCCGGTTCTATGCCGGGTACGCCGTCATACGCGCGCGCGAGAACGCCGACCCAGTGCCGGCCATCAATGGCGACCTGGAAATCACCGACCCCGAATGGGCGCTGATTCGCCCCCTGTTCCTGCTGTACGTCGAGCGTGAGACGGCCTTGCAGCTTGAAGCCTCACGCGGCATGGGTGTCGATCCCTTCGGGCGCAGCGCCAGCGAGATTGCCGGCGACATCGCCCAGACCGAAGCGGAAATGCCGCATAGGGCTTTCTTTCAACCCATCCTGACGGTGTAGCCGTGATCGTGACCTTCGCCGACGGTAAGCAGCTTCGCGGCGACCTCATCAAGTCCGCCACGCTGCGCTCCGACCTTTCCCCCATCCCTCTGACGCTGGAAGCCGAGATCCGGGCCGGCGATGAAGGGCTGGACAAGCGGCTGGCCGAGGGCCAGGTGCTGACCGTCGGAGGCGACGCGCTGCGCATCGTCAAGTCCAAGCGCATCGCCGGGCGCTCTTCCCAGGGGCAGCGTGACATGGAGGCGTACAGCGTGACCGCGCTGCTCGATGCCTGCCAGGGCGCGGCCTACGTGCGCCAGCGCGCCATCATAAAAGAGAACGCCTCGCTGGCCGCCATCTATCGGGCCGCCGGCGCGACCATCAAGGGCGTGGATGCCGACTTCCCCGTGCCGCGCTTCTACTGCCCCGTGGGCGACACCCCGACCTTCCATATTGCCCGCGTGCTTCAGGAAGAGGGCGGCGCGGTGCGCTGGAAGAACGGCAAGCTGCAATTCGTCCGGCTGGGCGACCTGTTCAAGCAGGCCACGGTGCTGACCCTGCCCGACAACACCAGCGAGGACGTGGAAAGCGGCTTCCTCGAACAGCATACCGTGCCCTGGTTCTTCTCGCTGGCCGCATCCGGCGCGGCTGTGTTCGGCAACCGCGACAAGCCGCGCGCGGTGCGCTACTCCCCATTCAAGGACGCGCAGCGCCTGCGCAACATGACGCGCTGCCTGGTGCATCGCAAGACCTCGCGGACAACCATGCGCGGGAACGTCGTGGCCGGCGACCTGATCGCCTACGCCGGTGGCGCGAAGCTGACCGTCATCACGGCGGCCCACGTCTTCAGCAGCGGCACGGACGACGGCGGCCAGCAGGAAGCCTATACCCGGCTCTGGGTGGGGAGCCTCGAAGAATGAAGGCGGGCGAAACCTACGGCTTCTGGCCGGGCCGCTATCCCGCCATCGTGCGCGGCTACGACGCGGGCGCGCGCATGTGCCGCGTGGAGATTCCGGGCCTGACCGATGGAGGCGACGTGCTGCCGCTGGCCGAGATCGAGTATTCCCTGGGCGACAAGTCGCGCACCGGCGAGAACGCTACCGAGGTCGAAATCACGGCGGGCGATACCGTCTGGGTGGCGTTCATCGGCGGCGACGCGCGCTACCCCATCATCACCGGCTACCGGAACCCACAGGCGGGAAATTCGACGGGCTGGCGGCGCTGGCACCATGCCAACATGGAGTTGCTCGCCGATGCGCTGATGAACCTGATCGCCCAGGGCGACGTGCTCATCAAGTCCGGTTCCCATGTGACGGTGCAGGCTCCTTCGGCCACGGTGCAGGCGGACGATACGCACGTCACCGGAAACCTCACCGTGGATGGCGCCATCGTCGGCAAGGGCGGCCTGGCCGTTTCCGGCGGCTCTGGCGTTTCGGTCGAGGGCAACATCGGCGTGCAAGGAAACATCGACGCCTCCGGCGCCATCATGGACGGCGGCGGAAACAGCAACCACCATTCCCATTGAAAGGGCTCACACCATGAAGAACCTGCTTTTCAGCTTTGAAGACCTGTCGGCCAAGGACAAGGCGGCCAAGCAGGCCGTTCGCTTCTTCTCGCGCGCCGGCGCGAACGTCGTGCAGCAGGACGTGCCGACCACCGTGAAGCGTTCGTCCGGCATCACCTACCGGGAAATGACGCTGACCTTCGCCGATTCCCAGCAAGTGGTGTTGCGCATCAAGCAGTCCGGCGACATCTTCCAGGTGCTGGTGAATGGCAAGGTGCTCCCCATCAAGAACCAGGACGACCATGTGAAGGCCATCGCCGAAATCGTGCAGGCGATGGACGCCGGGCGCGTGAAGTTCCAGAAGGTGCTCGCCGCCGCGAAGGTACAGCCGCCCGTCGGGATCCGCACCGCCGCACCGAAGATGGAGCAGGTGCTGACCCAGAAGCGCGACGCGCTGAAGGAATCTATCGCCTCCGTGCGCGAGCAGATCGCCAGCCTCGCGTCTGCCGCCTGATGCGATGAGCAGCAGTCCCGCGCCGCAGTCGCCGCCGGAAGCGCCGGCCAAGCGGCTGCGCGCGATGGCCGACGAAATGGCCGACATCGCCGCCGAGCTGGACTACTTCGGCGGCTTCTCCAAGAAGTCGCAAGCAGGCCGCGACCTGGCCGAAATCTGCATCCTCATCCATCAAGTTGCCGCCGACATTGAGGCGGAAAACCACCCGAAATAACGGGCAATGCGGGCCATACCATGCCTGCATGTCCCATACCCCTCTCCACCTCATCGAGCGCGCCGCCCACGAGGGCGCATTCGGCCAAAACCTGACGCCTGAACCGTCGGAAGCCCAGTGCCGTGCCGGCAGCTACAAGGTGGGGCGGGTGAGCCTGTACGGCCTGAATCTTGCCATCGAGCAGCCGCGCGGAAGCACGCGCTCCGGCGTGGATGAAAAGACTGGCAAGGCGTGGTCTAGCCGCATGGCGGCGCACTACGGCTACATCGGCGGCACAACCGGCGCGGACGGCGACGGCGTGGATTGCTTCATCGGCCCGCTACCCGAGTCGGAGCGGGCCTACGTCATCAATCAGAACATCGGCGGCCAGTTCGACGAGCACAAAGTCATGCTCGCCTTTCCCGACCTGGCATCGGCGCGCGCCGCCTACTTGAACAGCTACGAACGCGGCTGGGACGGGCTGGAAAGCATCGTCCCGGCTTCTCTTTCTCAACTCAAGTGGTGGCTGGACAACGGCGACCTGAAGAGCCCGCTTCGGGCCGACACCCTACCCAAGGAAGGACTTGACACCATGAAGAAAACTCACTGGAACACCGACGCGCTGCCCTACGACACCACCTTGGACAAGGTGCTGTACGACATCCGGCGCTCCGACAGCGGCGAGGGCCTTCTTCTGGATGCTGTGACCGCCCAGGAAATCATCGACGACGCCGAGGGCGCGCTGGCCTTCGACGCGCTGGTGACGCCCTACGCCAAGCTGGAACGCCGGATGGAACTGCTGCGCGGCAGCATGGAGCGCACCGGCGACAAGGTGAAGCCCATCGCCCTGCAAGTCACCGACCCGTTCAAGCAGCGCGGCGTCGCCAACGTGGCGGCCATTTTCGAGCTGTCCGACGGCCAGACCGTGACCATCTTCTTCCACAACCCCGACGTGACGCCGAACAAGATGGCGCCGGCGGATGAGGTTATCTCGTGGAAGTGGCTGCTGAACAAGAAGGACATCACCATCGTCGTCGCGCCGGAGCGCGGCGCCGACCTGAACATCCGCGAGGTGGCGCGCCGCATCATGCGCCTGGCCGAGAAAAACAGCGAGGCGTTCCAGCGCGTGAATGCCACGCGCGCGGCCCGGATGCAGAACATCCAGACCCTGAAGGAAGAAATCGCCACCCTGGAAACCGAACTGGCGACCGCCCAGCATGAACTCGAAGTGGCGAAGGTGGCCGCCGAGGGCAAGCCGGAGTTCGACCCGACCACGCCCGAGGGCTACGCCAAGGTGCGCGGCGACGAAGCCCTGCAACTCTACTGGCAAGACCGCCTCGACGCCTTCTTCCAGGGCCGCATCGTTGCCGTCCGAAATGCCCTGCGCGCGCTGGGCTGGGAGGGCCGCGAGCCGAGCGATACCCGCCTTTACAAGGGCGACGCCGAAGTACAGCCGACCTTTACGCACGTCGGCGCGGGCCGCAACGTCGCCGGCTGGGCCATGAACGGCATCGACGACGACCTGACCAAGACGCCGGAAGACTACGCCGCCCAGGTGGATGCGGCGGCGATGGCCGAGGTGGCGCGCCGCGTACAGGCCGCGAAGGAGGCGCAGCAGAAACCCGACATCACCTATCGCAACAGCGCCGACGGCCTCTTCACGTCGTTCTTCCCGAACACGCCGGAAGGCGAAAAGGCGTGGAACACTATCAACGCCACGCCGGGCGCTGAAGGCGGCAAGGTGCTGGCCGCCCATGCTGCACCGACCATCGCGCAACTGCGCGAGGCCGGCTACACCGTGGCCGAGGACACCAGCCCGGCGACGACGCCCGAAGAGGACGAAGCCATGCTGAAGGAGCTTGGCAGGGACAAAGCTGCTGCCGAGCAGGCCAAGAAGTCGGCCAAGTGGTGGGAGGGCTCTTTCGGCGAGAAATACGCCGCCGTGTACCTGCTGGGCAAGTCTCGCGGCAACGACTACCTGACGCTGACCGAGCAGGGCGGAGCCTACCTGGCGCACGTCAAGGACGGCACCCTGGGCCGCGAGCGGGTGGGCGCGCCCACCGAAATTGTGGAATGGTTGCGCTCCGATGTGTTCGTCGGCATGGGAGACGCCTTCGCCGGTAAGTCTCTGACCGTGGATGACGTGCGCGCCAAGCTCAAGCTGGTAAAGGGCGAGGACATCCTTTTTGGCAAGGCCGCCGGCCAGCAGGACGACGCCCAGAAGCTGATCGACGCCTACGTGCAGTCGTTCGCCGCCGCTGCCGCAGTGCTCAATGCCGCCGTCGCTGCGGTGAATTGGGACGGCATCATCGACACCCAGACCATGCGCGCCGAGCTCGACAAGCTGGGCGTCGCGTCGCGCACCGGCCAGTACGACATCATCGGCAAGGCGTCGCAGGCGCTGGAAGCTGGCGGCATCAAGACCTGGGACGAACGCCTTTCCAGCTTGCGCGAAGACCACGGTTTCGCCGCGTGGAGCACCGCCCTGGATGCTGCCGCTTCCGCGCGCGACCGGATTCAGTCCATCGCCAAGGAACGCCTGATCGCCAAGGGTACGTCGGAAGTTGCCGCGCTGACCCCCGAAACGCCGCTCGCCGACGTGGCTGCCGCCGTATTCCACAAGGCCGGCATCGACACCGGCAGTCAGACCCCGCAAATCGTCGCCGCCATCGAGGCGAAGGACGCCGCGCTGGCGTGGAGCATCTTGAGCAACCTCGACAACAAGTCCAGCGCCGAGATTTTCGAGCGCGCCACGGGCATCAAGCTGGCGAAGACCCAGCGCGACCGCCGCCCGCAGATCGACGAATGGGCGGGCATCACCGCCGAGAAGCGCGCCGAACTTGAAGCGCAGCGCAGCGAGGCCCAAGAGGCCAAGCGCCGCGACGATAACCTGAAGTGGGCATGGAACGGGCTGACTTCCATCAGCGTGCGCACGACCGACGGCACCGTGAGCAACGGGCAGGACTTCGTGAAATCGCTCTTCGAGCAGGGCTTCGGCGAGGTGGTGGCACGCAAGCGCGGCGCCGCGACCTCGTACTACGTCCGCAAGGGCGACCGCATCACGGGTCTGAAGAGCAAGAACTTCAACGGCTTCCTGAAAGCCGCGCTGGCCTTTGGCGGGCTGCGCCAGGCACTGGAATCGCTGGGCGTGGCGGAGCCGCAGACCGAGAAGACCGACGCCGAGAAAATCGCCGCCGTCGATGAAGCCTACCGCTTCACCAGTGCTACCGACGAGTTCAAGCTCTGGCTGTCGGAATCCGTGCTGAAGGGCGACTACTCGCCGTTCGTGACCGCGAAGGGCATGGACGAGGCCGCCAAGCGCCACGGTGCCGAAATCGAGTGGGGCGAGTTCGCTGGCGCCGCGATGGATTCCGTGCATACCGTCGCCGGTGAGCAGTTTGACGGCGGCGAGTTCGACACGCTGCGCGTCATGAAGAAGAACCCCAAGATCGAGGACGGCGACGTGCCGTCCAAGGCATCCCGCGATTCGCTGGTGGAGCGTGGCTACGTCGAACGCGGCGGCGGCTTCAACTGGCTGACCAACGAGGGCCGGGATCTTGTCGCGGCGCTCGACGACACCGGCCATGCCGTCGCAGCCCTGCAACAGGCGCTGGATGTGGTGAAGAACAATGAGCCCATCAACCGCAGCGAGGGGAACACCGAGCAAGCCGACCTCGAAGCCGAGGTAGCGGCCAGCATCGAGGAAGCCATCGCCATCCTGACCGAGGGCGACTACGAGCCGGACGAAGCCGAAGCCGGAGCCACGTTCGACGTGGAGACGGCCCTGGACAGCGCCGCCGGTTTTGAGGTGGAAACCGAGGTGCGCGCCATCGCGGCCACCAAGTCCTTGCTTAACGACTTCAGCGCCTTCCTGGCGTCGGATGCGAAGTTCGCCGCCGCGTTGGATGGCGCGCGTGAAATCGCCACCTTCGATAGCGCCATCGTGCCGCTGCGCTCCGTGATGTCCTTCGGCGCATCGCTCTCCGGCGTGGAAATGACCCAGGATGAAACCGAGCGCATGGGCGCTTTCGCGCGCGACGCCCGCACCATCAGCGACCACCTGACCGGGCGCGCCGTGGCGGAGAAGTCGCCCGCCCTGGACGGCGTGGATGACGACGGCTACGTGGGCAAGGTCAAGAAGGGCGACCAGGTGCTGGGCCGCATCAACATCGGCGACGACGGCAAGGCGATGGTGTATGTCGGCGAGGCCGGCGACGAGCGTGTGAAGGGCAACGAGGGGCGCCCGTTCATGTATTCCGAGGATGACGCCCCGGAAATGGTGGAAGCCCTGTTCGTCGCTGAAGAATCGCCCGCCGCATTCGTCGGCCCGGCAAAAGACCGCATGGACGCGCTCAAGGTGCTGACCGATACCGGCATGAACCGCTGGATGTCGGAAGCCCAAAACAAGGCCGTCATCGCCGGACTGATGGGCGAGGAATGGCAGTTCTTCGCGGACAAGATGAAGGAGCTGGCCGGCGTCATCGCCGCCATGCCGAAGACCTATGACCAGGACGGCAAGGGCGACGAGGCTGTGGCGCACCTGCACTACTTCCGTGGTGCGGGCGACTGGTGCATCACCGAGAAGGACATGGAAGGTCACGGCACCGAGCAAGCCTTCGGCTTGGCCGACCTGTACGGTGACGGCGGCGAGCTGGGCTACATCAGCATCATTGAACTCACGGAGGCCGGCGTGGAACTGGACTTTCACTTCAACCCCAAGACCATCGGGCAAATTCGCGGCAAGACTGCCGCCGAAGAGCAGCCCCAGCAGGCCGCAACCCCGGAAGCGACGCCTGCCGCTGCTGCGCCTACCAGCGACGCCGCCCAGGCTCTGCGCACCTTCGCCGCCGCCACCAACAACGAGCTCTACGACCCCGACTACAACGGCGGGGAGTGGATGATCGAGGCGGTGGAGACGCAGGAAAGCATCGCCGACTTCGTGACCGCATCCGCGAACTACCAGGAATCGACCGCTCCGAAGTTCGGCGAGATTGCCGGTTTCAAGTTCGTGGCCTTCTCGAAGGTGCAGGTGCGCAAGGGCGACCAGCGCCGCGAGCTGTCCGTGGTGGACTTCGGCTACGCACGCTTCGCGCTCAACGCCGACCTGACCAACTTCAGCTACGAGGTCTGGGACGGCACCTATCCCGACAAGACGGCGGCGGCTGACCAGAAGGAAGTTGATCGCGCGCTGTTCCAGTCCGTCATCGACGGCACGGTGCCCGACATTCTGGCCCCTGACCTCGCCGACACGCTGGAAGCCGCCTTCAACCGCAACCAAGGCGACCCTGCGCTTGTGACCCTGTTCGAGCAGGCTGTGTCCGCCTACCAGAACGCCATGCTGGCCGCTACCGCCAACCTCTCCTGAAGGGAAGAAAGACATGCTGAACCGTATCGCCTTCGATAGCGCCGTGGGAAAAGGCGGCGTGCTGGCGCGCCTGAAGCTGGCCGCGCGCGCGAACCAGATCCGCGTCGAACTGGGCGCAGGCCAAACGGCCACGGGGGGGCGCTACCGCCCAGGCTGAAGCCGCCGCGCCGCCGGATGCCGTCGCCGGCGATGACGCCCCGCCCGCGCCGCGTAACCAGACGGCCCAGTATTACGAGTTCGACCCGAACCGCAAGCCGGCCCAGCGCAAGAAGGACAACACCGCTGCGATGGCTTTGCTCCGTCGCATCGACGCTGGCGAGGTGGATGCGGCGCGCCTGACGCCGGAAGAAAAGCTGGTGCTGGCGAAGTATTCCGGCACCGGAGGCGCGCTCATCGGCGCCGACGGCAAGAAGGGCAGCGCCTACGAGTATTACACCCCCAAGCCCATCGCAGAGGGCGTCTGGGAGCTCATGGGCGAGCTGGGCTTCTCGGGCGGCAAGGTGCTCGACCCGTGCGCTGGCGTGGGCGTCTTCGGCGCGACCGCGCCCCTGTCTGCCGCTATCGATGCGGTGGAGCTGAATGAAACGTCGGGCCGCATCAACGGCCTGGTGAATGACGGCCCCGGCTACACCGCGACGGTTTCCCCGTTCGAGAAGGTGGCCGCAGCCACGCCGGACGAGCAGTACGACGCGGTGGTGACGAATGTCCCCTTCGGCGGTGTCGCTGACCGCGGCGGGAACCAATTGCTGGACAGCCGCTACCAGAAGAAACCGCTGCAAAACTACTTCATCCTGCGCTCACTGGAAAAGCTGAAGCCGGGCGGCCTGGCCGTGTTCATCACGCCGCCGCGCTGCGTCTCCGGCAAGGGCGGAAAAGAAGAAGAGTTGCGCGTCAAGGCCAGCTACGTGGCCGAGTTCTTGGGCGCCTACCGGCTCCCCAATGCCGTATTCGGCACGGCCAGCGCGGGCACCATGACGGACGTGATCGCGTTCCGTAAATACAGCCGCGACACCCTGGACAAAATCGCCGAGCTGCTCGAGCAGTCCCCCAAGGTGCTGATCGAGGCGAACGTGCAGTGGCAGCCCTTCATCGAGGGCCGCTACTTCGACGGCGAGGGCAAGCGGTTCGTGCTGGGCGAGTTCGTTCGCAAAGACCCGGCCAAGTTCCGCGACGTGGATCGCGTCATCACCAAGGCCCCCATCAGCGAAATCGCGCGGATGCTCAAACGCTTCCCCGATTCGCGCGTGAATTGGGACGTGCTGGGCGAGGCTGAAACCACGCCCATCATCTACCGCGACGGCGACACCATCACCCAGGCCGGGCAGACCCTGCAAATGCAGGACGGCCGCTGGGTTCCGATGGCGCGCAGCGAGGACAGCGCCAGCATGGCCGACCTCGTGGGCAAGATGCAAGACCCTTACGCCGCCTTCGAGGCTGGCGCCACCTGGCCGGACGCTGAAAAATGCGTCGATTACATGGTGGAAAACTCGCAGTCGCTGGACATCCCCGACTGGCTGCGCGGCGCAATGGCCGAGATTCGCCGCCTGAAGACCGACGGCGACCGCGCCCAGTTCTGGAATGCCGGCATCGTCGGCATGGCTGCCGCCCAGGTGCTGCAAGAACGTCTTGGCGAGGAAACCGGCGTCAATTTCTTGGCCGAGTATCCGGCCCTGTCCGACGCCATGCAGCGCGTCGCCGGCGTCGCCAAGAAGCGCCCGTCGGCGCTGGGCGGAAAGCTGCGCGACGGCCTGCTGACCATCGGCAACCACTACCAGAAGAAGACCGGATTTTCGGCAGTCTGGCGCGGCGACGTGCAGCAGGCAGCCCCGAGCGTCGAAACCACGGCGGATTCCACCTTCGCGGGCTTGCGCTACAAGACGAAATCCATCTGGGCCGGGCTGGACGACGCCAAGGCCATCTACGGCGAGGGCTTCGACCCGCACGCCGACCCGGCTTGGTGCCTGTCGCCGGACGGCAAGAGCGTCACGCGCGCGGACGATTACTACGTGGGCAACTACGCCGACTTCCTGACGCGCGTGGATGCCGACATCGCCAGCGCGGCCACCGAGGAAGTGCGGGCCAAGCTGCTGCGCCAGAAGATGGACGCCGCCGCCCGCATCGACAAGGTGGATGTGTCGAAGCTGACCTTCAACCTGTTCAGCCCGCACGTCTCCCTGGAAGAGAAAGCCGACTTCCTGCGCCGCTTCGTGCATCCGTCCGCCGCCGTCATCTACGACGAGCGCACGGGCGAGAAGCGCGTGGACATCGACGTGCCGGGGAGCAATCTCACCGACCGCGAAAAGCTGCTGAACCGCATCGGCGACTACCTGAAGAACGGCACGATCACCCTGGGCGGCGTCAAGCTGGGCATGGAGGACGCCAAGGCCCTGCAAGAGCTGCGCCGCATGGTGAATACCGCCAACGAGCAGTTCAACGGCTGGGTGCGCGGCAACCGCGCCATCGTGGCCCGGCTGGAAGCCATCGCATCCGACCCGGCGAAGCTGCGCTTCCGGCAGGTGGAGGACGAGGCCCCGATGCCGATTCCCGGCATGAACGCCGACCTGACCCTGCACGGCTACCAGAACGCCTACGTGCGCAAGACCAGCCGCGAGTTCGGCGGCATCAATGGTTTCGGTGTGGGCTTGGGCAAGACCTTCACGGCGCTGGCCGCGACCCAGTACGCCCAGAGCATCGGCGTCAAGGCCAAGACGGCCTTCGTCGTGCCCAACTCCGTGCTGTCGAACTGGCGCAAGGAAGCCTCGCGCGCCTATGCCAGCACCGATGATTGCCTGTTCATCGGCCTGCGCGTGGGCAAGGACGGCAAGGCGACCGTCAGTTCGTCCAACTTCGACGCCGACCTGACGGCGGTGATGGAGAACCGCCACAGCAAGATTTTTATGACCCTCGAAGCCTTCGAGCGGATCCGTCTGCGCGACGACACCATCAGCGCCTACGAGGCGTTCATGCGCCAGGCTGACGCCAGCTTCGCCGAGAGCATGGACAAGAAGGAGGACGAGCGCGCCAAGGGAAAGCAGGCGGGCCTGCTGGCCGTCCTGTCGGACAAGCGTGGCGGCGCGCCGTACCTCGAAGACATGGGCATCGACAGCGTGGTATTCGACGAGGCCCATGTCTTCAAGAACTCCGCCCAGACGGTGGACTTCAAGAGCGCCAAGTTCCTGTCCTTGTCGCCGGCGTCCCGGCGCGGTATCGACGCGCAGGCCAAAGCCTGGTTCATCCGTGGCAAGTCCGAGCGCAAGGACGGCGTGCTCATGCTGACGGCCACGCCGATCACCAATAGCCCGCTGGAAATGTATGCGATGCTGTCTCTGGCCGCCGGCCACGAGCGCGTCAATGATATGTGCCTGGGCATCCGGGGCGCCGACAACTTCATGGAAATGATGTGCGCCAAGGAGAACCAGGACGACGTGACGATGGACGGCGTGGCGCGCACCACCGACGTGTTCGTGGGCCTGAACAACGTGGGCGTGCTGCGCAAGGCCATCGGCGAGGTGGCCACCATCAAGAGCGCCGAGGACGTGGGCGAGCAAATCGTGGTTCCCGACCGCGAAGAGAAGGCCACGCCGGTAACGTTGCCGCCGGACATCGTGGATCGCCTGAAGCTCTACAAGGGCGCGTTCCGCTGGGCCATCGACCTCATTTCCGAGAAGTCGCCGAACCGTGGCGACCAAGCCGCCTACGACCAGGTGGCGGAGCACTTCGGTGAGGAATTGAACCTCATCGGGCACCCCTTCAATCTCATCAACAAGATGACGCTGCTGATTGCGGATCCCGAGCTCGACCAGCGCGCCACCTTCTACAGCTTCATCCAGACCCAGGCCGCCAAGGCCAAGGACGCCATCGCCCAGTTCAACGGCAAGAAGTTCATCGAGGAACGCCCCCGGCCCGGCCCCATGACCGACGAGAAGGCCATCGTCGGACACCGCACCATCAAGGACGCCGCCGGCCAGGAAACAGAACTGCTGAAGATTCAGGTGCAGGCCAAGGTCATCGACGGAAACCGCGTGGTGATCGACACCATCGACCCCGACACGCAGAGCGCCTTCGAGGCCATCGCCGAAAAGCTGGGCCTCGACCTCGACGTTTCCGTGCCGCCGAAGCTGGCCGCCATGCTCGAAAACTTCCAGCACGAGCAGGCCAGCCCGCGCGGCATCGACGAGAACGGCGCTACGGCGTCCATCGTCAAGCAAATCGTGTTCTGCGACATTCTCCCGCTGCACAACAAGATCAAGCGCCTGCTGACCCGTCGCGCCGGTATCCCGTCCGCTGCTATCGCCGTCATCACGGGCCGCACGAACAACTCGCCCGACGAGATTCTTGCGGTGCAGGACGGCTTCAACGCCGCCGGCGAGGACAACAAGTACCAGACCGTCATCGCCAACGAGAAGGCCGAGGTGGGCATCAACCTTCAGAAGGGCACGCAGGCAATCCACCACCTGACCATCGGCTGGACGCCGGACAGCCTGGAACAGCGCAACGGGCGCGGCGTGCGCCAGGGCAACAAGACCCAGCGCGTGAGCCTCTACTACTACGATGCCGACGGCACCTTCGACACCAGCAAGCGTTCGATGGTGAACAAGAAGGCGGACTGGATCGGCCAGGTAATGGACGTGAACGGCACCGGCAGCGTGGCCGTCACCGGCGGCCTGTCGAAGGAGCAGATGGAAGCCCTGATCGACGTGGTGGGCGACGCCGACGCCATGCGCCGGATGCAGGAAACCATCGCAGTCAAGGAGGCGCAGGCCCGCGCGGCCAATAACCGCGACCGCCAGATGATTAACCTGGACACCATCCGCAAGCAAAATGCCTTCCTGAACGACAACAAGAGTGCGGACAGCTTCATCATCCGCAAGGTCATCGGCCTCTGGAAACTGGAACGGCAGGCCGCCACCCTGCGCGACCGCATCAGCAACCCGAAGGCCACGGCTACCGCCGTCGCCAAGAACGAAAGCCTGCTGGCCGAGCTGACCGCCAGCATGGGCGGCCTGCGCCGGCAGATCGAGGAATCGGCAACCCTGTTCCGCACCGAGTGGCGCGCCGGCGGCCAGGTGAAGGAAGCGGCCACGCTGGACGCCTTCTTCTCTGCACTGCGCAGCAACCCGAGGAAGCAGAAGGACGACGACATCGAATCCATGCTGCGGGGCCGCACCTATCCGGCGTTCGCCATCGAGGCGACCGAGGGCGGCCCCATCACCAACGAATGGCAGGCCGAAGTGGATATGGCCCAGTCCATGATCGCGGAATCCAAGACCAACTTCGCGCGCCAGGCCGAGGAATCCGGCGGTTACCCGGCGGGCGTGGCCGAGGACATCGCCGCCGGCAACGGCATCATCTACAACGGGAAGCCGCTGCTGGACGGCACCTTCGTCCGCGTGAAGGGCGGGCTGGCCGTGCTGTCCCTGGTTAAGGGCGTCCCGCGCGCCTTCGGGCGGATGCTCAACGGCCAGCCGCTGGCGGCCAACACCCAGGACGTGCTCGCCGGCGAGTGGGTCTATCGCGGCACCGCCGACTACGATGCCTGCATCACCGACGCCGCCAAAATCGAGGACAAGGTGAATGGCGGCGGAACCATTGAAAACGGCTTCAACGAGGTCGTGCCCGAGGTGGCGCAGCGCCGCAAGAGCGAGGCGCTTGTGGCGTACAACACGCTTGGATACCTGTTGCCGCAGCCATTCTTCCCATACGTCATCGACGCGGAAGAAGCCGGCAAGACGCCGGTCATGCAGCGCATCTTCGACAGCCAGAAGGCCATCATCCGGTCGTTCAACAGCGATGGGCATTTCGTGGTGCCGAGCGATACGGCGGTGGAGCGCATCGCCGGCGGCTATGGCAACAGTGGCGACAAGCGCCGCGCGGCCATGCGCGAGTTCGCCACGGCGAACGGCCTGAAGCTGACCATCGCGGACTTCGACAACTTCGATATGTGGGTGCAGAACGAGATCGAGAGCAATGTCTCGCTGGATGCCCTGAAGGCTGCGCTGACCGGGGAGAGCGAGCCGGAAATCATCGAGCAGGCTTCCGCCTTCATGCGCGCGGCGGCGCCGTGGTTCGACTGGCAGGCGAAGGATCCGGCCAGCGACTATCTGCCGTACCAGTTCAAGTGCGCCATCGAGGAAGCTGTGCGCAAGGTGGTGACGGGCGGCCAGCCCAAAGGCGACCTGCCGAACGACGTGGTGGGCATCAAGGGCAACACCCGTGCCTGGAAGGAAACCATCAAGCAGTGCGCCGGCGTGGCCGGGAGCGGCAAATTCAAGTGGGACGGAGACGCCCTGACGTGGAACGTGTATCGTTCGACGTGGGAATACCTCATCAAGACCTACCCGAAGGCGCAGGAACAATTGGAGCTCGCCCCCGCCACCCGTGAAATCTGAAGGGAAACATCATGGCCTATACCGAATACAAGTTCGACAAGAACACCATCAAGGCTCTGGTGACGGAGCGCGCTGCGGGACTGCGCGCGAACCGGGGTTTCTCGAACCTGCTGGGCTTCGGGCTGGGCGTGGTGGCGGAGCGGTTGCAGAAAGACCCGCGCCGCTACCGCGACTATGGCCCGTACTGGTGGGCGCTGAAGGACGAGCTGAAGGCGGGTGGGTTCGATCTGGGCGACCAGAGCGACCCGCTCATCAAGCGGGCCTACCAGGGCGAAAGCGGCGAGGAAACCCTCATCATGGCCGACGAGTTCCGCGCGGCCTACCTGGCGTCGAACATCATCTACAGCAACCAGTTCCTGCTCGACGCCGACAGCCCGGACTTCTACACCCTGTTCGACAAGGACATGGAGTTTCCGACGCAGTAACCCTTCTCATGGCGCGGCGGTTGCCCGCCATTGCGCGTCCTTTATCGTGAGGCGGAAAACAGGCCGATAGTGGCACGGCGGGGCATCCTACCCTTGCCGCATGGCCGATATTTCCAACACCCCCGTTCCGCCCAAGCCCGGCTTCCTGGCCCGGCTTGGCCTGTCCCGCAAGCGGTGGGCATCGTCGCACATCGCGCCGGCGCAGCAGATCACGGCTTCCGATGCCTTCATGTACGGGGCCGGAACGACCACCATTGCATCGCTTCTGGGTTCCGGCAGCAAGGGCGCGCGGGCGCGGCAAATCATCTACGAAAAGTGGTCGATGATGGAGGGCGACCCCATCATTTCGACGGCTCTCATGCTGCTGGTCACTTCGGCCCTTGGTGGGCACGAAACCAACGGCGACCTCGTTTTCGTCGAAAAGAAGTCCGAGACGAAGAAGGACAAGCGCCTTTCAGCCATCGTCGATGACATCGCCGCCGAGTTGGCGCCGCTCTTCAACAAGACGGCCTTCCAGGCGGCTTACATCGGCGGTGCATTCGGGGATTCCTACGCGCGCCTCTACACGAACTCGCGCGGCGTGGTGGACATCCACATGGACGAAACGATCCGCCCGCCGATGGTGCAGCCGTTCGAGCGCGGCAGCCGCACGGTGGGTTTCGCGGTCTATACCGGCGAGAAGGGATTTGAGCGCCTTGACGTGTCACAGATGGCCCGCTTGAAGATGCCGCGTGTCCAGTGGGTGCCGCAGTACGGCGTCGTCGAAAAGGCGGTGCGCCTGGCAATCTCCGAGGACGACATCGACAGCCTGCCCATCATGCCCAGCATGGTCGGCGGCTCTCTGCTCTACAGCGCCGAAGGGCCTTACGACAATCTCACGGCGTCCCTGCTGGGCTTGGTCGGGCAGCGGTGGATGGATTCGATTGACGAGCAGATGGTGGCGGTCAATTTGGAATCCATGAACCTCGATCAGCAACAGCGGTTCGTCGAATCGGTCAAGGCTATGCTCATGGCGTCGAAAGCCTACGCCGAGCAGGCCGTGAAAACTGGCCGCCCGGTCATGGAGCGGATCCGCCACATCATCCCGGTTTTCAACGAAAAGCAGCTTTCCACGGTGGGGCCGGCGAACGGCGGCGCACCTGGCCGCGCTGCGACCATCAGCATCGAGGACGTGATGCTGCACGCCCGGATGCTGGCCGGCGCGCTGGGCGTCGATTTGTCCATGCTGGGTTTCGCTGACCAGCTTTCCGGCGGCTTGGGTGAAGGCGGCTTCTTCCGCGTGTCCGCCCAGGCTGCCGAGCGAGCGCGCATCATCCGCGTGGCGCTGGCCGACTTCTTCAACCACGTCATCGACATCCACACCATGCGCCGCTACGGCGTGGTGTTCGACCCAAAGGAACGCCCCTGGACGATCAACTTCTTCGGGTCTATTTCGGCCCTGGAAGCCGAGAAGCAGCGCACGCGCTCCGATTCGATGAATGCGGGAATGCTGCTGGCCCAGGCCATGCAGATGATGAAGGAGCTGGGCGCGAGCAAGGAGGTGATGACCGAATTCCTCGTGAAGACCATGATGCTTGACGAAGACCAGGCCAAGCTCTACGCCAGCGTCGTCGATGCGAAGCCGCCCGAGGACGACGGCGGCATGGGCGGCGGCGGATTCGGTGGCATGAGGGGCTAACCCATGTCCCTCTACAACAACATCGCGGAGAGCCTTTCCAGCAACGGCCTGTTCGGTTCCATCAAGTCGGGCCTGAACTCCGTGCTGGGCAGCGCCGGCAGCGCGGCATCCGATGCCTTGGGCGGCGGCAAGCTGGCGAAGACCGTAACCAGCATGGGCCAGAGCATGGCGTCGAACGCCGCCATGAACCTGGTCAATAAGTACGTCCCGCTTCAGGCCCAGCGCATGATTAACGTGGGCGGTGGCGCCCTGGGCGATGTCCTGCAAGGCAACTGGGAAGACGCCGGGATGCGCCTGCTGGATTCCGGCCTGCTGAACGACCTGCTGCCCGGCATGGGCGGCGTCGCCTCGCAGACCATGTATTGGGGCTCGCCCACGCCGCTGTTCGGCGGCATCAGCCCGACCGAGGCGCGCAACATCTACGACGACATGCGCGGCCAGAAGCTGGCGAAGAAGAACCTCTGGCTGATCGAGGTTTCGAGCCGTCTCAACGGCGATATGTCGCAGCGGTTCAACCTCTTCGCAACCGAGGTCGAATACGAGCCTTTCATCATCGCCGGCGAGAAGCGCCGCGTCGGCGGTGCCGTCATCGACGCCGTGCAGGGCGCGGAGCCGGTGGAGTTGCGCCTGACGACCATCGACGACCAGCAAGGCACGCTCAAGCGGTGGTTTGCCGCGCACCACGGCACGGCGGCCGCCCGCGACGGTACGGTGGGAGTGCCGGACAGCTACGCCATCACCATCAAGGTAGTCCATGCCTTCATCACCCGTGGCAGCAACCGGGGTGGATACGAGGACATCGGCATGTTCCGCCCGGCCAACATGGCCGTGAGCCTGTCCCGCCGCGAGGACGGGCTGGAAGAGGTGCAAATGTCCTTCTCCCAACTCGACACCTTTATGAGGCCGTAGCATGGCGCTCAAGCACGACGCACAAGGCTTCCTGACCGGCGACCCCATCGACATCGGGCGCGCGCTCAAGGTCTGGGATGACATCCACGACGATGTGCGCGCTATCCGGCGCGCGCTGACCAGCGGCACGTCCGGCGGGTCAGCGCGACCTGGCCGCGCCGACAAGACCAGCAACGAGGTGGCGCGCCCGATGGCGCCCGCCCCGAGCACTCCCCGCAGTTCCAGCCAGATCCCGGCGCTGCTGCGCAAGACCGCCACGCCGCAGACCGGCGGGGCCAGCGCCAGCGCAATCCGACGCGACGCCCAGGCGGTAGAAGTTGCCGGGCAGGCGGTGGCCGCAGTGCGCGCGGCCAGCCAGGCCACGCAGCGCGCCATCGCCAAGCCGGTATCGCGCGATGGGCGCGGGCGCTTCGTGCGTGGTGAGGGGCGCGGCGGCTCTGGTGCGCCCGGTTCTGGGGGCGGCAATGGCGGCGGCGGAGACGGAGAAGAAACCGGCGCTCTGCGCGGCGTCTCCGACCGCATCGCCGGGGCCATCAGGGAATCCGGTAGCGGAATGGAGGAAGCCGACCCTGCCGTAAAGGCCATGAACGAGGTGGCGCGCCCGATGGCGCGCGGCTACGAACTGCTGACCGGCGGCAGCCGCGAGAAGCGGCAGGAAGGCTGGCTGCGCCGCATCTGGACTTCGCTGACCGGCTTCCGCAAGGACGAAACGACCTTCAACAAGGCGGCCAACAAGAGCCTGAAGAACATCGAGGAAAAGCCGGACGACGGTGCGAAGGGCGGGTCTGGCCTGCTGGGCGGCCTGTTCGGCGGCCTTGGCCGCGCGCTGACGCGCATCCCGGTTGTGGGCGGACTGCTGGGAGCGGGCGGTGGCCTGCTCAAGGGCGCGGGCCGCCTGCTGGGCTTCGGGGGCAAAGAAGCCGCCGCAGCCAGCGGGGCCGCGAAAGAGGCCGGGCTGTTGGGCAAGGCCGGCGGCCTGCTGAAGGAGGGCGGCGCGCTCTCCAAGATGGGCGGGTTGCTGAAGCGTGTCCCGATTCTGGGGGCGCTGCTGGCCGGCGCCGGCGCGGCGGCGGATGTGTATTCGTCGGAATCCGATGACACCCTGTCGCGGCGCGAGAAGGACAAGAAGACCGGGGCCGCCGTCGGCGGGTTCGCCGGCTCGATGGCCGGCATGGCCGCCGGTGCGGCTGGCGGTGCGGCGCTGGGCACGCTCATCTTCCCTGGCATCGGCACGGCCATTGGCGGCGCTATCGGCGGTGCCGTGGGCATGTTCCTGGGCGACGACGCTGGGAAGATTCTCGGGGACACCGTAGGCGGCTGGGTCAATGACCTGCGCGCCGCCGACATCCCCGGCATGATCGGCAACGCCTGGAACGAGGTCAAAGTCACGGCGCTGGGCACCTTCGACTGGGTGAAGTCCGGCTGGGATTCGGTGGTTGGCTCCCTGCAAAAGGGATGGGACGCCACCATGACCGCGTTCGCCGCCGTGGGCGACACCATCAAGAAAGCCTGGGGCGGCTTTGTCGATACCGCGAAGGCTGGCTGGGAATCCGTGTCCGGCGCGTTCGCGTCGGCCTACGAAGGGCTGAAGTCCTTGCCCGGTATCGGCCCTGCCATCAAGGCCGCCGAGGCAGGCGCGCGCAAGATCGCTGAGGTGGCAGGCGCGGTG
The DNA here is from genome assembly GCA_009914555.1 of Xylophilus sp. Classification (GTDB taxonomy): domain Bacteria; phylum Pseudomonadota; class Gammaproteobacteria; order Burkholderiales; family Burkholderiaceae_C; genus WNDY01. The sequence goes on from WNDY01000002.1 coordinate 57,615, forward strand.
AAGGATGGCGCCGTCGAACTGGGCGGAAAGGCTGCCGATGCTGTCCAGTCCGGAGCGAGTACCGCATGGAACGCCACGAAGAACGCCGCCGGCAGCGCGTGGAGCGGCACCAAGGACTTCGCCGCCAGTATGGTGCCGCAGGGCCTGAAAGACCGCATCGCGGCGCGCCGCGCGATGGAAACCGGGGCCGATTACAAGCAGGGCAACATCGCCGGGCTGGACGATGCCCACACGCGCGCGCTGGTGGCATCCACCGCCGCGACCGAGAGCGCCGGCGGCAAGCTCGACGTGGTGAATTCCGCCGGTTACATGGGCCGCTACCAGGCCGGCGCGGGCTGGCTGGCGGATGCGGGCCTCATCAAGGGCGGCAGCGCAGCGGTGCAGGCCGTCATGAAGGCTGACGGCTTCAGCAACGAATACAAGTGGGGTCAGGCCGGCGGCATGTCGAAGTTCCTGAAGAACGCCGACAACTGGAACGGCGGCATGAGCTACGACAAGTACCTGGGCAGCGCCGACGCCCAGGATTCCGCTTTCAAGACCAACTCCGACAAGTCCTATGCCCGCCTGCTGGCGCGTGGCGTCATCAAGGAGGGCATGAGCCAGGACGAAATCGCCGGGATCCTGAAGGCCCGCCATATCGCCGGCGAGGGCGGCGCGGCGCAGGCTGCACGCGGCGAATCCGGCCCATCCGACGCCAACGGCACGTCGGCCCTGAAATACAAGAATGACCTGGCCGCCGGCAACATCTACGCCAAGGCATTCGCCGGCCCCGATGGTGCCCCGGCGACGCCCGCCGCGCCCGCGCGCCCGTCCATCGCATCGGTGGCCGCGCCCGCCGCGCCGGTGGTGGCGAGCGCCAGCGCGCCGGTGGTGCCGTCGGCGCCCAGCGTGCCGTCCGTGCCCGAGGCCCCGCCGGTGACGGTGCCGATGGCGTCCAACGATTCCGGCAAGCCCATCCAGGTATCCATGCCGTCGCCGGATGTTGGACAGGACGTGCGCGACCGGGGCATCGCCCACGTCGCCACGGGCGGATTGAGTGCATGAAATGAACAGCACTGCGCAACCCTGAACGACAAAAAACAACCCGGAAAACAGCGGGTTTCCTGTAGTTGCCAGCACCGCACACTTTCAGCATGGCGACGATCACGGGAAAAGACATTCAGGAAATGGTGCGGCACTGGCTGAACACGCCGGTGGAGGGCTATTTGGGCTCCGGTTACGGCCAGGACGCCAAGGCCCTGCTGCAACTGCCGCAGGCTGACGGTGCGCCCGAAGCCTTCCTCGAAAAGATGCGCCAGGACATCCCAGCGCTTCAGGCTCTTCCCCCCGGTTCGCTGAACCTCTACGCCGTGCGCACGCCACCGGACAGGGTTGATCTGTTCGTGGATGTGGCCGGCGTGGCAATTCAAGTGCCGGGGGCATAGAGCATGTACACCAAGGCAGACTTCCAGAAGAAAATCGCCGACACCATCGGCAACTACCAGTCCATCGCGCCGCTGTACCAGGCGGGCGACCCGCGCACCCTGCAACACCTGGACGCGATGGCGACCATGCTGGCGATGTTCTCCGCCCAGGTGGAAACCGCCCAGGCCGAACCCTACGACAAGGTACGTGATTCGACCGTGCTGGCCGACGCGGCCATGCGCGGCATCATCCGCAGCGGCACGCCGGCGCGCGTGCGCATCCGCGCCATCAACGGCGGCACCGAGGACTTCACCGTGGAATCGGCGCGCACGCTGCTGGATTCGTCCGGCCTGCTGTACCGCGCGGAAACCCCCGTCACTATCCCGCCGGGCGGCGAGGCCACCTTCGAGGCCAGCCAGCTTCGCGCCGTGACGACCACGCACACGGTTTCCGGCAGCGAGCCGTTCTATGCCGTGCCCGTGCCGGCGGCGGACGACGACGCCTTCCTGTGCTCCATCGCCGTGAGCGACGCGCAGGGTGGGTACGCCTACCGCAACCGCTACGTGAATACCGAGGCCGATGAGCGCGTGTTTCACGTCGAAGCCGACGACCGCCAGCAGGTCTATGTCCGCTTCGGCTTCAGCGGCGTGGTGGGCGTACAGCCGGCGGACGGGGCCGAAATCACCCTGACCACCTACTACACCAACGGCGCCGTGAGCCCAGCCTTCGGCAGCCCGTTCTCGTTCGAGTATCTTGGTTCGCCGCTGGAAGCCGTCGTGGAGCTCAAGATGGACGCGCTCTTGCAGCCCGGCCAGAACCCCATGCCCATGTCGGTGCTGCGCGACCTCGCGCGCTACCCGTCGGTCTATGACGACAACGCGGTGTTCCTGGGCGAGTTCGGGTTTCTGGTGCGCAAGAAGTTCCCGAACCTGCAATTCCTCTCGATCTGGAACGAAACCGAGGAAGAGCAGGCGCGCGGTGCGAGCCTCGACAACATCAACGCCCTGTTCGTGGCCTGTCTGTCTGAAGAGGGAGGCGAGGCCGTGCTCGAAGAAGCGGATCCCGCCGCGCCCGTGGCGCCGGTGAAAATCGCCGAGGACGACCTGACCGAGACGCAGCGCACCATCCGCGCCACGATTCTGGCCGCCGACAACAGCTACCGGGTCTATTTCTTCACGCCGGTGCGCTCGAAGATCGCCATGTCCGTGGGCGCGCGCGTGAGCACGTCCTACGTGGCTTCCGACGTGCGCCAGAAAATCATCGAGGCCGCCCTGGGCGAGTTCGGCCAGGCCGCCGCCGCGTCGCGCCGTGGGCGCAATCGCCCGCTCTACAAGCGCGTGTATGAGCTGCTGCGCCAGAAGGTAGCGGCGCTGGCAAGCGGCGATTCTGACCTGACCGTGAACATCGTGGAGCCGCCGTCGCTGGCCGCACGCCCTGAAATGTGGCGCTACGTGTCCGCCGACAGCCTGGCCGTGACCGTCGAAACGGCCAACATCGTCACGCCCACCTGGGGCGGGTGATCGCCATGTCCTTTGACTTCTCGAATGCCCAGCTCCCGCGCCTACTGCCGCTGGAAAACAGCTATGCCGAAAACGATGTTGAAGACGACCTGAAGCGGCTCTTCCTCGACCTCTTCAACGACATGCTGGCCCCGGATGTCTTCGACGTGAATGTATCAGGCGCCGCGCACCTGGGTTCCTTCGACCTCGTGCGCAAAGCCGTCAATACAGACGGCCTGGTGCTGCTGCAAGGCGACCGTGAAGAGGCGGCCACGCGCTACCTGTACCGGGCCTGGAAGTCTGGCGACGTGCAGGGGCGCGGCCTGCACTTCCTGAAGACCTACCTGCAAATGCTATTCCCGAACCAGTGCGAGATTGAGCAGCTTTGGCAGGACAAGGACTACCCGTATCCCACTGCGCTCTACACCTCGAAGCCGAGCTTCGCGTGGTGGCTGCATCAAGTCGGCGAGCCGGGCCTGAAGCTGGATGGCACCTGGGGCCTGGGCCGGCGCATCGAGGACGCGGACGAAAGCCGCAAGGACAGGGTGGTGGATACGAGCGGCATGTTCCTGACCAGCCGCATCATGATCTCGCTGGGCTTCGACGTGGATACCCAGTCCGTCGCCAAACTCATCCAGATTATCAAGGACGTGATTCCGGCACGCCTCGTGCCGGTGTTCCGTTTCTGGCTGAACGAATCGTTCCTGCTGACCATCCTCGCGTCCTACAAGTTCTGGATGCGGAAGGACATGCTGGCGCGCTACCCGTGGTGCGGGCGCGTCATCACCGATGATCCGTCCGGGCGCTGGAAGCTGGGGATTGACGGCGAACTGCCGCGCCTGCCGCAGCCGTTCGGAACCTTCAAGCTGGGCCACAAGTACGGCCAGAAGTCGAACTGGCACCTGCACAACTGCCGTGTCACCGGCGCACAGCGCGTGACCATCACCGCCGAGGCCCCGGCCTGGCGGGTCGAAACCTTGCCTCTGGAAGAGTTCGAGTACGTCACCCCTCCGCCACCAACGAAGCTCTACCACCACACGCGCCGCCTCGATGGCGGCTGGACGGTTGGTAGCGGCCTGCACATCGGTGCATTCCGTCTCGACGGCTCGCATCGGCTCCCCACTCGGAAAATGACCGAATACCCGCGCTTCGGTCAATTCAAAATCCGCAACTACCAGCAGCCCGTCCTGCTGCCGACCTCTCCCGCGCGCCTGACGCTCTCCGGCGCATGGAAGCTGGGCGGCCCCAGGAACGCGGAATTTGAGTTCTACAAGATCGAAGGAGCGTGACCGTGCCCGAAGCCGTAGTCGCCGATAGCTACCGCCGCCGCGTCGCCGCCCACATGGCCGGCACGGGCGTACTCAAGCCCATCGCATTCATCGCCTATGGCGACGGTGGCCACAACCCCGACAACACCGCCAAGCCCGCCGACAGCGGCGCCGCCGGCCTCTACCACGAGGTCAAGCGCAAGCCCGTCACGGCCTTGGTTCAAGAAGACCTGTATTCCGCCACCGGGAAGGGCGTCGTTGAATCCGACGACCTCAACGCCGGCGCTCTCTCCGAGGCGGCCTTGCTCGACACCGACGGCAACCTTGTTTGCTGGAAAACCTTTGCGCCGAAGTACCTGGAGAACGGGGAAACCTACGGCGTCAATCTGAAGATGCGATTCTGAAAGGAGCTCTCCCCATGTCCCTGCCCAACCAAAACATCACGCCGATTCCGAACAACGAGCCGGATGCCGTCCCCTCGCTGTGGAACACGCGCTACCAGGAAATCGACGAGAACTTCGCCGCCCTCGACGAGCGCCAGACGACCGTCGAAGACGAGCTGAACGCCGCCAAGGGCGACGCGCCCACCTTCGCCGACAAGATGAACCAGGTGGCGCAGGCCGTTGCAGACCTGGGCGGCGACATCGGCGACTTGCAGGGCATGACCGCGCCCATGCTGGCGCGCGCGGTGCGCCTGGACTGGGACTATTCGGGCAACAACATCAGCCTTGAAATGTGGGCCGGCGAATACACGCTGACCGACACGCAACCCATTGCCGTGACCTCTGCCGTCGCCGGCGACGATTCCATCGACGTGACCGACAGCAGCTTCTTCACGCCCGGCCAGAACTACGTCATCTACAACGCGACGCACGCCGAGCAGGTTCACGTCAATGCCGTACTGAACGGCACCCGCATCCGCATTTCCGATCCGCTGGCGAACGCCTACGGTGGCGCCGGCGCGTTCCTCGCCCGCACGTCGTTTGCCGTCGCCAACGGCACCGCGCAGGCCAAGCCGGGCGCGGCGTACTTCTCCAAGCCCATCAATCTGGGCTTCGATGGCGTCAAGCGCGCCGTCGTCATCCGCCGCACGCCCACCGCCTCCGTGGTGAACGTCGATTTTCTGATCGACGGTGAATGGGTGTCCGCGCCGCTGGCCTGGACGCGCGAAGGTGGCAAGGTGCCGGCGGGCTACATCGACTGCGAGTACGAATTGCTCGTCAATGGCGACACCGCGCTGCGCGTGACCGTCGTGGGCGGTGCTGGCAACACCGAGATCCAGCACATCATCGGCCTGGGCTCCACCACGGGCCTGCGCGGCACGCACACGCCGCCGCTGAAGCCCGCCATGTCCAACCCCGTCGATGGTGCTGAAAACCTGACCGACCGCCCGACGCTGGGCCTGACCGGCTACGTTTCGCCCACCGATACGCCCGTGGGCGCGGTGCAATTCCAAGTCTCCGCCACCGCCGACTTCGCCGAGGTCATCATCGACAGCGGCACGCAGGTGGGCGGCCTGTCCTGGCAGGAAATCGGCCTGCGCCTGCAAACCAGCCATGACTACTTCGCCCGTGGCCGCGCGCGCGACGCCGAAGGCGCGTGGTCGCCGTGGTCTGACCCGGTTTCGTTCTCCACCGCCGCGTCGTTCGTGTATGTGCAGGCACCGTCGAACGTCGGCCCGGCCAACAACCTGACCAACGTCGCCGACACGCCCACGCTGTCGTCCAGTGCCTTCGCGGTCTATGCGGGTGCGGACACCCAAGCGGCGGCCCAATGGCAAATCCGCGAGGCCAGCGCATCCTATGACGCTGCCACCTACGACAGCGGCGAAGATGCCACGCATCTGACCTCGCTGGCCGTCCCCGCCGGCCTGCTGCAGTCCTCGAACACGCAATACTTCTGGCGCGTCCGCCACAAGGGCGCAACCATCGGCTGGTCGGAATGGTCGGTGGAGACGAAGTTCACCACGAAAAAGATTTTCGGCACGGTGATCGGCATTGCCCTGGTTTCGACTGGTGCGACTTCCGGTTCATGGGCGCGCATCGACGAGGATGGCAACGCCAAAGCTACCGACGCCGCCTTCTTCAACGCCCACCCGACCTATGCCGGCATCGTCGATCAGACACTGGACAGCCAGGCGATGGTGAAGGTGCCCGCCTTCTACATCAAGACCGGCATCGTGGCGTCCGGCGCCTACGTCGGCAAGAAGGCCATCTGGGTTTCGGACAAGAAGGAAACCGGCTTCGAGATTCACCCGGCTTTCAAGAACGCCGGCGCTGACCTGGCCCAGTATTGGGTCGGCAAGTACCAGGGCTCGAACGCCTCCGGCAACAAGCTGGCGTCCGTGGCCGCCGTCGGGCCGCTGGTTTCCATCGACTTCCCGACGATGCAGGCTCGCGCGAACGCGCGCAACACCGGGGGCGTTACGGGCTTCTCGCTGTGGAGCATCTACCAACTCTCCGCCATCCAGATGCTGGCCCTGATCGAACTGGGCAACCCTGACGCCCAGACCTTGGTCGGTCAAGGCAATTCGAACAGTTCCGGCGCTACCAACGTCGATGCGTCTCCCACCTCGCAAGCCTCGTGGCGCGGCATCATCGGCCTCTGGTCGAACGTCTGGCAGATGGTCGATGGACTGCAAACCGACGCCAGCCTGAAATACAAAATCTGGGACAAGCAGGGCAACAAGACCTACATCACCACGAACCAGGTGGCGCCATCGGCTTCGGCCTCCTACCCGGTCACGATGTCCGTGGATGCCGGCGCGAACTACGACCTGTCGCAAGTGTTCCTGCCCGCCACCATCGACGCTTCGGCCTCGAACGGCACGTATGCGGACGCCTTCTGGTCGGCTGCGAACTGCGTGGCGTACCACGGCGGCAATTGGGGCCACGGCGCGACCGACGGGCTCTTCTGCCTGCACGTCGGCCTTCCCGCGTCGGGCGTCGACCCGAGTATCGGCGGTCGCCTCGCAAAGGTGTAATGGGTCATGTGACCTGTGTCATGTAGCAGTTGGGCGAGCGCGCCAAGCGCGCCGCCCCTCTCAAGAAAGGAGCAGTAAATGCAAATCGAAAACGGGAATCTGGTGGTGGAAGTCGAAGGCTCCACCATGACCGTGCCGCTGCCCGAGGTGGCAACCGCCGCCAAGGTCAAGGCGTACCTCGTCCCCGAGGCGTACCGCCCTGGCCGCCTGTTCATTTCGGTCACGGTTCCCGGCCAGCCGGAAGACGTGCCGGCGTGCAGTCAGGATCTGGTCGAACTGCTGGGCGAGGACATCCTCGAAGTCAGTGACGCGGCCATCCTCAATGCCGCCAAGGCCGCCAAGCTGACCGAAATCAACGGCGAGTGTCAGAAGGCGGTGGCCGCGCTGGCCGCCGACTACCCTGATAGCGAAGTGCAGTCCTGGCCCCAGCAGGTCAAGGAAGCCACGGCGCTGTCCGCTGACCCGCAGTCCGACGCGCCGCTGCTGACCGCCATCGCCACGGCGCGCGGGCTGCCCGTCGCGGAACTGGCCTCGCGCGTGCTTCAGAAGATGAACGCCTATGTGGCGGCATCCGGCGTGCTCATCGGGCAACGTCAGGCCGCCGAAGACCTCATCACCGCTGCCGAAGACCTGGAAGCCCTGTCCGCCATTTCCTGGTAACTGGGCGGGGCGCCAGGTGAAGCAATACTGCGCACGCCTTGCCCTGCTGCTGGGCTCCATGCTGATGACGCTGACCGGCAATCTGCTGGCGCTGCTGTCGGCCATCGCGGGAAGTGATCGCGCTTTCCGCGTCGCCGTCTCCAACGACCAGACCCTGAACGCCGCGCTGGATGGAAGCGAGGACGAAACCATCAGCAGCCGCGCCGGCAAGGCCGCCCGAGAGGGCAAGCGGTGGGGCTGCGTCCTGTGCAGGCTACTCAATGTCTTCGACAACGACCATTGCCAGAAGACCATCGAAGAGGACGAAGGAGAGAGGCTGGTTTGAAAAGCAACGACGCATACCTGAAGCTCATCACCAAATTGGAAGAACTCGACGCCTACACGCACACCGTCCTGCATCAGTTCCCGAAGCTCGAAAGGCATCTGCTCTGCGCTGAAATGCGCGCCGCCATGAACAAGGTATGCCGCCTGGCCGTCGTAGCGTGGAAGCGCCGACAGAAGGCTTCATCGCTTTTCGACTTGGACGTGGAAATCGAGGTGTTCCGACACTTCATCCGCAAGGCCCATCGCCTGGAATACATCAACACGCATCGCCTGGAAGTTTGGATGAAACACACGAACGAAATTGGCCGCATGGTCGGCGCGTGGATCAAGCACGAAGGAGCCGCCATGTAGTAGCACCCACCCGGTTTTTTTGAATGGGCAAGGGCTTATAACGGCGGCAATTGGGACAACGGCGCGAACGACGGGCTCTTCTGCCTGAACGTCAACAATCCCGCGTCGAACGTCAACACGAATATCGGCGGTCGCCTCGCAAACGAATAGTGCCAGAAGGCGCGTGGCCCAAGGGTCGCCGTCCAGTGCATATCCTTTGGGGCCTTTGTCCTGACCATGTTGTCGAAGATGAACAGGGCGCTGCGGCCAGTAGCCGGGAAACCGGCGGACGTGGCAGCGCCCGACCACACCGAATAGGAAGACATGCCGCGCACTGTGAATGGTCTTTGGGACGAACTCGCCTCCTTTGAAAACCTGCACCTGGCCTACATGGGCGCCCGCGACGGAAAGCGGTATCGCAACGAGGTAATGCAGTTCGCGGTAGAGGCTGAAGAGCACCTCTTCAACATCCAGAATCACATGCTCTGGAAGACTTGGAAGCCCGGCCCGCAACGCGAGTTCGTGGTGCGCGAGCCCAAGCTACGCCTGATTCAGGCGCCACCGTTTCAAGATCGCGTCGTCCATCATGCCCTGGTGCAGGTGGTGGAGCCGCACTTCGAGCGCCGCTTCATTTTCGACAGCTACGCTTGCCGCGAGGGCAAGGGCACCCAGCGCGCCGTCATGCGCGTGCAGCACTTCCTGCGCGTGGCGAAGCGGAACTGGGGCGATGGCATCTACGTGGTGAAGGCGGACATCAGCAAGTATTTCGCCAGCATCCAGCATCACATTCTCATGGACGAGGTGGAGCGCGTCATCGCGGATCCCGACGTGCTCTGGCTCTGGCGGCAAATCATCAGCGGCTACGGCCACGAGGCCGGGCTGGGCCTGCCCGTCGGCGCGCTGACCAGCCAGCTCGGGGCGAACGTCCTGCTGAACCGCCTCGATCACGTCGCCAAGGACGACATGGGCCTGCGCTTCTACGTGCGGTACATGGACGACTTCGTGGCGGTGGTGAAGGACAAGGCCGAAGCGCAGCGGGTGCTACAGGCCCTGGAAAGGGTTGTCAATGCCCTGGGCCTGTCGCTGAACCCGAAGACGGCGATTCACCCGTGGCAGCGCGGCGTTGACTTCTGTGGCTACCGTATCTGGCCGGCGCACATCCTCCCGCGCAAGCGCAACATCAAGCGCGCCCGCGCGGACTTCCGCCAGCTTATGACCCAGTATTTCGCCGGCGAAGTCGAGCTGCCCGACGTGCGCCAGCGCGTGATGTCGTTCCTCGCCTACGCGAAGCACTGCCAGGCCCACCGCACCGTCGAAGGCGTACTTGGCGACTTGGTGCTGGTGCCTGGCCTGCGTGACATCCCAGCCAAGCTGGCGCTAGGCCGCTGACAGCAGGCGGATGACGTTGCTCCCCTGCGTGGGCTTGACGAACGCCGGCGTGGGGGCGCCGGTTTCGCAGGCCACGATGAACTCGCACCACTTTTCCAGCGCCTCGCGGCGCTCTGGCCTTTCCTCGCGCACGTCGTAAATCTCGTCCAGCTCGCCCAGCTTGTGGTTGAGCGCCACCTCGGATTCCTCCCAGGACACACTCATGTTGCGCAGGTGGCCCTTGGCCGTTGAGCGGGTATCGTGCGGGGTGAATTTGCGTATCTCGATGTCGTGCCGCTCGAAGGCGCGGCGGATGGCCGCCCAAAGGGTCGTACCCCCGACGTGGGTATCGCCGCCCTTGTTGCGGCGCCGGCGCTCTTGGCGCGCGGGCAGCACGTAGATGGATTCCCCAGACATTTCAAATAGGGCGCGGAACCACTCGATCACCACGGGCGTGAGTGGCACGAGGAAGCCCCGACGAGTTTTCACCGATTCGTCCGGTATCCACCACATGCCCATGTCAAGGAAGATGTGCTCTTTCTTGGCCTTCGCCAGTTCGATGCCGCGCACGCACGTTGCCAGCAGGATACGGAAGGCGTAGGCGTTCTCCGTGCCGATGATGTCGATGTCGGGCAGCAGTTCGCGCAGCTCTTCTTCCAGCAGCATGACGCGCTTGCGGATGGGTGGTCGCGGCCCCTTGATGGACTTCAGCTTGACGCCAGTGCAGGGGTTGGCGGCGATGATTTTCAGGCCGCAAGCATGGTCGAACAGCTTGGATGCGGAGGTGAGGATGCGCTTCGATACCGTCCAGGTGCGCTTGCAGTCGGTGAGCATCGCCACGATGTCGATGGACGTGACGCGCTGCACGGGGCGCGCGCCGATGTAGGGGATGATGATTTGGTCGTAGTCGCGGTTTCGGTAGTCGATGGTGTCCTGGGCGTACTCGGTGAGCAGCAGGCACTTTTCCCTGTAGTCGGCGATCAGGTCGCGCACGCTCCACGCGGCCTGCACCCGGTTCTTTTCTTCTTGCTTTTCGATAGCCGGGTCGCGGCCCTCGTCGATGGCGACGCGGGCGACGCGGGCCTTCTCGCGTGCGGAGGTCAGGGAAACGTCGGGGTAGTTCCCGATGGTGAGTTCGCGCCGGCGGCCTTTGCCGATGCGGTAGCGGAGAATCCATGTCGCCGTGCCGGCGCCGGATAGGGTAAAGGTGAGGCCGTCGCCATCAGAGCGCGCGATGGCTTCGCCTTTCGACACCCAGTTCCTGATCTGGATGTCATTCAGTAGGTGTGTGAGTTTTGCCAAGTAGCCCCTCCCTTCGGGGTGGGTAGCTAGTTGGCCGGGAGCTTCTAGCTACCCACCTAGCTACCCACTTTATGCGCGATGTAGGGGCGCATCTTGACACGCTACGAAACGATGATTCAAGAGGTTGAGGGGAGAAGCCGGGGAGTTAAAAACGTATTGAGACGTTATGGAACGCTAATTTAGTTCGCAGGTTTCGAGCTTGACGCCCGGGTCGGCCTTGAGCCTGGCCAGGCCGTCGCGGCCGTCCACCGCGAAGGCGACGGTAAGGCCGTTGGCCTGGAGGAAGTTGCCCACTTCGTTGCGGACGGTGCTGGAGTCGTCGACGACGAGGATCTGTGCCATGTGCGTAAACCCTGCGGGAAGATCAAAAGAGTTCGAGTTCGCCGGCCGTCTCGGCGGGCGCTTCGTCATGCCAGTCGAAGTCCAGCGGCTCGTGCGCGTCCACGCAGAGGCTGGCCCGCACGATGACCGCGTCGCCCGCCGCCAGCTCGAAGTGCGCCAGGTGCTGGTGCGGCAGCGCCCGCAGATGCGGCCCGCTGCGGCTGTCGATGGTGTGCGGCGTGGACATGCCCGTGTGCCGGAAGAAGCGGCCCAGCGCGCGGTTGACCATGCCGCAGCACATGTTGCCGCGCTCGGACAGCGCATCGCGGAACACGCGGTCGCGTTCGGCCGCCGTACCGGCGGGCAGGCCCTGCGGCACGAAGTACGCGCGGCTCGCGGCCGTGTCGGGCACGTGCAGCGCCATCACCAGCCGCAGGTGGTTCGAGACGATCATCAGCACGACCATGTGCGAGCCGGCGCCCTGGCCCGGGTCGTCCACACGGGCCACGTCGGGCAGGCCGCCGTCCGGGCGCGCGAATGCATCCCGCAGCCCCTGGACCGCCATGCGTTCCAGGCTGTCGCGTGCATTTGGGCTGATGATCATGCGAGTTCGAACGCGGCGGCGGGCAAAGCCAGCGATTCGCTGTTCTTGCGGCTGACCAGTTCCAGGCTGCGCACGGCGCCGAGAATCATGCGGCCGCCGGCCTGCATGTCCTGGAAGGTGGTGGTGGTGATCAGGTCGTTCTCGTAGAGCGTGCGGCGGTAGTCGGCCGACAGCGCCTCGGCCCGCGCCGACAGCGAGCGCATCTCGTTGGCGACGATGCTGAAGCCGCGGCCGGTGGCGCCGGCGCGCGCGGCCTCGATGGACGCGTTGAGCGCCACTATCACCATCTGCCGCACGATGTGCGAGAACTCGTCGTTCTTGTGGTGCATGCCGCGGTTGTGGTCGAGCAGCACCTTCATGTCGTCGTGCCAGCGCTCGAAGGTCTTCTCGGCGCCGTACAGGTCGGTGATGCCCGCGGCCAGTTCACGCGCATGGCCGAGCGCCACGCCGCGCAGCCGATCGGCCTGGCCAAGCACGTCCTGCACGGCCGCCTGGCGGTCGGCCCGGGCTTCGGACCAGCGCTGCTCCCAGGTGCCGGCGGCCTGGCGATGGGCCGCCTGCTGGGCGGCCAGCTCGGCACGCAGCATGTCGGCTTCGGCGCGGGGAACGGCCAGTTCGCGGCGCGCCGACTGCACCTGCCGTTCATGCGCCTCCAGCCGCGCCCGCAGGCGCAGCAACCAGGGGACCGCCGCCAAGCCGCCGGCCAGCATGCCGGCGATGAAGTTCCACACCGGTGTCATGCCGCGATCAGCGCCTTGTCGCCGGGGCGCACGCCGTGCCGGGCGGGCAGCGTGATGACGGTGCGAAACGGGCGCACGCGCGCGCCCTCGATGCCCAGCAGTACGATGGCGATGCTGCCGCCCTCGGCCTCGACCAGGCCGCGCACCGCGTCCATGCCGACGCCGCGACCGGAGATCTCGGTGACCTGCTCGGCCGTGGAAAAGCCGGGCGCGAAGATCAGCTGGGCGGTCCCGTCGGCGGAGGGTGCGGCGTCAGCCGGCAGCAGGCCCTGGGACAGCGCCTTGGCGCGGATGCGGTCGAGGTCCAGGCCCTGGCCGTCGTCCTGCAGCGCGATGCGCAGCGCGTCGTCGTCGAGCGCGAGGGTCAGGCCGATGGTGCCGGCGGCCGGCTTGCCGTGGGCGATGCGCGCCAGCGGCGGCTCGATGCCGTGGTCCACGGCGTTGCGCAGCAGGTGCATGAACGCGTCGCGCAGCATGCCGCAGACCGGCGGGCGCACGGCGATGCCGTCGTCCTCGATCGCCACGTGCGGCTCTTCCTTGCCAAGTTCCACGGCCAGCGCGGGCAGCGCATCGATCACGCCGCGCAGCGCCTCGCCGATGCGTTCGGGCTCGCCGCGGCGGACCGCGCCGCCGCGGCCGAGCTTGGCGGTGTGGATGTGCAGGTACTCGTCGAGCGCCGCGCGCACCTCGGAGATCTGCGCGCGCAGTTCGTCGGGCACCCAGGCGGCCCGGCCGCTGCGGACCGCGTCGTAGTGCTGCTCCACGCGGTGCACCACCTCGGTCAGGTGCTGCAGGCCATAGGTGCGCGCGTTGCCCTTGATGGTGTGCATGTTGCGGAACAGCAGGCCCACGGCCTCGGCCTGGCCGTGCGTCTCGACGATGCGGGCGTTCTCCTGGAGGTAATGCGCGGCGCCCTCGGCGAAGGCATGAAACTTCTCCGGCTCCACGGCCAGGATCTCTCCGATGAGACCCAGTTCGCGGCGCTGCGCGGTGGCGGCGCGGGCCAGGCTGCGCAGTTCGGTCACGTCGCGCACGCACAGAAGCAGGCGCTGGATCGTGCCGTCGTCGCCGGCGATCGGCGCCCAGCTCAGGTCCAGCGTCTTCACGCGGCCGTCGGGCATGCGGCGCTGCACTTCGGTGGGCAGCAGGTGGGCGTTGAATTCGAAGTTCATCGCGTCCTCGCCCAGGCAGGCGTGGAGCGCGGCCTCGGTCTGCGCGCGCAGGTCGGCGCCGAGGTCGGTGTGGTCGAATACCAGGGCCATCGCGTCGCGGCCGGCGATCTCGTCGGTCTCCAGGATGGTGCGCAGGAAGTCGGAGAACTCCGGATGCACCGTGCCGCCGGCCTGCACCGTCAGGATGCCCTGCGGCACGTGGTGCAGCAGGGCCTGGATGTCGGCCGCCTTCTGCCTGACCAGCGCCGTGCTCTCCTCGATCTTCTGCAGCATGGCGTTGAAGGCGGTCATCGAGCGGCCGATCTCGTCGTTGCGCGTGACCTCCAGGCGGTGGGTGAAGTCCTGGCTGGCAGCGATCTCGGTCATCTTCGACTCCATCTGCGCGATCGGGTGGATGACCTGGCGGTACAGCAGCCAGCCGATGGCGCCGAGCGCCAGCACGGCGATGCCGCTGATGGCCGTGAGCATGGTCGAGGTGTGGGTCAGCTCGCCGTTGAGCGCGGCGATGGCGGCATCCTTGCTGCGGCGCTTCTCGACCTGCACCGCGTCGATCATCTGGCCCTGCTCGCGCAGGTACTGGTCGACCGTGGCGCCCATCGTGGCCTCGGCCAGCGCGGTCTGGCCGGCGAGTTTGAACTGCGCCGTGTCGTTGATCGACGAGAAGTAGTTCTGCAGGCTCTCCTGCGCAGCCTTGATGAGGCCGCTCTGGGCCGGGCTGTCGGCTTGGGCGAGCTGCTCGGCCAGGGCCTTCTGCAGGCCGTCCTTCCTGGCGTTGACCTCGTCGAGCAGGCGCCGGGCCGTGTCGTTGTCGGGCGCGGCCACCATGGCCAGCGTGGCGATCTGCACGTCCTTGAGCTGGGTCATCAGCTCCACCGACTTGATCGCGCTGGGCACGACGCCGTCGGTCACCGTGCGCACCTGGCCCGAGTTGCTGCGGGCCTGCACGATGGCGTAGCCGCCGATCACGCCCAGCGCGAGGAAGACGAGGACGACGAGGAGGATGATGCGCTGGCGGATGCTCATGAAGGCAGGCTCGAAAAAAGGGCCACGCCAGCCCGCAGGGAGCCGGCACATGCATCCAATTATTTCGGGCCGACATTGCGCTTTCGTGACGGCCTGCGGCCCGCGCCGGCCCCGGACCGCATACTCCCATCTCTAATGCCTTCTAGCGCACGATTTACGCGCTCTATCGGCCTATACTCCCCGCAGCCGGTCCACCTCGGCGTGCAGATCCTGCGCCCAGGCGCGGCGGTCGCGGCCCTGGGCGCGCTGGGGCGTGCCGTAGCGCACGACGGCCACGATGCTGCTGGCGCCGAGCGTGCGCCACAGCGATCCGATCAGCACCTCGTCGCCGGTGTAGCTCGGGGCGAAGCTGGTGGCGCCGGTGCGGCCGTCGGCAAAGCGCAGGGCCACCGGCACGACCGGCGCGTCCGCCTCGATCGCCGACTGCAGCAGGTTGGCATGGAAAGGCAGCAGCGTGCGGCCATCGCCCGTCGTGCCTTCGGGGAAGACCGCCAGCAGGTCGCCGGCGCGCAGCCGCTCGGCCATGCCCTGCACCACGCGCGCGGCGTCGCGGCGCGAAGTGCGCTCCAGGTAGAGCGTGCCCGCAGCATCCGACAGCGTGCCCAGCAACGGCCAGCCTTTCACGTCGGACTTGGAGATGAAACGGCAGTAGTGCGCCGCATGCAGCGTGGGGATGTCCAGCCACGAGATGTGGTTGGCCACGATCAGCCCCGCCTGGCCGGCCGGCGGCTCGCCCGCCACACGCAGCGTGATGCCCGCGCGGTGCAGGAAGCCGCGGGCCCAGTGCCGCACCGCGGCCTGGTGCTCGGCCTCGGACATGCGCGCGAGCCGGGTGTGGATGATCCAGATCCCGTGCAGGATGTGGGCGAGCACCCGCACCAGCCGGGTGGCGGCGATCAGGTGGCGCCGGGGCCGCACGGCCGCTTCAGCGCGCGAAGGCGATCTGCCCGCCCACGAGCGTGGCGCGCACGCGGCCCGGCAGCTCGTAGCCGGAGAACGGCGTGTGCCTCCCCTGGCTCGCGAGCGCGGCGCCTTCCACCGTCCAGGCGGCGGCCGGGTCGAACACCACGAGGTCGGCCTGGCCGCCCTCGGCGATGCGGCCGACGCTGGCCGCCAGCGTGCCGAGCGCCGGGCCCAGCACCCGCGCCGGGCCGGCGGTGACCGTGCCGAGCGCCTGGGCCAGCGGCACGCCCGCGTCGCTGGACCACTTGAGCGCCAGGCTCAGCAGCAGCTCCAGCCCGGTGGCGCCGGGCTCGGCCTCGGCGAACGGCAGCGTCTTGGCGTCCTCGTCGACCGGCGTGTGGTCGGACACCAGCGCGTCGATGGTGCCGTCAGCCAGCGCGGCCGCGAGCGCCTCGCGGTCGCGCTGCTGGCGCAGCGGCGGCGACAGGCGCGCGCGGCTGTCGAAGTAGCCGATGTCCACCTCGGTCAGGTGCAGCGAATTGATGCTCACGTCGGCCGTCACCGCCAGGCCTCGGGCCTTGGCCGCGCGCAGCAGTTCGACGCCGGCGGCACTCGACAGGCGGCACAGGTGCACCCGCGCGCCGGTGGCCTGCTGCAGCTCGAAGATGGTGTGCAGCGCGATCGTCTCGGCCGCCACGGGGATGCCGGGCAGGCCGAGCCGCGTGGCCAGGGCGCCGCTGGCCGCGGCGCCGCGGCCGAGGTGGTGGTCCTGCGGGCGCAGCCAGACGGTGTAGCCGAAGGTGGCCGCGTACTGCAGCGCGCGCTGGAGCACCTGGGTGTTCTGCAGCGCCACGTCGGCCTGGCCGAAGCCCACGCAGCCGGAGCCGGTCAGCTCGGCCATCTCGGTCAGCACCTCGCCGGCCAGACCGCGCGTGAGCGCGCCGAGCGGGAAGAGCCGCGCGCGGTGCAGCTTCTCGGCGCGGAACTTGAGCATCTCCACCAGGCCGGGCTCGTCGAGCACCGGGTCGGTGTCGGGCGGACAGACCAGGCTGGTCACGCCGCCGGCCACGGCCGCGGCGGTCTCGGATTCGAGCATGCCCTCGTGCTCGTGGCCGGGCTCGCGCAGGCGGGCGGCCAGGTCCACCAGGCCCGGCGCGACGACGCAGCCGGCGGCGTCGATCACCTTGTTGGGTGCGAAGTCGGCCGGCGCGGAACCGATGCCGATGATGCGGCCGGCGGCCAGCGCCACGTCGGCCACGCGGTCGAGGCCGCTGGCCGGGTCGATCACGCGGCCGTTGCGGATGAGGGTTTTCATGCTTCTGCCCTCCGCCGGGCCGCCCCAAGGAGGGCACGCCCCCTCGGGGGGCAGTGAACGAATGTGAACGTGGGGGTCATTGGTTCCCTGCGACGATGGACATGACGGCCATACGCACCGCGATGCCGAAGGTGACCTGCGGCAGGATCACGCTCTGCGCGCCGTCGACCACGGCGGAGTCGATCTCCACGCCGCGGTTGATCGGGCCCGGGTGCATGACGATGGCGTCGGGCTTCGCGAGCAGCAGCTTCTCGGGCGTGAGGCCGAAGCTGCGGAAGTATTCCTGGCTCGACGGCAGCAGCGCACCGCTCATGCGCTCGTTCTGCAGACGCAGCATGATGACCACGTCGGCGCCGCGGATGCCGTCCTCCAGGTTGTGGAACACGCGCACGCCCATCTGCGACAGGTCGCCCGGCACCAGCGTGCGCGGGCCGACGACGCGCACCTCGGCCGTGCCGAGGGTGGTGAGCGCATGGATGTCGGAGCGGGCCACGCGCGAATGCAGCACATCGCCCACGATCGCCACCGTGAGGTTGCTGAAGTCCTTCTTGTAGTGGCGGATCGTGTACACGTCGAGCAGCCCCTGCGTGGGATGCGCGTGGCGCCCGTCGCCGGCGTTGACCACGTGCACATGCGGCGCCACGTGCTGCGCGATCAGGTAGGGCGCGCCCGACTCGCTGTGGCGCACGACGAAGATGTCGGCGGCCATCGCGCTCAGGTTGGCGATGGTGTCCAGCAGCGACTCGCCCTTGCTGGCCGAGGAGCGCGCGATGTCGAGGTTGATCACGTCGGCCGACAGCCGCTTGGCCGCGATCTCGAACGTGGTGCGGGTGCGGGTGCTGTTCTCGCAGAACAGGTTGAACACGCTTTTTCCCCGCAGCAGCGGCACCTTCTTGACCTCGCGGTCGTTGACGCTCACGAAGTTGGCCGCCGTGTCGAGGATCTGCGTGAGCGTCTCGCGCGGCAGTCCCTCGGTAGAGAGCAGATGGATCAGCTCGCCATGGGCATTGAGCTGGGGATTTCGTCGAGCCATGGTGTCGTCGTTGTCAGAGGCTTTCGATGTGGAAGCTGAAGACACCGGCCTCGGTGCGCGCCAGCGCGAGCTGCTGCGCGGCCGGCAGTGCCACGCGCGCGGCGGCGAAGTCGGCGGCGACAGGCAGCTCGCGCCCGCCGCGGTCCACCAGCACCGCGAGGCGCACGCGCTGCGGGCGGCCGTAGTCGTACAGTTCGTTGAGCACGGCGCGGATGGTGCGGCCGGTGTAGAGCACGTCGTCGAGCAGCAGGATGTCGGCGCCCTCGACGTCGAACGGCAGCTGCGTCTGCGCCGCGGCCGCCAGGCCGCGCTGGGCGAAGTCGTCGCGGTGCATGGACGACGAGACGACGCCGTGCGGGCCGTCGCGGCCCAGGTCGCGCTGCAGTCGCTCGGCCAGCCAGGCGCCGCCGGAGGTGATGCCGGCGAGCTGCGTGGCCGGCTCCAGCAGGCTGCGCACGCCGCGCAGCAGCTCGCCGTACAGGGCCTCGGCATCGAGGGTGAGAGTGCTCATTCAGGAAGACTCCTCAGGAACTGGTCCAGGATGATGGCGGCAGAAGCCGCGTCGGCATCGCGTGCGCCCGCGGACAGCGCCTCGGTCGTGCTGTAGCGCTCGTCCACCTCGAACACCGGCAGGCCGAAGCGCCCGCGCAGCTGGCGGGCGAAGCGCCGGGCGCGTGCGGTGTTCTCGTGCGGTGCGCCGTCCGGGTGGAAGGGCACGCCGACGACCAGCGCGTCGGGCGACCATTCGCGGATGCGCGCGGCCACTTCGGCAAAGCGCGCGTCCTGCCCTTCGGCGCGGATGGTGCGCTGCGGCGTGGCCTGTCCGAGGAAGCGGCTGCCGCTGGCGACGCCGGTGCGCTTGGCGCCGAAGTCGAAAGCCAGGAAGGACTGCAGATTCGCCGGCACGGCGGGCACCGGTGCGGCATCGCCGCTCACGGGCCTACCCCTCGTTGCATGGCTGTGCTCATGCGTGCCCCGCCTCGGACAGCAGCATCCAGGGCTGCAGGCCCAGCAGCGACAGGGCGCGCTCGTAGCGCTCGCCCACGGGCGTGTCGAAGATGACCGAGAGGTCGGCGCCGACGGTGAGCCAGCTGTTCTCGGCGATCTCGGATTCGAGCTGGCCTTCGCCCCACGACGCATAGCCCAGCGTGACCAGCACACGGCGCGGGCCGGCGCCGGTGGCGATGGCTTCGAGCACGTCCTTCGACGTGGTCATCTCCAGCAGGCCGCCTGGCACGGCCATGGTGGAGGCGTAGGCGGGCTCGTTCTCGGGCGGGTCGGCCTCGCCCTCTTCCAGCACGATGCCGGCTTCGCCCTCGGCGGATGCGGCGCGCACCGACATCGGCTCATGCAGCACGAAGCCGCGCTCGGTCTGCACCGGGCCGCCCTGCAGCACGGGCGCGTCGGTTAGGTCATCGCGGCGCAGCGACAGATCGACCTTGTCGAACAGGTGCCGCATGTTGATCTCGCTGGGTTTGTTGATCATGAGCCCGAGCGCGCCCCTTTCGCTGTGCTCGCACAGGTAGATCACGCTGCGGGCGAAGGTCTCGTCGCGCAGACCCGGCATGGCGATGAGGAAGTGGTGGGTCAGGTTGAAAGACGAGGGGGCGGAATCGGCGGCCATAGCCCTCGATTTTATGACACCCCCCACGACGGCTCCGTCCGCCCCGCCTCCGATGCTCATGTGGTTCCGCCGGGACCTGCGGGTGGCCGACAACGCGGCGCTGTACCACGCGCTGCGAGCGGCCGGGGCGAGCGGGGGCGCGGTGCACTGCGCCTTCGTGCTGGACACGGCCATCCTCGATGCATTGCCGCGCAGCGGCCGGCGCGCCGCATGCGGGGCTGATCGTGCGACACGGCGCGGCCGCCGAAGTTATCCCGAAGCTAGCGCGCGAACTCGGCGTGGCGGCGGTGTTCGCCAACAACGGCGGCTGGCAGTGGGCGGCCAGCGGGCTTGAGGTTGGCGTCCTCCAGCACCTGTCGATGCGCTGCACGCGTCGCAGGTGGCGCGCAGCGCCATGGATCAACGACACGTCCGTTGCGGGAGTCCTTGCCTGCTTCGATGATGGCATACTCCGCGCCGATTTCCGCCGGAGGAGGAGCGCGTGGCACCGTCTGCCCTTGCTGCGGAGTCATGCCCGGCTCGCGGCGCAAGCCCGGAGCTTCGGCCCGTGCCGCCTCGCCTTGACCGGCCCTTTTTCTTCCGCCCCGCGCATGCCGCTCGACACCGAACCGCTCTTCCCCGTATCTGTGGAACCCGATGCCTGGCGGCACTTTCCGCGCGCCATGCGCCGCTGGAGTATCGGCCTGCTGCTGGACCGCGTGGCCAAGCCCTTGGACCGCTGGCGCGCCTGTGTCCGCAATACGCTGGGCACTGCGCCTTACCGCCGCGATCCGGCTGCGACGATCCTCGCCGACGGCCAGGGCTGCGTCGTGGCCGTCGGCGATTTCCGGGGCAGGACCGGGCTCAGCCGGGCAGCGCAATACGAAAGCAACAAGCTGCGGCTGCGCCATCCCGGCCTGATTCTGCTGGACCTGTCACGGCAGCCGGACGGCTCCGCTGCGGTGAGCGCGCGCGATCTGCCGCTACCGGTGTCATGCATCTACCTCTTGTGCGAGCCGCAGCGCATACGGCGTGCGCTGCGCATGTTTCGCCCGGAGCAGTTGGCCGGCGCGCGCCGCATCGGCCTGTGGGCCTGGGAAAACGAGGTATTCCCGCGCGCTTGGCATTTCGCGCTGAAGCTGGTGGACGAGGTGTGGACGCCGTCGGCTTTTTCTAGCCTCGCGATCCGTTCGGCTTCGCCGTTGACGGTCAAGGTGGTTCCCCATAACGTGGCCGTCGACCGGAACGTCGCAGCGGCCCGGCGGGCAGACTTCGGCGTGCCGGAGCGCGCCTTTCTGGGCCTGGCCATTATGGACATCCGGGCTTGCCCGGAGCGCAAGAATCCCTGGGCGCATGTGGCCGCTTGGCAGAAGGCCTTCGGCTTCAGCGCGGACCATGTGCTGCTGATGAAGGTGCGCTGCTCGGACAGGACACGCATCGTGGAGCGGGAGTTGGAAGAAATGATCGGCCAGGCCGGCAACATCCGCTTGATCTGCCGGGACTTCACCGATGCGGAGCAACTGGCCTTCCAGCGCATGGCCGACGTCTACCTGTCGCTGCACCGGGCAGAGGCCTACGGGCTCAATATCCACGAGTTCCTGGAACTCGGTACGCCGGTGGTCGCCACCCACTGGTCCGCCAACGCCGAGTATGGCCCCGCCTACCGGCACTACCACGGCGTGAAAGCCTCGTTGGTGCCCTATGAGGACTGGATGCGCCACTTTTCCGACCGCCGCTTCCATTGGGCCGATGCCGACACCGATCATGCGGCGCGACTGCTGCGGCAGGTGACGCACGACAAGGTGCGGGAGCCGGGGCAAACCGCGAGCCACCCCGCGGCGGCCTTCGCGGCTGCAGCGGCGGGGTGACCTCCGCGCCACCGCGGCACAGGAAGGATGGACACCGCCGGCAGCACGTCTCGGCGCACAAGGCGGGCAGCCGGGGTTCAGCCTGCAGCCGCCTCCGCCCCCTCCACCTGCTCGCTCGCATACCGCCGCACTAGCCCCAGCAGTTCCTCCTCGGAATACGGCTTGCCCAGGTAGTGGTTCACGCCGAGCGACAGCGCATGCTCCCGGTGCTTCGCGGCGATGCGCGAGGTGATCATCACCACCGGCAGGTCGGCCAGCGCCGCGTCGGCCCGGATGTTGCGCACCAGGTCGAAGCCGTCCATGCGCGGCATTTCGATGTCCGACAGCACCAGTGTCGGCCGCTCTTCCTGCAAACGCTCCAGCGCCTGCAGGCCATCGGCCGCGAGCGCCACGCGATAGCCTGCGCGCAGCAGCAGCCGCTGGGTCACGCGGCGCACGGTGATGGAATCGTCCACCACCAGCACCAGCGGCACCCGCGGCGCGCCATCGGCAGCCGCAGCAGCGGGCGCCTCGGCCTGCGCCGGCGCCGCCAGCGCGGCGGCGGTGCGCTCGCGGGCCTGGTCGCCGTAGACCGTCGCCAGGGCCACCGGGTTGTAGATCAGCACCACCGCGCCCGAGGGCAGCATCGACATGCCGGCCAGCCCCGGCAGCCGCGCGAGCTGCGGGCCCAGGTTCTTGACCACGACTTCCTGGTTGCCCAGCACTTCGTCCACGTGCAGCGCGATGCGCTGCGCCGCGCTGCGCAGGATCACCACCGGCCGCGTGCGGCCGCCGGCGGCGTCGGTGCTGCGCGGCGTGGATTCGAGCAGCGCGCCGGCCCAATGAAACGGTAGCGTGTCACCGTCGATGCCGTCGTCGTCCAGCACGCCGCTGCGGTAGGCCGCCTCCAGCGCATCGACCGGCACCCGGCGCACGATCTCCACGAGCCCGGCCGGCACGCCGAAGGACAGCGGCCCGGCGCGCAGCAGTACGACCTGGGTGACGGCCGTGGTCAGCGGCAGCACCAGATTGAAGCGGGTGAACCTGCCGGGCTGCGTGGCCGTCTCGATGCGCCCGCCCAGCGCCTGCACCTCGGAACGCACCACGTCCATGCCGATGCCGCGGCCGGCCAGGCCGGTCACCTCGCTGGCGGTGGAGAAGCCGGAGCGGAACACGAGTTCGGCCGCCGCCGCGCCGTCGAGCGCGGGCGCGTCCGCTTCGAGCAGCCCCTGCGCGATGGCCTTGTCGCGGATGCGGGCCAGGTCCAAGCCGCCGCCGTCGTCCTCCAGCTGCACCGACACGTCGTTGCCTTCGTGGTGCAGCGCGATGGCGATGGTGCCGCCGGCAGGCTTGCCGGCCCCGGCGCGCGACCCGGGGCTTTCGATGCCTTGCACCACCGCGTTGCGCAGCAGGTGCTCGAAGACCGGCACCATGCGGTCGAGCACACCGCGGTCCAGCTCGGTCGTGCCGCCGGTGATGTCCAGGCGGATCTGTTTGCCGGCCTCCTTGGCCGCCTGGCGCACCACGGCGTAGAGCCGCTCGGCGATGGAGTCGAACTCCACCATGCGGGTGCGCAGCAGGTCGCGCTGCAGCGCGCGCGCCTGGCGTCCCTGGGCGATCAGGTCGTCCTCGGCCCCTTCCATGGAGCGCTGCAGGTTGCGCTGGATGGTGGCCACGTCGTTGACCGACTCGGCCATCATGCGGGTGAGCTCCTGGACCCGCGTGAAGCGGTCGAATTCCAGCGGGTCGAAGGCGGCCGCCTCCTTCTGCGCCTGCGCCAGGCGCGACTGCATCTGCGATTCGGCCTGCACCTCGATGTCGCGCAGCTGCTGGCGCAGGCGGTCGAGGTTGCCCGACAGGTCGGCCAGCGAACCGCGCATCTGGCCCAGGCGCGCTTCGAGGCGCGAGCGGCTGATCATCACCTCGCCGGCCTGGTTGACCAGCCGGTCGAGCAGCGGCGCACGCACGCGCACCAGCGCGCCGGGCGCGGCACGCGGCGCCGGTGCGGCGGCAGGCAGCGGCGCCAGCGGCGCGGCCGGCGGCACGTCGGACGACGCCGGGGCCGGCAGCGCATCGGACGCCTCGGCCTGCGCCGGCACGGCCGCGCCGGCGCGCAGTCCGTCGAACGTGGCGGCCAGCGCATCGAAGCGGCCGAGCAGGCCGGCCGCGTCGGCGTCCTGCAGATGCTGGCCGCCGCCGATCAGCTCGATCGCCGATTCGAGCCGGTGGGCCAGTTCGCCCAGGCGCAGCGCACCAGCCAGGCGGGCGCTGCCCTTGAGCGTGTGCAGGTTGCGCAGCGCCTCGCTGCGGGCGCTGGCGTTGTCGGGCCGCGCGGCCCACTGGCGTAGCGCGCCGCCGAGCTGCGGCAGCAGCTCCAGCGCCTCTTCCTCGAAGATCGGGAACAGGTCCGGATCGACCGCATCGGCCACGTCGGCGATGTCGTCGAACGCGCCGGCTGCTGCCAGCGCCAGGCCGGCATCGGGCGGCAGGGTCGGCGCCGCGGGTGCGGGGCTGCTGCGTGGCACCGCACGGAGCCGCTCCGCCGCCTCCCGGGCCGGAACGGGCGGCGGCCCGCCGGCAGGCACTTCGGTGGCGAGGATGGCGCGCAGTTCGGCCAGCACGCGCGCGCCCGGCTCCTTCAGGAAGCCGGCGGCGAACTGGTGCAGCAGGTGGCGGATGTCCTCGGCCGCGTCGACGAAGACGCCGGCCTGCCCGGGTGTGCCGCGGCCCTGCAGCTGCACGTGCTGCAGCGCATGCTCCAGCAGCCGGGCCAGGTTCGACAGGGCCTGGAAGCCGACGGTGGCCGAACTGCCGGCCAGCGAATGGGCCAGCGCGACGGCGGCGTCGGGCAGCGGCCGGTGGACTTCGAGCGCCCATTCGCCGACCTCTCCCGCCAGCCGGCGCGACCATTCGTCGGCCTCGGCCAGATAGACGTTGTAGAGCGGGATGCCGATGCGCAGCGGGCCGACGACCTTGGTGTGCTCGTCGGCCGGCCCGGCGTCGAATACTGGTTCGGCCGCGGGTTCCGGCCCGGGCGGCAGGTCCTCCTGCGACGACGCGGCTTCGAAGACCGCGGCCGCGGTTCCGGATTCGGGCTCCGCCGGCTCCGGCCGGGCCTCTGCGGCCGCCACTTCGATCGGCTCGGCGCCGGCGTCTGCCTCGAATGCAGGGGCCGCTTCGGGCGCGGGCCCGGCCTGCGCGTGCGCCGCGGATTGTGCCGCCGCCTGCTCCTGCGCCACCGCCGGGGTGTCGGCGACGATGTTGAAGCTGTCCCAGGCCGCCTGCAGCTCCGCGGAGAGCGACGGTTCCTGCAGCAGTTCCTGCGACCCTTCCTGCGCCACCAGCCCTGCCAGGTCGGCTATGTCGGTGGTGACGGATTCGTCGGCCGGCTGGGCGTCGGCCACGTCGTCACCGCCGCCGTCCGGAGCGACGGCCTGCGCGGCCTGCGCCGCCGCAGGCGCCGCGCCGCTGTCCCAGGCGAACTGCAGATCGGGCGCCAGCGCCGGCTCCTGCGGCGGCGGCAGTGTGCCGTCGGCCTCGCCGTCTTCCTGCGGCTCCAGGCCGAAGGCGGCGATGTCGGTGTCGGAGAACCCGGTGTCCCGCGCCTCGTCTTCGAGCAGGCGATCGAAGACCGGCTCGGCGAGCGCGTCGGCCGGCGGCGCTTCGGCGGCCGGCTGCAGCACGTCGAACGAGGTCTCGCGCAGGGCCGCGGCGAACGCGGCGAAATCGACCTCCTCGGCCTCGACGGCGGCCGGCGTGTCGGAAGGCCGTTCGCTCGCCAGAATCGGCGGCACTTCGGATACTGTGGGGGGAATATCCTCAGAGCGCGCGTCGTGCTGTCGCCTGGACGCAATACTCCCGGGGATTTCAAGCGGGACGACTTCGCCACGCAGGCGCAGCGCATCGGCCGCGGCGCGGAACGGCGCGGCCTTCCAGTCGGCGTCATCGTCCGCGGCGATGGCCTCGACCCAGCGGCCGAAGCCGCCGAGCGATGCGCGCGACAGCGCGAGCAGCGCCGGCTCGACGGCCTTCTGCTCGGCCAGCCAGGCGTTGAGCAGCTGCTCCAGCGCCCAGGCGGCCTCGCCGAACTCGTGAAGCCCGACCATGCGCGAGCTGCCCTTGAGCGTGTGGAAGGCGCGGCGCAGCGTGGTCTGCCGGCTCAGGTCGCCGGGGGCCGCGGCGAGCACGTCGAGCGCCTCGCCGCCGTGGCCGAGCACCTCGCGCGCCTCTTCGAGGAAGACGTCGCGCAGGTCGTCCTCGTCGACCGGCTCGGGCGCGGCGGCGGGCGGCGGTGCAAGCTCGACCGGTTCGGCCGGCGGCTCGACCAGGGCCTGCGCCTCGGGTACGGCGGACAGCGCGGCCGGCAGCGCCGCGCGCTCTTCGACGTGGAACACCGCCTCCTCGCGGCTGTCGCCGGCGCGCGGGCGCTGGCGGCCCATGAGGGTGCGCAGTTCGCCGGCATCCTCGTCGTAGACGAACAGCTTGCGCGCCAGCGTGGGCTGGTAGCTCAGCATGTCGATCAGGAAACCGAGCGCGCCGATGCTGTTGCCCAGCCGCTCGAACACCTGACCGCGCGCGGCCTCCTCGGCCGGCTCGCCGGCCAGCAGGCGGTCGACCGTCCCGCGCATGCGGCTCGCCGCATGCTGCGCCTGGTCCAGCCCCAGCACCGACAGCACGCCGCGCATGCGCGAGAGGTGGTCCGGCACCGGCACCAGCAGGCCGCGGTCCCCGGGATGGCGGAAGAATTCGTCGAGCGACTTCTCGGCCTCGGCCAGCGTGGCGCGCAGCTCGTCGACCACGCTGCCCAGGGTCTGGCTGTCGCTCACGCGGCGGTAGAGCTCCTCCATCCAGCTCTCCAGCGGCTCGGCGGCGCCGCCGGCGCGCACGTGGTCGAGCCGGCGGGCCAGCTGCGCGGCGCGCTCGCCGACGCCCTCCTCGCCGGCGCCGAGTTCCTTGAATGCGGCCTGCAGGTAGAGCACGGCCGTGGCGACCTCCATCGCCAGCGCGGGCGGCGGCGCCTCGCCGCTGAGCAGCGTGGAGTCGGCCGCGCGGTCGAGCGCGTCGGCCAGGGCCGCGGCCTGCGGCTGCAGGCGCCGCAGCGACTCGCCGACCAGGCTGAACTGGTCGGACGCGGGCTTGAGCTTGGCCAGGTCGCCGCCGGCCAGGGCCGACCAGGTTTCGGTGGCGGTGCCGATGCGCTTGCGCGCCTGGGCCAGCGCCTGCGGATCGAAGCGGCCGAAGCGCGGCGTGGCGTAGTCGACCGGGCGGTGGCGCGCCAGGCCGTAGGCATCGCGCACCGCGGCCAGCAGGAGCGCCTCGCCCGGCGCCGCGGGCTGGGCCTGGGCACAGAAGAACAGCAGGTCCTGCAGCAGCCGGTCGGCGATGGTGAGTTCGCCCTTGGCGAGCGACGCGTACTGCAGCAGCACGCGCGATGCCGCCCGCTTGGCGTAGACGTCCGGCCCGATCAGGCCGTGCGCCAGGCCGTCGAAGAAGCCGGCCGCGATCTTCCAGAAGGTGCGCGGCGCACGTTCGGACTGGCCGTTGGCCAGGCCGGCCGCCATCCCGGCGATGGCGCGCGCCGCCGCCGGATCGGCCGATTTGATGAACTGCAGCACGGCCTGGTCGAGGCGCGCGCGCACCGGCGTGCCGTAGGTCAGCGGTGCGACGGCTTCGCCGCAGGCCGCGGCAGCCGGCTCGCGCAGGCGGCGCTCCACCGGCCACAGGTCGGCCGGATGCACCCGGTCGCCGCCGGCGATGGCCTGCACGTCCTTGTACTGGGGGAACAGCGCGACCGCGCTGACCGGCTTGCCGGCGAGCACAGCTTCGAGGTATTCGACGAGCGCGAAGCTCGCGCGCTCCAGCGCGTCGGCCGCGGCGTCGGTGCACAGCTCGGGCCGCTGCACGAAGCGCTGCACGGCCGTCTCCATGGCACGCAGCACCAGCGCGGGCGACTCGTGGCCGACCATCTGGAGCGCGCCGCCGGCCTGGTGCAGCTGCTGGCGGGCCACGCGCAGCTGGCTCGCGTCGAGCGTGGCCAGCTCCGATCCGCGGGCCGACTCGGCATCGCGCACGAAGCGGCGCAGCGACTTGACCGCGCTGTCGAGCGACTTGCGCAGTTCGCCCTGCACCCAGGCCAGCGGCCCGAGGTCATGCTCGCCGCCCTGGCCGGCACCGGCGTCGGGTTCGTGAACGGCGTCGGAAATCGGCATCGGGGCGTCCGGTGGAGATCAGGAGATTTTGAACCGGGCCACGGATTGGCGCAGTTCCTCGGCCATGTGCGACAGCTCGCGCACCTGCTGGGCCGTGGTGCGCGTGCCCTCGCCGGTCTGCTCGGTCACGGCGAAGATGTGCTGGATGTTGTCGGCCACGCCGTTGGCCAGTTCGGCCGCGCGCGAGGTGGAGCTGGAGATCTGCTCGATCAGCTCGGCCAGGCGGCGCGACACGCGGTCGATCTCGGAGAGCGCCGTGCCGGCCGAGTCGGACAGCCGGGCCCCTTCGACCACGCCCTGGGTGGAGCGCTCCATGGCGGCCACGGCATCCTGCGTGTCGGTCTGGATGGCCTTCACCAGCGCCGAGATCGGGCGCGTGGCGTCGGCCGAGCGTTCGGCCAGCCGCTGCACTTCCTCGGCCACGACCGAGAAGCCTCGGCCGGCCTCGCCGGCCGAGGCGGCCTGGATGGCGGCGTTGAGGGCCAGCACGTTGGTCTGCTCGGTGATGTCGGAAATCAGCTCGGTGATTTCGCCGATCTCCTGCGACGACTCGCCCAGGCGCTTGATCCGCTTGGAAGTGTCCTGGATCTGGTCGCGGATGGCATTCATGCCGCCGATGGCGTTCTGCACGGCCTGGAGGCCGGAGTCGGCGGCCTGGAGCGACTGGCGCGCCACCGCGGCCGATTCCTGCGCCTGGCTGGACACGCCGTTGATGCGCGAGGCCATGTCGAGCACCGAGCGGCCGGTCTCGCGGATCTCGCGCAGCTGCTCGGTCGAGGCGGCCAGCAGCTCGGTGGAGGTGCTGTCCACCAGCGCCGTGGTCTGGGCCACGCGGTCCACCGTGTTCTGCACGCTGCCCACGAGCAGGCGCAGTTCCTCGACCGTGTAGTTCACCGAGTCGGCGATGGCGCCGGTGATGTCCTCGGTCACCGTGGCTTCCTGGGTCAGGTCGCCTTCGGCGACGTTCTGCAGCTCGTTCATCAGCCGCAGAATGGCCGCCTGGTTGGCGTCGTTGACGCGCTTGGCCTCCTGGCCCTGGAGCTGGGCTTCGCGCTGCTGCGCCTCGGCCGCGACCTGCCGGGCACGGCTGTCGAGCAGCTGCACGCGCGCGATGCCGATGCCGCAGAGCACGACGAAGAGCGCCGGCACGGCCAGCGCCAGCACCGAGGCCACGCCCAGGCCGCTTTCGGCCGACAGGCGGCCCTGGAGGTCCTGCAGCTGCCGGCGCAGCGGCTCGCTGTCGGCCAGGATGGCGGCCTGCGCCTCGCGGGCCGACACCAGGCCCTGCAGGTTGCCCAGGATGGCGCCGGCCTGCACGCGGGTCTCCTCGTACACCTTGATCAGCGACGCGAGCTGCTCGCGCGTCTGCGCATCGCGCGTCGCGGCCAGGCGCAGCTCGGCGCTGCCGTCGAGCAGGCCCTGGGCGATTTCCTTGAAGGAGTTCAGGTCCTTGCCGAGCAGGAAGACGGCCTCCGGGCTCACGCCCTCGGTGGTCTGGAATTCGTTGGCCGACTTGCCGATGCGCTGGGTCAGCATCACGAGCTGGCCGGCGGCCGAGATCTCGCCGGCCGGCGCGTTCTGCTGGAGCTTGAGCGAGGAGACGGTCTCGGCGATCTCCAGCAGGTCGGACGACTGGCGGTTGATGGTGCGCAGCGCATCGCCCACCTGGGTCAGCACCTTCTGCTGGCCGATCACCACGGCGGCGCTGCGTTCGGCGCGCTCCACCAGCGGCGTGATCGCGCCGAGCGGCTCCGCATAGGCGCGGCCCAGCGCCGCCACACCGGACTCGGCATCGCCCTGGTTGAGGCCGCGCACCGAGCGCGCGAGCACGCCCGAGCTGTCGACCACGTCGGGGAAGGCCTGCGGGTTGCCGACCAGCGCCTGCGACACCGCCTTGGCCAGGCGCTGCGACTGCATCAGCGCCTGGCCGGTGGCGGTCAGCTGCAGGCCGACCTTGTCGGTCTGGCGCAGCACCCAGAAGGCCAGCACGCCCAATACCACGAGGCCCACGGCCAGCGCCGCGACGAGCACGCGCTGGTGGCGCTCGGTCGTGCCGCGGCCGAGCAGCGGGAAGTCGATCAGGTCGCCCGCGCCTTCGGCGGATGCCGCGGCCGCCGGCTCGACGACGCGGCTCTCGCCGTAGCCCTGCACGCTGGCCAGTTCGTCGGGCTGGGCCGAATGCGCGAGGTCGAGGTCGGTCGACAGGCGCAGGGCGGCATCGCCCGCCGAGGACAGGGATGCTGCGGCCGGGCGGCGCTGGAAGATCTTGCCCAGATGGTCAACGACGGACATGGTTCAGCCTCAACAAGAAGGGTCAGGCACGGATGTTCAGGAAACCGGGATGGCGGGAGACGGCCTGCAGGTCGATCTCCTGCCAGGCCGCGCCCTCGCGGTCGGTATACGCGGCGCCCTGCCAGGCCGGCGCGGAGCCGTCGGCCGCGGCCGGGCGGGCGTGCACGAAGGCATCGGCGCCGCGCAGGCCGACCAGGCGGTCCACCAGCAGGGCCGCGTTGACTTCGAGCGCCGGGTTGAAGACGACCAGGCTGGCCTCCGCCAGGGCCTGCTCGCCGCGCGCGGCGGGCGGCGGCGCATGGGCCTCCTGCGCCAGGAAGCCGGCGAGGTCGGCCACGCCGTAGAGCCCGCCGCGCAGGTTGGCCACGCCCAGGAACCACGGCCGCGCGTGCGGCACGGAATGGGGTGCGGTCCAGGAGAAGATCTCGCCGGCCTGGGCGAGCGGCAGCAGCAGGCGCCGGCCGGCGGACTCGATGGCCAGCCACGAGACGGCCAGGCCCTCGCTGCGGGCGGCCTGCAGGCGGGCGGCGAGGCGGGACTGGAGTTCCCGGAGGGCTTCGCGGTTGGCCATGGAACCTGCGCGGGCGCCCTTACAGGGCGGCGATCTTGGCCTTGAGTTCGGCCGGATCCACCGGCTTGGTGATGTAGCCGCGCGCACCCTGGCGCAGGCCCCAGACCCGGTCGGTCTCCTGGCTCTTGCTGGTGCACATGATGATGGGCACGTCCGCGTACTGCGGGTCGCGGCTGATGGAGCGGGTGAGCTGAAAGCCGTTCTGGCCGGGCATGACCACGTCCATCAGGATCAGGTCGGGCTTCTCCTCGGCCAGACGGCGGAAGGCTTCCTCGCCGTTCTCGGCCGTGCGCACCTGCAGCCCCTGCTTCTGGAGCAGTTCGGTGAGGAACATCAGTTCCGTCTTCGAGTCGTCCACGATCAATACCTTCTGGATGGGCATCAGGTCGCTCCTTGGGCTGCGCCGAACTGCTGCACGGCCTGCAGCAGCTGGTCCTTGGTGAATGGTTTGGTGAGGTAGTCCTGGCAGCCGACCATGCGGCCGCGCGCCTTGTCGAACACGCCGTCCTTGGACGACAGCATGACCAGCGGCGTCGTGGCGAAGCGCGGGTTGCGCTTGATGATGGCGCAGGTCTGGTAGCCGTCGAGCTTGGGCATCAGGATGTCGCAGAAGATCAGCTGCGGCTGGTAGTCATTGACCTTGGCCAGCGCGTCGAAGCCGTCGTCGGCCAGCAGCACGTCATGGCCGCCCTGCTTGAGGAAGATCTCGGCGCTGCGCCGGATGGTGTTGCTGTCGTCGACCACGAGGACCTTGAACGACGCTGCGCCAGTGTTCAATTCGATAGCTCCCGAGGTCCGGCTGACGGAAGGGGGGATGGAGGGCGGCACCGGGCGGCCGGATCAGATCTGCACCATCTCGAAATCTTCCTTGCGGGCGCCGCATTCGGGGCATGTCCAGTTCATCGGAACGTCCTCCCACACGGTGCCGGGCGCGATGCCATCTTCCGGCACGCCGGCCGATTCATCGTAGATCCACCCGCAGATCAAGCACATCCAGGTTCTCGGTTCCGTCACGATTCGAAATGGCCCAGCTTAAAGGGCCTTCACATAGAATGCAACGATTGTATCGAGGCCTCACGTGCGGGCCGATGACACCTGTCACACTGGTTTTTTGGCCCTCTCCTGCGGCAGTCCATGACCTATTCCCCCGCCACGCCGACCGGCACCCCCCCGGGCACCGACGACGAGGAAAGCAGCGTTCCCGCGAGCGTGCTGGCCTTCAACGCCAGCGACCCGAGCGGCGCCGGCGGCCTCGCGGCCGACATCGCGGCGGTCGCCTCGGTCGGCGGCCATGCGCTGCCGGTCGTGACCGGCGCCTATGCCCGCGACACGGCCGAGATCTTCGACCACTTCCCGCTCGACGACGAGGCCGTGGCCGAGCAGGCCCGCGCCGTGCTCGAGGACCTGGCGGTGCAGGTCATCAAGGTCGGCTTCGTCGGCAGCCCCGAGACGCTCGGCACGATCGCCGAGATCGCCTCCGACTATGCCGATGTGCCCTTAGTGGCCTACATGCCCGACCTGTCGTGGTGGGGCGAGGACCAGCTCGACCAGTACCTCGACGCCTTCCGCGAACTGATGCTGCCGCAGACCACGGTGCTGGTCGGCAACCACAGCACGCTCTGGCGCTGGCTGCTGCCCGACTGGACCCACGACCGCAGCCCCACCGCGCGCGACATCGCCCGCGCGGCCGGCGAGCAGGGCGTGCCCTATACGCTGGTGACCGGCATCCCGCTGCCCGAGCAGTTCGTCGAAAACGTGCTGGCCTCGCCGCAGGCGGTGCTGGTCACCGCCAAGTTCGAACTGTTCGACGCCACTTTCACCGGCGCCGGCGACACCCTCTCGGCCGCACTGGCCGCGCTGCTGGCCGCCGGCAGCGACCTCGGCGAAGCCACGGCCGAGGCCCTCGCCTACCTCGACCGCTGCCTCGACGCGGGCTTCCGCCCCGGCATGGGCCACATCGTGCCGGACCGCATGTTCTGGGCCCAGCCCGATGCCGAAGGCGGGGAAGAGGAAGCCGACGACCTGCCCGCCACCGACGGGTTCGTGATGCCCCCCCATGACACCAAGCACTGACCGCAACCTTCCCCTCTTCGAGCGCGCCCGCGCGCTGATCCCCGGCGGCGTGAACTCGCCGGTGCGCGCCTTCCGCGCCGTCGGCGGCACGCCGCGCTTCGTGCAGCGTGCGCACGGCGCCCACTTCTGGGACGCCAACGGCCAGCGCTTCATCGACTACATCGGCTCCTGGGGCCCGATGATCCTGGGCCACGGCCACCCGGCGGTGCTGCAGGCGGTGCAGCAGGCCGCGCAGGACGGCCTCAGCTTCGGCGCGCCGACCGAGCGCGAGATCGAGCTGGCCGAGGCCATCATCGCGCTGGTGCCGTCCATCGAGATGATCCGCCTCGTCAGCTCGGGCACCGAGGCCGGCATGAGCGCGATCCGCCTGGCGCGCGGCGCCACCGGCCGCAAGGTCATCGTCAAGTTCGAAGGCTGCTACCACGGCCACGCCGACGCACTGCTGGTCAAGGCCGGCAGCGGCCTCGCCACCCACGGCCATCCCACGAGCGCCGGCGTGCCCGAGGAAGTGGTGCGGCACACCCTGGTGCTCGAATACAACAACGTCGCCCAGCTCGAAGAAGCCTTCGCCGAGCACGGCCGCGACATCGCCGGCCTGATCATCGAGCCGATCGCCGGCAACATGAACTTCGTGCGCGCCTCGGCCGCGTTCGCCGCCCGCGCCCGCGCGCTGTGCACCGAGCATGGCGCGCTGCTGATCTTCGACGAGGTCATGACCGGCCTGCGCGTGGGCCGCGGCTCGGCCCAGGGTCTGCTGGGCATCACGCCCGACCTGACGGTGCTCGGCAAGGTGATCGGCGGCGGCATGCCGCTGGCGGCCTTCGGCGGCCGGCGCGACGTGATGGAGCAGCTCGCGCCGCTGGGCCCGGTCTACCAGGCCGGCACGCTCTCGGGCAACCCGGTCGCCACGGCCTGCGGGCTGGCGACGCTGGCCGAAGTCGCCCGACCCGGCTTCTACGAGAGCCTGTCCGCCCGCACCCGTGCGCTCACCGACGGCCTGGCCGACGCAGCGAAGGATGCCGGCGTGCCCTTCGCGGCCGACAGCGAAGGCGGCATGTTCGGCTTCTTCCTGCTGCCCGGACTGCCGCAGAACTACGGCCAGGTGCTGCGCACCGACGGCGCGAAGTTCAACACGCTGTTCCACGGCCTGCTGGACCGCGGCGTCTACATCGCGCCGGCGCTGTACGAGGCCGGCTTCGTCAGCGCGGCGCACACGCCGGCCGATATCGAGGAGACCGTGGCCGCGGCGCGCGAGGCGTTCCGGCTGCTCTGAAACCCCTCAGGGTATAGACCCAGAGCAGGCGCCAACTGCCGGCCTCCAGGTCATACTCCTCAGGTCGGTGCGGCGACCCGACGCCGACAGCCTCAGGCTGTCCGTCACACACCGCAGCTCGCCCTGCGCGTCGATCAGCACCGTGGCGAACATCGCGCCCCGGCGCGCCGCGCGGCAGCGGTGCGGCGATGGCCGCGTCAGAAGGAGTGTTCACCGCGATACCTTCCCATCAGCGCCAGCGATTGCGCATAGACCACGAGCCACATCACGTTGAACGAGGCTGCGGCGATGGCCTGGAATGGCTGCATCGGCAGCAGCAGCTGCGTGCAGGCGATCGGCGCGCCGAGCACGATCGGGTTCACCGTGATCGCCATCCAGCGCGGCCATGCGCTGCGGCCGCTCGCAATGGCGAAAGACAGCCACAGCATGCCGAGCATCTGGCACAGCACCGCCGGCATCCAGGTGATCAGCAGCACCTGGCGGAACTCGTCGGCAAGCGCCAGCAGCGCCGCATGCGCCTGCGGCGGCGCGACGAGCAGTTCCTGGTAGGTCGCGCCGACGAAGTAAAACGCCGCGTGCGGCAGCGGCGACAACGCGCAGCCGACGAAGATCAACGCGATCGCGGGCATCTTCCAGATGCGCCCGCAGGCGCGCATCCCGCACCACAGATGCCAATTGCCGACGAGATACAGCCAAACGCTGAACACGCCGCACAGCGCGCCGGCGATCAGGCGCGCGGTCGGCACGCCGACGACGTGCTCGGCCATGTCCGCGTCGATGCGGCCGGCCCAGGTCTGGAACAGCAGCGGGAACGCCGCGCGATCGGCGACATGGCCGACGATGAGGACATCGCCGGCGATCCAGCACAGCGCCGCGAGCACGCCGGCCCAGCCGGCCCACGCCGCCCGTTTCCGCGCGCTCACTGGACTACCCTCCGTCCCGCGGACTTCGGAGGCGGGCGCCTTGGGAGCGGCCGGGCGGCGCTCATGCCCTTGCTCCGGCGGTGGTCACATGGACGATCGCGGACGCGACGTTGCGCAACAGCGGGACCTGCATGCGCAGCAGCAGCCCGGCTTCGTCCCCGCCCATGCCCCACGGCATGGCCGGCGCGCGGCAGCGCGCCGTTTGCCCGCCGCCCTTCAATGTCCTTTTCGAGAACCAGCGCACAAAGTTCTTTGCGTTCACGACATGGTTCCGGCAAGGTTGATGGAGGTTTTTGCATTCACGACATCCACCCTGCGCCGGCGCCCCGCGCAGCGGGCACGCGCAGCCGCCACCAGCGCCATGCGCCGACCGCCAGCGGCAGCGCCGTCATCGCGAAGAACAGCCAGTCCCAACCGCCGTCGGCCAGCAGCATGCCGACGATGCCGCCCACGCAGGCCAGCGCCAGCGCCACGGCGGCGGCCAGGGTGCGCGCGCCGGTCATGGTGCGGCCTCCCCCGCCGCCGTGCGGACCGCGGCCGCCGCCGGCCGGCTGCGGCCGCGCCGCCGGTCCCACCACATCCAGGCGCCGTTGGCCGTGATGTAGAGCGTGAGCCAGGTGCTGAGCGTCCACAGCAGCTTGAGCGGCAGGCCGCCGTAGTCGCCGAAGTGCAGCGGCTGCGACAGGACGATGGCCTGCATGTACCAGGGCATCTCCAGCAGCGCCGCGACCTCGCCGCTGCCGGCATCGACCAGCCCGGCGCGGAACAGCCGGCTCTCCAGCCCCGCTGGCGCCCTCACCAGCACCGCGTAG
Source organism: Xylophilus sp. (assembly GCA_009914555.1). GTDB lineage: Bacteria > Pseudomonadota > Gammaproteobacteria > Burkholderiales > Burkholderiaceae_C > WNDY01. Next base: position 93,467 of record WNDY01000002.1, read on the forward strand.
TGCCGAGGCGTCGAATACTCGGTGCCGGGATAGATGACGGTGCCGACCTTCCAGCCGGCGGGCGCCCGGCGTTCCACGGCCGCGACCGCGGCGTCCAGCGGCACCGGCGGACGCCGCACATCGACCGGTTCGGATGCCACCTGGCCGCGCAGCTCGCCCAGGGCCGTGGCCGTCCAGAGGCCGGTTGCCACCGTGCCCAGGCCCAGCAGCACGCCGGTCAGGCTGACGGCGAAGGCCCAGCCCAGCACCACCACGCCGATGAAGTTGTGCAGGTCCAGCTGGCGCAGCCGCGGCCCGCGCCCGCGCCGCAGCAGGCCGAAGGCGACCTTCTTCGCATGCGGCCAGTAGACCACCAGTCCCGAGACCAGCGACACCAGCACCAGCAGCGCGATCACCGCGCCGATCAGCTCGCCCACCATCCCGAGGAACCAGCGCGCATGCAGCTCCAGCAGAAAGCCGGTGAGCGTGGCGGCCGGATCGACCGCATGGGCCGTGGGCCGCGCCGTGGCCAGTTCGGCATAGCGCAGCCTGGTGTTCTCGAATTTGCGCGCCTCGCCGGGCACCATCGCTGCCATCAGCACGCCCGGATGGTCCTGCGCGTCCAGCCCGACGCTGGCCACCCGCTCGCCGGCATGGGCGGCCAGCAGGTTGTCGATCGATTCCTGCAGCGGCCGGTGCGCCGCCCCGCCCGGCTGCACCGCCGGCACGTGGCCCAGGGCCGCGTCGATCTCCTCGTGGAAGACCAGCACCGTGCCGCTCAGGCAGAGGATGAGGAACGGCAGCGTCGCCACCAGGCTGCACCAGCGGTGCAGCCAGAGGTTGGCGCGGAAGAAGCGGGAGGGGGTACGAGGGGCCACGGTCATAGAGGGGAAGGCCGATACCAAGCCCTTGCGGGATCGTGAACGGGCTGCGCGGCCATCGGGCAGCGCCGGGAGAACCCGTCGGATGCCGGCTGGCCGAAAGCATGCATGGCCGCGCAGCATAACCCAGTCAATACCAATCAATCGTATTTACGATGCAAAGAGCGGCATGGACGCAGGGGCGTGCGCGTCCGCATGGGACCGCCGGCTGAGGCGCCCGATGCCATCGCCCCAGACGCCAACGCACGCCCGACCTGCTTTGGAAGGTGCTTACTGCCAAGCGGCGGACGCTGCTCCAGGCGCTGGTGGGCGGGGGCATGGCGTCCATCCGTGAGGCCGCACAGCGCGTGGGACGCGATGTGAAAGTGGTTCACGGCGACGTGACAGCGCTGATGGACGCAGGCGTGCTGGAGCGCGCAGAAAGCGGCATCGTGTTCCCTACGATGTGGATTTCATGCTGAAGGCGGCGTGATTACGGCTCTGCCTGTGTGGTTGAGGAACGAGGACAGCCTGAGGTGCGGACACCGCGTTTCGAGGCGTCCTGACCGATGAACGCGATCGCCCGGCAGTCCCCCTGCGGACCAGGATCAAGTCACTGTCGCCCGAGCAAGCAGTCCAGGCGGCCGGGGTATGGACTGCAAGCGGCGGGCGGTCGCCCGGATTCCACCCCATCCCCGAGAGCCTGTCATCAGTACCGGTAAGTCAGCGTCGCCAGGAGGTTGCGCGGCGCGCCATAGGTTCCGCTGTTGGAGGCGTAGTAGGCCCAGTACGTCTTGTCGAACAGGTTGTTGACGTTGACCTGCAGCGACACGCTGGGCGTGAACGCGTAGCGCGCCATGAGGCCGACCATGGCGAACGCGCCCTGCCCATAGCGGTAGCTGGCACCGGACGCCGCGAAGCTGAAGTCGTCGTGGGTCGCGTTCTGCCACTTCAGGTTGCCGCCCACGGTCAGCTTGCTCCAGGCGCCCGGCAGCCGGTAGCTCGTGCCGAGCTTGAAGAGCGTCTTCGGCATGTAGGGGTTGAACTCCGCGCCGTATTGGTCGCGGACGATGGTGCGCGAGATGCCGGCGGTCAGGTTCCATTGCGGCAACAGCTGGCCGGACAGTTCGGCTTCGAAGCCGCGGCTCTTCACGCCGCTGGCGGCCCGGTAGGCCTGGTCGCTGGTGCCCGCCACCATGTTCGTGCCGTCAGCCGTGGCGACGTTGTCCTGCAGCGTCCTGAACACGGCGAGCGAGGCATTCAGCCGCCCGTCCAGGTATTCGCCCTTCACGCCAACCTCGTAGTTCTTGCCGGTGACCGGGTCGAGGTAGTTGCCCGAGGCGTCGCGGTAGTTCTGCGGATTGAAGATCTCGGTGTAGCTGGCATACAGCGAATGGTCCCTGCCCAGGTCGTAGAGCGCGCCGACATAGGGGGCGAACGCCGAGTGGGAGCGCGTGGTGCCGTCGGCCGTGCTGCGCCATTCGGTATGGCGCCCGCCGATGATGACTTTGAGCGGATCGGCGAGCGACAGGCGCGCTGCGGCGTAGAGCGCGTTCTCGCGCGTGCGCGTGATGCTGGTGTCGGGATAGTCGGTCCAGCTGGGTTCGGCATAGGAGCCGTCCCAGGCGCGGTAGTCGGCGATGTCCTCGATGGCGTATTTCTGGTTGTAGGTGTGCGAATGCCGCCGGTTGGCGCTGTAGCCCACGATCAGTTCATGCCGGCGCCCGAGCAGCGAAAACGGCCCGCTGGCCTGCAGCGATCCGGTGGTCTGCTTGTGGGTGTCGTCTGCCATCCAGGAATAGGCCGACAGGCCTGCGCCGGTACTGCTGTCCAGCCCGGTGCCGTACAGGTCGTAGGGCAGGACCAGCTTGCTCTGGTAGTTCTTGTCCACCTGGGTCAGGCTGCCCTTCAGGCTCCAGCCGTTGTCGAAGCGGTGCTCGACATCGACGAACGCCGACTTGATGGTGGAGTTCCAGTACGTCCAGCTAGCGCCTTCGTTCTTCGACCGCGACAGGTTGGTGGCCGTGCCGTCGCTGAAGAGCACCGGCAGGCCGCCCCAGGTCGCCCCGTCGATCTTGTCGCGGGTGTAGTCCGCGCCGACCGACAGCTTCGTTCGCGGGGTCAGGTCGGCCTCGATCGTGCCGTAGATCCCCTGCTTCTTGTTTTTGTAGAAGTCGAGGTGGGACTCCTTGTCCTGCGCCACGGCCACCAGCCGGCCGCGCACGCGACCATCGCTGGTCAGCGGCGTGGACAGGTCCACCTCCGCGCGCCGGTTGCTCCAGGAGCCCAGGCTCAGTCTGGCGCTGCCCTGGAAGGTCTTGCTGTCGGCACGCTTGCGCACGTAGTTGACGGTGGCCGACGGCTCGCCCGCGCCGGTCAGCAGGCCGGTGGCGCCGCGCACGATCTCGACGCGGTCATAGAACGCCAGATCCTGGGCGTTTTCACCATAGATGCCGCCGCTGCCATCGTTGGTGACGACACCATCGAAGGACACCCGGTCGATGCTGAAGCCACACGCATAGTAGTAAGTGCGCTTGGTATCCCAGTCGTTGCCATACACGCCGGTCACGCTGTCCAGCGCGTCCTTGGCCGTGATGTAGCCCTGGTCCTCGATCTGCTGGCGCGTGACCACGCTGACGGACTGCGGCGTCTCGCGCAGCGACAGGCCCAGGCCCGTGGCCGTGGCGGTGGCACGCGTGGTGTAGGACTCTGTGCCCTCGGTCGTGCCGCTGCGGTCAGCCTGGGCGCTCACCGTCACCTCGCCGAGCGAGCGGGCGGCCTGCGGAGCCCGTTCGACCACCAGCGTACGGCCCTGCACCCTGCCCTGCAGCCCGCTGCCGGCCAACAGTACGCGCAGAGCATCGGCCACTTCGAAGTTGCCGCGCACGGCGGCGGACTGCCGGCCTTCGGCCAGTTCGGGCGCGAAGGCGAGCTGCAGGCCGGCCTGCGATGCCAAGGCGGCCAGGGCCGGCGCGAGCGGCTGGGCGGGCACGTCGAAGCTGCGGGCCTGGGCCATGGTGCACTGGATCTGCAGCGCGAGGCCCACGGCCATGGCCGCCCGGGCCAGCGTATGCAGACGGAAGAAAGAATCGGAGATCATGCTGAAGCGTCCTTTGGCAAGACAGGTCGAAGAAAGGCTCTCAACCTGCTGGACGAACGAACTGCCGGATCCCTGAAGATTTTTTCTAGTGCGCAGCGATCCACACCACGCCGTCGCCCTGGCGCGCCACGCGCACCGGCAGCACGGCATGCAGCGACTGCAACCATTCGCCCAAATGGGCCACCTCGACAGTGCCGCTGACGCGCAGGCGGGCCGCACGCGGCTCGGCCTGCAGCTCGAAGCGGGCATAGCGCGCCAGGCGCTGCACCACCTCCCCGAGCGGCACCGCGTCGAAGTGCCGTATGCCGTCGCGCCAGGACGCGGCCGCGCCGGCCGCCGGCTGCCCGCGGCCATCGGCACCGATGCGCAGGCCCTGGCCGGCCGTCAGCTCGACCGCGGCGGCTGCCGCATGCTCCACCCGCACCCGGCCCGATTCCACCTGCACCAGCACCGCGCCGCCGGGTTCGCGGTCCACCCCGAAGCGCGTGCCGAGCACGGTCGCCGTCACGCCGCCGGCCTCCACCAGGAACGGGCGGCCGGGATCGCGCTGCACGCCGAAGAAGGCAGCCCCCGCCAGCAGCCGCGCCACGCGGCGGCCGGCGTCGAAGGCGAATTCGATGCGCGTGCCGGCATCCAGCACCACCTCGGAGCCATCGGGCAGCGTCTCGGTGCGCCGGCCGCCGCGCGGCACGGCGAACGCCTCCTGCCAGTGCAGCGCCTGCGCACGCCAGTGCTGCCACAGCAGCGATGCGCCGAGGCTCAGGCCCGCCAGGCTCAGCAGCGAGGCCAGGCCCTTGCGCCGGCCGCTGCGCGGTGCGGCGGCGCCCGGCCGCTCGCCGCGCCAGTGGTGCAGCGCCGCCTCGATGCGATCCGTTGCCGCCGTCAGGTCGCGCTCGACCGTGTTGAGCGACACCCCGAGCTGCCGGGCGATCAGCGCCTGGCTCTGGCCATGCAGGCGGTGGGCGACGAAGGCGCTGCGGACGCGCTCGGGCAGCGCGGCCAGCGCCGCCTCTACTGCCGCCAGCGCCTGGCGGTACATCAGGCCGTCGGCCACGTCCGGCGCATGCGAAGCCGCGGCGCCGCTGGCCAGCGCCTCGTCGGTGTGCGTCCGGAGCCACCGGCTGCGGCGGTACCGGTCGAGCAGCAGGTGGGCCGCGACCGTGTTCAGGTAGGCGCGGGCATCGGCCGGCAGCGGCCGCCCTGCCCCGGCCGACTCGGCCAGGCGCAGCCAGGCGCAGCCAGGCGTCGTGCGCTATCTCGCGCGCCTCGTCAGTATTGCCTGTGCGCCCCCGCAGGAAACGCACCAGCGCTTCATACTGGAGGGGGAATTCGTCAAGCAGTGGAAGGCGGGCCGGCGTGCTCATGGCCGGCAATGATAGCCATCAAATAGGAATCACTATCAAACGATGGCTGCTGGGCCAGCACCACGGACCCCCAAAAGGGCGCCGCGGGCGCCCTGCTGTTGGTGCAGCGGTTCTCAATGCCGGAAATGGCGCACGCCGGTGAAGACCATCGCCACGCCGCGCTCGTCGGCCGCGTCGATGACCTCTTGGTCGCGCACGCTGCCGCCGGGTTGGATGACGGCGGCGGCGCCGCCGTCGATCACCACGTCCAGCCCGTCGCGGAACGGGAAGAAGGCGTCGCTCGCGACGACCGAGCCTTGCAGCGAGAGGCCGGCGTTGGCGGCCTTGATGCTGGCGATGCGGGCCGAGTCGATGCGGCTCATCTGGCCGGCGCCCACGCCCAGCGTCATGCCGCCGGCGCAGTAGACGATGGCGTTGCTCTTGACGAACCTGGCGACGTTCCAGGCGAACAGCAGGTCGTCGATCTGCTGCGCGGTGGGGTGCAGCGCGGTGACGACCTTCAGGTCGGCGCGGGTCAGCTCGTGGTTGTCGGCCGACTGCACCAGCAGGCCCGAGCCGATGCGCTTGACGTCATGGCTGTTCAGGCCGCGCTCCCAGGCGGTCCTGCCGTCGCGCTTCACGCCGTCGAGCGGGATCTCCAGCACGCGCACGTTGGCCTTGGCCTTGAAGACTTCGAGCGCCTCGGGCGTATAGCCCGGCGCCAGCAGCACCTCGACGAACTGCCGGGCGACCTGCTGGGCCGCCGCGCCGTCGAGCACGGTGTTGAAGGCGATGATGCCGCCGAAGGCCGAGGTGGAATCGGTTTTGAAGGCCTTGGAATAGGCTTCCAGCGGGTTGGCGCCCACGGCCGCGCCGCACGGGTTGGCATGCTTGACGATCACGCATGCAGGCGTGTCGAAGCTCTTGACGGCCTCCCAGGCGGCATCGGCGTCGGCGATGTTGTTGTAGCTCAGCTCCTTGCCCTGCAGCTGCCGGGCGGTGACCAGCGAGCCCGGCGCCGGGTACAGGTCGCGGTAGAAGGCAGCCTGCTGGTGCGGGTTCTCGCCGTAGCGCAGATCCTGGAGCTTGACGAAGCTGCCGTTGCTCTGGCCGGGGAACGCGGCGCGCGCGCCGTCCGGCCCGATGGAGGAAAGGTAGTCGCTGATGGCCGCGTCGTATTGGGCGATGCGGTTGAAGGCGGCGACCGCGAACGCGAACCTGGTCCTGTCGCCGAGCCGGCCGTCGGCCTTCAGCTCGGCCAGGGCGACGTCGTACTGGGCGGCGTCGGTCAGCACGCCGACGTCCTTCCAGTTCTTGGCGGCGGAGCGCACCATGGCCGGGCCGCCGATGTCGATGTTCTCGATCGCGTCTTCCAGCGTGCAGCCCGGTTTGGCGACGGTGGCCTCGAACGGATACAGGTTGACGACCAGCAGGTCGATGGTCTCGATGCCGTGCTGCGCGATCGCTGCCACATGGGCCTGCAGGTCGCGGCGGGCCAGCAGGCCGCCGTGGATCCTGGGGTGCAGCGTCTTGACGCGGCCGTCGAGCATCTCCGGAAAGCCGGTGTGCTCGGCCACCTCGGTCACCGGCAGGCCGGCCTCGGCCAGCAGCCGGGCGGTGCCGCCGGTCGAGAGGAGCTTGATGCCCAGCGCGTGCAGGCCCTGCGCGAACGCGAGGACGCCGGTCTTGTCGGAGACGGAGAGGAGTGCTGTCGTCATGGTGTGGGATGGAAAGGGAATTCGAAAATGATGGGCGGCGACAGCGGCGCGCTCACTTCAGGAGCTTGTGCTCCACGAGTTTTTTTCGCAGCGTGTTGCGGTTCAGGCCCAGCCATTCGGCCGCGCGCGACTGGTTGCCCTCGGCATGGCGCATGACCACTTCGAGCAGCGGCTTTTCGGCGATGCGCACCAGCATGTCGTACATGCCGTCGGGCTGCTCGCCGCCCAGGTCGTCGAAATACCCCTCCAGGCTGTCGCGGATGCATTCTTCGATCTGTTTCTTGCTCATACCGTCGGGATTCCGAGTGATGCTTCTTCGTCCGGGACTGGTGCCGGCGCGGCCGGCAGGCGGTCCATGCGGCCGGCCAGCGTGTCGAAGAAGCCTTCGACCGCGCGCAACTGGGCGGCGCAGTCTTCCAAAGTGTTCATGTGGCGGCGGAACTCCTCGCCGCCCGGCATGGCGCGCACGTACCAGCCGATGTGCTTGCGCGCGCTGCGCACGCCGGTCGGCTCGCCGTAGAGCGCGTAGTGGGCATGCAGGTGCTCGACCAGCAGGCGGCGCACCTCGGCCACCAGCGGCGGCGCGAGGTGCTCGCCGGTCGCGAGGAAGTGCGCCACCTCGCGGAAGATCCACGGCCGGCCCTGGGCGGCGCGGCCGATCATGACCGCATCGGCGCCGGTGGCCGCCAGCACGTCGCGCGCCTTCCCGGGCGAATCGACGTCGCCGTTGGCCACCACGGGGATGGCGACGGCCTGCTTGACCTCGCGGATCGTGTCGTATTCGGCGAAGCCGCTGTAGCCCTGTTCGCGCGTGCGGCCGTGCACCGTGAGCATGCGGATGCCCACGCCCTCGAACCGGCGGGCCAGCGCGACCGCGTTGCGGCCGGCCTCGCACCAGCCGGTGCGCATCTTGAGCGTGACCGGCACGCCATGCGGCGCACAGGCCTCGACCACGGCGGCCGCGATGGCCACGGCCAGCGGCTCGTCCTGCATGAGCGCCGAGCCGGCCCACTTGTTGCAGACCTTCTTGGCCGGGCAGCCCATGTTGATGTCGATGATCTGCGCGCCCCGCTCCACGTTGTAGGCCGCGGCCTCGGCCATCATGGCCGCGTCGGTGCCGGCGATCTGCACGGCGATCGGCGCGGTCTCGCCCTCGTGGTTGGCGCGGCGCGAGGTCTTCAGGCTCGCCCACAGGTCGCGCCGCGAGGTCACCATCTCGCTGACCGCATAGCCCGCGCCGAGTGCCTTGCAGAGCTGGCGGAACGGCCGGTCGGTCACGCCGGCCATGGGCGCGGCAAAGACGTTGTTCGGCAGGACGAATGGGCCGATCTGCATGGCGGGCAAGCGAGGGCGGGGAAAGGAGGAAACGGGCGGCGGGCGCGGAAGAGGCGGGATTGTACCTGCTGAAAAATTCAGCAACCACGAACGGTGCAATTGTTTTCCTTTCACGGCGTGCCGGCCGACAGCCCGGGCGCTCGTCGGTTCCTATACTCGCGGCCCATGCTGCAAGACTGGCTCGCCTCCCTGACCGCGCTGCTCGCGCTGCCCGAGTACGGACTGAGCACCCTGTTCATCGTCTCGTTCGTGTCGGCGACGCTGCTGCCGCTGGGCTCGGAGCCGGCGCTCTACGGCCTGCTGCGGCTCAACCCGGGGCTGTTCTGGCCGGCCATCCTGGTCGCCACCGCCGGCAACACGCTGGGCGGCGCCTTCGACTGGTGGCTGGGCTGGGGCGCCCACAAGGTGGCCGACAAGTACAGCCACAGCAGGCACCACGCGCGCGTGCTGGTGTGGCGGGAGCGGCTCGGCCCCAAGGCCTGCCTGCTGAGCTGGCTGCCGCTGGTGGGCGACCCGCTCTGCGCCGTGGCCGGCTGGCTGCGGCTGGCGTTCTGGCCCTGCCTCATCTACATGGCGATCGGCAAGTTCCTGCGCTACCTGGCGATGACGGCGGCGCTGGTCTACGCCTTGCCGGGCTGAGCGGCGGGCCGCTTTCGACTTGAGGGAAAATCACGGGCTTTAGGCCGGGCCTTCCGCAGGAGAGCCGCTCAGGCCGTTTCCGCTGCCCGGCTTCCCTGAAACGCCAAGAATGTCCTCGAACCTTGCCCTGAACCCGCAGATCTCCGTCGAAAAAATCGGCGGCACCTCCATGACGGCTTTTGGTGACGTGCTGCGTCACATCGTGCTGCACGACCCCGAGCGCATCTACGGCCGGATCTACGTAGTGTCGGCGTATTCCGGGGTGACCAACCAGCTGCTGGAGCACAAGAAGACCGGCGAGCGCGGCATCTACGCGCTGTTCGCCGAAGGCCAGGGCTACCAGGACGCGCTGGCGCAGCTGGCCGCAAGCCTCAAGAAGCTCAACGCCGGCTTCGCCGGCCTGCGCCTGCCGCTGGACGTGGCCGATGCCTTCGTCGACCACCGCATCGCCCAGGCCCGCGAATACCTGGGCGCCATGCACCACGTGCTGGCCAGCGGCTACCTGAGCCGCCGCGACGTGTTGCTGGCCGCGCGCGAGGTGCTGGCCTCCATCGGCGAATCGCACAGCGCCTTCAACTCGGTGGAAATCATCAAGGCCCACGGCGTGAAGGCCGTGCTGCTCGACCTCGCCGGCTGCGACGACAACGAGGCCTGGACCATCGACGAGCGCATCGCCCACAGCTTCAAGGGCCTGGACCTGGCCAACAACGTGATCGTGGCCACCGGCTATACCAAGGGCACCGAAGGCATCATGCGGGAGTTCGACCGCGGCTACTCCGAGGTGACCTTCAGCAAGATCGCGGTCGAGGTCCGGCCGGCCGAGGCGGTGATCCACAAGGAGTTCCACCTGTCCTCGGCCGATCCCAACCTCGTGGGGCTGGAAAACGCCATCGTGGTCGGCGCCACCAACTACGACGTGGCCGACCAGCTGGCCGACGTGGGCATGGAGGCCATCCATCCCAAGGCCGCCAAGCCGATGGAGCTGGCCGGCATTCCGATCCGGCTGAAGAACACCTTCGAGCCGGACCACCCCGGCACCCTGATCACCAAGGACTTCGTCGGCCAGCGCGCGCGCGTCGAGATCGTGACCGGCAGCGACAAGGTGACGCTGCTGGAGATCCACGACCCGAGCATGGTCGGCACCGTCGGCTTCGACGCCGGGCTGCTCGAAGTCATCTGCCGCCACGGCGTGAGCTACCTGCTCAAGGCCACCAATGCCAACTCCATCGCCCACCTGGTCTGGGACAACCAGATCACGCCGGAGCTGGTGGAAGAACTCCAGGGCCGCTACCAGGTGGTGACCGTCAAGAAGAGCGCCATCGTCTGCGCGATCGGCTCCAACATCGGCATCCCGGGCGTGCTGGCCAAGGCCGCGCAGGCACTGGCCGATGCGGACGTGAACGTGAACTGCGTGTCGCAGACGCTGCGCCAGGTCAGCATGCAGTTCGTGATCGAACGCGAGGACTACAAGACGGCGGTGAAGGCGCTCAACCAGGCGCTCTGCGTCAACGCCTGAACCCGGCAGGCGTCCGCGGCCTTCCGCCATATCAGGGGGTATATGCCCCAGCCGCCCGTCTGATGCGCGCCCAAGGCAGTCTACCTCGGGGGTATTGGCTCAGTTGGCCGCCGGGGGATCGGCCGCCGACTCCGGCAGATAGCCGCGCGGCGAGCGCCCCATGCTGCGCCGGAACATCGCGATGAAGGCGCTGGGTGCGGCATAGCCCAGGTCGGCCGCGACCTTGGCGACCGGCTCCCTCTCGGCCAGTTTGGCCAGCGCTTCCATCAGCCGCACCTGCTGCCGCCAGGCACCGAAGCCCATGCCCAGCTGCTGCTGGAACAGCCGGCGCAGCGTGCGCGGGCTGGCGCCGACGCGGTCCGCATGGTCCTCCAGCGTGCGGGCGTCCTGTGGTCGGGCCAGCACCTCCTCGCACAGGCGGAGCAGGCGCGCATCGGCGGGCAGTGCCACGTGCAGCGGCAACTGCTCCATGCCGGCGATCTCGATGAGCAGCAGGTCTTCCATCGCCCGCTGGCGCGCCCCGGGCGGCGCCGCGTCGCGCGGATCGTGCAGGGCCAGCTCGCCCAGCAGCCGCTGCAGCAACGCCGGCACCACGACGACCGCGCAGGCCTCGCACGGCGCCGGCATGGCGTGCGCAGCCACGTAGAGCGTGCACATCGACACCGGCCCGACCATGTGGATCGCATGCGGCATCCAGGCTGGTATCCACATGCCCCGACCCGGCGGCACGACCCAGTAGCCGCCGGGCGTGGTCACGCGCATCACGCCGCGGACCGCATGCAGCAACTGCGCAACGTCGTGGCGGTGCTGCGGCTGGGCCGAACTGGCCGGGTAGTCGTGGGCGAACACCAGGCTGCGCCCGCCGCCGAAGAAGGGGTAGAGCGGAATCTCCTCGCCATGCGCTCCCGGATGTGCTTCGGTACCTGCCATGTCCGCTTCTCGCTATTTCTTGGCCAGACTTCCTCTGGCGGGCAATTCTACATTTCGTGGTGCGATCCATTCTCAATTGCATCCATGACCCGCCCTGACCTGACCGCCTCCGCGCAGCGCCGCCGGACACGCGCATCCCGGGCGTTGCTGCTGGCCAGCGTCCTGCCCTTCTCGGCCCTGGCTGCCGACGCCGATACCGCACAGGCCGAGCTGCGCGCCGTCACCGTGACCGCCACCCGCGCCGAGACGGCCACCAAGACCGACACGCCGCTGATCGAGACGCCGCAGGCCATCTCGGTCGTGACCGGCGCGCAGATCGAGCGCCAGGCGGTGCAGACCGTGGACCAGGCCCTGCGCTACACGGCTGGCGTGGTGGTCGAGACCCGCGGCGCATCGGCCGCGCGGGAGGACTTCCAGTACATCCGCGGCTTCGGCCCGTTCGGCTCGGTGTACCTCGACGGGCTGAAACAGCCGTATGCGAGCTTCGGCTTCTTCCAGAACGACCCGTACTTCATCGACCGCATCGAGGTGCTCAAAGGCCCGTCGTCGGTGCTCTACGGCCAGAACAGCCCGGGCGGACTGGTCAACCTGGCCAGCAAGCGGCCGCAGCGCGAATCCAGCCACGAGGTGTTCGTGCGCGCCGGCAGCTTCGGCCGCGTGGAGGCCGGCGGCGACTTCACCGGCCCGCTGGACGCCGACGGCCAACTCACCTACCGGCTGACCGCTGTGGGCCACACGGGCGACACTTCGGTGGACCACACGCGCTCCGAGCGCTTTGCCATCGCGCCCTCGCTGACCTGGCGGCCGGACGCGCGCACCACCTTCACCGTCCACGCGCGCTACCTGCACGACCCGGCCACCGGCTCCTTCGGCTACGTGCCGGCGCAGGGCTCGCTGCTGTCCAATCCCAACGGCCGCATCGCCCGCAGCTTCTTCGACGGCGAGCCCGGCTTCAACCACGACCGCCGCACCCAGTCGGCTGCCGGCTACGAGCTGGACCACCGCTTCGACGGCGGCTGGCGCCTGCGCCAGAGCCTGCGTTATGCGCACCTGGATTCGGACCTGGCACTGGTCTACGGCCTGGGCCTGGCGTCCGACCAGCGAACGCTGACCCGTGCCGCCTTCACCGACCGCGACCGCATCGGCGCCTGGACCTTCGACAACCGGCTGGAGCGCGAATTCGACACCGGCGCGGTGCACCATGCGCTGCTCCTGGGCGTGGACGAGCAGGCCACCCGGTCCGACGTGCGCTGGCTGTTCGGCACGGCTTCGGCGCTCGACGTGTTCGCGCCGCAGTACGGCCAGGCCGTGGCATCGCCCAGCATTGCGCTGACCGACCAGGTGCGTCGGCTGCGCCAGACCGGCCTCTACGTGCAGGACGAGGTGCGCTGGGACCACTGGATGCTGCTGGCCGGCCTGCGCCATGACCGCGCGCGGGCCGATACCGACAACCGCAGCCCCGCCTCCCGCCTTTCCGTGCGCGACCAGGCCGGTACCGGCCGGCTCGGGCTGTTGTACGAAACCGACAGCGGGCTCGCGCCCTACCTGAGCTATTCGACCTCGTTCCTGCCGACCACCGGCACCGACTGGCAGGGCCAGCCGTTCAAGCCGACCAGGGGCCGGCAGTGGGAGGCCGGTCTGAAGTACCAGCCGGCCCGCGCACGCGCCTTTGCCACCCTGGCCGTGTTCGACCTGGTGCAAGACAACGTGCAGACCTCCGATCCCGACCTGTCGCACGGCCTGTACGCCCAGGTGCAGAGCGGCCGGGCCCGGGCGCGCGGCATCGAGCTCGAAGGCCACGCCGACATCGGCCGCAGCCTGTCGCTGGTCGCCGCCCTCACCTACCTCGACAACAAGGTGGCGCGCAGCAACGGCTCGGACCTGGGCAAGCACCCGGTCTCGGTGCCGCGCGACACCGCATCGGCCTGGGTCGACCAGCACATCCACAGCACCGCCTTCGCTGGCGAGTTCGGCTGGCATGCCGGCGTGCGCTACGTCGGCCGCTCGTTCGCCGACACGGCCAACACCCAGCCGGTCGCCGGCTTCTTCGTGGCCGACGCGGGCGCGCGCTACGAGCAGGGCGGCTACCAGCTCGCGCTCAACGTGGCCAACCTGTTCGACCGCCGCGCCGTCGTCTGCTCCAACGGCTATGCGGCCTGCAACTACATCCAGCCGCGCACCGCGACCGTGACGCTGCGCCGCCGGTGGTGATGGCGATGAAGGCCGCTGCGTTACGCCGCTGGGGCTGGGTGCACCGCTGGAGCAGCCTGGCTTGCACGCTGTTCCTGCTGCTGCTGTGCATCACCGGCCTGCCGCTGGTCTTCCACGACGAGATCGACGACTGGCTGGGCTACGGCGTGCGCAGCCACGACGCCACCGCCGCACCGCTGCCCACCGACGCGATCGTCGCAAACGTGCTGGCCGGCCATCCGGGCCTGCACGTGCAGTTCGTGCTGTGGGACGACGATACGCCCGGCGTGGTCGGCCTGGCACTGGGCCGCGCGGCCGATTCGCCGCCCGGCGAGAACCTCGCCGTCCATGTGGATGCAGCCACCGGCGCGGTGCTGGGCGAAGGCGCCCTCGACCGCGGGCCGATGGGCTTTCTGCTCAAGCTCCATGGCGAGCTCTTCCTCGGCCCGGCCGGGCCGCTGGCCATCGGGCTGATCGCGCTGCTCTTCGTCGCGGCGCTGGTCTCGGGCGTCGTGGTCTACCTGCCGTTCGCGCGGCGCATCCGCTTCGGTGAACTGCGCCGCAGCAGCCCGCGCATCCGCCGCCTGGACACGCACAATCTCGTCGGCATGGCCACCCTGGGCTGGGCCGCGGTGGTCGGCGCCACGGGCCTGGTCAACAGCTGGGGCGACCTGGCAGTGCAGGTCTGGCAGGCGCGCGAGCTCACGCAGATCGCCGCCACCGCCGCGCCCGCGGACACCGGCCGGCCGGTCACGCTCGACGCAGTACTGGCCACCGCGCGCGCGGCAGCGCCGCAGATGCAGCCCTACTTCATCGCGCTGCCCGGCTCGGTGCTGACCAGCCGCGCGCACTACGGTGTGTTCCTGCGCGGCGGCACACCGCTCAGCAGGCATCTGCTGCAACCGGTGCTGGTGGACGCGGCCACCGGCGCACTGGCCGGCACGCGCCGGCTGCCCTGGTACATGCAGGCGCTGTTCCTGGCACAGCCGCTGCATTTCGGCAACTACGGCGGCTGGCCGCTCAAGCTGCTGTGGGCCGCGCTCGACCTGGCAACCATCGTAGTGCTGTGGACCGGGCTGCGGCTGTGGCTGGGGCGGCGCCGCGGCACGGCGGCTGCGGCGCCGCCGGCCCCCGATGCCCCCGCACGCAGCGCACCGCCACGGCGGCACTTCGCCGAGCCGGTCGCGCTGGGCCTGCTGGCCATCGCGGGGCTGGTCGCCTGCCTCGTCGGCGACGGCTTCCTGCAGGCGGCCGGCATCGTCGCCGTCGCCCTGCCGCTTGCCGCCATCGCCCGCCACGCGCTGCGTGCGCGGCGCAGGGCGATCCCTTCCCGAACGCTTCCCACGCCATGACCCTCTCTCCTCTGCTCGATCCCCGCGTCGAGGCGGTGCTGACCCGCCTGCATGCGCAGGACAAACGCCAGCTGCCGTCGATGGTGCTGCGCTATCTGCCGCGCGTGCTGCTATCGCCCTTCACCCGCCGGTCCGGCGTGGACGTGTCCTCGGCTGCGGACCAGGCCTTCCTGCGCGACAAGCTGGTGGCGCTGGACCCGGACAAGGGCCGGCTCGCCTACACCTTCTGCCGCGCGCTCGATGCGCGGCGCGTGGTGGAGGTCGGCACTTCGTTCGGCGTGTCCACGCTCTACCTGGCGGCCGCCATCCGCGACAACGGCGGCGGCCAGGTGATCGGTACCGAGATCGAACCCACCAAGGCCGCGGCAGCCCGCGCCCACCTGGCCGAAGCCGGGCTCGACGCGCATGCGCAGGTGCGCGAGGGCGATGCGCTCCAAACCCTGCGCCACATCGACGGACCGGTCGACTTCGTGCTGGTCGACACCTGGATTCCGCTCGCGCTGCCGGCCCTGCAATTGCTGGCGCCGCACCTGCGCAGGGGCGCTGTCGTCATGTGCGACAACGTGCGCCAGTTCGCGAAGAGCTACCGACCCTACACCGACTATGTGCGCGATCCAGCCAACGGATTCCGCTCGATGCTGTGGCCCACGCTGGGTGGGGTGGAGCTGTCGGTGCGGGACTGAGGCCAAGAACGGCGTCGGTTCAGCCGACGCGCCGAAAGAAACGGCGCGACTGCGTTCGAAGGCGCGTGCCGCTGGTCTGCCAGGGGCAGGCCGTCGACCCAGCGGGCGGGAGCGGGTGCACACGGCCCCCGCGATGCCCGGTGGCAGAATGTGCAGCGGCCGCGCAGGCCGCTCGAGGCCGCTCGGCCCTGACGCCCCCCTGAGGAGTATTCCGGATGGTTCATTTTCTGAAAGACAGGACCGTGCTGGTCGTGGGTGGCAGCTCCGGTATCGGCCGCCGTGTGGCCGAACGGGCCGCGGAGGACGGCGCGCGGCTCATCATCGTCGGCCGCAACGCAGACCGGCTGGCCGAGACCGCCGCCGCGCTGGGCGGCAAGGCGCCGTTCGTGGCGACTATCCAGGTCGATGCCCATGACCATGCCGCGCTGGAGGCCGCATTCCAATCCCTGCCGCCCGTCGATCATGCGGTATCGATGGTGGGCGACGTGATGGGCGGCGGCTTTCTCGGCGCGGACCTGGCGGTGATCCGCCACGTGATCGAATCGAAATTCTTCACCAACGTGCGCCTGGCGCAGCTGCTGGCGCCGCAGCTGCGCGATGGCGGCAGCCTGGTCTTCACCTCCGGCACCGGCGGCCGGGCGCAGGACGCCTGCGCCAGCTACGTGGGCAACCTCGGCATCAACGCGCTGGTGGAAGGGCTGGCGGTGGAACTGGCGCCGCGCGGGGTGCGGGTCAACGCGGTCAGCCCGACCTGGACGCTCACACCCTTCTGGCGCGACGTACCTGCCGAACAGATCGCGGCCATCCGCAGCCGGTTCGAAAACACCATTCCGCTGCGCCGGCTGGCCGAGATCGACGAACTGGCCGACGCCTACCTGTTCCTGATGAAGAACGGCTTCATCACCGGTCAGCATGTGGCGGTCGACGGCGGCATCATGCTGGGCGGCTGAGCGCCCGCCCTGCGCGTGGATGGCCAGCCGCCGGAGGGCGGAGCTCGGGCGGCTTGGCGCTGGCCGAAGAGCGGCTCAGACGTTGAACAGGAAGTTCAGCACGTCACCATCCTTGACGACGTAGTCCTTGCCTTCGGCGCGCATCCTGCCCGCGTCCTTGGCGCCCTGCTCGCCCCGGTACTGGATGTAGTCGTCGAACGAAATGGTCTGCGCGCGGATGAAGCCGCGCTCGAAGTCGCCGTGGATCACGCCGGCCGCCTGGGGCGCGGTGTCGCCGACATGGATGGTCCAGGCGCGCACTTCCTTCACGCCGGCGGTGAAGTAGGTCTGCAAGCCCAGCAGGCGGAAGCCGGCGCGGATCAGGCGGTTGAGGCCCGGCTCGTCCTGGCCCAGCTCGGACAGGAACAGCGCGCGGTCCTCGTCGCCCATCTCGCTGAGGTCGGCCTCGATCTTGGCGCAGATCGCGACCACCGGGGCGTTCTGGCCGGCCGCGTATTCGGTCAGGCGGTCGAGGAAGGGGTTGTTCTCGAATCCGTCCTCGGCCACGTTGCCGACGAACATCGCCGGCTTGGCGGTGATCAGGCACAAAGGCTTCAACAGCGGCAGCTCTTCCCTGGTGAACTCCACCGTGCGCACCGGCTTGCCCTGGTCGAGCGCGGCCTGCGCCTTGGTCAGCACCTGCACCAGCCGGGCGGCTTCCTTGTCGTTGCCGGACTTGGCGGCCTTGGTGTAGCGCTGCAGCGCCTTCTCGACCGTGGCCAGGTCGGCCAGACAGAGTTCGGTCTGGATGACCTCGATGTCGGAGATCGGGTCGACCTTGCCGGCCACGTGGATCACGTTCGGGTCCTCGAAGCAGCGCACCACGTTGACGATGGCGTCGGTCTCGCGGATGTGGGCGAGGAACTGGTTGCCCAGGCCCTCGCCCTTGCTCGCGCCGGCCACGAGCCCCGCGATGTCCACGAATTCGACGATCGCCGGCACGACGCGCTCGGGCTTGACGATCTCGCTCAGCGCATCCAGCCGCGGGTCGGGCACCTCGACCACGCCGACGTTCGGCTCGATCGTGCAGAAGGGGTAGTTCTCGGCCGCGATGCCGGCCTTGGTCAGGGCGTTGAAGAGGGTCGACTTGCCGACGTTGGGCAGGCCGACGATGCCGCATTTGAGGCTCATGGGAAGGGTTCCGTCCGGCCGCGGGCAGCGCCCCGGGCCGTGAAAAGAGGTATCAGAGGGGATGAGGGGATGGCGCGGATTGTAGAAGGCCGCGCCGCCCTGCCCTGCGGACGGGCCTCAGCCCAGCCGCCGCACCAGCGCCGCCGTCGAAGGATCGAGTCCCGCCACGTCGCCCGACGCCAGCCGCGGCTCGATGTCCTTCGCGAGCACCTTGCCGAGTTCCACACCCCACTGGTCGAAGCTGTTGATGCCCCAGACAGCGCCGCTGGTGAACACGCGGTGCTCGTAGAGCGCGATCAGCGCGCCGAGGCTCGCCGGCTCCAGCCGCTCCAGCACGAGGAAGCTGCTCGGCCGGTTGCCTGGAAAGTCCTTGTGCCCGCCGGTGTCCGCCTGGCCCTGCAATAGCGCCTGCGCCTGCGCAATGGCATTGGCCAGCAGCTTCGGCTGGTGGCCGTCGAGCTTGTGGGCCGCCTCGCGCACCGCGATGAATTCGAGCGGCACCACGTCCGTGCCCTGGTGCAGCTGCTGGAAGAACGCATGCTGTCCGTTCGTGCCCGGCTCGCCCCAGACCACCGGCGAGGTGGCGAAGGGCAGCGCGTCGCCGTTGAGGTCCACGCGCTTGCCGTTGCTTTCCATCTCCAGCTGCTGCAGATAGGCCGGCAGCCGGCGCAGCCCCTGGTGGTAGGGCGCGACGCAGCGGCTGGTGAAGCCGTGGAAGTTGCGGTACCAGACGTCGAGCAGGCCCAGCCTTGCAGGCAGGTTGGATTCGAGCGGCGCGCTGCGGAAGTGCTCGTCCACCGCATGCGCGCCGGCCAGCAGCTCGCGAAAAGCGCCGGCGCCGATGGCAATCGCGATCGGCAGCCCGATGGCCGACCAGAGCGAATAGCGGCCGCCCACCCAGTCCCAGAAGCCGAAGGTCGTGGTGATGCCGAAGTCGCGCGCGGCCTCGACGTTGGTGGTCAGCGCTGCGAAGTGGCGGGCGATGTCGCTGCCGCCCTGCGCCTCGAACCATCGGCGGGCCGAGCGCGCATTGGTCATGGTCTCGGCCGTGGTGAAGGTCTTCGAAGCGACGAGGAACAGCGTGTTCCGCGGCCTCAGGCGCCTCAACACACCGGCCAGCTCGTGCCCGTCCACGTTGGAGACGAAGTGCAGCCGCCGGCCCGGCGCCGCGAAGGCATCCAACGCCAGCGTGGCCATCTGCGGGCCGAGGTCGGAACCGCCGATGCCGATGTTGACCACGTCGGTGATTTCGTGGTCGGCGCGCACCTGCTCGGCATAGGCCAGCATGGCGTCGAGCGTGGCGTGCACGGCGTCGAGGTCTGCTCGCAGCGCACGGGGTACGGCGGCGTCGCGCGGCGCGCGCAGCAGCCAGTGCAGAACCTGCCGGTGCTCGGTGCTGTTGATCGGCTCGCCGGCGAACAGCGCGGCGCGGCGGGCGTCGAAGCCGGTCTCGCGCGCCAGCGCGAACAGCAGGCGCTCGGCGGCGGCGTCGATGCGGTTCTTCGACAGGTCGGCGAAGACGTGCGGGATCTGCTGGCTGAAGTGCGCGACCCGGCCGGCATCGCCGGCGAGCGCCTCGCGCACGTCGAAGTCGGCCGCACCCTGTGCATGATGCTGCCGAAGCGTGGCCCAGGCGAGGGTCTGGTCGGCGCGGATCGGGAGAGTCGTGGTCTTCGTCATGGTGCGGAATCCGTCTGCAGGAAAAGAAAGGTGCGCGGTATATACCCCTTCCCGTACATACTACAGTGCCCGGATAAAGGGCGCTGTAGGCCCATACCCCCTTCTAGGCCGCAAGGATCAGCTGGTCGAGCCGGGCCGCGTCGGCGGCGAAGGCGCGGATGCCCTCGGCCAGCTTCTCGGTGGCCATGGCGTCCTCGTTCAGGGCGTAGCGAAAGGCCGGCTCGTCGTACTGCACGGGCTTCAGGTCCAGCGCGCGGGCGGCCGCGGGATCGAGCGCGCGCTGGACCGGCGCATCGGCCGCGGCCAGCTGGGCCAGCAGGTCGGGCGAGATGGTCAGCAGGTCGCAGCCGGCGAGCGCCAGGATCTGGCCGGCGTTGCGGAAGCTCGCGCCCATGACTTCGGTGGCGATGCCGAAGTGCTTGTAGTACGCGTAGATCTGGCGCACCGAGCGCACGCCCGGGTCGTTGGCGCCGGCGTTGGCGGCTTCGTCCCAGGTCGCGCCGGCAGTCTTCTTGTACCAATCGTAGATGCGGCCGACGAAGGGCGAGATCAGCTGCACCCCGGCCGCGCCGCAGGCCACGGCCTGGGCGAACGAGAACAGCAGCGTGAGGTTGGTGCGGATGCCGGCGCGCTCCAGGCGCCCGGCGGCGCGGATGCCTTCCCAGGTGGCGGCGATCTTGATGAGCACGCGCTCGCGCGCGATGCCCTCGGCCTGGTACCAGCCGATGATGCGCTCGGCGCGGGCCACGGTGGCGTCGGTGTCGAACGACAGGCGGGCGTCCACTTCGGTGGAGACGCGGCCCGGGATGATGGACAGGATCTCGCGGCCGAAGCGCACCAGCAGGCGGTCGACGATGGCATCGAGCGGCTGGCCGCGGTGCCGTTGGACCGTCTCGGCCAGCAGCGGAGCATAGTCGGCCTTCTGCACGGCCTTGAGGATGAGCGAGGGGTTGGTGGTCGCGTCCTGCGGCTGGAAGGCGCCGAGCTGGCGGAAGTCGCCGGTGTCGGCCACCACGGTGGTGAATTGCTTGAGGGCGTCGAGCTGGTTGGGCATGGCGTGCGGGAGGAAAACGGAACGCCGGACAGGCGGCGGCGCACAGTGTAGCCCCGAGGTTACATAAAAACGGGGCCATCCATGAAACTCAATTACAGTCGCACACATCGGCCCGCAGCGGCATCCACCCCCACGACGCATCCATGAGTTTCGACCTCGTTCTCTTCGGCGGCACCGGCGACCTCGCATGGCGCAAGCTGATGCCCGCCCTGTTCCAAGCCTTCCGCCACGGCTCGCTGCCCGAGGGCGGGCGCATCATCGGCGTGGCCCGCGACGACCTCGGCGACGACGCCTACCGCGCGCTGATCCAGGAGCGCTTCGAAGGCGTCGAAGGCGCCAAGCGGCCCAATGCGGAGGAATTCGCCCGCTTCGCCGCGCTGCTGCACTTCGTGCGCATGGACCTGTCCAAACCCGAGGACTACGCCCGCCTGGCGAAGGCGCTGGCCGAGCGCGATGCCGACACCGTCGTGCTCTACCTCGCGACCGCGCCGGGGCTGTTCACCACCGCCTGCGAGCAGCTCGCCGCCGCCGGGCTGAACACGCCCAGGACCCGCGTGGTGCTGGAGAAGCCGCTCGGTCACGACCTCGAATCCAACCGCGCGATCAACGCGACGGTGCGCCGCGCGTTCGACGAGCGCCAGATCTTCCGCATCGACCACTACCTCGGCAAGCCGTCGGTGCAGAACCTGTTCGCGCTGCGCTTCGGCAACGCCCTCTTCGAGCCGCTGTGGCGGCGCGAGCACATCGCCAACATCCAGATCACGATCGCCGAGGACCTCGGCGTGGAAAAGCGCGGCGCCTTCTACGAGACCACCGGCGCACTGCGCGACATGGTGCAGAACCACGCGCTGCAGCTGCTGTGCGCGGTGGCGATGGAGCCGCCGATCGACGCCGGCGCCGACGCGATCCGCGACGAGAAGCTCAAGGTGCTGCGGTCGCTCAAGCGCTGGACGCCCGAGGCCCTGTCGCAGCACGTGGTGCGCGGCCAGTACACCGCCGGCAGCGCGGCCGGCCACCGCGTGCCGGGCTACCGCGACGAGTCCGGCGTGGACGCGCGCAGCACGACCGAGACCTTCGTCGCGCTGCGCGCCGAGATCGCCAACTGGCGCTGGGCCGGCGTGCCGTTCTACATCCGCACCGGCAAGCGGCTGGCCGCGCGCGACGCGCACATCGTCGTCAATTTCCAGCCCACGCCGCATGCGATCTTCCGCACGCCGGTCGGCGCCGGCAACAAGCTGGTCATCAACCTGCAGCCGCGCGACGGGCTGGAGCTGCACCTGCTGGCCGAGGGCCAGACCGCGCGCGACGAGGCCCGGCGCGGCGCCGCGCAGACGCTGGCGCCGGTGCAGCTCGACCTCGACTTCGACAAGCGCTTCGGCTCCGAGCGCGTGGGCGCCTACGAGCGGCTGCTGCTCGACGTGATCGCCGGGCGGCTCAACCTCTTCGTGCGCAGCGACGAGCAGGAAGAAGCCTGGCGCTGGATGCAGCCGGTGCTGGAGCACTGGCGCGGCGACGCGCAGGGCCCGCGCCCTTATGCTGCGGGCACCTGGGGGCCGAGCGCCGCGAGCGCGATGATCGCGCGCGACGGCTTCGCCTGGGCAGAGGAAGCCTGAGCGGGACCATGCTCGACCGCATCAGGGCTTCGCTGCCTTCCCTGGCGCCGGCCGAGCAGCGCGTCGCCCAGCTCGTGCTGGCCGATGCGCGCGCCTTCTCGCAGCTGCCGGTGGCCGAGCTGGCGCTGCGCGCGGGCGTGAGCAAGCCGACCGTCGTGCGCTTTTGCCGCAGCATGGGCTACGAGG
Source organism: Xylophilus sp. (assembly GCA_009914555.1). Classification (GTDB taxonomy): domain Bacteria; phylum Pseudomonadota; class Gammaproteobacteria; order Burkholderiales; family Burkholderiaceae_C; genus WNDY01. The sequence goes on from WNDY01000002.1 coordinate 115,765, forward strand.
GCCTGTCGGATTTCAAACTCAAGCTGGCCGGCAGCGCGAGCGTGGGCGAAGGCGTGCCCTACGTGCACCGCAGCGTCGGCGCCGGCGACAGCAGCGCCGACGTGCTGGTCAAGGTGGTCGACAACACCGTCGCCGCCTTCCTCAAGTACCGCAACGACGCCAGCAGCGCGCCGCTGGAGCGTGCGGCCGCCGCGCTCGCCGCCACCTACGAGACCCGGCGGCGCATCGAGTTCTACGGCGTCGGCAACTCCGGCATCGTGGCGCAGGACGCGCAGCACAAGTTCTTCCGCCTGGGCGTCACCTCCATCGCCTACGGCGACAGCCACACCCAGGTGATGAGCGCCTCGCTGCTCGGCCCGGGCGACTGCGTGGTCGCCATCTCCAACTCGGGCCGCACCCGCGACCTGATGGAGGCGGTGGCCCTCGCCCGCAGGAACGGCGCGACCACCATCGTCCTCACCGCCAGCGGCTCGCCGCTGGCCCAGGCCGGCCACATCCACCTGGCGGCCGACCATCCCGAGAGCTACGACCGCTACAGCCCCATGGTCTCGCGCCTGCTGCACCTGCTGGTCATCGACGTGCTGGCCACCTGCGTGGCCCTGCGCATCGGCAGCGCGCTGCAGCCGCAGCTGGAAGCCATCAAGCGCAATTTGCGCAGCAAGCGCGATGCATGACCGTGGAGTATGGCCCCAGAGCGCCCAGACAGTGCGCGCTACACACCCTATGATGGGGGAGTATCTGCTCAGGCGAAGAACCGGTTGACCGGCCGCGGCAGCCCCAGGTTGTCGCGCAGCGTCGTACCTTCGTATTCGCGGCGCAACAGGCCGCGCGCCTGCAGCTCGGGCACCACCAGATCCACGAACGCATCGAGTCCGCCCGGCAGCCAGGGGAACATCACGTTGAAGCCGTCGCTGCCGTCTTCCTCGATCCACTGCTGCATCGCGTCGGCGATGGTCTTGGCGGTGCCGACGAAGGCCAGCCCGCCGTAGCCGCCCAGGCGCTGCGCGAGCTGGCGCACGGTCAGCTTCTCGCGCCGCGCCAGGCTGAGCACGCGCTCGCGGCCGCTCTTGCTCTGGTTGGTCTCGGGCAGTTCCGCGGGCAGCGGGCCTTTGGGGTCGAAGCGCGAGGCATCCACGCCGAGCGCGACCGACAGCGAGGCGATCGCGCTCTCGTAGTGCACCAGGCCGTCGAGCCGCGCGCGGATGGCGCGGGCCTCGTCCACGCTGTCCGCCACGACGACGAAGGCGCCCGGCAGGATCTTCAGATGGGCCGGGTCACGGCCGATGGCGCGCATGCGGCCCTTCACGTCGGCATAGAAGCGCCGGCCCTCCTCCAGCGTGCCGTGGCCGGCGAACACCACCTCGGCCGTCTCGGCGGCGAGCTGGCGGCCGGGCTCCGACGCGCCGGCCTGCACGATCACCGGCCAGCCCTGTACCGGCCGCGCGATGTGCAGCGGCCCGCGCACCGACAGCTGCGGCCCCTTGTGGTCGAGCACGTGGAGCTTGTCGCGGTCGAAGAAGATGCCGCTGTCGGCGTCGCGCACGAAGGCATCGTCGGCCCAGCTGTCCCACAGGCCGGTGACCACGTCGTAGAACTCGCGGGCGCGGGCATAGCGGTCGGCATGGGCCGCATGCTCCTCGCGGCCGAAATTGCGGGCCGAATCGGGGTTGCTGGTGGTCACGATGTTCCAGCCCGCCCGGCCGCCCGAGAGGTGGTCGAGCGAGGCGAAGCGGCGCGCGATGTGGAAGGGCTCGTCGTAGGTGGTCGAGGCCGTCGCCACCAGCCCCAGGTGCGTGGTGTGCTGGGCCAGCGCCGACAGCAGCGTGAACGGCTCGAACGAGGTGACCGTGTGGCTGCGCTGGAGCGCCTCGACCGGCATGTTGAGCACGGCCAGGTGGTCGGCCATGAAGAAGGCGTCGAAGCGCCCCTGCTCCAGCCGCTGGGCCAGGTACTTCAGCCGGATGAAGTTGAAGTTGGCATCGCGCCACGCGCCGGGATAGCGCCAGGCGCCGGTATGGATGCTGACGGGGCGCATGAAGGCGCCGAGATGGAGTGGGCGTGGGGAGGACATGCGGCTTTCGCAGGCAGGGCGACGGGGCCGGCCAGCTTACTGCGCACCCGACATTCGTGCAGTGCACGGCACAAAAGCCACCTCGGCCTCAGGCCAGCAGACGCCGCGCAAGGCCCGCCCCGCCGCGCTGGCGTCGCCCCCCTTGCCGGAGCGGAGGCGCGTAGAGAGAAGGGGGGAGCGGCGACAGCCGCTCGGGGGTTGTCTTTACTTCTTCATCCACTTGAAGACGAAGCGGTTGTCGGGCAACTGCACCACTTGCGCATCATTGGCCACGCCCCAGGACAGCGACTGCTGGTACAGCGGAATGTGCCCCACGTCCCGGGCATGCAGCGCCAGCGCCTCGCCGAGCAGCTGGTTGCGCCGCGCCCGGTCGGTCTCGCGGCCGAGGCGCTCCAGCAGCGCATCGAGCGCCGGGTTGCAGTAGCCGCCCACGTTGTAGCCGCCGGCGTCCGCGCCTTCCGTGCGGCACTGGGCCAGCGCCTCCAGCGCCGCGGCCGCGTCGTAGGTGCCGGGGGTCCAGCCCAGCAGGTAGAAGCCGGTGTCGCGCCGCAGCAGCCGCGGGAAATAGGTCTGCTTGGACTCGACGGCCACCTGCACCCGCACGCCGATCCTGCCGAGCTGCTCGCCGATCGCGCGGCAGACGGCCGCATCGTTCACGTAACGGTCGCTGGGACAGTTGAGCGTGAGCGCGAAGCCTTCGGGATAGCCGGCCTCGGCCAGCAGCGCCTTGGCCGCCTTCGCGTCGAACGCCAGGCGCTTGTCGAGCGCGGCGGTCCAGCCGTTGATGCCGGGCCCGACGATCAGCGCCGCCGGCCGCGCCGCGCCCTGCTGCACCTTCTTCGTGATCGCCTCGATGTCGATGGCCTGGTAGAAGGCCTGGCGCACGCGCACGTCCTTGAACGGGTTGCGGCCCTTCACGCTGGCGTTCGGCAGCTCGTCGCGCCACTGGTCCATGCCGAGGAAGATGGTGCGCAACTCGGGGCCGGTCACCACGCGTGCCTCGCCGCTGGCCTTGACCTTCGCCGCATCGGCCACCGGCACCGGCTCGACCAGGTCGAAGCCGTCCTTCAGCAGGCCGGCCACGCGCGCCGCGGCATCGGGCTGCGGCGTGAAGACGACGCGCTGCACGTTGCCTTCCACGCTGCCCCAGTAGCCGGCGAACCGCTCGAAGACGGTGCGGCTGCCGGGCACGCGCTCGCGCACCGCATACGGCCCGGTGCCGTTGGCCTCGCGGGCCGGATCGTGGGACTGCGCCCAGGCGCGCGGCAGGATGCCGATCTCGGTCAGCGCATCGGGCAGCAGCGGCTGCGGCTGGCGCGTCTCGATGTCGACCGTCCGGCCAACGACCGCGCGCGCGCCCGCGACGCCCGGCAGCAGGCCCGCCCGCGCCGCGCGCTCAATCGAGAACACCACGTCGTCGGCCGCGAGCGGCGCGCCGTCCTGGAACTTCACGCCGGCCCGCAGGGCGAACTGCCACACTGTCGGCGCGGTCTGCCTCCAGCCGGTGGAGAGCAGGGGCGCCAGGCTCAGGTCCTTGTTGCGGCCGACCAGCGGCTCGTAGACGTTGGAAGTCAGGCTGTACTGGACCGATTCGTTCACCGCGGCATGTGGATCGAGCGAGATCGTGTCGCCCGGGCTGGCGATGCGCAGGGTCTGCGCCGCGGCGAGGCCAGCGGTGGACAGGGCGGCGGCCAGCGCCGCGCAGCGGAAGACGAGTTTCATCAGGGACCCGGCGACTGCATGGAAATGGATTACTCGACCAGGCCCGCATGCAGCGCGGCGCCTAGCGGCAGGATCTCGTCGTTGAAGTCGTAGCGGCTGCTGTGCAGCAGCGCACCGGCCGAGCCCTGGCCGATGCGCAGGTAGGCACCCGGCTTGACCTGGAGCATGAAGGAGAAGTCCTCCGCGCCCATGCTGGGGTCGAGGTCGCGCACGACCTGCTCGCCGCCGACGATGGATTCGGCCACGCCGGCGGCGAACAGCGCCTCGTGCGCCGAGTTGATCATGGCCTGGTAGATGCGCTCGAAGTTCACCGTGGCCGTGGCGCCGAAGCCCAGGACCACGGCGCTGCACAGCTCGCTCAGGCGGCGCTCGACCATGTCCTGCACCACCGGATTGAAGGTGCGCACGGTGCCCACCAGTGTGGCCTTGCCCGGGATGACGCTCATGGCGCCCGGATCGCCGACCTGCATCGCGCACAGGCTGGCCACGGCGCTGTCGATGGCCCGCACGCTGCGCGACACGATGCTCTGCACCGCGGTGATGATGTGAGCGGCGACCAGCACCGAATCGACCGTCTGGTACGGATGCGCTCCGTGGCCGCCGCGGCCGGTGATCTCGATGGTGATGCGGTCGGCTGCGGTCATCGTCGGGCCGGGGTTGATGCCGACGGTGCCCAGCTTCATCGCCGGCCAGTTGTGCATGGCGTAGACCGCCTGCACCGGGAAGCGGTCGAACAGGCCGTCCTCGATCATCACGCTCATCACGCGCACGCCGGGCGAGGCCCTCCTCGCCCGGCTGGAAGATCAGCACCGCCGTGCCGTCGAAATCGCGCGTGGCGGCCAGGTAGCGGGCCGCGCCCAGCAGCATGGCGACGTGGCCGTCGTGGCCGCAGCTGTGCATCAGGCCGGAGCGGGCCGACTTCCAGGCGAACTCGTTGTGCTCGGCCATCGGCAATGCGTCCATGTCGGCGCACAGGGCGACCATCCTGCCGCTGGCTGTGGAGCGGCCGCGGATCACCGCGACCACGCCGGTGCGGCCGATGCCTTCGTGCACCTCGTCCACGCCGGCCGCGCACAGGGCCTCGCGGACGCGGGCGCCGGTGTAGACCTCCTCGAAGCCGAGTTCCGGATGCGCGTGCAGGTCGCGCCGCAGCGCGGTGAGCTCGGAATGGAACCGCGCGATCTGCGCGAAGGCCCGGCCGCCGGCGCGGTAGCGGACTGCGCAATGGAGAAAGGGAGGCAGCAGGGCAGCAGTCGTCATGGCCGAGCCAATCTACACCAGCGGCAGCGTTCAGTGCAGCCGGATGTTGCGCCAATCTGTGCGGTCGTACGCGCGGTGCGGCAGTTCGACGCTGCGGCGCATGGCCCAGGGGACGATCTGGTTGTAGAGCGGTATGTAGGCGACCAGCTCGTTGTGCAGCAGCGCCTCGCCCAGCAGCTGGCGGCGGCGGGCCTGCGCGGACGGCTGCGGCGTGTAGACCACCTGCCGCAACCGGCAGGGTAAAGAAACGCCAGCCGAAGCTGACGTTTTCCTGGGTTCGTGACACACCATCCGAAGGCCTGGCCCTCGGACGGCGGCGCATCATCAGAACGAGTGACGCAAACCGAAGTCGTAGCCGTTGCCGCTGCTGCCAGGGCCGAAGGTCACGCCGCTGATGCCGTTGGCGTTCAGCGGGGTGGCCTGGGTGCCCTTGTTCTTCACGTGGGCGTAGGTGGCGTACAGAGCGGTGCGCTTGGACAGGTCGTACTGGTAGCCCAGAGCGTACTTCTGAGCGTCGCCTTGCTTGAGGGCACTCTTGTCGTTGGTGTCGATGTACGAGAACTTGATCGTGCCCGGGCCGACCGGAGCCGTCAGGCCCAGCAGGTAGTTGCGGTACTTGGTTTCCGAAAAGGCGTCGTTCTTTTCCTGGTTGACAGCGATGACCGGCTTGATGAAGCCGAAGTCGTAGCTGGCGGCCAGGTTGATGTTGTCGGTATCGGTGGCCAGAGCCGAGGTGCCGTGGGTGATGACGTGACCGTGCTTCAGCTTGGTGTAGGCGCCGCCGACAGCCAGGGGGCCGTTCTTGTAGCCCAGATTGAAGGAGTAGCCGTTGCCGTTCTGGCCAGATTGGCCATTGGCCGTAGTGACGGTGCTGCTGGCCCGCTCGCCGAAGATGAACTGGGCTTGGCCGTAGAAGCCGCCCAGGTTCGCGGGCAGGAAGTAGTTGACGGTATTGCTCTTGCGGTTTTCGAAGCCGTTGGCGCTACGGGTGTTGTAGAACAAGCTGCCGAATGCGCCGACACCCAAGTCGCCGAACGGGTCGACGCCGAGGAGGACCAGACCGTTGTAGGCGGCGATGAAGTCACGGCCCAGGCGGAGTTCACCGAAGTTGCCCAGCAGGCTGACCGTGGCGCGGCGCTTGAATTCGAAGCCCGGGCCGGCAGCACCGGCACCAGCACCGGTGCCGCTGTCGTTGGAGATCGCGCCTTCGAGCCAGAAGCCGGCCTTCAGGCCGCCGCCCAGGTCTTCGATGCCGCGGAAACCCAGACGGCTGCCCGCGTTGCCGCTGTTGGACAGACCGGTCACCGACTTGCCACCCGAAGAAAGACGGCTGACGCCGGCGTCGACGACACCGAACAGGGTGACCGACGACTGAGCCATGGCGGCGCCCGATGCAGCAAGCACGGCCAGGGCGATCAGGGATTTTTTCATTGCGAGTTACTCCAAGGTTAAACATCGGGCGCCGGAACGGGGGGCGTTATGTCTCGATCCCGCCGGTTTCCCGGGCCAACCTCCGTTTTCGGGAAGTTGCGTCCATTGCACCAGAGCGCGGCATGATGTGCAAAGCATTTGACCTTTCAGCCCCTCCGCAAGACGCCTTTTCGTTGCAACAGTGCAACATTCCGGATGAACGTCGGACAGCGCTTACAGCAAACCGTCCCACCCTTTCGGAAACGATGGACAAGGACCGCCATGCAACCGATCGACAAACTTCTTACCGCCGCCGACGCGGCACTGCGCACGCTCTTTGCCAGCCCGCGGGCATCGGCCTCCAGCCCCGCCACCGGCCAGGTGGATGTGCCGCTCGGCACCGAAGAAAAAAAACGGTCGGCCGCCTTCATGCGCGTGAACCACGTGGGCGAAGTGTGCGCGCAGGCGCTCTACACCGGGCAGGCCGCGGCGACGCGCAATGCCGTGTTGCGCCGCCACCTGCTCGAAGCTGCGCGGGAAGAGACGGACCACCTCGCCTGGACGCGCGACCGCCTCGACCAGCTCGGCGCGCGGCCCAGCCTGCTCAACCCGCTGTGGTACGCCGGCGCATTCGCGCTCGGGGCGATCGCCGGGCGCATCAGCGACCGCGCGAGCCTGGGTTTCGTGGTGGAGACGGAGAACCAAGTCGCCGAGCACCTGCGCGGTCATCTCGAAAAGCTGCCGCCCGGCGACAGGTCGTCGCGCGCCATCGTCGCGCAGATGAAACGCGACGAGGAGCGCCATGCTTCGCAGGCGCGCGCGGCCGGCGCGCTGGAACTGCCGCCGCCCGCGCGGCTGCTCATGCGGGCGGCGGCCAAGGTCATGACCACCACCGCCCACTACATCTGACCCTCTGACGGGGCGGGAATCAGGTTTCGACCACGTCGAAGCCGGTCGTGATCTCGGCCGTCTTGCCCAGCATGATGCTGGCCGAACAGTACTTGTCGTGGCTCAGCGCGACGGCACGCTCGACGGCTGCGGACGGAATGCCCTTGCCGGTCACGGTGAAGTGCATGTGGATGCGGGTGAAGACCTTGGGGTCGACCTCGGCGCGCTCGGTCGTCAGCTTCACGGTGCAGCCGCGAACGTCGTGGCGGCCGCGCTTCAAGATCAGCACCACGTCGTAGGCCGTGCAGCCGCCGGTGCCTGCGAGCACGGTTTCCATGGGTCGCGGTGCCAGGTTCTGGCCGCCGTTCTCGGGCTTGGCGGCGTCGGGGGCGCCGTCCATCACCAGCACGTGGCCGCTGCCCGTTTCCGCCACGAATCCCATCGGCGAGCGCGTGCCGGCGCCGCCGGTCCAGCTGACCGTACATTCCATTGAATTCCCCTCGTCCTTGGTCGAAGCGTGCGCCGATGCTTCCATGCAGCGTGGCACAAACGCATCAAGCTTGTTGCAACGCAGCAAATTATCGCTATACTTCAACCCATCGTATCCATCAGTGGATGCACCACTTGTCTCCTCCACCTCCTCCTTTGGTGGATTTAGCCCCGAGTCTCACGGCTCGGGGCTTTTTTCTTTGCCGGCCGCCCTTGAGATGGGGAACTATGATGGCAGGCTACCCTTCAGCTGCCATGACCGACTCTGCATCCGCCGCGCTGTCCCCCGCGGACTACCTCAGAAAGATCCTCACCGCCCGCGTCTACGACGTGGCCATCGAATCCGCGCTGGAGCCCGCACGCAGCCTGAGCCAGCGCATTGGCAACACGGTGCTGCTCAAGCGCGAGGACCAGCAGCCGGTGTTCAGCTTCAAGCTGCGCGGCGCCTACAACAAGATGGCGCACCTGTCGGCCGAGCAGCTCGCCCGCGGCGTGATCTGCGCCTCGGCCGGCAACCATGCCCAGGGCGTCGCGATGAGCGCCCGCAAGCTGGGCACGCGCGCCGTCATTGTCATGCCGACCACGACGCCGCAGGTCAAGATCGATGCGGTGCGCGGCTTCGGCGGCGAGGTCGTGCTGCATGGCGAGAGCTATTCCGAGGCCCATGCCCATGCGGTCGAGCTGGAGCGCGCGCAGGGCCTGACCTTCGTGCATCCGTTCGACGACCCGGACGTGATCGCCGGCCAGGGCACGATCGCGATGGAGATCCTGCGCCAGCACCCGGGCCGGCTCGACGCCGTGTTCGTCGCCATCGGCGGTGGCGGCCTGGTGTCCGGCGTGGCCAACTACATCAAGGCCCTGCGCCCCGAGATCAAGGTGATCGGCGTGCAGATGAACGACTCCGACGCGATGGCGCAGTCGGTCGCCGCCGGCCGGCGCGTCGCGCTGGCCGACGTGGGCCTGTTCGCCGACGGCACGGCCGTCAAGCTGATCGGCGAGGAAACCTTCCGCATCGCCCGGGGGCTGGTCGACGGGTTCGTCACCGTCGACACCGACGCGGTCTGCGCGGCGATCAAGGACATCTTCGTCGACACCCGCAGCATCGTCGAGCCGTCCGGCGCGCTCGCGGTGGCCGCGATCAAGCAGTACGCCGCCGCCCACGGCACGCAGGGCGAGACCTATGCGGCCGTGCTCTGCGGCGCCAACATGAACTTCGACCGGCTGCGCTTCGTAGCCGAGCGCGCCCTGGTCGGCGAGGAGCGCGAGGCGCTGTTCGCCGTCACCATTCCCGAGGAGCGCGGCAGCTTCCGACGCTTCTGCGAGGCGGTGGCCGCGCTGCCCGGCGGGCCGCACAACGTCACCGAGTTCAACTACCGCATCAGCGACACCGAGCGCGCCCACGTGTTCGTGGGCCTCTCGACCCACGGGCGCGGCGAGTCGGCGCGCATCGCCAAAGCCTTCGCGCAGCAGGGCTTCCAGACGCTGGACCTGACCCACGACGAACTGGCCAAGGAGCACCTGCGCCACCTGGTCGGCGGCCACTCCAGCCTGGCGCACGACGAGCGGCTGCTGCGCTTCGTCTTCCCCGAGCGGCCCGGCGCGCTGCTCAAGTTCCTGAGCCTGATGCAGCCGACCTGGAACATCAGCCTGTTCCACTACCGCAACCAGGGCGCGGACTACGGCCGCATCCTGGTCGGCCTGCAGGTGCCGGCCAGCGACAGCCAGGCGTTCCGCGCGTTCCTGGACACGCTGGGCTATCCGTCGATCGAGGAGACGGCCAACCCCGCCTACCGGCTGTTCCTGCGCAGCCAGTAACCCCGCGTCCCGGCATGCGCGCCGCCGCCACGGGCCTGCGCCACTTCCTGCTCGCGCTGCAGTTCTTCACCCGCGTGCCGGTCACCGGGCGGCTGGCGGCCTGGATCGGCTACAGCCCGGCCATGCTGCGCGCGGCCGCGGCGCACTTTCCGGGCATCGGCTGGATCGCCGCGGCGCTGGCCGCCGCCGTCTACGCGCTGCTGCACCGGGCGCTGGGCGCCAATCCGTTCGCGCCGCTGGCGGCCGCGGTCGGCTGCACCATCGCCACGGTGCTGCTGACCGGCGGCTTCCACGAGGACGGGCTGGCCGACGTGGCCGACGGGCTCGGCGGCAGCGCGTCGCGCGAACGGGCGCTGGAGATCATGAAGGACTCGCGCATCGGCGCCTTCGGCGCGATGGCGCTGGTGCTGGCGCTGCTGGCCAAGTCCGTGCTGCTGGCGGCCCTCGGCGCGCGCGGGCTGGCGCCGGCCGCCGCGGCGCTGGGCGGCGCGCATGTGCTGTCGCGCTTTCTTCCGCTGCTGCTGGTGCGGGCGCTGCCGCACGTGGGCGATGCGGCGCGGTCCAAGAGCAAGCCGCTGGCCGACCGCATCGGCGGCGGCGCGCTGGCGGTGGCCGGCGCGTGGTGCCTGCCGCCGCTCGCGGGCGCGATCGCCTGGCAGGGCGCCGCTTTCGCCGCGGCGGCCGTTGCCGCCAGCCTGCTCGCCCTCGCCTGGATGGGCCGGCTGTTCGCGCGCCGGCTCCAGGGCTTCACCGGCGACTGCCTGGGCGCCACGCAGCAGGTCTGCGAGATCGCGTTCTACCTGGGCGCGGTGCTGGCGCTGCGATGACGGCCAGGCTCTGGCTGGTGCGCCATGCGCTGCCGCAGGTGGCGCCGGGCATCTGCTACGGCGCGCAGGACGTGGCGGCCGACAGTGCCGCGACCAGCGAGGCCGCGGACCGCCTTCACGCCCTGCTGCCGGCGGCGGCGCAGCTGGTCACGTCGCCACGCCGGCGCTGCACGGCACTGGCCGATGCGCTGCACGCGCGCCGCGGTGGCGCCATGCCGCGCGTCGATGCGCGGCTGGCCGAGATGGATTTCGGCCGCTGGGAAGGCCGTGCCTGGAACGCGATCGCCGCGGCCGAACTCCGGGCCTGGACCGATGACTTCGCCGGCTACCGCGCGGGCGGCCACGGCGAATCGGCCGGCGCCTTCATGGCCCGCGTCGGCGCGGCCTTCGACGAAAGCACCGGCGCGGCCGGCGACGTCGCCTGGATCACCCACGCCGGCGTGATCCGCGCGGCCATGCTGATCGCGCAAGGCATTCGCACGCTCGCGCGTGCCGACTGGTGGCCCATGCAGGCGCCGCCCTTCGGTCAGCACATCGTGCTGGAACTGCAACGGGATTGAATCAGCGGCGCGGGGGCAGCTCGAGCTGCACCGTCGCCGCGCCGCCGGCCGGCCCCAGCTGCGCCTGGCGGTGCCCGAGCGACTGCACGACCACGCCCTCGGCCACGGTGGCGCCGACGCGATACGGCCGGGCCGGCTGGCCGTCCACGGCGATCAGCGCCGCGCCGCTGCCGCTGCTGCGCCCGGCCAGCACGCCGAGCAGGACGTAGCGGCTGGCTGCGGGCGCCGCGGCCTGCGGCACGGCACCGAGCACGCGGGCCAGTGCGGCCGCATCCGGCGCCGCCGCCGCGGGCAGCCGCACCGGTACGTCGACCTCGTCGCGCGGGGCCGACAGCCGCAGGCCCCAGTAGGCCGCGCCGGCAGCCGCCGCGGCCCACAGGACGAAGGTCAAGGCGGACGTTGCCGCATACGTGCCCCGCGGGCCCTGGATTGCTGTCACCATCGCCGCATTATCATGCGACCGCCTTGCGCGCATATTTCACGTTCAGCCCTTTGCCCCGCGGCGCGCCGCCTGAGACATGACTTCTTCCCCCTCTTCCCTGCGAATTCCCCTGCGCCGCCGCATACAGGCCGGCTTCACCCTGATCGAACTGATGGTCGTGCTGGTCATCATCGGCGTGCTGGCCGCGCTGATCGTGCCCAACGTGCTGGACCGCGCCGACGACGCCCGCGCGACCGCGGCCCGCACCGACGTGAACAACCTGGTGCAGGCCCTCAAGCTCTACCGCCTCGACAACCAGCGCTATCCCACGGCGGAGCAGGGGTTGCAGGCGCTGGTCGCCCGCCCCACGGCCGCGCCGGTGCCGAGCAACTGGCGCCCCTACCTCGACAAGCTGCCGAACGACCCCTGGGGCCGTCCATACCAGTACCTGAACCCGGGCGTGAGGGGCGAGATCGACGTGATGTCCTTCGGCGCCGATGGCAAGTCCGGCGGCGAAGGCAGGGATGCGGACATCGGCAGCTGGCAGTAGGCCGCACGACCCCGGTTTCACGCTGGTGGAGCTGCTGGTCGTGATCGCCATCGTGGCGCTCGCCACCGCCGGTGTGTCCCTGGCGCTGCGCGACACCCGCGCCGATGCGCTCGAACGCGAGGCGGTGCGTCTGGCCGCGCTGCTGGAGGCCGGGCGTGCCCAGTCGCGCATGAGCGGCGTGCCGGTGCGCTGGAGCGGCGGCGCCGCAGGCTTCCGCTTCGACGGGCTCGACGCCGCGCCGCGCCCGGGCCGCTGGCTCGACACCGGCACCGCCGTCGTCGGCGAGGCCGTGCTGCTGCTCGGCCCCGAGCCGCTGATCAGCCCGCAGCAGGTGGTGCTGGTCAGCCGCGAGCTGCCGGGCCAGGCTGTGCGCGTGGCGACCGACGGACTGCATCCGTTCACGGTGCAGCGCGTCCAGTGAAACTCATACTCCCCCAGGCAATACGCCACAGCGGGCAGCCTGCGCGAGCTACCAGGCCATACCCCCAGGTCGGCTTTACGCTGATCGAGGTGCTGGTCGCGCTCTCCATCGTGGCGATCGCACTGGCGGCCGGAACGCAGGCGACCATCGCGCTCACGCGCAGCGCGCAGCGCCAGTCCGACATGGTGCTGGCCCAGCTCTGCGCCGAGAACGAGCTGACCCGCGTGCGCCTGTCGAGCCAGATGCCCGGCGTGGGCGATACCGCCGTGGCCTGCGAGCAGGCCGGCCGCCGCTACGACGTGGCCATCGCCGTGCGGCCGACGCCGAACCCGAGCTTCCGCCGCGTCGATGCGCAGGTGCTCGCTGCCGGCATGCCGGTGCTCCGGCTCACGACGATCGTGGGACGGTATTGAGATGCGCCCGCGCGGCTTCACCCTCGTCGAACTGCTGGTCGCCCTGTCGGTCATGGCGCTGCTCGCCATCCTGGGCTGGCGCGGGCTCGACGGCATGGTGCGGACCCGGCAGTTCACGCAGTCGCAGGCCGATGCCACGCTGACACTGCAGGCCGGCCTGTCGCAATGGCGCACCGACCTCGACGCAATGGTGGTGCTGCCGCACATCCAGCCGCTGGACTGGGACGGTCAGGCGATGCGCATCACCCGCCGGGGTGCCGCCGCCGTCGCCAGCGCCAGCGCGCCGGTCGTCGTCGTGGCCTGGGCCCGGCGCGACGGCCAGTGGCTGCGCTGGCAGTCGGCGCCCGTGGCCTCGCGCGCCGACTGGCAGGATGCCTGGCAGCGCGCCGCGCTCTGGTCGCGCAACCCCGGCGTGCAGGACCTCGGCGCCCAGACTGCCCTGCTGCCCCTGGCCTACTGGCAGGTCTTCTACTTCCGCGGGGAGACCTGGACCAACCCGCTGTCCAGCGACGACAGCGCCGCCGCCAGCCGCGCCGTCGCCCGCAATGCGGCCCAGCAGCAAGCCACGCAGCAGTCCACCGGCTCGACCGACACGCAGCTGCAGACCGCGACACTCAACGCCGCGCTGCCCGACGGCGTGCGGCTGGTGCTGCAGCTGCCCGAGGGCAGCGCCTTCGCCGGCACGCTGGTGCAGGACTGGGCCCGGCCGACGGTGGGCGGAGGCAAGTTGTGAAGCGCGTGCTCCGCCGCCAGCGCGGCGCCGCCCTGCTGGCCGCCATGCTCACGGTGGCGCTGGTCGCCACCTTCGCCGCCGCAGCCGTCTGGCAGCAGTGGCGGGCCACCGAGGTCGAGGCCGCCGAACGCGTGCGCGTGCAGACCGCCTGGATCCTCATCGGCGCGCTCGACTGGTCGCGCCTCATCCTGCGCGAGGACGGCATCGCCGGCAACACCGACCACTTGGCCGAGCCCTGGGCCGTGCCTCTGCAGGAGTCGCGCCTGTCGACTTTCCTCGCGGCGGACCGCAGCATGGCCGACGCCTCGGCCTCCACCGCCGACGCGCAGGAAGCCTTCCTCTCCGGCCGCATCGTCGATGCGCAGTCCAAGCTCAACCTGAGCAACCTCGTCGGCCATGACCGCAAGATCGACGCGGCCACGCTGGCGCAGTTCACCCGCCTGTTCGCGCTGCTCGGCCTGCCGGCGAGCCAGCTCACGTCGCTCGCGCAGAACCTGCTGCTCGCCTCCGATGGCAGCGCGAGCGGCGCGCCGCTCATGCCGCAGAAGCTCCAGGACCTGGGCTGGCTCGGCCTGCCGCCGGCCACCATCGCCGCGCTCGCGCCCTATGCCACCGTGCTGCCGGCCCGCACCACCGTCAACGTCAACACCGCCGGCGCCGAGGTGCTCTACGCCTCCGCGCCGAAGCTGCAGATCGCGCAGGCGCGCCAGTTCGTCGGCCTGCGCGACACCGTGCAGTTCGACACGCTGCTGGCCGCCGGCAAGCGCCTGGGCGACGAGAGTCTCTTCACGCAGGGCGCGCACGACGTGCGGTCCAACTACTTCGAAGTGCAAGGCCGCCTGCGCATCGACCAGTTCGCAGTGGAAGAGCATTCGCTGGTCTTCCGTACCGGCATCGTGGTGCGCACCATCTGGCGCGAGCGAGGGCCGGCGCCGGCCGACGAATAGCTGCGACCCAATGCACACGAAGCTGTCAAAACAAACTTCTAGAATGGCCGGCTGACTTTTTCCATGAGCACGCTGATCGTTCTCCTCCCGCCGGGCCCTGCCGCCGGCGCCTCTGCCGACCATCCGTTCGTGCTCACCGCCGACGGGCATGCAGTCGTGCAGCATGGCAGCGCGCCACCGGCCCTGCTGCCGCTGCCCACGGGCACCGGCGCCGCCACCGTAGCCGTGGTGCCGGCGCGCCTGCTGTCGTGGCACCGCGTCGACCTGCCGCGCGGCGTCAACCAGGCACGTCTGCGCCCGGTGCTCGAAGGTCTGCTCGAAGACCGGCTGCTCGACGACCCCGCCGCGCTGCAGTTCGCCCTTGCGCCCGGTGCACATTCCATCGCACGTTCCGGCGGACCGGCGTGGGTCGCCGTGTGCGACCGCGCCTGGCTGCGCGGCGCGCTGGCGGCGCTCGAAGCCGCCGGCCGCCCGGTGGCGCGCATCGTGCCGGAGTTCGCACCGCAACCCGACCCGGGCCTCTCATCGCGCGTGCATGCCATCGACGGCGGTGGCGGTGCCGACGATGTCTGGCTGGTGCACGAAGGCGACGCCGAGGCCGGCGTGGCCCTGCTGCCCCTGCTGGCCGCGGCCGCCGTGCCGCTGCGCGCGGCCGACGACATCACCGCCGAGCCGGCCGTGGCCGCCGTGGCCGAGCGCGTGCTCGGCCGCAGCCTGCCGCTGCGCACCGCGGGCGAACGCTGGCTGGCCGCGGCGCGCGGCGGCTGGGACCTGGCCCAGTTCGACCTGGCCCGCCCGGGCGGCCGCCGCCTCTGGCGCCGCATCGGTGCGGCCGCCGCGCAGTTCCTGCGCGCCCCCGAATGGCGTGCCGCACGCTGGGGCGCCGCGCTGCTGGTGGTCGTGCAGATCGCCGGCCTCAACCTCTGGGCCTGGCAGGAGCGCAGCGCGCTGGCCGCCAAGCGCGCGCGCATCGAGGACACGCTGACCGAAACCTTCCCGCAGGTGCGCGTGGTGCTTGACGCGCCGGTGCAGATGGAGCGCGAGGTGGCCGCGTTGCGGCAGGCCACCGGCGGCATCTCGCCGGGCGACCTCGAATCCATGCTGGCCGCGCTGGCGGCCGCGCTGCCGGCCGGCCGCTCGGTCGCGGCCATCGAATACAGCCCCGGCGAAGCGCGGCTGCGCGGCCCGGGCCTCGAATCCGGGCTCGACAGCGGCATCGCGGCCCGCCTGCGCCAGGCCGGCTATTCCCTGCGCACCGACGGCAGCACCGTCGTGCTGCGCGCCGATGCCGCCGCGGCCGAAAGCACCCATCCATGAGCAGCGCCGTGAACCCGCCGAGCCGCGCCTCCGCCCTGCGCGACCACGAGGCCCTGCAGGCGCTGCGTGCCCGCTGGCAGGCCCTGGCGCCGCGCGAGCGCATGCTGGTGCGCGGCGCCGGCGCGCTGGCCGGCCTGGCGCTGGTCTGGTGGATCGCCATCGCACCCGCCGTGACCACGCTGCGCAGCGCCCCGGCCGCCCACCGCCGGCTCGACGACCAGCTCCAGCGGGTGAGGGTGCTGGCCGCCCAGGCGCGGCAGCTGCAGTCCCAGCCCCGCACCGGCCGCGACGAAGCCCAGCGTGCGCTCGCCGCCAGCGTGCAGCAGCGCCTGGGCACGCAGGCGCAGCTCGGCGTGGCCGGTGACCGCGCCACACTCAATCTGCAGAACGTGCAGCCCACCGCGCTCGCCGCCTGGCTGGTGGACGCACGCACCTTGGCCCATGTCGTGCCGTCACAGGCCCAGCTGATGCGCGGCATGCACGGCGGACCGGGCGGCCCCGGGGGCCGTCCGGGGTTCGGACCCCAGCCCGGCCAGTTCAATCCTCCCGCCGGCAACGCGGGCCCCCAGCCTCAGCCGCCGCAGCCCGGGCAGGCCCACGACGGCCCCGCCGGCTGGACCGGCTCACTGGTGCTGGACCTGCCGGCCGAGCGCTGAAAACACCTTCCGACCGGCCGGCCCCGCCCTGTCTTCCTCGAACCATTCTTCCGTGGCCCGACGCCCTCTTCGCCCCGCCCTGCGACGCAACACGCCGTCCGCCCCGGCCACGCCCTGGCGCTGGGCCGCGGCCGGCACGCTGGCCGGCCTGCTGCCGGCGCTGCTGCTGTTCGCGCCCGCCCGCTGGCTGGCCGGCGCGGTCGAGCGCGCCAGCGACGGCCACGTCCTGCTGGCCCATGCCCGCGGCACGGTCTGGAACGGCACGGCCCAGCTGGTGCTGACCGGCGGCGCCGGCAGCCGCGACCGCGCCGCGCTGCCGGGCCAGCTGGCCTGGCAGCTGCGGCCGGCCTGGCTCGGCGCGCGGCTCGCGGTGCAGGCCGACTGCTGCACTGCTGCCGTGCCGCTGGAAGCACGCGTGCGCATCGCCGGCGGCGGCCTGCGCACACAGCTGGCCGACGGCGAAACGCACTGGCCGGCCGACGTGCTGGCCGGCCTGGGCACGCCGTGGAACACGATGCAGCCCGAGGGCGAATTCGTGCTTTCCACGCGGGGCCTCACGCTGCACTGGGCGGCCGGCCGCGCCAGCGTGGCCGGCCAGGCGCGGCTCGATGCCCTGCGCATGTCGTCGCGCGTGTCCACGCTGCGCCCCCTGGGCAGCTACCGCATGGCCCTGCAGGGCGGCAGCGCGACGACGCTGCAGCTCGAAACCCTGCCCGGCAGCAGTCTGCTGCTCAGCGGCAGCGGCCAGTGGGTCGGCGAGCGGCTGCGCTTCCATGGCGAGGCCCAGGCCGCGCCGGGACGCGAGACGGTCCTGTCGAATCTCCTGAACATCATCGGGCGGCGCAACGGCGCGCGCTCCATCATCTCCGTGGGTTGATCGCATGAAGCCAACGACGAACATCCGTTCCCAACGCGCCTGCGTCCTGGCGGTGCAGGCCGCCATCGCGACGCTGTGCGCCGGCACGCTCTGGCCGCTGGCCGCCACCGCCCAGCAGGCGCTGACGACGGCCACCGCCAGCGTGCGCCCCGACGAGCTGGTGACGCTGAACTTCGCCAACGCCGAGATCGAGGCCGTGGCCCGCACCATGGCCACCATCACCGGCCGCAATGTGGTGGTCGATCCGCGCGTGAAGGGCACGCTCAACCTGGTGACCGAACGCGCCGTGCGCCCGGCCGTGGCGTTCGACCAGTTCCTGGCGGCGCTGCGGCTGCAGGGCTTCACCGTGGTCGAATCGGCCGGGCTCTACAAGGTCGTGCCCGAGGCCGATGCCAAGCTCCAGGGCAGCGCGGTGACCGTGTCGCAGGGTGGCGCCACACCGCGTGCCTCGGTCACCGGCAATCAGATCGTCACGCAGATCTTCAAACTCAATTACGAAAACGCGGCCAACCTGGTACCGGTGCTGCGCCCGCTGATCAGCCCGAACAACACGATCAACGCCAACCCGGGCAACAACACGCTGGTCATCACGGACTACGCGGACAACCTCAACCGCATCGCACGCATCGTGGCGGCGATGGACGTGTCCAACGCCACCGGCGTGGAGGTGATCACGCTGCGCTATGCGATCGCCACCGATCTGGCGCCGCTGGTGCAAAAGCTCGTCGACGGCAGTGCCGCGACATCTACACCTACGGCCGCGGCCCCGACGGGCACTGCCGCCGCGGCCACGCCGGCGGCCGCCGGCGGCAGCGGCGACGTCTTCCGCACCACGCTGCTGGCCGAGCCGCGCAGCAACACGCTGATCGTGCGCGCGGCCAATCCGGCGCGGCTGGCGCTGGTGCGCTCGCTGGTCGACCGGCTCGACCAGCCGAGCTCGAATGCTGCCGACACAGCGGCCGGCAACATCCATGTGGTCTACCTGAAGAACGCCGACGCAACCCAGCTCGCCGCCACGCTGCGTGCCGCACTCGCGGCCGACCCGGGCTTTGCGGGCAACAGCAACAGCAACAGCGCCGGCGGCGCCTCGAGCGCCGGCAGCACGAGCGCGATCTCGGCCGGCACCAACGTGGCGACCGGGCTGGGCTCGACCACGGGCAGCAGCATCTCCTCCACCGCGAGCCGCTCGACCTCGGGCGGCCTCGGCAGCGGCAGCGCCACGACCAGCGGGCTGACGGCCTCCTCCGCCCAGCCGAGCACCGGCGGGCAGATCCAGGCCGACCCATCGACCAACGCGCTCATCATCAGCGCGCCGGCGCCGCAGTACCGCCAGCTGCGCGCGGTGATCGACCAGCTCGACGTCCGCCGCGCCCAGCTCTACGTGGAGGCGCTGATCGCCGAGGTCACGGCCGACAACGCGACCGACCTCGGCGTGCAGTGGCTCGGCCTAGCCGGCAGCTCCAGCAGCGGCTACATCGGCGCGGGCACCAACTACGGCACTACCGGCAACCTGTTCGCGATCGCCGCCAGCAAGGCGCTCGGCACGACCACCGGCTACACCTACAGCCAAGGCCTCAACATCGGCTTCTACAAGGGATCGCTCGGATTGCTGGCCAGCGCGCTGGAAACCAAGAGCAATACCAACATCCTCTCGACGCCGACGCTGCTCACGCTCGACAACCAGGAGGCCAAGATCATGATCGGCAAGAATGTGCCGATCGCCACCGGTTCGTACACGAGCACCACGTCCAGCACCTATTCGACCTACGAGCGCATGGACGTGGGCCTGACGCTCAACATCAAGCCGCAGATCAACGCCGACGGCACGATCAAGCTGCAGATCTATCAGGAGGTGTCGAGCATCTCGGGCAGCCTCGACAGCAGTACCACCACGACCTCGTCGAACCTCGTGACCAACAAGCGCTCGGTCGCCTCGACGGTGCTGGTGCAGGACGGCTACACCGCCGTGCTCGGCGGCCTGATCTCCGACGAGTACGACGGCAGCACCAGCCAGGTGCCGGTGCTCGGCAGCCTGCCCTACATCGGCCCGCTGTTCCGCAGCCAGAGCCGCAGCCGCAGCAAGACCAATCTTATGATCTTCCTGCGCCCGACGATCCTGCGCGACAACCAATCCATGGACCGGCTGATGCTGGATCGCTACGACAACATCCGCTCGCTGCAGACCCAGTCGCAGCCGGAGCAGAGTTCGGTCCTGCGCGTCAACATGTCACCGGTGCTGCCCGCGGTACAGCCAGGCTCCTCGGGCCAGGGCGTGCCGCCGGCGCTGCTGCCCTCGGCCTATCCCGACTCTGCAGCGCCGCAAGCCCAACCTGCGGCAACGGAGCCCAGCTCCACCACGCCCTGACATGCGCCATCCCCTGCCCTACGCCTTCGCCCGCACCCACCAGCTGCTGCTGGAGGACGACGGCCAGCAGGCCACGCTCTGGCACGGCCCCGAGCCGCATGCCGGCGCCTTCGGCGAAGTGCAGCGCAAGTACGGCGTGCAGCGGCTGCAGCTGCTCGATGCGGCCTCGCTGGCCCAGCGCATCAGCGCCGCCTATGCCGAGGGGGAATCGAGCGCGGCCACCGTGGTCAGCGAGGTCGAGAGCGACGCCGACCTCTCGCGCATGATGCAGGAGCTGCCGGCCGTCGAGGACCTGCTGGAGACGGCCGACGACGCCCCCATCATCCGCATGCTCAACGCCCTGCTCACGCAGGCTGCGCGCGACGGCGCGAGCGACATCCACATCGAGCCCTACGAGCGCACGTCGAGCGTGCGCTTTCGCATCGACGGCGCGCTGCGCGAGGTGGTGCGGCCCAACCGCGCGCTGCATGCGGCGCTCATCAGCCGGCTGAAGATCATGGCCGATCTGGACATCGCCGAGAAGCGCCTGCCCCAGGACGGCCGCATCAGCCTGCGCATCGGCACCCGCGCGGTCGACGTGCGGGTCTCCACGCTGCCCTCGGCCCACGGCGAGCGCGCTGTGCTGCGCCTTTTGGACAAGAGCGAGAACCGCATCAGTCTCGAATCGGTCGGCATGACCGGCGACGTGCTCGCGCGCTTCGAGCGGCTCATCGCCCAGCCGCACGGCATCATCCTCGTGACCGGGCCGACCGGCTCGGGCAAGACCACAACGCTCTATGCCTCGCTCGCGCGGCTCGACGCCGCGCGCAACAACATCATGACGGTCGAGGACCCGATCGAATACGAGCTGCCGGGCGTGGGCCAGACCCAGGTCAACAGCAAGATCGAGCTGACCTTCGCGCGCGCGCTGCGCGCCATCCTGCGGCAGGACCCGGACATCGTGATGATCGGCGAGATCCGCGACTTCGAGACCGCGCAGATCGCCATCCAGGCCAGCCTGACCGGCCACCTGGTGCTGGCCACGCTGCACACCAACGACGCGGCCAGCGCCGTCACGCGGCTGACCGACATGGGCGTGGAGCCCTTCCTGCTGAGCAGTTCGCTGCTCGGCGTGCTGGCCCAGCGGCTGGTGCGCCGCCTCGACCCGTCGGATGCGAGCGGCTACCGCGGCCGCACCGGCGTGTTCGAGCTGCTGGTGGTGGACGACGTGATCCGCGCGCAGATCCACGACCGCGCCGGCGAAGCGGCGATCCGCACGACGGCGCTCGCCGCCGGCATGACGCTCATGCGCGACGATGGCGAGCGGCTGGTGCGCGAGGGCGTGACGAGCCTGGAGGAAGTGCTGCGCGTCACGCGGGACTGACCGCATCTCCCGCCGCCACCCGCCTTCCCGAAGAGCCCGGCCGGCGCAGCGGAAGGGGGTACAGGCTAGGGTTCCTTCTGCGCATTGGCGATTTCGGCGGCCATGTCATAGCTCACGCCGACCCAGCGGCGGGACAGTCGGTCGATGGTGCCGTCGGCCCGCATGTCGTTGACGGCCCGGGAGACGGCCTCGCGCAGCGCGGGCTGGTTTTTCGCCATCGCCGGCGCCGACAACTGGTAGGTCTGGAGCGGGCCGACCTCCTTGATGGGCAGCTTGTTGACCACCGTGTACTTGGTGCCGCCGAAATGCGAACTGATGACGGCGTCGATCCGGCCGATGGCAAGATCGTTGAAGACCAGCCCGCCGTTGTCGTAGGTCACGATCTCGGACTGCTTGAGGTGCTCGCGCGACCAGGACTCGTTGCTGGTGCCGGCCGTGACACCCACGCGCTTGCCGCGCAGATCGGGGCGGTCCCTGATGTCGTCGTTGCTGGCGCGCACGAAGATGCGGAAGTCTTCCACGCCATAGGGAGCCGCGAAGTCGACCTGTTTCATGCGTTCGGGCGTCGGTGTCAGGTCGTTCATGACCAGGTCGTACTTGCCTGCCTTGAGGCCCTCGACGAAGTTCTTGAAAAGGTCGGCCACGAATTCGACGCGCGCCACGCCGATGCGCCTGGCGACCTCCTTTGCGACCTCCACGTCGTAGCCGGCCGGCTGGTTCCTGTCGTCCAGCAGGCTCCACGGCGGGCTCGCCTGCGTATTGGCGACGCGGATGACGCCAGCAGCCCTGGCGGTGCTCAGAACGTCGCGTGGCTGCGACCAGGCAGTATGGCAGGCGCTGACCAGAAAAAGCACGCCGGCTATGCATCTGATACCGACAAAAGCGAATCGCATGGAAATAGGCATGTGGTGGGGAGATGCATCCATTCTTCTTCCTGCACCAGCCCTGCCGCAACCCGGCCGGCGTACTTGCTCTATAAGGCCAACTTAGCAGGTCGTGCCTAGCGCCTTGACCACGCGCTCCAGGTCCGAGGCCAGTTGGATGCGCATGACACGCAGCAGGTCTTTTGCATTCTCCGACAGCGGCGGCCCCGGTCGGAAAACCAGCAGCGTGTGGAAGCAGATTTCCAGCGCGAGCGGTTTCATGAGCAGTCCGCGCGCCAGATAGTCCAGCGCCTGCACTGGATGGGCCATACCCATGCCCACGCCTTGCAATGCCAGTTCGCAGATGGAGTTGGAGTATGGCGTCTCGATGATCGGACGCAGGGCCTTGCCTTCGTGCCGCAATCCGCCCTCCAGCCGCCGGCGGCTCGAGTCCTCGGGGTTCAGAGCCAGGAACGGATGTTCGAGCAGGTCGGCCGTCTCGATGAGCGGCTTGCGCGCCAGGGGATGCTGGGCGTTCATGACGATGACGCCCCGCACCTTCAGGAATTCGGAATGCTCCACGCCCGAGAGCGACAGTTCGTCGGCCATCAGACCGAAGTCCAGCTGGCCCGAGGAGACCTGCTGGTACACCTGCTGCGAACTCATGATCTGAAAGGACATCTGGATGCACCGCGAGCCGAGCCCGAAGGCGCCGATGGCGCGTGGCATGAAGCCGGAGCCCAGGGCCGGCAGAGCGGCGACCGCCAGCCGGCCGAGCCCGAAAGACTTGAGGCTGCGCACCCGGTGCTCGATCATCTCGAAGCCCATGAAGTAGCGGTCTACCTCCACCATCAGCGCCAGGGCCTCCCGCGTGGGCACGAGCCGGCCCCGTACGCGGTCGAACAGCCGCAGTTCCGAATCGATTTCGAGCTTGCGCACGGACTGGCTGACCGCCGGCTGCGACACGCCGAGCAGGGCCGCCGCCTTGCTGGTCGTTCCCGCCTGCATGACGGCGCGAAAGACGCTGATGTCCCGCATTTCCATGGCTATAAGTACCGCTTATCGGGTGAGTTCCAGGAGCTGTTGAGGCACGGAGACAGGTGCTGAATACTCGTCCTCATATGCATAACCCTATTAAATAGTTCCCATGCATTCGATGAATAGAGCTTATACGGATGAGCAGTTTTCTTGCCTGTCTCCCGCAGTAGTCCGGGCGTCCACCGTCGTATTCGAGAACTTCGAGGACTTCGTGCAGCGCAAGCGCCGGCAGCCCGACGGCTACAGCTACGGCATCACCGGCACGCCCACCGCCCGCCTCCTCGAACGCAGGATCGCCGACCTGGAAGGTGCGCGGCACTGCGTAGTCACGCCTTCTGGCCAAGCCGCACTGATGACGGCGGTGATGGGCTTCGTCCGTGGCGGCGACCACCTGCTGGTCTCGGCCGCCAGCTACGGCGCCCTGAAAACCTTTGCCGAGAAGTGGCTCGCATCCATGAATGTCGAGGTGGAGTTCTTCCATCCGGCCATCGGGGCGGAGATCGGGGAACGGATCAGGCCCCACACGAGGATGATCTGCCTGGAGGCGCCCGGCACGGTCACCATGGAGGTGCACGATACGCCGGCCATTGCTCGCGTCGCCCGCAGCCGGGGCGTGCTGACCATGATGGACAACACCTGGGCCAGCCCGCTGGGCTTCAGGCCGCTGGAGCACGGAATCGACTTCAGCGTCGAGGCGGCGACCAAGTTCCTGGGCGGCCATTCCGACCTGCTGATGGGCAGCATCAGCATGAATGACTTCCAGCATTACGAGGTCCTGCGCGAGACCCAGAGCATCCTGGGCCAGCAGGTCAGCCCGGACGACTGCTTCCTCGTGCTGCGCGGCCTGGAGACCCTGAAGGTGCGCCTGGCCGCCCAGAGCACCGCCACGCTGGCGATCGCACGCTGGCTTCAGCGGCAGCCGGGCGTGCAGGACCTGCTGTACCCACCGCTGGAATCGGACCCCGGGCATGCGCTCTGGAAGCGCGACTTCCGCACCAACGGCTGCCTGTTCTCGATGATCCTCGCGCCCGGGCCCGAGAAGGCGTTCCACGCCTTCTTCGATGCGCTCCAGACCTTTGTCATCGGCGCCAGTTGGGGTGGCGTGCACAGCCTGGCGGCCTACTACCCGGCAGCCCAGCAGGCCAGTCGCAAGTTTCCCCGCACCGACCAGCCGATCGTCCGGCTGTCCATCGGACTGGAGGATCCCGAGGTGCTGACGGCCGCCCTGTCGGCAGCGCTTGACGCCTACACCACCGCGCTTGCCGCCGCCTGAGGGGCGGGGTCGGCTTCACCTTCGGGCACCTCGTAAGCGTCTATGTTGGAACTGTTCAATCGCGCCCTGCCCCTGCTGCAGAAAGCCGTCCTGGTCACCCTGACCCTGGGCTTTTCGGCATTCTTCTGTGGATGCGCGTTGGGCCTGGTGGTGGCCCTGGCGCGCATATCTCCCTATCGGCCGCTGCACTGGCTCGCCTTCGCATACGTCTCTGTTTTCCGCGGAACGCCGTTGCTCATCCAGATCCTGCTGATCTATTTCGGACTGCCCAGTTACGGCATCGTCCTCGGACCGGTACCATCGGCCCTGCTGGCCCTGAGTCTGTTCGCGGCAGCCTACCTTAGCGAGAACTTCCGCTCGGGCATTCTGGCGGTGGACAGGGGCCAGTGGGAAGCTGCCTGGTCGATGGGCATGGGCTATTGGAAAACACTGCGGCGCGTGGTGCTGCCCCAGGCTTGCCGCATCGCGCTGCCACCGCTGGGCAGCCGCCTCATCGCGCTGATGAAGGACACCTCGCTGGCGTCGACGGTGACCGTGGTCGAGGTCACGCGCGTGGCCGAGCAACTGGGTGCCGCCACCTTCCGCTACATGGAGATGTTCCTGATGGTTGGCGCCGTCTACTGGCTCATCAACCAAGTGCTCACGCTGCTGCAAACTTGGCTGGAAAGCCGCCTGTCGAGAGGATGACCATGCATTCCGCGTCTACCCACGACAAGCCCATCGTCAAGGTCGACGGCCTGGCCAAGAGCTTCGCGGGCAACCCGGTGCTCAAGAGTGTTTCGCTACAGGTCGGCAAGGGCGAAGTCGTCGTCATCATGGGCCCTTCCGGCTCGGGCAAGACCACGTTTATCCGCTCGCTGAACTTCCTGGAGATGCCCGACAGCGGCGCAGTCGAGGTCTGCGGCATCGCCGTAGCCGGCGCGGGGCCCCGTCCCGAACGCGAGGCGCGCAAAAGGATCCAGGCGATCCGGCAGCGCACCGCCATGGTGTTCCAATCCTTCAACCTGTTCCCGCACATGACGGCACTGGAGAACGTGATCGAAGGCTTGGTCTCGGTGCGCGGCATGCCGAAAGAGCAGGCCCGCACCCGCGGCCGCGTTCTGCTCGACAAGGTGGAACTGGGCCAGAAGGCCGACGCCTACCCTTCGCGCCTTTCGGGCGGGCAGAAGCAGCGCGTGGCCATCGCCCGGGCACTGGCCATGGAGCCGGAGGTCATCTACTTCGATGAGCCCACCTCGGCCCTGGACCCGGAATTGCGCGACGATGTGCTCAAGGTCATGCGCGACTTGGCAGACGATGGCATGACCATGCTGGTGGTGACCCATGAAGCCCGCTTCGCCCGCGACGTGGCCGACCGTGTGATCTTCATGGAAGACGGCCATGTGCTGGAAGACACCACGCCTGCCGAATTCTTCGGCCCTCACGCCAGCGAGCGGACACGGCGTTTCCTCGGCCGCATCGGCGACTAAGCAAGGGGTATGCATGATCATTCCCAAGCCATCGAAAACCGCCACCCTGCAGCCCCCCCCGCGCCGGCGTCAAGAAAGGCAGCCGCCGCCGGCGATGTCGACCACAAGGGTGCCATCGCCTTGAGCGCACGGGCCGTGCTGTGGCTGATGGAAGACCCGGATGCCGCTGTCGCACGACACCCGGCTGCACCGCATGCCTCATCCAACTGATACCGGGAGTTTTCATGGAGCGCCGCTTCTTCCTCTACATCCTCCAGCGCACCGCATGGCCGGCCGCTCTGCTGGGCACAACCGGCCCATCCGGGGCGCAGGCCGACGAATCGCTGACCCGTATCCAGAAGCGGGGCCGTGTGCTGGTGGCCAACACCCAGACCAGCCCGCCCTGGAGCTTCCTGGGTCCGGACAACCAGCCCACCGGCTACGACGTGGCCATCGCCCGGGAGATCTTCGGCCGCATCGGCATCGCCAGGGTCGAGTTCGTCGCCGACAGCTTCAAGAACTTCATCGAAGGCCTGAAGGCAGGCAAGTACGACGTCGTGGTCAACAGCATGGCCAGGACGGCGGAGCGCGCCAGAGTGGTGGATTTCACCGAGCCCTACACCGTGCAGGACTTCCGCATCTGGGTCCACGCAAGGAACACCGACATCACGGGGCCCGCCAGCCTGGCCGGCAAGAGCGTCGGCGCCAGCGCCGGCACCTCCAACGAACTCTGGGCACGCAACAACCTGCCTCGGTCCGAAGTGCGCGTCTACGAGGGCGGCGGCTTCCTCTACAACGACCTGGTCAATGGCCGGCTCGATTCGGTCATCGACTCCTACTTCAATGGCCACAAGATGCAGAGCATCAACAACCTGCCGGTCAAGCCGGTCGGCGAGCCGCTGGTTTATTCACTGGGCGCCGCGGCCGTGCCCAAGAACTCCCCGGCACTGCTGGCCGCCATGAACAAGGCCATCGCGGACATGCTGGCCGACGGCACCATCCAGAAGCTGGCACACCAGTACGTCTCCGCCGACTACGACATGGTGGGCAACATGAAGAAGGGCCAAGCCTGGAAATGAGTGCGGACAAGAACATCCTCTGCGGAGTGCGCAACCCCATCAAGGCCGACATCGATCTGGACGCGCAGGGCAAGCACCTCGGCTTCCTGCGGCTTCCGAACTCGGTGCATCGGTCAGCCTACGGATGGCTTCCACTGCCAGTGGCTTCCATCAAGCGAGGCCAGGGGCCGACCATCGTCGTCAGCGCGGGCACGCATGGCGACGAGTACGAAGGGCAGATCATCGTGTCCAACCTCATCCGTGCCATCGAGCCCGGCATGGTAAACGGCCAGATCATTCTGCTGCCAATGGCCAACGCACCGGCGGCGGAGGTGGGCATGCGGACCTCCCCGCTGGACGACGGCAACCTGAACCGGCTCTACCCGGGCGACCCCTTGGGCACTCCGAGCCAGATCATCGCCCACTACATCGAGCACACCCTGCTGGCGCGTGCGGACTACATGGTGGACCTGCATTCCGGCGGCAGTTCGCTGCTGTACCAGAGCGGCAACGCCATGGGGCTGGAGCCGCGCGATGTCCAGGAGAGCGAACGGGTCACGGCGCTGTTGCAGGCCTTCGGCATGCCCAAGTCGTTCCTCTATCAGCCCAACCCGGTCAACGTCACGGCTGCGGCGCGCAGGCAGAACGCCATCTGCTTCCTCGCCGAGTTGGGCGGCGGCGGCAACGTAGACCCGGCGCTGGTGAAGATGGGCACACAGGGGCTGCTCAACCTTCTGGGGTTCATCCAGGTGCTGGCAGGGCCGCTGCTGCCCGAAGGGCCGCCGGCAGCCACACGCCTGATGACGATCGATCGCGATACGCACTACACCTATGCCATGGACGCCGGCGTGTACGAACCTCTGGCTGCATTGGGCGACGTGGTCAGGCAGGGACAGGAGGTGGCGCGGGTGCACTTCCCCGCCGATCCGGGCAGGCAGTCCGCCGTGGTGCTGGCCTCGGGAGACGGCGAGATCGTGTGCCAGAGGGCGATGGCGCTCGTGCGCAGAGGCGACTGCATCTTCCAACTGGCATCCGAGCGCTCCCTGCCGCGTGCCGGACGCTGAGCCTTGGCAACGGCACGGCTGACCCTTCCCGACGGTGCGGCGTGCAGGGAGGAGTCCACGCCCGCGTTCCGACGCGGCCCCTGCGGCGGCAGCCGACACGTTCTCAGTGCTCGTCGCGGTACAGCGTTGCGATGGTGCGGAAGTCTTCCGCCAGGTCCATAAAGGCATCGACGATGTCCGGATCGAAGTGGCCGCCGCGGCCCCTGGCCACGGTGGCGCAGGACTGCTCGTGCGGATAGGCGGGCTTGTAGACCCGCTTGCTGATGAGCGCGTCGTACACGTCGGCCAGTGCCATCAGGCGGGCCGACGGGGGGATCGCCTCGCCGGCCAGGCCCTCGGGGTAGCCCGAGCCATCCCACTTCTCCTGGTGGCTATAGGCGATCTCCTTGGCCACGCTGAGGAAGCCCACGCGCATGCCGAGGCGCCGCTCGGCGTCCTCGATGGCCTTCCTGCCGAGCGTGGTGTGGGTCTTCATGACCTCGAACTCCTCCACCGTTAGCGGGCCGGGCTTGAGCAGGATCGCGTCGGGAATGCCGATCTTGCCAATGTCGTGCAGCGGCGCGGACTTGTAGAGCAGGTCGATCATGCGGTCGTTGAGCGCATGGGCGAAGCGCGGGTGGCCGCGCAGCCGCTCGGCCAGCGCCTTCACGTAGAGCGGCGTGCGGCGGATGTGGTTGCCGGTCTCGTTGTCGCGCGTCTCGGCCAGCGAGGTCAGGGCCATGATGGTCACGTCCTGGATGGCCTGCACCTCCAGCGTGCGCAGCGCGACCTCGCGCTCCAGGTAGGCGCCGCGGTCGCGCAGGAAGTCGGCGCTGGCCTTGAGCGTCAGGTGGGTCTGCACCCGCGCCTGCAGGATGGCCGGGCTGATCGGCTTGGTGATGTAGTCCACCGCGCCCAGTTCCAGGCCGAAGCGCTCGTCCTCCTCCTCGTTGCGCGCGGTCAGGAAGATGACCGGGATGTCGCGCGTGCGGGCGTCGGCCTTGAGCCGGCGGCAGACCTCGTGGCCGTCGATGCCGGGCATCATGATGTCGAGCAGGATCAGGTCGGGCGGGTTCTCGCCCTGGGCGATCCGCAGCGCCTTCTCGCCCTGGTTGGCGACCTTGACCCGGTAGCGGTCCTTGAGCAGGCTGCCCATGAGGGCCAGGTTGTCGGCGGTGTCGTCCACGACGAGCACGGTGGCGATCGGCCGCTCGACGAGGACGGGGGCATCGGAAACGGGCGCGGCATCCATCGAAGAGAACTCCCGGTATTTCTAGTCGTTTTCCCGCTGGCCGTGGCTGCCGGCTGTCGTCCGCAGCCTTTCGAGTGCCTGTTCGAACTCGAAACTGCGCACCAGCCCCGCCACCTTCGGAAAGTCGGCGCCCAGCGCCGATTGCAACAGGCTCACATTCTGTTGCAGAACGTCCGCCGCTGTCGAATCGGCTTCGGCCAGGAGGCGGGCCAGCCGGGCGACGACCGCCTGGGGCGCCGCATCGCCGCCGTCCGCCGGCGCCGGCGCTTCGCCCGCCGCGCGCTGCGCCTGCCAGGCCGCCAGCCCGGCCAGCAGCGGCGCCAGGGCCAACTCGACCGCGGCCAGCGCCGCGGCCGGGTCGGCCGCCGCGCGCAGCGCGCCTTCCAGCGCCTCGGCCGCCTGCTGCACCGCGCCAGCGCCGATGTTTCCGGCCACGCCGCGCAGCGTGTGAGCCAGGCGCTCGGCCGTGGCCCGGTCGCCCGCGGCCAGGCTGGCATGGATCTGCGCCGCCGCATGGCGCTGGCCGGCGAGGAACTTGTCGAGCATGCCCGCATAGAGCGCCGGGCGGCCCAGGGCACGGCGCAGGCCCAGCACCAGATCGAGGCCGGGGATGGGCCGGTCCGGCAGCAGCCCCTCGTCACTGTCCGGCGCCGGGGCGAGCCGCGCGGCGCGGCCGCCGTCGACGGCGCCCAGGCCAGCGCGCGGGCGGATCCAGCGGGCCAGCGCGGCCCAGAGCCGGTCGGGGTCGATCGGCTTGGGCAGGTGGTCATCCATGCCGGCGGCCAGGCAGCGGTCGCGGTCGGCCGGCATGGCGTTGGCCGTCATCGCGACGATGGGCAGGCCGGCGTGGCGGGCGTCGGCCCGCAGGTGGCGGGTGGCGGCGATGCCGTCCATCACGGGCATCTGCATGTCCATCAGCACCAGGTCGTAGTGATGCTCGTCGGCCAAGTCGATGGCCTCGCGGCCGTTCTCGGCCACGTCCACGAGGAAGCCGGCATCGCGCAGCAGTTCGCGCGCCACCTGCTGGTTCAGGTCGTTGTCCTCCACCAGCAGGATGCGCGCGCCGCGCACGGCCGACAGCGGCGGCGGGCGCGGCGGCGGCTCCGCGGCCGCCGGTGCCGCGGCGGGCCCGGCGCCGAGGATCTCCGTCAGCGTGTCGAACAGCACCGACGGCGTGACCGGCTTGACCAGCACGTCGCCGATCGCCAGGGCGTCGGTCTGGGGCAGCACGCCTTCGCGACCATAGGCGGTAACCAGAAGCACCTGCGGCTGCACCGGAAGGGCCAGCGCGCGCACCTGCCGCGCCAGCTCCAGCCCGTCGACGCCGGGCATCTGCCAGTCCAGCACGATGACACGGAAGGCGTCGCCGGCCCCTGCCGCGGCCTGCACGGCAGCGAGCGCGTCGGCGCCGTTCCAGGCCTGCTGCACGCGGAAGGTCATCGCGGCCAGCATCTCGGCCAGCACGCCGGCGGCGTGGCGGTTGTCGTCCACCACGAGGATCGGCAGGCCGCGCAGGTCCGGGCGCGGCAGCAGCTCGCGCGCGGGCGCGCCGCGGCCCAGCGGCACGGTGACGTGGAAGACCGAGCCCTGGCCGGGCAGGCTCTCGACGCCGACCTCGCCGCCCATCAGCTCGGCCAGGCTCTTGCTGATGGCCAGGCCCAGGCCGGTGCCGCCGTAGCGCCGCGTGGTGGAGGTGTCGGCCTGCTGGAAGCTCTGGAACAGCCGCTCCATCTGCGCCGCGGCGATGCCGATGCCGGTGTCGCGCACCTCGAAGCGCACGCGCACCGTGTCGCCGCCGTCTTCCTCCAGCCGCACGGCGATGGCGACCTCGCCGCTGTCGGTGAACTTGACGGCGTTGTTGGCATAGTTGATGAGGATCTGGCCGAGCCGCAGCGCGTCGCCGACGAGGTTGGCCGGCACGGCGGGGGCCACGTCGCAGACCAGCTCCAGTCCCTTGGCCACGGCCTTGTGCGCGACCACGTCGGCCACGCCGCCGAGCAGGCGCTCCAGCTCGAAGGGCGCGCGCTCGACGGCGAGCTTGCCGGCCTCGATCTTGGAGAGGTCGAGGATGTCGTTGATCAGCCCCAGCAGGTGCTCGCCGGCCTGGCGGATCTTGGTCACGTAGTCGCGCTGGCGCGGGTCGAGCGCGGTGCGCAGCGCCAGGTGCGACATGCCGATGATGGCGTTCATCGGCGTGCGGATCTCGTGGCTCATGTTGGCCAGGAAGTTGGCCTTGAGCCGCGCGGCCTCCTCGGCCAGCTCCTTGGCCTGCCGCAGCCCGGCCTGGGCGCGCTTCTGGTCGCTGATGTCGACCACGGTGCCGATCACGCCGCCGGGCGATCCGTCGCCGCGGCGGAAGCCGTGCACCCAGTACATCACGTCGTGCTCCAGGCCGTCGGCGAATACCATGCACTGCTCCGACTGCTCCACGCCGCCGCTGCGCAGGGCGCGGTCGGCGTCGCGGTGGAGCCGGTCGCGCAGCGCGGGCGGCAGGTAGGGCAGGTCCTGCACCGTCCTGCCGACGAGGTCCGCGCCGCGCACGCCGAAGGTGTCCTCGTAGGCCCGGTTGAATCCCAGGTAGCGGCCGGCCGTGTCCTTGTAGAACAGCGGCACCGGCACCGTGTCCATGAGCACCTTCTGGAAGTCGAGCTGCTCGGCCAGCCGCTCCTCCAGCTGCTTCTGCGCATGGATGTCGATGATGACGCCAACCGCGCGCCGGGCCGCGCCCTGCGCGTCGCGGAAGATGCGGGCCGAGGTCAGGAACCAGCGCACCTCGCCGTCGAGCCGCACGGCGCGCCAGGTGTCGGTGAAGCCGCCGGCCGCCGGATCGGCCGCCGCTTCGCGCATGCAGGCCGCGGCGCGCTCGCGGTCCTCCGGATGCACGTGGCGCAGCCATGCGGCCACGCCGCCCTCCAGCGGAGCGTCCTGGTAGCCGAACAGCCTGGACAGCTGCGGCGAGCGCACCACCGCGCGCGAGACCAGGTCGGCGTCGAAGACGCCGATGTGCCCGGCCACCTGGGCGATCTCCAGCCGCTCGTTGGCCTCGCGCATCGCGCGCTCGGCGGCGAGGGCTTCCGTCACGTCCTCGTGCAGGCTGACATAGCCGAGCCGGCGGCCCTTGTCGTCGATCACCGGCGACAGCGACACCTGGTCGTGGTAGATGCTGCTGTCGCGCCGCCGGTTGACGAAGTGCCCGCGCCAGGGCTGGCCGCGCAGCAGCGTGGTCCACATGTCGTGGTAGGTCTCGGTGGGCGTCTGGCCGCTGGCCACGATGGACGGCTTGCTGCCTCGCACCTCGGCCAGCGTGTAGCCGGTGTTGCGCTCGAACTGCGGGTTGACCCAGTCGATGCGGCCCTCGACGTCGGTCACCACGACCGCCACCGGGGCGGCCTCCAGCGCGGTGCCGAGCACGCGGAAGCGCTCCAGCGTCTCGGCCATGCGCGCGCGGCCGCGCACGATGTCGAGCACCAGGAGGCCGATGACGAACACCACCGCGGAGGCCAGCGCGCCCAGCCGCAGCCGCTCGGCCCAGGGCACGAGCGCGCCCGTGTCCTCCAGCGCCACCAGCTGCCAGGGCCCGCCGGGGTCGCCCCACTCCACGCTGGTCTGCGCAACGATCGACGGACGCCCGTCCACGACGACGGTGCGCGCCTGCGGATCGAAGGGCAGCGCCGAGGCCACGCCGTTGCCGAAATGGCTACCGAACTGGCGCAGGTGGTGGATCGCATCGATGCGCGCCTGGGTCAGTGGCGGCGTGACGGCATAGAGCCACTCCGGCCGGCTCGACAGGAAGACCACGCCTTCGGGCGACAGCAGCAGCGTCGGCCGCCCGGCCAGCGCCATTGCCTCCTCCAGCGGCTGCAGCGGCATCTCGAAGGCGACCGCACCGATGATCGGGCCGCCCGGCTGGCTGCCCGTATAGATGGGCGCGGCATAGTAGAGGCTGCGCTCGCCGGTCGCCAGCCCGACGGCCGCGTACACGTTGGCATGGCCGCTCAGGACCTGCCGGAAATAGGGCCGGGCCGATACGTCCAGGCCGGTCGCGCGCGCGCCCGGCGTCTGGTGGGCCACGACGATGCCGCGCCCGTCGATCACATAGGCCGACTGCGCCCCGAAACGCGCGCGGGCGATCGACAGCTGCGACAGCACCTCGGGCGCATCGGGCCGCAGCCGGCCGCGGACCACGTCCTTGAGCACCGGCTCGCCGAAGCCCAGCAGGCTGACCGCGCCCATCGCCGCGCTGCCGGCCGTCTGCTGCACCAGCTGGCCGGCGGTGAGACGCAGCTGCCGGTCGATGTCCTCGCGCCGCAGCTCCAGCCGCTCGGATGCCAGCCATTCGTTGGCCAGCCAGGCGGCGAGCAGCGCCGCCAGCAGCACCACGGCCAGGCCGCGCGACCAGCGGCCGTGCCGTCGGTAGAACGCGCTGTCGAAGATCACCGCCGCGCGCCCCGCGGCCGGGGCGGCTCGGACGGCGACGTCAGGAAAACACCGGTGGGTATGCGCACCTGTTCAGCCGAGGGAGTGGGCGCGCGGCGGCGACCACGCCGCCGGCAGGCGGCCAATATACGGCAGAAGCGTGACGTTGGGTTACGGCTTCGCGCCGAGGCGGAAGTGCAGTTCCGCGACCCCTTCGACACCGCCGTGGATCTCGTCGCCCGGCTGCACCGGACCGACGCCCGCGGGTGTGCCAGTGAAGATCAGATCGCCCGGCTCCAGCCGGACCGACTGCGACAGGTAGGCGATCACGTCGGCCACCGGCCAGATCAGGTCGCCCAGGTCGCCGGCCTGGCGCTCCTGGCCATTCACGCTGAGCCAGATGCGGCCCTTGGAGGGGTGGCCGATCTTCGATGCGGGCACCAGCGGCGCGCTCGGGCCCGAGGCATCGAAGCCCTTGGCCCCATCCCAGGGGCGGCCCTGCTTCTTGGCCGCGGCCTGCAGGTCGCGGCGGGTCAGGTCCACGCCGACGCCATAGCCCCAGACGTGCTCCAGCGCCTGCGCGGCCGGGATGTCAGCGCCGCCCTTGCCGATGGCCACCAGCAGTTCGATCTCGTGGTGCAGGTCGGAGGTGAGCGGCGGATACGGCACCGTGCCTTCGGCCGGCACGACCGCATCGGCCGGCTTGCTGAAGAAGAACGGCGGCTCGCGGTCGGGATCGTGGCCCATCTCGCGGGCATGCTCGGCATAGTTGCGGCCGACGCAGAACACACGGCGCAGCGGGAAGCGCTCGGGCTGGCCCTGGATGGCGAGCGACGCGACGGCAGGCGGCGCGATGGCGTAGGAAGCGGTCATGGATGGAAAGTCCCCAGTGGATTGGATGGCCTTCCAGTCTAGAAGCGGACTGCACCGCCGGACTTGGACGCCCCTACGTGCTTGTTGGACGCGGGTCCGCGCCGCCGCGGCCGCTGCCGCTGCCGGCCCGCCAGTCGCGCGGCGCCATGCCGAAGAAGCGCTGGAAGCGGCGCGAGAAGTAGGCCGCATCGTTGAAGCCGGCCGCGCGGGCCACGTCGGCCACCGGCTTGCGGGTTGAGACGAGCAGCGAGCGTGCCAGCGCCATGCGCCGCTCCAGCACCATCTCGGTGAAGCTGCGGCCGGTCTCCTTGCGCAGCAGGTGCGCCAGGTGGTTGGGCGACAGGAAGGCGGCCGCCGCCGCGCCGGCCAGCGACAGGCCGGGGTCGGTCAGATGCCGCGCCACGTGGGCGCGCACCCGGGCCAGCGCATCGCGGCGGCCGGTCTTCTGCGCGTCGGCCTGCGACAGTTCCTCCAGCGCGGCCGCGTGCCGCATGCAGACCAGGCCGATCAGCTGCAGCAGGCAGCCGCGCAGGTATTCGGCCGAACCCAGGCGGCGCGCGCGGTTGGCCTCGCGCATGCGGTCCAGCAGCGCGACCGCGTCGGCGAAGTCGGCATCCGGCAGCTCGAAGTCCAGGTATTCCTGGAAGCGGAACGGCGCCAGTTCGGGCACCTGGCGCAGCGACACGTCCTCCAGGTCCAGCGGATCGCAGTCGAGGTCGCTGCGCAGGAAATGCTGCGAGAAGTTGAGCACCACGAAGCGGCCATCGTCCGGATGCGGAATCAGGTGCAGCCGCTGCGGGAGGATGAAGGCCAGCATGCCGCGGCGAAATGGCCGCACCGCGCCGCCGATGTGCTGCTCGGTATCGCCGCCCAGGTTGACCTGGATCTGGAAATACTCGTGCCGGTGCGGCAGCGTCAGCGCCGGCCGCCCGGCCTGGTCGCGGATGTAGAAGTCCAGCCGGTCGCTGCGGTCGGACATGCCATAGGTACGGACGGCGGACGAAAGGGAACGGATGGCGGCGGCCATGGCGCGATTGTGCGCGCGGCGCCCGCCATGGCGAAGTCAGGATCCGGCCTTCACCACCAGCCGGTTGTCCACCGAGGTCACCCCCTTGATACTCCTGGCGATGGTGGTCGCGCGGTCGCGCGCCTGCTCGCTGGGCGCCGGGCCGCCGAGGGTGACCGCGCCGCCGTGCGCATCGACGTCGATGCGCAGGGCGCTCAGGTCCGGGTCTTTGGCCAAGCCGGCGGACACCTGGGCCTTGATGGCGATGTCGTCGACCTTGTCGGCGATCTTGTCGTTGGTCTCGCGGGCGGACTGCTCCACGCGCGGCGCGTTCTCCTGGTAGGTGGCCTTGGCGTCGGCCGCTGCCTGCTCGGTGCGGGCCTTGGCATCCGCTGCCGCTTCCTGGGCGCGCGCCTTGGCGTCGCTGGCGGCCTGCTCCGTGCGGGTGATCGCCGCATCGACCTTCTGGCCGACGGTCGCGTTGTCGTGGCGGTCGCAGCCGGCCAGGCCGAATGCCGCGGCGGCCACGGCGATCACGGCCAGAACGCACGGGCCGTGGCTGCGGCGCAGCGGGTCATCGTTGTTGTCGTAACGGGTCATGTACGTGACTCCTCATGCCGTCGGTCGCTGCGGCGGGAACCGTCAGCCGGCGGTCGCCGCCGGGCTGCACCCTTGTCGGGCTCCACCGGCTCCTTCACGGGGATGGCCGGTTCGCGCGGCGGCGCCTTGACCGGCGTGCTGCGCTCGTTGTCGTCTTGGTCGTCCTCAGGCTTGGGGTGGGTGCTCCGGGCCACCGCCCGGCGGGCATCGTCCGCCAGGCGGCGCCGCTGCGCCAGTCGCGCATGGGCGGCGGGGCGCATGGCCATCAGAGGTCGTCCGCGGCCTTCTTGATGCTGTCCTTGGCGTTTTCCTTCACGTCGCCATAGGTGGACTGCACCTTGCCGGCCGCCTGGTTGGCGCGGCCCTCGTTCTTCAGGGACTCGCTGCCGACGACTTTGCCGGCCACTTCCTTGACCTTGCCCTTGACCTGTTCGGCGCGTCCTTCGATCTGGTCCTTGTTTGCCATGATGCGTTCCTTTCGGTTTCGTTGCGGAGAGGGGGCATGGAACCGCGGCCGCAGGCCGCCGCTTCCATGCAGGGCACTCTAGGCCGCAGCCCACGGCCGAGCGGTCGGACGCCACTGAAACAGGTGTAGGACAAGCTTCGGCGCTGTGCTAAGTTTGGACCGCCTCTCCTCTGCCCGCCGCGCGCCCCACGCGGCCCCGCATCCCGATGCCCCTCCTTCCGCGCTCCCGGCCTGCGCTGCGGCGCTGGCTTCCCTTCCTCGCCTGGCCGCGGCTCACGCGCGGGCTGCTCGCCGTCGAACTCACCGCAGGCATCACCGTCGGCCTGATGCTGGTGCCGCAGGGCCTGGCCTATGCGCAGCTGGCCGGCATGCCGGCGGTGACCGGCATCTACGCCTGCCTGGCGCCGGCGCTGGTCGCCGTGCTGTGGAGTTCGTCGCACCGGCTCGGCGTGGGGCCGACGGCGCTGACCAGCCTCCTGGTCGGCGCTTCGCTGGCCGAGCTGGCCCAGCCCGGCAGTCCGCAGTGGATCGCGCTGGCGGTGTGGCTGGCGCTGATGTCGGGCGCGGTGCAGCTGCTGCTGGGCGCCGTGCGCTTCGGCTGGCTGCTCAACATCATCACGGCACCAGTGCTCGCCGGGTTCACGCAGGCGGCGTCGATCCTGATCTTTGTCTCGCAGCTGCCGCCGCTGGTCGGCCTGCGCGGCGAATTCGACACGCTGCTGGCGCATCCGGACTTCCACCTGCCGGACACGGCCTTCGGCCTAGGCGGACTGGCGGCGCTCATTCTGCTGCGCCGCTGGCGGCCGCGCTTTCCGGCCGCGATGGCGGCGGTGGCGGTAGCCGCGGTGGTCAGCTGGGCGCTGGACTACGCCCAGGGCGGCGGCGCCGTCGTCGGCACCGTGCCGGCCGGGCTGCCCGCGCCGTCGCTGCCGCCGGCATTGCCGCGCCACCTGCTGGGCGCGCTCGTGATGCCGGCGCTGGCGATCGCGCTGGTGAGCTTCCTGGAGACGGCCTCCAGCGCCAAGGTCGACACGCGCCTCGCCGGCCGCCAGTGGGACGAGAACCAAGACCTGATCGGCCAGGGCCTGTCGAAGCTGGCCGCAGCCTTCAGCGGCAGCTTCCCGACCAGCGCGTCGTTCTCGCGCTCGGCGCTGAACCTGCATGCCGGCGCGCGCAGCGGCTGGGCCACGCTGTTCGCCGTGGCGCTGGTGCTGGCGGTGCTGCTGGTGGCCACGCCCGCGCTGTACTACGTGCCGCAGCCTGTGCTGGCCGCGCTGGTGGTGGCCGCGGTGACCAACCTGTTCAACCCGTCGGAGGTGCTGCGGCTCGCGCGCATCTCGCGCGTGGAGGCCGCCACCTGGGCCGTGACCTTCGCACTCACGCTGGTCACCTCGCCGCAGCTGTACTGGGGCGTGCTCGCGGGCATCCTGATGAGCCTGTCGCACTTCCTCTACCTGCGGCTGCATCCGCGCATCATCGAGGTGGGCCTGCATCCGGACGGCAGCCTGCGCGACCGGCACCTGTGGCAGCTGCCGCCGCTGGCCGGGCGCCTCTACGCGCTGCGCATGGATGCGGAGCTGGACTTCGCCTCGGCCGCGGCGCTGGAGCGCAACGTGGCGGCCCACATCGACGCGCATCCGCGGACCGCCCACGTCTGCCTGTTCGCCCAGCCGATCAACCGGATCGACGCGACCGGCGTGGAGGCCTTCGCCCGCATCCGCACCCTGCTCCACGAGCGCGGCATCGCCCTGCACGTGAGCGGCCTGAAGCTGCCGGTCGACACCGTGCTGCGCGGCGCCGGCGAGCTGCCCGACGGCCCGCTGCTGCACCTGTACCGCACCGACATCGAGGCGCTCGGCGCCCTGGCCCGGCTGGACGCCATGAAAGAAGGCGGCGCAACATAATGCGCCCATGCCGACCCCCTACACGACCCTGATTTCGCCCGAGGAACTGCTGCCGCTGCTCCACGGCCCCACGCCGCCTGTGGTGTTCGACGCGAGCTTCGACCTCGCCCGCCCCGAATGGGGCGAGCAGCAGTACCTGGACTCCCACATCCCCGGCGCCATCTACGCGCACCTGGACCGCGACCTCAGCGCGCCGCATGGCGCGCCCGGCGCCCATGGCACGGTCGCCGTGGCGCACGAAGGAGCCGACCAGCCCGCCTCCGGTGGCCGCCACCCGCTGCCGAGCCGCGAGCGCTTCGCCGAATGGCTCTCCAGCATCGGCTTCTCCAACGACCGCCAGGCCGTGGTCTACGACCGCAACGGCGCCAACTACTGCGGCCGCCTCTGGTGGATGCTCAAGTGGGCCGGCCACGATGCGGTGGCCGTGCTCGACGGCGGCTTGCAGGGCTGGCAGGCCGCGGGCGGCGCAGTGCGCGGCGGCGCGGAGCCGGCGCACTTCCAGGCCCACTTCGAGCTGCGCCCACCGCTGCGCCGGCTGGTCACCGCAGGCGAGGTCGAGGCCGCCCTGGGCGGCGCCGGCCAGACGGTGGTGGACGCGCGCGGCGGCCCGCGCTTTCGCGGCGAGGTCGAGCCGCTGGACCCGGTGGCCGGCCACATCCCCGGCGCGCTGAACCGCCCGTTCA
This sequence comes from Xylophilus sp., assembly GCA_009914555.1. GTDB lineage: Bacteria > Pseudomonadota > Gammaproteobacteria > Burkholderiales > Burkholderiaceae_C > WNDY01. Next base: position 154,793 of record WNDY01000002.1, read on the forward strand.
CCGAGAACCTCGGCCCTGACGGCCGCTTCAAGCCCGCGGCGCAGCTGCGCGCCGAATTCGAGGCGCTGCTGGCCGGCCGTGATCCGGCCACGGTGGTCCACCAGTGCGGCAGCGGGGTCAGCGCGGTGCCGAACGTGCTCGCGCAGGAGCTCGCCGGCCTCGGCCAGGCCGGCCTGTTCGCCGGCAGCTGGAGCGAATGGTGCAGCGTGCCGGGGCGGCCCGTGGCCAAAGGATGATCTGGCGTGGGTATACGCCCATAGCGCGCTTCGGATACGCGCTGTGGGGCAATACTGGCCCCCATCAAGTCGACCAGCGGGGGCCGGCCATCTTCCCCTGGCATCCTATGCCGTGTAAGGCAAATTTCTAGGCCGGCCGCGCAAAACCAGACACCGCGCGCAGCCGAACCCCGACTTAATTTCCTTTTGGGGGTTCTTCACAATCCATTTCACCGGATCGCGCTGCGTTTTCCGGGCAACGGAACGGAAAAGGAAGGACCCTGCCATGACCAGCGAACAGATGCTTGCCGAGATCCGCGAAGCGAATCTCACCTACCTGATGCTTGCACAGAACCTGATCCGGCAGGACAAGGCGGAGGCCGTCTACCGCCTGGGCCTGAGCGAGGACTCTGCCGAGCTGCTCGGCTCCCTCTCCACCGCCCAGATCCTCAAGCTGGCCTCGGGCAACACCCTGCTGTGCCGCTTCCGCGTGGACGACGACATGGTCTGGAACCTGCTGACCAACCACACGCCGGGCAACAAGGTCGGCAACGAGGCGACCAACCGCCTGCACGCCGGCATCCTGATGGCCAGCCGCGTCAGCGAAGTGCTCTGACCTCCGTTCCTCCTTCCCGTTCCACACCACGAGCCGACCATGCCCGCAGCCGCCTCCGCCACCGTCAAGAGCGTCCTCAACGAATCGCGCCAGATCGAGCGCGCCGCCCTGCTGATCCGCATGGGCGCCCGCATGCAGGTGCTCGAATCGGAGACCACGCTGTCCTACGAGCGGCTGATCCGCCTCTACAAGGAGATCGCCGGCAAGTCGCCGTCGAAGGGCCAGCTGCCGTTCTCGACCGACTGGTTCCTGACCTGGCAGGAGAACATCCACTCATCGCTGTTCCTCAACATCCACGAATACCTGGTCAAGGGCGCGAGCCTGGACACGGTGGAACTGCTGACGAAGGCCTGGCGCCTCTACAACGAACAGGTGCAGGCCGCAGGCATCGAGCCACTGCTGTCGTTCACGCGCGCCTGGCGCCTGGTGAAGTTCGTCGAGGCCAGCATGCTGACCCGCACACCCTGCTCGCGCTGCGGCGGCCACTTCGTGACCGAGATGTACGAGAACGCCAAGCACTACACCTGCGGACTGTGCAACCCGCCGGCGCGCGCGGGCAAGAGCAAGAGCGCCGGGGCGCTGATGCTGCACTGAGGCGGCGCGCCTCACGGGCCCGCATGGGCGACCGTCTGCGGCCCGCCACCGCGGCTGTGGACGACCCGAGTCGGCGCCGCAGATTCACTGAGATTCGCGTTGCGCCTCCGGGGGCTTGGACGAAAGCCCCAGGACGCAGCAAGGCGCAGCCATGCCGCGTGAAAACCCGGGCCGTCGCGTTTCCTGTGACGCCGCTCAGAACCACCAGCACGATGAACGCCTGCGCAGATCGGCGCGTCAACGCCGGTCAATCTGCGCAGCAGCGTCCGCACGTCCGCGGCCAGCGGTCGCGCAGCGACGCTCCTGCAGCACGGCCGAGTGGTTTTCTTACAGAATCTGCGCTGGGCCGCGCCTTCAAAAGGCCGGCCGAAGCAGCCTGTGCCTTGGCGCAGGCAAGCTATCTCTCAAAGTCGCAAGGCGGTGCGCCGGCATCATGCCGACCATGTTCCGCGGTCTTGAAGTCCAAGCTGCATTGAACATGAAGGGCCCTTTATGAACACCAAGACCGTCCTGGTCGCCGGAGCGACCGGCACCCTGGGCACCCACATCGTCGGTGCGCTTCTGCAAGAGGGCGCCCATGTCAGGGCGATGGTCCGCGCGACGAGCGACCGCAGCCGCCTCGAAGCCCTCGGCGTGACGGACTTCGCGGTCGCCGACCTCAACGATCGGGCGTCGCTGGATCGCGCGCTGGCGGCCGAGCCCGGGGTCGCGGCCGTGGTCTCCAGCGCGGCAGGGTCCACTGGCCACTCCGCTCGCACGAAAGGCAACAGCGCGAAGACGGACACCGAAGGCTATCGGAACCTGGTGGACGCGGCCCGGCACGCGAATGTGCCCAGATTCGTCCTGATCTCGATTCTCGAGTGCGGCAAGGCCATCGGAGTGCCGCATTTCTCCGAGAAATTCGAGACCGAGAAATACCTGGCGACCACGCGCCAGCCATACATCGCCCTGCGCGCCGGAGCCTTTCTCGACCGGGCCAGGGATGTGGTGCCCGACCACCTGCGCAAGGGCGTTTTCCCCGATATTCTTCCTGGGGTGCCGATGGCGCTCGTGTACTCGCGGGACCTGGCCCGGTATGCGTCCCAAGCCGCCCTCCGGATTCCGGATTCCGCTCTGAACCGGAGCGTGGACATCGGCTGCGACGTCCCGGCCACCGGCGAGAGGGTGGCCGCCGCTTTCACCCGGGTGCTGGGACGGCCGATCGTGGCCAGGCCGGTCTTTCCGCGCATCCTTTTCACCGTGCTGCCATGGGTGGCCTGGGTCTCGCCGCGTCTGCGGGACAACCTCGCCGTGCTGAAGTGGCTGCGCAAGGGCGGCTACGTCAATCGCAATACCGGAGCGCAGAAGGAATTGTTCGGTGAATTGCCGACGATCGAGCAGACTGTGGCCCGGTACTGCCGTGACAAGGGATTGGTCCCCGGACCGGGAGAAGGCGCAGCCGTACCTGCGGTTTCATGACCCCGCTGCCAGCGGTCAGCGCAGCATCGACCGCATGTTCGCGCCCATCGGCAGCACCAGCGGCTGGGCCGTGAGCACCGCCGCATCGGCCGGCCGCACCAGGCGCAGGCTGACATACACCGCCGTCGCCGCCACCGCACAGGTGCCGACCACGACCGCCTGGACGCCCTGGGCCTGAGCCAGTCGCGCACCTCGCGCGACAGCAGCAGCTCGCCCTGGCCTTCGCGCACGGCGAAGTCGCGCTGCGCCAGCCGGCCGCCGGCCTGCTCGGCCACGCGCCGGGCGCCAGCGGCGCCGACTGCAGCAGCGCACGCCTTCTGCCGCGCAGACTCCTAGCGCTCCACCAGCGGCAGCACCGTCGCCGACACCGGCTCGGGGGCGAGGTACAGCGACACGTTCTCCGCCGGCACCGCGAACAGGTCGCTGGTGCGGGCCAGGTACCGGCCGTCGTTCTCAAGCGAGGTGGACACCAGCAGCTGGGCGCGGCGGCTGCCCGGCGACTGCAGCAGCTGCGTCTCGACCCGCAGTTCCACGCCCGTGGGCTCGACCGCCACGGCCACGCCGCGTTCGCGCAGCCGCGTGACCAGCAGGCTGCGCAGCCCCAGGTGGAAGGCCGAGGCGCCCGAGGGCACGACGTGGATGGCCGGCGCGTCGGCCGGCCAGGCGCGGGTCTTGTTGGCCAGGCGGCGCGCGATGTCGTCGGCCAGCAGGTCCCAGCGCGGGATGACCGGCGCGGGCTCCACCGCTTCGGTGCTGGTGCCGCCGCCGGCCGGAGGCAGCGCGACGCAGCCGGCCAGCGCCAGCAGCGCACCGCCGGCCGCGAGGGTAGAGGAGATGGATGTGCGCATGGCGCGCATGCTAACAAGCGCCGCAGCACCCGAGCCGGCGAACAGGGGCGGAATCGGCCGGCAGTTCGCCGCGCTGCAAAGCGGCTTGCTTCACAAATACTCCTACACCTATCTTCTTACAGCGCCCTTCATTTGCTGACTTCAGCCATATACTCCCCTTCTCCGCGCAGCAATGCCGCGACCACGTCGCCGAGCGCCGGCAGCTGGCGGCAGACCAGCGCGAGCTGCGCGAGCACCAGGCGCTGCTCGTCGTCGGGCGCCGCAGCGTCGTCGTCGCCGGCCTGCTCCAGCCGTGCGGCCAGGGATTGGGCGGCGCCGTCGCCGGCGTCCACGGCGTTGGCGCTGCGGCGGCGCAGCGATGCGGCCAGCGCTTCGAGCCGCGCGGCGGCCAGCTCGGCCGCTTCGCCGACCAGCCCGCCGGTCTCGACGCGGCTGCGGTGCGCGCCGAGCGCCGAGAGGTAGCTCAGCAGCGTGTGCGACAGCACCAGCAGCCGCATGCCGGCGGCCGCGTGGCGCCGCACGAAGCCGGGCTCCTTGAACAGCTGCGACAGCGCGGCCGACAGCGCGGAGTCGGCGTTGTGGGCATTGCGCCGCGCGAGGCGGTAGTCGAGATCGTCGTCCTTGCCGCTGCCGTACTGCGACATGATCTCGCGCAGATAGGCGCCGTTGGCCGCCAGCGCCTGCGCGGCCACCTCGTGCAGCCGCCGGCCCTGCCAGTCGGGCAGGATCAGGAACACGGCCGACACCGCGATCGCGCTGCCGACCAGCGTGTCGACCATGCGCGGCACGATCAGCGTGTAGGCGTCACCCGAGATCTGGTTGAAGCTCAGCAGCACCAGCAGCGTGATGGCCGCCGTGGCCACCAGGTAGCGCGCGGTGCGCGTGGCGAAGAACAGCACGCCCGCGGCCACGATGAACAGCGCCTGCACCGCCGCGCCCGGAAAGAGCCGCATCACCGCCCAGCCCGCCACGAGCCCGGCCACGGTGCCGGCCACGCGCTGCGACACCTTGGCCAGCGTGGCGCCGTAGCTCTGCTGGCAGACGAAGAGCGTGGTCATCACGATCCAGTAGCCGTGGTGCGGATCGCTCAGCTGCATCACGCCGTAGCCCGCCGCGAGCGCCAGCGACAGCCGCACCGCGTGGCGCAGCAGCGGCGACGACAGCCGCAGCTGCGCGCGCACCCGCGCCCAGGCATCGGCCAGCGAACGCGGCGTGCGGTCGAACAGGCTGAAGTCGGCATGCAGGCCGCCGGCGCCGGGCGTGGCCGCGGCGGCCAGCTGCGCGTCGAGCGTGGCCAGGTTGCGCGCCAGCGCGCGCAGCGACCGCAGCGGCCGCGCCCAGGCCGGCTGCGCCTGCGCCGCCAGGTGGTCGATCGCGCCGCGCAGATCGTCGAGCGCGCGCGGCGCGGCCCCGTCGTGCGCCAGCGGCAGGTGGTTGCCCAGCGCCTCGGCCAGCCCGGTGCAGGCCGCGCCCTGCAGCGCCAGCACGCGCTGGGCGCGGTAGAGCACGTCGCTGTGGAAGAACACGTCGGCCCAGGCGTTGTAGTGGTAGTGCGACGAGCTGGCGCGCTCGTGCACGTCCTGCGCGATGAAGTACAGGTTCAGGTGCTGCAGCATGCGGCCGGTGGGCGCCAGCGTGGCGCGCCGCCCCAGGCGGCTGAAGATGCTTTCCTTGGTGGCGTTGAGCGCGGCCACCACGCGGCCGTTGTACTGCGCCAGCGCGAGGCGGCGGCGCTCCACGTCGACGCCGCGCACCGGCTCGAAGAGGCTCGCCTTCAGGCGCAGGTAGTCGCCGAGCGCCTCGTAGAGCCGCACCAGGTTCTGCCGCACCGGCTGGTGCGGAAAGAGCGCGCACCAGGCCACCGACAGCAGCCCGTACCACGCGGCGCCCGCGAGCAGCAGCGTGGGCACCTGCCAGAAGGCGCCGCGCCAGTGCGGCTGGGCGCGCAGCGCATCGGGCTCGACCGACAGCGCGGTGTAGATCGCAAGGATCATCGTGGCCTGCGCGATCGCGCGGTAGCGTTCGCCGACGGCGCCCAGCAGCGTGAGCCCGAAGGTCGCCAGCGTGAGCCCGCCAACGAAGGCCCAGGGCCGGTCGAACAGCACCTCGACCGACGCTGCGGCCACGCCGAAGCTCAGCAGCGTGACCAGCAGCGCGCGCAGCCGGCCGCGCCAGTTGTCGTCGGTCTCGGCGATCGCGCTGGCGATGGTGCCGAGGAAGACCGGCGCGACAAGCGGCAGGCGGTCGAGGTGCCAGCACAGCGCCATCGCCCCGGCCAGCGCCACGAACACGCGCAGTCCGTAGACGAAGGCGTCCTGCGCCCACAGGCGGCGCCACCATGTTGTATTCAACAACCGCATCCCCGACGATTGACCCGCATGAACCCGGCACCACGCGGCGCCGGTATCAGAATGCCCAGTCCTCGTCTTCGGTGCTGACAGCCTTGCCGATCACGTACGACGAGCCCGAGCCCGAGAAGAAGTCGTGATTCTCGTCCGCGCTGGGCGACAGCGCGGCCAGGATCGCGGGGTTCACGTCGGTCATGCTGCCCGGGAACAACGCTTCGAAACCCAGGTTCATCAGCGCCTTGTTGGCGTTGTAGTGCAGGAACTTCTTGACGTCCTCGGTCCAGCCGACGGTGTCGTACAGGTCCTCGGTGTAGCGGACCTCGTTGTCGTAGAGGTCCTGCAGCAGTTCGTAGGCATCGTCCTTGACGGCCTGCCGGCGCTCGGCACTCTCCCGGGCCAGCGCCTGCTGGAACTTGTAGCCGATGTAGTAGCCGTGCACCGCCTCGTCGCGGATGATGAGGCGGATCAGGTCGGCGGTGTTGGTCAGCTTGGCGCGGCTCGACCAGTACATCGGCAGGTAGAAGCCCGAGTAGAACAGGAAGGACTCCAGGAACACGCTGGCGACCTTGCGCATCAGCGGATCGTCGCCGCGGTAGTGGCCGAGCACGATGGCCGCCTTCTTCTGCAGGTAGCCGTTCTCCAGGCTCCAGCGGTAGGCGTCGTCCACGTCGGTGGTCTGGCACAGCGTGGAGAAGATCGAGCTGTAGGAGCGCGCGTGCACCGCCTCCATGAAGCTGATGTTGGTGTAGACCGCCTCCTCGTGCGGCGTGACCGCGTCGGCCATCAGGCTGATGGCGCCGACCGTGTTCTGCACCGTGTCGAGCAGCGTCAGGCCGGTGAAGACGCGGATGGTGAGCTGCTGCTCCTTCGGCGTGAGCGTGGCCCAGGACGGAATGTCGTTGGACAGCGGCACCTTCTCGGGCAGCCAGAAGTTGCTGGTCAGGCGGTTCCAGACCTCGAGGTCCTTCTCGTCCTCGATGCGGTTCCAGTTGATGGCGTTGACCAGCGGCGGGATCAGCGCGGGCGTGTTCAGCGAGGGGATGCTCATGGCGCGCGGTGCAGGAGGGTGGATCAGAGCGTGCAGGACACGCAGCCTTCGACTTCGGTGCCTTCGAGCGCGGCCTGCCGCAGGCGGATGTAGTAGATCGTCTTGATGCCCTGCTTCCAGGCGTAGATCTGCGCGCGGTTGATGTCGCGCGTGGTGGCCGTGTCGCGGAAGAACAGCGTGAGCGACAGGCCCTGGTCCACGTGCCGCGTGGCCGCGGCGTAGGTGTCGATGATCTTCTCGGGGCCGATCTCGTAGGCGTCCTGGTAGTACTCCAGGTTGTCGTTGGCCAGGTACGGCGCCGGGTAGTACACACGGCCGACCTTGCCTTCCTTGCGGATCTCGATCTTGGCCACGATCGGGTGGATGCTCGACGTGGAATGGTTGATGTACGAGATCGAGCCGGTCGGCGGAATGGCCTGCAGGTTCTGGTTGTAGATGCCGTGGGCCATCACCGAGGCTTTCAGGGCGCGCCAGTCGTCCTGCGTGGGCAGGGCGACGCCGGCCTGGGCGAACAGTTCGCGCACGCGGGCGGTCTTCGGCTCCCACTTCTGGTGGACGTACGGGTCGAAGTAGCTGCCGTCGGCGTATTTCGAGTGCTCGAAGCCCTTGAACGCCTGGCCGCGCTCGATGGCGATGCGGTTGGAAGCACGTACCGCGTGGAAGGCCACGGCATAGAAGTAGAGGTTGGTGAAGTCGACGCCTTCCTCGCTGCCGTAGAAGATGCGCTCGCGCGCCAGGTAGCCGTGCAGGTTCATCTGGCCCAGGCCGATGGCGTGCGAGTCGTGGTTGCCTTTCTCGATCGACGGCACCGAGCGGATGCGGCTCATGTCCGACACCGCCGTCAGGCCGCGGATGGCCGTCTCCACCGTGGCGGCGAAGTCGGGCGAGTCCATCGTTCGGGCGATGTTGAGCGAGCCCAGGTTGCAGGAGATGTCCTTGCCGATGGCCTCGTAGCCGAGGTCGTCGTGGTAGAGCGACGGCTCGTTGACCTGCAGGATCTCGGAGCACAGGTTGCTCATGTTGATGCGGCCGGCGATCGGGTTGGCGCGGTTGACCGTGTCCTCGTACATGATGTACGGATAGCCCGATTCGAACTGGATCTCGGCCAGCGTCTGGAACAGCTCGCGCGGATTGATCTTCTTCTTGCGGATGCGCGGGTCGCCCACCATCTCGCGGTACTTCTCGGTGATGCTGATGTCGGACATCGGCACGCCGTAGACGCGCTGCACGTCGTAGGGCGAGAACAGGTACATGTCCTCGTTGTTCTTCGCCAGCTCGAAGGTGATGTCGGGGATCACCACGCCGAGCGAGAGCGTCTTGATGCGGATCTTCTCGTCGGCGTTCTCGCGCTTGGTGTCGAGAAAGCGGTGGATGTCCGGATGGTGCACGTTGAGGTACACCGCGCCCGCGCCCTGGCGGCTGCCGAGCTGGTTGGCGTAGGAGAACGCATCCTCCAGCAGCTTCATGATCGGGATCACGCCCGAGGACTGGTTCTCGATGTTCTTGATCGGCGCGCCGGCCTCGCGCACGTTGGTCAGCAGCAGCGCCACGCCGCCGCCGCGCTTGGACAGCTGCAGCGCCGAGTTGATCGAGCGGCCGATCGACTCCATGTTGTCCTCGATGCGCAGCAGGAAGCACGACACCAGCTCGCCGCGCTGCTTCTTGCCGGCGTTCAGAAAGGTCGGCGTGGCCGGCTGGAAGCGGCCCGAGATCACCTCGTCGACCAGGCGGGTGGCCAACTGCTCGTCGCCCTGGGCCAGCGCCAGCGCGACCATGCAGACGCGGTCCTCGTAGCGTTCGAGGTAGCGCTTGCCGTCGAAGGTCTTGAGCGTGTAGCTGGTGTAGTACTTGAACGCGCCCAGGAAGGTCTGGAAGCGGAACTTGCGGGCATAGGCCCCGTCCCAGAGCCGCTGGATGAAGGCCGGGCTGTACTGCGCCAGCACCTCGGCCTCGTAGTAGCCCTTCTCCACCAGGTAGTCGAGCTTCTCGCACAGGTTGTGGAAGAAGACCGTGTTCTGGTTGACGTGCTGGAGGAAGTACTGCCGGGCTGCGGCGCGGTCCTTGTCGAGCTGGATCCCGCCGTCCGGCCCGAACAGGTTGAGCATGGCGTTGAGCGCGTGGTAGTCCAGCTCGGACGTGGCCGCGGCCACCGGCCGGGCGGCAGGCGTGCGGCCGGCGGTCAGTGCGCGGGATGCGGCTGCGCCGGCGGGAATGAGGCTGGTTGCTTCCAAAATGATTCCACTCCCTGCCGGACCCGCGCCACGTCGTCGGGCGTGCCCAGCAGTTCGAAGTTGTAGAGGACGGGCACGCCGCACTTGCGGGCGATGATCCGCCCCGCGAGGCAGTAGGCCTCGCCGAAGTTGGTGTTGCCCGCGGCGATGACGCCCCGGATGCCGGCGCGGTTGCCCGGGTCGTTGAGGAAATGGATGACCGCCTTGGGCACGGCGCCCTTGGCACCGCCGCCGCCGTAGGTCGGCACGACCAGGATGTACGGCTCGTCGACCCGCAAGGGTGGGCTGCCGTCATCCTGCGGCGGGATGCGCAGCGCGGGCAGCCCGAGCTTCTGCACGAAGCGGTGCGTGTTCTCCGATGGGCTGGAGTAATAGACCAGCGTGGGCATGGCTCAAGCTTCAGGGCGCCGGCCTGCCGGCAGCCTCACAGCGCAGCGGCCAGGGCGCTGATCTTGTCGGGGCGGAAGCCGGACCAGTGGTCGTCGCCGGCGATGACGATGGGCGCCTGCTGGTAGCCCAGGGATCGGACCCTGCGCAGGGCTTCCTCGTCCTGCGTCAGGTCCACCACCTCGTATGCCAGCCCCTGGCGGTCGAGTGCGCGGTAGGTGGCGTTGCACTGGACGCACGAGGGTTTGGTATAGACGGTGATGCCCATGGCGCATGGCTCCTTGGATCGAGCGGATTGGAGGAATGCAGTCGCGCCAGCAGTGTTGCGGTGGACTGCGCAAGGAAAATCTTACAACGGCAAGCCTAAACCAAAAAAACGCTACAGGTAGTGTTTTTCAGATTCAACAACACCATCTATGGTGTTTTTTACATTTCCACCGTGCCAGAATCGAGCGTGCCGGGGGGACATCGCTGGCGCGGAGCGCCCGGCGCGGGACAATAGGGGGTCCCGCAGCGGGCCATTACTTAGAAGCAATTGACACATGGTTGAATCTTTCTCGTACGAACAGCTGATCGCATCCGGTGAGGGCCGGCTGTTCAATCCCGACAGCGGCCGCCTGCCGCTGCCGCCCATGCTGATGTTCGATCGCATCACGCACATCGACGATGAAACCGGCGCCCACGGCCTGGGCAGGATCCGCGCCGAACTCGACGTCCGCCCCGACCTGTGGTTCTTCGCCTGCCACTTCCAGGGCGATCCGGTCATGCCCGGCTGCCTGGGCCTGGACGCCATGTGGCAGCTCATCGGCTTCTACCTGACCTGGCTGCGCCTGCCGGGCCGCGGCCGCGCCCTGGGCGCCGGGGAGATCAAGTTCACCGGCGAGGTCACGCCCGAGGCCAAGCTTGTCACCTACGAGATCGACATCAAGCGCGTGATCAGGCGCAAGCTCATCATGGCCATCGGCGACTCCCGCCTGCTGGTCGACGGCAAGGAAATCTACACCGCGGCCGACCTGCGCGTGGGCCTGTTCGAAAAGCCCGGCGCTGCAGGAGCAGGAGCCGCTGTATGAAGCGTGTCGTCATCACCGGTGCCGGCATCGTCTCGTGCATCGGCAACGACAAGGCCACCGTGGTCGATGCGCTGCGCCACGGCAAGTCCGGCATCAGCGCACGCCCCGAGTTCAAGGAACTGGGCCTGCGCAGCCAGGTCGCCGGAGCCCCGCAGATCGATCTGGACGCGCTCATCGACCGCAAGCTGCGCCGCTTCATGGGCGACGCGGCGGCCTACGCCTACCTGTCGCTCAAGGACGCGATCGCCCAGTCGGGCCTGCCGCCCGAAGCGGTGTCCAACCCGCGCACCGGCCTGATCATGGGTTCGGGCGGCGGCTCGCCGGCCCACCAGATCGAGGCGGCCGACACGCTGCGCAGCAAGGGCATCCGCCGCGTCGGTCCCTACCAGGTCACGCGCTGCATGGGCTCGACCGTCTCGGCCAACCTGTCCACGGCGTTCGGCGTCAAGGGCATCAACTTCTCGATCACCTCGGCCTGCAGCACCTCGGCCCACTGCGTGGGCGTGGCGGCGCAGCAGATCGCCTTCGGCCTGCAGGACGTGATGTTCGCCGGCGGCGGCGAGGAGCTGAGCTGGGGCCTGGCCACGCTGTTCGACGGCATGGGCGCCATGTCGAGCGCCTACAACGAGACGCCGGAGCGCGCCTCGCGTCCCTACGACGCCCACCGCGACGGCTTCGTCATCGCCGGCGGCGGCGGCGCGCTGGTGCTGGAAAGCCTGGAGCATGCCCAGGCGCGCGGCGCCGCCATCCTGGCCGAGATCGTGGGCTTCGGCCTGTCGTCCGACGGCGCCGACATGGTCGCTCCTTCGGGCGAAGGCGCGGTCGCCTGCATGCGCCAGGCGCTGGCCAACGTCGACACCCCGGTCGACTACGTCAACACCCACGGCACCTCCACGCCCGTGGGCGACGTGCCGGAACTGCACGCGCTGCGCACCGTGTTCGGCGAAGGCAAGGTGCCGCCGCTGTCGAGCACCAAGTCGCTGACCGGCCATTCGCAGGGCGCCACTGGCGTGCAGGAGGCGATCTACTGCCTCTACATGCTGCAGGACAGCTTCATCGCCGGCTCGGCCAACATCGAGACGCTCGACCCCGCGGCTGAGGGCCTGCCGGTGGTGCGCGCGTCGCACGACGCGGCGCTGACCACGGTGCTGTCCAACAGCTTCGGCTTCGGCGGCACCAACGCCAGCCTGGTGCTGCGCGCGTACCGCGGCGCCTGAGGACCGGCCGGCCGGCCTTTTCCTTAGCCGGTATTCCGCAGGCCCGCGGCGATCCCGTTGATCGAGATGTGGATGCCGATCTTTACCCGCTCGTCCTGCTCCTGGCCGCTGCGGTAGCGGCGGATCAGTTCGACCTGCAGGTGGTGCAGCGGGTCGATGTACGGGAAGCGGTGGCGGATCGAGCGGGCCAGGGCCGCGTTGTGCGCCAGGCGCTGCTTGTCGCCGGTGATGCGGGCCAGCGCATCGGCCGTGCGCTGCCATTCGGCCTCGATGGCCGAGAAGACCTTGCGGCGCAGCCGCGCGTCGGCCACCAGTTCGGCATAGCGGCCGGCCAGCGCCAGGTCGCTCTTGGCCAGCACCATGTCCATGTTGGACAGCAGCGTGCGGAAGAACGGCCACTGCCGGTACATCTTCTGCAGCAGCGCCAAGCGCGCCTTGGCGTCCTTTCCGTCGGCGCTGACGAAGGCATCGACCGCGGCGCCGAAGCCGTACCAGCCCGGCAGCGTGAGCCGGCACTGGCCCCAGCTGAAGCTCCAGGGGATGGCGCGCAGGTCCTCGATCTTCTGGCTGGGCTTGCGGCTCGCGGGACGCGAGCCGATGTTGAGCTCGGCGATCTCGCGGATCGGCGTGGAGCCGAAGAAGTAGTCGGTGAAGCCCGGGGTCTCGTAGACCAGCGCGCGGTAGGCCGCCATGCTGGCGCGCGAGAGCTCGGCCGCGGCTTCGTGGAAGGCGCGCGTGGCCGGCTTGGTCGGCGGGAGCAGCGTGGCTTCGAGCGTGGCGGCCACGAGCGTCTCCAGGTTGCGGCGGCCGATCTCGGGGTTGGCGTACTTCGATCCGATGATCTCCCCCTGCTCGGTCAGCCGGATCTGGCCGCGCACCGTGCCCGGCGGCTGCGCCAGGATGGCCTGGTAGCTCGGGCCGCCGCCGCGGCCGACGGTGCCGCCGCGGCCGTGGAACATGCGCAGGCGGATCGGGCCGCCCGTGGCCGACAGCTCGTCGAACAGCTCGACCAGCGCGATCTCGGCGCGGTAGAGCTCCCAGCTGCTGGTGAAGATGCCGCCGTCCTTGTTGCTGTCGCTGTAGCCGAGCATCACGTCCTGCTCGGCGCCCGAACGGCGCACCAGCGCGGCGATGCCCGGCAGCGCGTAGAAGTCGCGCATGATGGGCGCGGCGTTGTGCAGGTCCTCGATGGTCTCGAAGAGCGGCACGACGATCAGGTCGGCCGTGGCGCCGTCATCCACCGTGCCGCGCAGCAGGCCCACCTCCTTTTGCAGCAGCAGCACTTCGAGCAGGTCGCTCACCGTCTCGGTGTGGCTGATGATGTAGTGGCGGATCGCCTGGGCGCCGTAGCGCGCGCGCAGGTCGCGGGCGGCCTCGAAGATCGCGACTTCGCTGCGGGCCAGCTCGGAATAGCCGGCGCCGACCACGCGCAGCGGCCGCGCGTCGGCCAGCAGCCGCAGCAGCAGCTGCTGGCGCGCGGGCTCGTCGAGCGCGGCGTAGTCGGACTCGACGCGGGCGGTGGCCAGCAGTTCGGCGACGACCTGCTCGTGCTTGTCCGAACTCTGGCGCAGGTCGACCGTGGCCAGGTGGAATCCAAAGACCTCGACCGCGCGGATCAGCGGCTGCAGCCGCTCGGCGCCCAGCGCCACGCCGCCGTGCGCGGCCAGCGAGTCGGCGATGGTGCGCAGGTCGGCCAGGAATTCCTCGGCGCGCAGATAGGGGTTCTGCGGAGCCACCGCGTGGCGCGCGGCGTCGCCGCCGGTCAGCGCCTTGAGCGTGGCGGCCAGGCGCGCATAGACGCCGGTGAGCGCACGGCGGTAGGGCTCGTCGCGGCGGTGCTCGCTGGTGTCGGGCGAACGCTCGGCCAGGGCCTGCATTTCGGCCGACACGCCGGCCAGGCCCGCGGCCAGCGACAGCTCGCCACCCAGGTAGTGCACCTCGGTCAGCAGGTGGCGCAGCACCACCTCGCACTGGCGGCGCAGCGCGTACTGGAGCGTCTCGGCGCTGACGTTCGGGTTGCCGTCGCGGTCGCCGCCGATCCACTGGCCCATGCGCAGGAAGCTCGCGACGCGCTGGCCGCCCAACTCGCGCTCCAGGTTCGCGTACAGGCGCGGTATCTCGCGCAGAAAGGTGGCCTCGTAGTACGACAGCGCGTTCTCGACCTCGTCGGCCACGGTGAGCTTGGTGAAGCGCAGCAGCCGCGTCTGCCAGAGCTGGAGCACGCGGGCACGCAGGTGGGCCTCGTTGGCGGCCAGCTCGCGCGGGGTGAGCGCGTCCTTGGCGCCGCCCCAGGCCAGGGCGTGGGTCTTGATGGCGTCGCGCTGGGTCAGCAGCGCGGCGATGTCGCGCTCGGCGTCGAGGATGCTCTTCCTCTGCACCTCGGTCGGATGGGCGGTGAGCACCGGCGAGACGTAGCTCTGCTCCAGCGCGGCCACGATGGCGCGCGGCGCGATGCCGGCCCAGCGCAGCCGGGCCAGGGCCACTTCGACGCTGCCTTCCTGCGTGTCGCCGGCGCGCTCGTGCACCGTGCGGCGGCGGATGTGGTGGCGGTCCTCGGCCAGGTTGGCCAGGTGGCTGAAGTAGGTGAAGGCGCGGATCACGCTGACCGTCTGGTCGCCACTGATCGACTTGAGCAGCTTCTTGAGCGCGCGGTCGGCCTCCTGGTCGGCGTCGCGGCGGAAGGCTACCGAGAGCTTGCGGATCTGTTCGACCAGTTCGTAGGCGGCCTGGCCTTCCTGCTCGCGGATCACGTCGCCGAGGATGCGGCCGAGCAGGCGGATGTCGTCGATGAGAGGCTGGTCCTTGGCGGCCGAGCGGCGGCCGGCGGCAGTAACGGCTGAGGGCATGTCGTGGTGATGGTGTCGAGGAAACGGCACCGCCCGGCCCACCGGCCCGCGCGGCGCCGCATGCTAGCATCCCGCGCCCCTCTGCACGACCTTCCCGCTGCCCCATGAGCACGCCCGCACCGTCCCCTTCCCCCCTCACCATCGCCACCCGCGAAAGCCGCCTGGCCCTGTGGCAGGCCGGGCATGTGCGCGCGCTGCTCGGCGCGCGCGGCCATGCGGTCGATCTGCTGGGCATGACCACGCAGGGCGACCAGATCCTCGACCGCACGCTGTCGAAGGTTGGCGGCAAGGGTCTGTTCGTCAAGGAGCTCGAAGCGGCGCTGGCCGACGGCCGCGCGCAGCTCGCGGTGCATTCGCTCAAGGACGTGCCGATGGACCTGCCCGCGGGCTTCGCACTCGCGGCCGTGCTGGAGCGCGAGGATCCGCGCGACGCCTTCGTCTCGCCGCGCCATGCCGCGCTGGCCGACCTGCCCGAAGGCGCCGTGGTCGGCACCGCGAGCCTGCGCCGCACCGTGCTGCTGCGCGCACTGCGGCCGGACCTGCGCATCGAGCCGCTGCGCGGCAACCTCGACACCCGCCTGCGCAAGCTCGACGAAGGGCAGTACGCCGCCATCGTGCTGGCCGCCGCGGGCCTGAAGCGCCTGGGCCTGGGCGAGCGCATCCGCAGCACCTTCTCCACCGACGAGATGCTGCCGTCGGCCGGCCAGGGCGCGCTCGGCATCGAGATCCTCGCGGCCCGCGCCGACGTGGCCGCGCTGCTCGCGCCGCTGGTGCATGCGCCCACGCTGCTGGCCACCAGCGCCGAACGCGCCGTGAGCCGCGCGCTCGGCGGCAGCTGCTCGGTGCCGCTCGCGGCCCATGCCACGCTCGGCGACGACGGCGTGCTACACCTGCGGGCCGCCTGGGGGCCGATCGACGGCCCGGCCGCGCTGGTGCGCGCCGAGGCGTCGGCCGCGGTGTCGACGGCCGGGGAAGCCGCAGCCCTCGGCCGCCGCGTCGCCACCCGGCTGCGCGACGCCGGCGTGCGTATATAGGGTGGGGTATATGGCTACAGCGCGCGACTGCCGGGCGCTACAGGAATATCCTCCTTTCAGTATGAAGAAGCCGCAGGTCATCGTCACCCGCCCCGCCGAGGACGCCGACGCCTGGGTCGATGCGCTCGCGGCCCGCGGGTTCGACGTGACCGCGCTGCCGCTCATCGCCATCGGCCCGGCGCCCGATGCGTCCGCGCTGAGGACCGCATGGCAGGCCCTGCCGCGGTACCGCGCCGCCATGTTCGTCAGCGCCAACGCGGTGCGCGGCTTCTTCGCCGCCCGCGGCGACGCACCCTGGCCGCCCGGCGTGCGCGCCTGGGCACCCGGTCCGGGGACGGCCGCGGCGCTGGAGGAGGCCGGGCCCTCCACCCTCGGCATCGACCGGCCGCCCGCCGGCGCCGGGCGGTTCGATTCCGAAGCGCTCTGGGCCGTCGTCGCGCCGCAGATCGGCCCGGGCGACCGAGTGCTGGTAGTGCGCGGCAGCGGGGCCGGCGCGTCGTCGCCCCTCGGCAGCGGACGCGACTGGCTGGCCGCGCGCATCGCCGAGGCCGGCGGCACCACCGACTTCGCGCTCGCCTACCGGCGCGGCGCACCGGTGTTCGACGCCCGCCAGCGCCAGCGGGCCGTGGCCGCGGCCGGCGACGGCAGCATCTGGCTCTTCAGCAGCTCCGAGGCCGTCGCCCACCTTTGCGCGGCGCTGCCCGGCGCCGGCTGGCAGGCCGCCCGCGCCGTCGCCACCCACCCGCGCATCGCCGAGGCCGCGCGGGCCGCGGGATTCGGCGAGGTGCAGCTCAGCAAACCTGGCATCGGCGACGTGGCGGCGTCGATAGAATCCCGGCGATGAGCTCCGAGCCCCTCGTCTCCCCCCCGAATCCCCTCGCCTCTTCCGCGCCGGCCGCCGCCTCCCGCACCTCCGGCCTCCTGCTCGCCGGCACCGCCGTGGTGGCCGTAGCCGCGTTGATCAGCAGCAGCCTGCTGTGGCAGAAGCTCTCGGGCATCCAGGAACAGCTGGCCCGGCAGACGGCCGATTCCGGCGCCCAGGCCGTCGAGGCCCGCGCCCTGGCCCGCCAGGCGCAGGACCTGGCCCGCGACACCGCCGCCCGCCAGGCCGTCGCCGAGACCCGTTTGAGCGAAGTCGCCCTGCAGCGCAGCCAGCTCGAGGAGCTGATGCAGAGCCTGTCGCGCACCCGCGACGAGAACCTGGTGGTCGACGTCGAATCCGGCCTGCGGCTGGCGCAGCAGCAGACCGAGCTGACCGGCAACCTCGAACCGCTGCTGGCCGCCCTCAAGACCGCCGAGCAGCGCATCGCCCGCGCCGCGCAGCCGCGCCTGGCGCCGCTGTCGCGCGCCATCGTGCGCGACCAGGAGCGCCTGAAGGGCGCCGCCGTGACCGACACCGCCGGCCTGCTGGCGCGGCTGGACGAGCTTGTGCGCCTGGTCGACGACCTGCCCACGCTCAACGCCGTCGGCATCTCCGCCGCCGCAGCGCGCCGCGGCGCCGCTGCCGAGCCGGCCCCGCCCGCGGCCGCCGCGCCGGCCGCCGCCGTGCCGCAGCCCTGGTGGCAGGCCGCGCTGCAGCGCGGCTGGGAGATCGTGCGCGACGAGGCCCGCGGCCTGGTGCGCGTCTCGCGCATCGACCAGCCCGACGCCGCCCTGCTGGCGCCCGACCAGGCCTTCTTCCTGCGCGAGAACCTCAAGCTCAAGCTGCTCAACGCGCGCCTGGCCGTGCTGGCCCGCCAGCCGGACTCGGCCCGCGCCGACCTAGCGGCGGCCTCGGCATCGCTGGCCAAGTATTTCGACCCGGCCTCGCGCCGCACCCAGGCCGCGGCCCGCCAGCTGCAGCAGGCGCAGTCGCAGCTGCGCTCGGCCGAACTGCCGCGCATCGACGACACGCTGTCGGCCCTGGCCACCGCGGCCGCCGGACGCTGAGGGCCGCCGACCCATGCGCGCAGCACTCTGGCTCCTCGCCCTCTTCGGCATCGCCGTGGCCGTCGCCCTGTTCGCCGGCAACAACCAGGGCACCGTCACGCTGTTCTGGCCGCCCTGGCGGCTGGACCTGTCGCTCAACCTGGTCATCCTGCTGCTGGCCGGCGGCTTCGTCGTGCTGCACGGCGCGCTGCGCGCGCTGGCCGCGCTGCTGGACCTGCCGCACCAGGCCCGCCGCTGGCGCGTGCAGCAGAAGGAGCGCGCCACCCACACCGCGCTGCTCGACGCCATCAGCCACCTGCTGGCCGGCCGCTTCCTGCGGGCGCGCCGCGCCGCGCAGTCGGCCCTCGCCCAGGAGGCCGCCGCCCGCGCCAGCGCCGACAGTGGCGGCCGCGCCCTGCCGCATGCCGGCCAGCTGCGCGCGCTGGCCCATCTGGTCGCTGCCGAAAGCTCCCAGGCCCTGCAGGACAGGGCCACGCGCGACATCCACCTGGCCCAGGCCCTGGAGAAGCCCGAGGGCACCACGCCCACGGCCCAGGAGCAGGAAGTGCGCGAAGGCGTGCAGCTGCGCGCCGCCCGCTGGTCGCTGGAGGACCGCAACGCGCCGCTGGCGCTGGAACGGCTCGCCGCCCTGCCCCAGGGCGCCGCGCGCCGCACCCTGGCCCTGCGCCTGCGCCTGAAGGCCGCGCGCGTCGCCCACCAGACCCGCGAGGCGCTCGAAACCGCCCGCCTGCTGGCCAAGCACCGCGCCTTCTCGCCATCGGCGGCGCAGAGCATCGTGCGCGGCCTGGCCACCGAGGCCATCAACGGCGCCCACGACACGGCCCAGCTGCTGGCCGTCTGGCAATCGTTCGAGCCGGCCGAGCGCGCCATGCCCGAGCTGGCCATCCACGCGGCCCAGCGGCTGCGCGCCCTGGGTGGCGACGCGGCCCAGGTGCGCAACTGGCTGCTGCCGGTGTGGGAGCGCCTCGTCTCGCCCGTGGACGGGCTCGACGAAGCGCTGGAGAAGAAGCTGATCCGCGCGCTGGAAGACGGCCTGGATTCGATCGACCCGGCCTGGCTGGCGCGCATCGAAGCAGCCCAGCAGGGCAATCCGCGCAGCGCGCAGCTCCAGTACCTGGCCGGCATGGCCTGCATGGAGCGCCAGCTCTGGGGCAAGGCCCAGCAGCTGCTGACCCAGGCAACCCAGCAGCTGCAGGACGGCGAGCTGCGCAGCCGCGCCTGGCGCCGGCTGGCCGAACTGGCCGAGCAGCGCGGCGACGACGAGGCCGTGCGCACGGCCTGGAAGCAGGCCGCCCTGGCCGCTGAAGCCGGCTAGCGGCTGCCGCCGGCGCCGCCCTGGCGGCTCTGCGACTGGTTGCCGCTGCCGACGTGCGACTCGCGGTCGCTGCGGCTCTCGGGCGTGCGGCGCGGCTCGTTCTTCTGCGTGGCGTCCTGCGCGCCGGCGCGGTTGGTGTCGTTCTTCACCTTGCCGGTGTGCGAGGTCTGGCGGTCCAGCGGATTCTTCGATGCGGTCGTCATGGCGATCTCCTTCAACGAGCGTGGTCGATGGGCCATTCTGGGAACCGTCCGGCCAGGCGCGCTGTCGGACGAGGCCGCATGGTCGGCTGGCTAGAATCCTTCGTTCGCCCGCGCACGGCCCTGCCCGCACCGCCGGCCCACCATTGCCCCGACCATCCATGAGCGACATCCTGTCCCAGCCCGGCCTCCAGAGCCTCTCCAAATCGTTCGAACCCCACACGCTCGAAGCCCACTGGGGCCCGGAATGGGAGCGCCGCGGCTACGGCGCGGCCGGCGTGCGCGGCACCGGCGTGCCGCAGGCCGACGCACCCGCGTTCGCGATGCAACTGCCGCCGCCCAACGTGACCGGCACGCTGCACATGGGCCACGCGTTCCAGCACACGGTCATGGACGCGCTCGCGCGCTACCACCGCATGCGCGGCCACAACACGCTCTGGGTGCCGGGCACCGACCATGCAGGCATCGCCACCCAGATCGTCGTGGAGCGCCAGCTGCAGGACCAGGGCCAGAGCCGCCACGACCTGGGCCGCAAGAACTTCGTCGCGCGCGTCTGGGAATGGAAGGAAAAGAGCGGCAGCACCATCGCCACGCAGATGCGCCGCCTCGGCGACAGCGTGGACTGGGGCCGCGAATACTTCACGATGGACGACAAGCTGTCGAAGGTCGTGACCGAGACCTTCGTGCGCCTGTACGAGCAGGGCCTGATCTACCGCGGCAAGCGCCTGGTCAACTGGGATCCGGTGCTGCAATCGGCCGTGTCCGACCTGGAGGTGGAAAACGAGGAGCGCGACGGCTCGCTCTGGCACATCGCCTATCCGCTGACCGACGGCAGCGGCAGCGTGACCGTGGCCACCACCCGTCCCGAGACCATGCTCGGCGACGTGGCCGTGATGGTCCACCCCGAGGACGCGCGCTACACCGCGCTGATCGGCAAGACCGTGACGCTGCCGCTCGTGGGCCGCGAGATCCCGGTGATCGCCGACGACTACGTGGACAAGGAATTCGGCACCGGCGTGGTCAAGGTCACGCCGGCGCACGACCCCAACGACTATGCCGTCGGCCAGCGCCACGGCCTGCCGCAGATCACGGTGCTGACGCTCGCCGCCACGGTCAACGACAACGCGCCCGAGAAGTACCGCGGCCTCGACCGCTTCGCCGCGCGCAAGGCCATCGTGGCCGACCTCGACGCCGCCGGCGCCCTGGTCGAGACCAAGAAGCACAAGCTCATGGTGCCGGTCTGCGTGCGCACCGGCCAGATCGTCGAGCCGATGCTGACCGACCAGTGGTTCGTCGCAGTGAACAAGGTGGGCCAAGGCGACGCCACCGGCAAGAGCATCGCGCAGAAGGCGATCGACGCGGTGCAGGGCGGGCAGGTGCGCTTCGTGCCCGGCAACTGGATCAACACCTACAACCAGTGGATGAACAACATCCAGGACTGGTGCATCAGCCGCCAGCTCTGGTGGGGCCACCAGATCCCGGCCTGGTACGACGAGGACGGCAACGTCATCGTCGCGCGCGACGAGGCCGCGGCCCAGGCCCAGGCGCCGGGCAAGGCGCTCAAGCGCGACGAGGACGTGCTGGACACCTGGTACTCGTCGGCGCTGGTGCCGTTCTCGTCGCTCGGCTGGCCGAACCAGACCGACGCGCCCACGGACGACTACAACCTCTACCTGCCCTCGTCGGTGCTGGTGACGGGCTACGACATCATCTTCTTCTGGGTCGCCCGGATGATCATGTTCAGCACCCACTTCACCGGCCGGGTGCCGTTCAAGGACGTCTACATCCACGGCCTGGTGCTCGACGCCCAGGGCAGGAAGATGAGCAAGTCCGAGGGCAACGTGCTCGACCCGGTCGACCTGATCGACGGCGTGGCGCTGGAGCCGCTGCTGGAGAAGCGCACCACCGGCCTGCGCCGCCCCGAGACGGCGCCCCAGGTGCGCAGGAACACGCAGAAGGAATTCCCGGACGGCATTCCCGCCTACGGCGCCGACGCGCTGCGCTTCACCTTCGCCACGCTGGCCACGCTGGGCCGCAGCATGAACTTCGACAGCAAACGCTGCGAGGGCTACCGCAACTTCTGCAACAAGCTCTGGAACGCCACGCGCTTCGTGCTGATGAACACCGAAGGCCACGACTGCGGCTTGGCCGATCACACGCCGGCCGACTGCGCCGGCGGCGGCTACCTGCAGTTCAGCGCAGCCGACCGCTGGATCACCTCGCTGCTGCAGCAGGCCGAGGCGGCCGTGGCCAAGGGCTTCGAGGAATACCGGCTCGACAACGTGGCCAACACGGTCTACGACTTCGTCTGGAATGCGTTCTGCGACTGGTACCTGGAGATCGCCAAGGTGCAGATCCAGACCGGCAATGAGGCCCAGCAGCGCGCCACGCGCCGCACGCTGATCCGTACGCTCGAGACCATCCTGCGCCTGGCCCATCCGCTGATCCCGTTCATCACCGAGGAGCTGTGGCAGAAGGTGGCGCCGGTCGCCGGCCGCGCTGGCCCGTCGGTCGCCATTGCGGCCTACCCGCAGGCCCAGCCGGAGCGCATTGACCCCGCGGCCATCGCGCAGGTCGACAAGCTCAAGGCCGTCGTCGATGCCTGCCGCACGCTGCGCGGCGAGATGGCCATCTCGCCCGCCACCCGCGTGCCGCTCTACGCCATCGGCGATGCGGACTTCCTGCGCGAGCATGCCGCGGTGCTGCAGGCCCTGGCCAAGCTCGGCGAGGTGCGCGTATTCGACGACGAGGCCGCCTGGAAGCAGGCCGCCCAGGCCGCGCCCGTGGCCGTGGTCGGCGACGCGCGGCTGGCCCTGTTCGTCGAGATCGACGCGGCCGCCGAGAAGGCCCGCCTGGCCAAGGAAGCCGCGCGGCTGGAAGGCGAGATCGCCAAGGCCCATGCCAAGCTCGGCAATGCATCCTTCGTGGCCCGCGCGCCGGCGGCCGTGATCGCGCAGGAGCACAAGCGTGCCGCCGATTTCGGCATCACGCTGGCACGCATCCGAGAACAGTTGTTGCGCCTTGGAACCTGAGCGGCGTTTGCTGCGGGGCACCATCACCAGGTTTTATGATGACCGCTGCATTTGATTGAACAAGGATCTGCCCGTATGACGACGACCGCTCCGCTGCCCCGCATCCGCAAAGCTGTGTTCCCCGTGGCCGGCCTGGGCACCCGCTTCCTGCCGGCCACCAAGGCACAGCCCAAGGAGATGCTGCCGGTGGTGGACAAGCCGCTGATCCAGTACGCGGTGGAAGAAGCCTACGCGGCCGGCGTGCGCCAGATGATCTTCATCAACGGCCGCACCAAGCGCTCCATTCCCGACCACTTCGACACCGCCTTCGAACTCGAGCACGAGCTCGAAGCCGCCGGCAAGAAGGAGCTGCTCGCGCTCGTGCATTCCATCAAGCCCGACGACATGGAGTGCATCTACATCCGCCAGGCCAAGGCGCTGGGCCTGGGCCACGCGGTGCTCTGCGCGCAGAGTGTGGTGGTCAACGAGCCCTTCGCCGTGCTGCTGGCCGACGACCTCATGGTCGGCAAGCCGCCGGTGCTCCAGCAGATGGTGCAGCAGTTCGACGAATGGCAGGCCTCCATCCTCGCGGTGCAGGAAGTGCCGGCCGAGCACACCAAGCGCTACGGCATCGTGGCCGGCACGCCGGTGCCGGGCAACGACCGCCTCATCGACCTGACCCACATGGTCGAGAAGCCGGCGCCCGAGGACGCGCCCTCGCGCCTGGGCGTGGCCGGCCGCTACATCCTCACGCCGGGCATCTTCCGCGAGATCGCCACGCAGCCGCGCGGCGTGGGCGGCGAAATCCAGCTGACCGACGGCATCGCCGCGCTGATGCGCCGCGAGAAGGTGTTCGCCTACCGCTACGACGGCCAGCGCTACGACTGCGGCAGCAAGGAAGGCTTCCTGCAGGCCAACGTCGAGCTGGCCCTGGCCCATCCACAGCTCGGCGCCGGCTTCCGCGAGTATCTCAAGGGTCTCGCGCTCTGAGACATACCCCCTGGGGATACCTTTCGTAGCGCGCGATATCCGGGCGCTGCCAGCCTATACCCCCCGGTGGTCAGCGGCGGCGCAGCACGTGCACATACTCGTCGCCGATCGTCTGCTGGTCCACGAGTTCGTTGCCGGTCTGCCGTGCGAAGGCCTGGAAGTCGCGCAGCGAGCCGCCGTCGGTGGCCACCACCTTCAGCAACTGGCCGCTGGACAGTTCGGCCAGCGCCTTCTTGGCACGCAGGATGGGCAGCGGACACTTGAGGCCGCGGGTGTCGATTTCCTTGGTGATGTCCATCTGCTTGCTGCTTCTTTGCCTTGAGGCGAACGGGAGGAGCCGGCGATTCTAGGCTTCAGCCGCGCGCGGCCCAGTCCACGAAGGTCGGCTCGATGCCGCGCGAGCGCAGCCAGTCGGCCAGCGCATGGCCGGTGCCAGCCGGCCAGCAGAGCACGTCTTCGGGCGCCTGCAGCTGGTACTCGGCCAGTTCGGGCGACAGCACCACCTCGCCGGCCGGATCGGTCAGCACGTGGTAGACGATGAGCACCTGGTTCATGCGCTGGAAGTCGTAGACGCCGACCAGCGTGGTGGCCGCCGCATCGAGGTTGGTCTCTTCCTTCACCTCGCGCGCAACGCCTTCGGCCGGCGTCTCGCCCGCTTCCATGAAGCCGGTGATCAGCGCGAAGCGGCGCCCGGTCCAGGCCGCGTTGCGTGCCAGCAGCACCTGGCCGCGGTATTCAACGATGCCGGCCAGCACCGGCGTCGGGTTGTTCCAGTGGGTCCAGCCGCAGGCCGGGCAGCGCAGCCGCAGCTTGTCGCCGCCGTCCTCCGCCTGGCTGATCCATGCCAGCGGCGTGGCGCAGCGCGGGCAGAAGCGGAAGTCGCCGTCCACGGCCGTGCCGCGCTTCGTCAGGCGGGGAACACGCCGGTGGACAGGTACCGGTCGCCGCGGTCGCAGACCACGAAGACGATGGTCGCGTTCTCCACGCGCTGCGCGATCTGGAAGGCGACCCAGGCCGCGCCGGCAGCCGAGATGCCGCCGAAGATGCCCTCCTCGCGCGCCAGGCGGCGGGCGATGTCCTCGGCATCGGCCTGCGTGACCGAGACCTGCTCGTCCACCACACGGTCGTCGTAGATGCGAGGCATATAGGCTTCGGGCCACTTCCGGATGCCCGGGATGCGCGAGCCCTCGGCCGGCTGCGCGCCGATGATCTGCACCGCCGGGTTCTTCTCCTTGAGGAAGCGGCCCACGCCGGTGATCGTGCCGGTCGTGCCCATCGCGCTCACGAAGTGGGTGATGCGCCCGCCGGTCTGCTGCCAGAGCTCTGGGCCGGTCGTCTCGTAGTGGATGCGCGGGTTGTCCTCGTTGCCGAACTGGTCGAGCACCCGGCCCTTGCCTTCCTTGCTCATCTGCTCGGCCAGGTCGCGTGCGTATTCCATGCCGCCGCTCTTGGGCGTGAGCACCAGTTCGGCGCCGAAGGCCTTCATGGTCTGCGCGCGTTCGATCGACAGGTCCTCCGGCATGATCAGCACCATGCGGTAGCCCTTGATCGCCGCGGCCATCGCCAGCGCGATGCCGGTATTGCCCGAGGTGGCCTCGATCAGCGTGTCGCCCGGGCGGATGTCGCCGCGTTCCTCGGCCCGGCGGATCATCGACAGCGCCGGGCGGTCCTTCACCGAGCCGGCCGGGTTGTTGCCTTCGAGCTTGGCCAGGATCACGTTGCCGCGCGCCCGGTTGGCCTCGGCCTGGATGCGCTGCAGCGCCACCAGCGGCGTATTGCCGACTGCGTCCTCGATGGTTGGATAGGTCGTCGTCATAACCCTGCACTGTGCCATAATTCACGGCTTCGCTCCTTGCGGCCCGGGTGGTGAAATTGGTAGACGCAGCGGACTCAAAATCCGCCGCCGCAAGGCGTGCCGGTTCGATTCCGGCCCCGGGCACCACCGATACGCGCACAGCCCTTCCGATGCAGACCGGAAGGGCTTTTGCGTTTCCGGCACCGCCCTTGCTGTCGAGTCGCCGACGGGCGCGCTTCTCTACAATCCCCGCATGGCGCAATCCTTCGACGTGTGTATTCGCGGGGCCGGCATCGTCGGCCGAGCCCTGGCCCTGCTGCTGGCGCGCGAGCGCCTCCGCGTCGCCCTGGTGGCCGATGCCGATGCCGTGGCAGCCGGCACGCAGGACATCCGCGCCTATGCCCTGAACGCCGCTTCGCGCGGACTGCTGCAGTCGCTGCGCAGTTGGCCCGAGGCCGCCCACGCCACGCCGGTCGCCGCGATGGAAGTGCAGGGCGACCGCGGCGGCCAAGTGCGTTTCGATGCCCGCAGCCAGGGCGCCGACGCGCTGGCCTGGATCGTCGACGTGCCCGCGCTGCAGGCGGTGCTGGCCGATGCCGTGCGCTTCCAGCCGCAGGTCGAGACTGTGGCCGGCCCGGTCGATGCCGCGCTGACGGTGGTCTGCGAAGGCCGCGACAGCACGCTGCGCACCGCTCTGGGCGTGGACTTCGACACCACGCCCTACGGACAGAATGCCATTGCCGCACGGCTGCGCACCGCCCTGCCCCACGGCGGCGTGGCGCGCCAATGGTTCCTGCCCAGCGACGGCATCGTCGCGCTGCTGCCGCTCGGCGGGCCGCAGGGCGACACGGTGGCGCTGGTCTGGTCAGTGGCACAGAACCGCGCCGCCGAGCTGCTGGCGCTCGATCCCGCAGCCTTCGAAGCGCAACTGGCCGCCTCCATCGCATCAGCCGAGGCAGGCGCGCTCACACTGCTGGGCGAGCGCACGAGCTGGCCGCTGGCACGCGCCACGGCCGACCGCTGGAGCGGCCGCTTCGACGGCTCCACCACCCAGCGCCCGCGCAGCTGGGTGCTGGCCGGCGATGCGGCGCACACGGTGCACCCGCTGGCCGGCCAGGGGCTGAACCTGGGCCTGGCCGATGCGGTCGAGCTGGCCGCGGTGCTGCGCGTCCGCGACGACTGGCGCAGTGTGGCCGACCCGCGCCTGCTGCGCCGCTACGAACGCGCTCGCAAGACGGCCACGCTGGCCATGGGCCTCGCGACCGACGGTCTGCAGCAGCTCTTCGCCCAGCCCGGCGGTGCCTGGAAGTCGCTGCGCAACCGGGGCATGCAGGGCTTCGAGCGGGCCGGCCTGCTCAAGGCCTGGACGGCGCGCCAGGCCGGCGGGATCACGTCGGCGGCCGGCGCAGGCCATTGAGCTGCCGTGCAGCCCCGGAACTTCGACATGAAGCACAGAACGCTCTCCCTCCTCTTCGCCGCCGACATGGCGCTGGCCGCGGCCTTCAGCGCATCCGCACAGGAAAGCGCCATCCGCAAGAACCTGCCGGAACGCATCCCGCAGATCAGCAAGATCGACGAGGTGCGCCCCACGCCCATGGGCGGCCTCTACGAGGTGCGCGCCGGCACGGACATCTTCTATACCGATGCCAAGGGCAACTGCCTGATCCAGGGCGAGCTGATCGACACCCAGGGTCGCCGCAACCTCACCGAGGACCGGATCACCAGGCTCACCGCGATCGACTTCGCATCGCTGCCCTTCAAGGACGCGATCACCATCGTGCGCGGCGACGGCAAGCGGCAGCTCGTCGTGTTCGAGGACCCGAACTGCGGCTACTGCAAGCGTTTCGAGCGCGAGCTCCAGAGCGTGGACAACGTGACGATCCATCTGTTCCTCTATCCGATCCTCAGCCCCGACTCGGCCGAGAAGTCGCGCAACATCTGGTGCGCCAGGGACAAGGCCGGCACCTGGCAGGACCTGATGCTGCGCGACAAGCCGCCCGCTGCCGCCAGCTGCGACACCGCCGCCCTGCAGCGCAACCTGGCGCTCGGCCGCAAGCACAAGATCAACGGCACGCCGACCCTGCTGTTCGCCGACAGCAGCCGCGTGCCAGGCGCCATCGGTGCACGCGAGGTCGAACAGCATCTCGCGCGCGCGCAGGCCGCCGCACCGCCCACCAGCAAGAACTGACCGGCCGTCGCAGAAGCGGCCGCATCCCCACTCGCCACGCCCGCGCCACGCGCCCTTCCATGTCGACCGCACCTGCCGCACGCACCATCGAGCGGCTGGCCTATGCCAGCCTTGCGCCCTTCGTCGTCCTCTCCGCCTTCGTCTGGCTGGTCGATCCGGCGCTCCTGCCCTTCGTCTCGATCGCCCTGGTCGGCTATGCCGCGCTGTCGGCCGCCTTCCTGGGCGGGCTGCACTGTGGCATCGGCCTGCACCAGGGGCCGAAGGCGCCGCGCGCCCGCTACCTCTGGGGAGCCGCGTCGGTGGCGTTGGCCTGGATCGCCATTCTCATGCCGCCGTTCGCCGCCCTGCCGCTGCTGTCGCTGCTGCTGCTGATCAGTCTGCTGGTGGACCGCCGCACCTGGCCGGAGGCCGGGCTCGGCTCCTGGCTGCCGCTGCGCAAGCGGCAGACCGTCGTCTCGGTCCTGGCCTGCCTGATCGCCACCGGCGGGACCTGAAGCCCCCATCGCCTCATTGCTCTCATCCATGCCCGCTGCACACACCCGCAAGGCCCTGCCGCCTCCCGTCCACTACCGCGTCGAGGCGGCCGATCCGCATGCCCACCTGTTCCACGTCACGCTGACCGTGCAGTCGCCGGCGGCGCTGCAGACGCTGTCGCTGCCGGTGTGGATCCCGGGCAGCTACCTGGTGCGCGAATTCTCGAAGAACCTCCAGCGCCTGCAAGCGCGCCAGGGCCGCCGCAGGGTCGAGGCGGTGCAGTCGGCCAAGAACCGCTGGACGGTGGCCTGCGACCCGTCGCGGCCGCTGGAAGTGCACTACGAGGTCTATGCCTTCGACAATTCGGTGCGCGCCGCCTGGCTCGACAGCCAGCGCGGCTTCTTCAACGGCACCAGCCTGTGCCTGCGGGTGCACGGCGCCGAGGACGCGGCGCACGGCCTGGAGATCGCCCCCACGGCCGCCACCGCGGGCTGGCAGGTCGCCACCGCGCTCGACGCGCTGAAGACCGACCGGTCCGGCCACGGCCTGTACCAGGCCGCCGACTATGACGCGCTGGTCGACACGCCGGTGGAACTCGGCAGCTTCTGGAGCGGCAGCTTCGTGGCCGGCGGCGTGCCGCACCGCTTCGTCGTCGCCGGCGCCGCCCCGTCGTTCGACGGCGAGCGTCTGCTGGCCGATGCGCGCCGCATCTGCGAGACCGCGATCCGCTTCTGGCACGGCCGCGGCAAGCCGCCGCATGCCGGCTACCTGTTTCTGCTCAACGCGGTGGACGACGGCTACGGCGGCCTGGAGCACCGCAACTCGACCGCGCTGATCTGCAAGCGCGCCGACCTGCCGCGCCTCGGCGAGAGCCATGCCGGCGAGGGCTACACCACGCTGCTCGGGCTGATCAGCCACGAGTACTTCCACACCTGGAACGTCAAGCGCCTGCGGCCGGCCGAGTTCGCCCGCTACGACTACGAGCAGGAGAACTACACCGAGCTGCTGTGGTTCTTCGAAGGCTTCACCAGCTACTACGACGACCTGCTGCTGCGCCGCGCCGGCCTGATCGACGACGCGACCTACCTGCGCCTGCTTGGCAAGACCATCAACCAGGTCCGCCAGACCCCGGGCCGCCACCTGCAGAGCGTGGCCGAGGCCAGCTTCGACGCCTGGACCAGGTACTACCGCCAGGACGAGAACACGCCCAACGCGACGGTGAGCTACTACACCAAGGGCGCGCTGGTGGCGCTGAGCCTGGACCTGTCGCTGCGCAGCGAGGGCAAGACCAGCCTCGATGCGGTGATGCGCTCGCTCTGGGCCGCGTCCAGGGGCGGCCCGGTCACCGAGGCGGACCTGCTGTCCACGCTCGCATCCCTGTCGGGCCGCTCCTGGGCCGGGGAGATCGCGGCCTGGGTCCACGGCACGGGCGACCTGCCGCTCGAAGACCTGCTGCCCCGCTTTGGCACCGCCATCCTGGAGGACGCGGCGCCCGTGGCCCAGCGCCTGGGCCTGCGCGTGGCCGAACAGGGGGGGAGCATCCAGATCAAGACCGTGCTGCGCGGCAGCGCGGCCGAGAAGGCCGGCCTGGCCGCGGGCGATGAATGGATCGGCATCGAGGTGGCCGGCCAGGCCTGGCGGCTCGCGCGCCTGGACGAGCTGGCGCTGTATGCCGGCGCCGCCCGCAGTATCACCGTGCTGGCCGCGCGCGACCGCCGCATCCGGCGCCTGAAGCTCGCCCTGCCCACGGCGGAGAAGGTCTGGCGCTTGAGCATCCACGGTGCGGACAGGCTGGCCGGCTGGCTGTCGGCGGCCTGAGCCGAACCGTTCATTCAGGCCGCCCGCCCTTCCTTCTGCGCCGTCTTGCGCTCGCCGCGGATGTTCATCGCCGCCAGCGCGAACTGCAGCACCACCAGCGCATAGGACTGGCTGTGCACGCCCCAGGCGATCCACAGCACATTGCTGAGCAGGTAGAGCCAGAAGCCGGTGCGGCGGCCCTTGTCGGAGTTGCCGGCGACGAGCCAGGCGGCGGCGATGGTGACCGCCATGGCCGGCCACTGGAGCAGGTCGAGCGCGTCCATCAGGTCGGCTTCCGGGCCGGCAGCCGACCACCGGTGCGCCGGCGGTCCCGGCGCCGCCGGTCCAGCACCAGCGCGGCCAGGCCGAGTACGGCGGTGGCGACGAAGGTCGCCACCGGCCCGGGCTCCGGCAGGCCGTCCTCCTCCGGTGCCGCGGCGCGTGCAGGCGGCGCCGCGGCTTTCGGCGCCCCGGCAGCGGCCGGCGGTGCGTTTGCCTGCCGCGCCGCTGCCGCGGCCTGCTGCCGGAACGAACCGTGCTCGGCCGCGAAGATCTTGGTGAACTCCGCCCCCAGCAGGAACACCTGCGCGGCGTAGTAGACCCAGATCAGGATGACCGCCAGCGCGCCGGCCGCGGCATAGGACGAGCCCACGCCCGCCTTGCCCATGTACAGCCCGATGAGGAACTTGCCGAACTCGAACAGCAGCGCCGTCACGGCCGCGCCGATCCACACGTCGCGCCAGGCGATCTCCACCGATGGCATGAGCTTGTAGATCACCGCGAACAGCAGGCAGCTGATGCACAGCGAGATCACCGTGTTGACCAGCTGCAGCAGCACCTCGGAGCCCGGCACGAAATCGCCGAACCAGCTGCCGACCGCGGCGATGCCCGCGCTCACCGCGAGCGAGGCCATGAGCAGGAACGCCAGCGCGAGGATCAGGCTGAACGACAGGAAACGCGCGCGCAGCAGGCCCCAGAGGCCGCTGGGCTTGTCCTTCTCGGGCACATGCCAGATGCGGTCGAGCGCGCTCTGCAGCTCGCCCAGCACCGTGGTGGCGCCGACCAGCAGCAGCACGATGCTGGTAGTGCCTGCGATGGCGCCTTCCCTGGGCTCGCTGGCGCTGGCCACCAGGCCCTGGATGGCGGCCGCACCCTCGTGGCCCACCAGCCCGGAGATCTGGCTCTGCAGCGAGCCGCGCACCGCCTCGTCGCCGAACACGGCGCCCGCCACCGCGATCACGATCACCAGCAGCGGCGCGATCGAGAACGCCGTGTAGTACGAGATCGCCGCGCCCATGCTGGGCGCGTAGTCGTCGATCCACGCGATGACCGACTTCCTGGCCAGATCGAGAAGGATGGAGGGCTTCATGGCCGGGCATTTGCGCACGGCGCGGCCCGCGGCACTGTAGGTGCAGGCCGCGTCGGCGGCCTCCCGCTTCCATCGCGGCCGTGCGTGGAACCGCTGTCGCGGTGTCGGACTGCGCCGACCCGCGCTGCCGCCGACCGCTGGCGCGGCTGGCGGCCTCGCGGCCGCAGACTTGCCGGTCGGCACGCATCCCCACCTACCGACCCACGATGAAGGACCGACGATGGCCACCCGAAAGAGCAGCAATCCCCCCTCCGACAGCAGCACGACGGCCAAGGCCAAGGCTGCCGCCCGCCCCTCGGTGAGCGGCCCGGCGCGGCGATCGCGCGCGGCCTCGGCCAGCGACGCGCCGGCGCGCCATGCGGCCGAGGTGCAGGCGCTCGCGGCCGCCACGCCGTACAACACGCAGAAGGCGGCCGAGCACGGGCACGACAACGCCCTCGCGCCGGTGACCGGCGCGGCCGTGCAGCCACCCTCGCCCTCCACCACGGCCAGCACGCTGAGCGAGGCCAACGCCAGCCCCAAGACCCAGAAGCCCGTGGCGCCCGGCACGGCCGAGCCCGGCGGCGGTCTGGCCCGCGTGCGCAACGACGCCGGCGGCCGGCCGCTGACCACCAACCAGGGCGTGCTGGTGGCCGACAACCAGAACTCGCTGAAGGCCGGCCTGCGCGGCCCCGCCCTGCTCGAAGACTTCATCCTGCGCGAGAAGATCACCCACTTCGACCACGAACGCATCCCCGAGCGCATCGTGCATGCGCGCGGTTCGGGCGCCCACGGCTACTTCGAGGCCTACGAGTCGCTTTCCGACCTGACCCGCGCCGCACCCTTCGCCGAGGCCGGCAAGCGCACGCCGGCGTTCGTGCGCTTCTCCACCGTCGCCGGCGAGCGCGGCTCGGTCGATACGCCGCGCGACGTGCGCGGCTTCGCGGTCAAGTTCTATACCGACGAGGGCAACTGGGACCTCGTGGGCAACAACATCCCGGTGTTCTTCATCCAGGACGCGATGAAGTTCCCCGACCTCGTCCACGCGCTCAAGCCCGAGCCGCACCACGGCATGCCGCAAGCCGCGAGCGCGCACGACACCTTCTGGGACTTCGTCTCGCTGATGCCCGAGTCGACCCACATGCTGCTGTGGGCCATGAGCGACCGCGCGATCCCGCGCAGCTACCGCACCATGCAGGGCTTCGGCGTGCACACCTACCGGCTGGTGAACGCAGAAGGCGTGTCGCACTTCGTCAAGTTCCACTGGAAGCCGCTGCTGGGCACCCATTCGCTGGTCTGGGACGAGGCCGCCAAGATCCAGGGCGCCGACAACGACTGCCACCGCCGCGACCTCTGGGAGGCGATCGAGGCCGGCGAATACCCCGAGTGGGAACTGGGCCTGCAGGTCTTCACCGAGGAAGAGGCCGAGCGCTTCAGCTTCGACGTGCTCGACGCGACCAAGATCGTGCCGGAGGAGCTGGTGCCGCTGCGCCCGGTGGGCCGCCTGGTGCTCGACCGCAACCCCGACAACTTCTTCGCCGAGACCGAGCAGGTCGCCTTCTGCGTGGCCCATGTGGTGCCGGGCATCGACTTCACCAACGACCCGCTGCTGGCCGGGCGCATCCATTCGTACACCGACACCCAGATCTCGCGCCTGGGCGGCCCGAACTTCCACGAGATCCCGGTCAACGCGCCGCTCGCGCCGGTGCACAACAACCAGCGCGACGGCATGCACCGCCAGGCGATCCACCGCGGCCGCGTCGCCTACGAGCCCAACTCGCTGGGCGGCGGCTGCCCGTTCCAGGCCGGCAAGATCGGCTTCGTGTCGTTCCCGCAGCCGGTGGAGCAGGACAAGGTGCGCGGCAAGCCCGAGAAGTTTGCCGACCACTACACGCAGGCCACGCTGTTCTGGAACAGCCAGACCGACTGGGAGAAGAACCACATCGTCGGCGCCTTCCGCTTCGAGCTCAGCAAGGTGACGGTGCCGGCGATCCGCGAGCGCGTGGTCGCCTCGCTGGTGAACGTGGCGCCCGAGCTGGCCCAGCGCGTGGCCGACGGCCTGGGCATCGCCGTGCCGGCCGCGCTGCCGCGCGCACTGGAGACACCGGCCCCGCCGGAGGTGACCGCATCGCCCGCGCTGTCGCTGACCGCGCTGCCGGGCGATGGCGGCATCCGCACGCGCAAGGTGGCGATCCTGGTGGCGAACGGCGTCCTCGGCAAGCCGCTGCTGGCGCTGCACAAGGCGCTGGTCGATGCGGGCGCCGTGCCGGCCTTCGTCGCCCCGCGCCTGGGCGACATCGCCACCGAGGACGGCGCCGCCATCGAGGCCACGGCCACGCTGGAGAACACGCCGCCGGTGCTGTACGACGCGCTGGTGCTGCCCAGCGGCGAGGAAGGCGTGAACCTGCTGGCCGCCGTGGGACAGACCCACGAGTTCATCCTCAACCAGTACCGCCACGGCAAGACCATCCTGGCCTTCGGCGACGCGGCCGCGCTGCTGGAGGAACTGGGCATCGACGCCGTGCTGCCTGCCGGCGGCGAGGATCCGGGCGTGCTGGTCGTGGAGGAGACGGACCGGCAGGCCGCGGCCCGCTTCATCGCCGCGCTGGGCCGGCACCGGCACTACACGCGCGAGACCGATCCGCCGCTGGTCTGATACTCCCTGGTATAGGCTGCGCCAGCGCTTTTATTCCGCGCGCTAGCGGCCTATACCCCCGTTCTTGAAGTTCTTGCCCATGATTTCGTGCAACCGCCCGGGCGCGCGGGCTTCACGAAATGACAGGCAAAGAGCCCGTCAGGAAACCAGCGGCCGCGGCGGCGGACCGCCGGAGGCCGCCGCGGCCAGTTCGCCGCCCAGCGCCAGCAGCGTGTCGCCGAAGCCGCCGCGGCAGCGCGCGTCGGTGCGGGCGCTGGTGGCCACGCGCGGCGCGGCGCTCCAGGCGATCCTGGCACCGCAGGCTTTGAGCGCCTCGACCAGGGTCACGTCCTCGCTGCATGCCAGCGGCGCGAAGCCGCCGGCCATCCGGTAGGCCGCCGCGCTCGCGCCCAGGTTGGCGCCGTGGATGTGGCGGTGCCCGTCGCGCGCCTGGTAGCGCCGTGCGAAGCGCTCGGCCAGCGCCTGCGCGTGCCATCCGTGGGCGCTCCAGTCCTCCACCGTGACTGTGCCGCAGACTGCGTCGGCCTCGGCCGCCAGCGCCAGCTGCGCCGCCAGCCAGTCCGGATACACCCGCGTGTCGGCGTCGGTGAAGGCGAGCCAGCGGGCGCCGGCTTCCAGCGCCTGGCCGGCGCCCGCGGCGCGCGCGCGGCCGACGTTGCGCGCATCGACGACCACGCTGTCGGCGCCGCAGGCGCGGGCGATCGATGCGGACGCGTCGTCGCAGCAGTCGAGCACGGCGACCACCCGCACCGCCTCGCCGGCCAGCGCCGGATGCGCCGCCGCGGCCGCGATGGCTCCCAGACAGGCGCGCAGCCGCGCGGCCTCGTTGTGGATCGGCACCACGACGCCGATCACCGCAGCCCCTCCCAGGCGGCGACGCTGCCGCCGCCGCGGCTCCAGATGTCGATGAGGAAGTCGTGCTCCGCATGCCGGCCCAGGCGCTCCAGGCCGGGCAGCGCGTCGATGGCTTCGTGCAGCGCCTCGGTCGACTGCAGCCGCTGCGCGAAGCCGTGCCGCCAGTGGCAGGCAACGACGACGGCGTCGCCTGCGAGGCTGGCGGCGCAGCGCCGCAGCAGGTCGCGCCAGGCGTCGGCGGCGAGGTAGTAGCCGAATTCGCCGAGCACCACGAGGTCGAAGCCGCCGGCGGCCTGCGGCCAGTCCTGCGGCAGGTCGCGCCGCTCGACCTCGACCTGCGCCAGCCCGGCCGTGCTGCGCCGCGCGACGGCCACGGCCGCGCCGCAGCAGTCGCTGGCCGACACGCGGTCGCAGCGCTGCGCCAGCGCGGCCGTCAGCGCGCCGGTGCCGCAGGCGGGCTCGCAGGCATGGCGGAAGCGCTCGCGCGGCAGGCAGGCCAGCAGCAGCGCCTGCTTGCGGCGCTCGTACCAGCGGCTGCGGACCTGCCAGGGGTCGTCGCTGCCGGCATAGAGGCTGTCGAAGTAGCCGGTCACGGGACGACCTTCGCGCTGACGCGCTGCGGTGCGAGCCTCTGGCGGAGGATCATGCGAAGAACACCTCGCCGACCGCGGCCCAGCGCTGCAGTGCCCAGGCCGGCAGGATCGGCGCGGCGCCGGTGGTCGGGTCGGGCAGCAACTGGCTGCGGAAGCAGGCCAGCGCCTGCTGCTTGCGCCGCAGCGCCTGCGCGGGCGCGGCGAGGCGGCGCGCGCGGTGCCACGGCAGGCGCGGGTCGCCGGGCCCGCTCCAGTGCCAGCACCAGACGGGCACTTCCACCAGGCGCGCGCCGCGCATCCGCGCCGCGGCGGCGGCGGCGCGGCCGACGGCCTCGTGGTCCGGGTGGCCGTCGTGCCGCCAGGTGGCGAAGACCGTGTCGGCGGGCTCCAGCAGCGCGGCGAGCCGGCGCGCCAGCGTGGCTTCCTGCGCCGCCACGCCGCCGTCGGGCAGGTGCAGCCGGCAGGCCGCCTGCGGCAGGCCGAGCACGGCGGCGGCGCGTGCGCTCTCGCCGCGGCGCCCGGCGGCCAGTTCGGCGCGCGTCCACAGGCCGGAGCCGGGGTGGCTGGCATCGCCGTCGGTCACGGCGACCACGCGGCAGCCGCGGCCGGCCGCGGCCAGCGCCTGCTGCAGCACGCCGGTGCCGATGACCTCGTCGTCCGGGTGCGGCGCCACGATGACGGCGCGGCCGCCCGCGGGCACCAGCTGGGCAGCCTCCGCCACCGGCACGCCGGCCCAGCCGGGCCAGCGGCGCCACGCGGCCGCCGGCGTGCCCCGGCCCTGGATGCGCGGCGCGGCCCCGTCGATCACAGCGGCCATGCGTGCGCCTCCGACGGCTGCTGCCGCACGAGGGCGGCGGCCAGCGCCGCCTCGTCGCGCTCGGCATGGCTCTGGCGCAGGAAGACCGGCAGGTCGGCCATCAGCGCGGCGAAGGCCGGCTCCCGGCACAGCGGCCCCGCGCCCAGCGCGCGGCCGGCATGCCACAGCGTCTGCTGCACCGCCTGCTCGACGACGATGCGCACGCGCAGCGCCACGGCCCGCGCGTCGTCCATGGGATGGGCGTCGATCCAGGCGGCGGCCTCGCGCAGCATGGCGGCGGCCGCGGCGAGTGCCGCGTCGGTCGCGCCCAGGTGGGCGTGCAGGTGCGGCTCGCCGTGCGCCGCCGCGGCCCGGTGCACGCGCCGGCCGATGGCCCGCGCCGCCCCCCACCAGCAGGCGGCGCTGCCCGCAGCGCCGTGCCAGAAGCCGGGGCGCCGCAGGTACTGGCCGGGCGTGCCGACCAGCACGGCGGGGGCGCCGTCGAAGACCACGTCCACGCTGCGGGTGCGGCCCATGCCCACGGCCTGCCAGCCTTCGTTCGTCACCCGCACGCCGGCGGCATCCAGGGCGACCGCGGCCAGCAGCCGCTCGCCACCGCCGCCGCGGCAGCCGACCAGCGCATGGCTCAGCCGCGGCGCGCCCGAGCACCAGGGCTTGCGGCCGGTCAAGCGCAAGGCCGCACCGGCCATATACTCCTCCCACGAATCCGCTGTAACGGTTGTATCAGGCGGGTCTGCACACCATACTCCCCACGATCGAGCGGAGCGGTCGAGCGTCGCCGGGCCGCACTCGGCGAGGATAGCCAGCGCATCGGCCTGGGCCTCGTAGAGCTTGGCCAGCGCCAGGTCGTGGCCGGCCACGGCGGCCAGCGCCTGCCAGCGCACCAGCGTGTGGCCGTGGCCGGGCAGCGGCAGGCGGTCCAGCCCGGCGCCGATCAGCCGGCGCAGGCCGTCGCCCGGGTCGCCGTCGGACAGGGCCAGCACGGCCAGCAGCCGGTCCTGGAGCCCGGCCGCGAAGCGGGCGGGGTCGAGAGGGATGGAGTCGTCGCGCAGCATGGCGCGATCCTGCCTGCGCCGCTCGACCGTGCAGGTCAGGCCGGACCGCGCGCGGGCCGTAGGACGCCGCCACAGCCGTGTCGATCCGGCTGCCGTCAGACGTAGGCAACCGCCTACACGGCCTGCACGCTACATCCCGCAGGGAATTGTTGCGCCGCCATACAGGATGGCGGGGCTGCCCGGATGTCCCCGACATCCCGCTGCCGCATCGACCGGCCCCTTCTTTCGCCCATCACAGGATCCACCACCATGTCGCGCAAACCCAACATCCTGGCCATCGTCATGGCCGGGGGAGAAGGCTCCCGGCTCCACCCGCTCACCGCCGACCGCTGCAAGCCGGCCGTACCGTTCAACGGCAAGCACAGCATCGTGGACTTCGTGCTGTCCAACCTGGTGAACTCGGAGATCTATTCGATCTACCTTCTGGTGCAGTACAAGTCGCAGTCGCTCATCGAGCACATCCGCCAGACGTGGACGATGACGCGCCTGCTGCCGCAGCAGTTCGTGACCGTGGTGCCGCCGCAGATGCGCTACGGGCCCGAATGGTTTCAGGGCACGGCCGACTCGGTCTACCAGAACATCCACCTGATCGAGAGCTTCCGCCCCGACATCGTGGCCGTGTTCGGCGCCGACCACATCTACCGCATGGACGTGCGTCAGATGGTGGACTTCCATGTGGAGAGCGGCGCCCATGCCACCGTGGCCACGCTGCCGGTGCGCCTGTCGCAGTGCGACCAGTTCGGCATCGTCGAGACCGACGAGCGCCACCGCATCACCAACTTCGTCGAGAAGCCGCGCACCGCCCGGCCCATGGCGGGCAGCCGCACGCACGCGCTGGCCTCGATGGGCAACTACCTGTTCGACGCCGGCGTGCTGCTGGAGGAACTCAAGCGCGCCCGCGCCGCCGGCCACAGCGATTTCGGCAAGCACATCCTGCCGGCGATGCTCAAGACCCACAGGCTCGCCGCCTACGACTTCGACAGCAATTCCATCCCGGGCACGGCGCCGTACGAGGAGCACGGCTACTGGCGCGACGTGGGCACGATCGATGCCTATTTCGACGCGCACTTCGACACGCTGGGCGCCGCGCCCCGGTTCCGCATGACCAACCGCGAATGGCCGATCTACGCCAGCTCCGACCCGGCCGAGTCGGCCCAGATCGAGAACGGCGTGATCCACCGCTCGGTCGTCGGCTCCGGCTGCGTGGTGGACGGCGCCTCGCTCGACCATGCGATGCTGCGCCGATCGGTCTGCGTGGAGCGCGATGCGCGCCTGGAGCACTGCATCGTCATGGAGCGCTCGCGCATCGGCCGCGGCGCCCAGGTGCGCCGCGCCATCATCGACCAGGACAACGACGTGCCGCCGTTCGAGCGCATCGGCTTCGACCTGGAAGCCGACCGCCGCCGCTTCCACGTGAGCGAAGGCGGCATCGTCGTGGTGCCGGCGGGCCACTTCCCGCGCCAGTCCGACCTGGACCGCGGCCAGCCGGCCAACGAACCGCACGGCACCGTCGGGCTGAGGGCCATTGCATGACGGAGGGCGTGACGCCGGCAGAACATGCCCCCATCGGATTCCAGGAAGCGATCGAGCCCGGCGCGCGCGCGGTGCGGCCGCGCCGGCCGCGCGCGCGCCACCACACCGTCACCGAAGGCCGCCACTGGCCGCTGGGCGCCACGCCCGGCCGCCAGGGCGTGAACTTCGCGGTGTACTCGTCGCGCGCGCAGAAAGTCGAGGTCTGCCTGTACGCCGAGGACGGCAGGACGGAAGTGGAGCGCATCGCCCTGCCCACGCTCACGCACGACGTGTGGCACGGCTTCGTGCACGGCCTGCGTGCCGGCCAGCGCTACGGCCTGCGGGTGCACGGCCCGTACGAACCCGAGGCCGGCCTGCGCTTCAATCCGGCCAAGCTGCTGCTCGACCCGTATGCCCGCGCGCTCGACCGGCCGGTGACCGGCAACGGCAGCCAGTTCGCCTACCCGCTCGGCCACGAAAACGAGGACCTGGCGGCCGACACCCGCGACAACGGCGCCGACGCCGTCAAGGCCCGCGTGGTGCGCCCGGCGTTCGACTGGGGCGAAGACGCGCCGCCGCGCGTGCCGCCCGAGGACACGGTGTTCTACGAGATCCACGTCAAGGGCTTCACCCAGCGTCTGCCCGGCGTGCCGGAGGAACTGCGCGGCACCTATGCCGGCCTGGGCTCCACAGCGGCGGTCGAGTATCTGAAACGGCTCGGCGTGACCAGCGTGGAGCTGCTGCCGGTGCAGGCCTTCATCGACGACCAGCGCCTGGTCGAGGCCGGCCTGGCCAACTACTGGGGCTACAACACCGTCGGCTTCCTCGCGCCCGAGCCGCGCTACAGCCGCGCACGCGACGGCGGCGTGGACGAGTTCAAGGCCATGGTGCGCGCGCTGCATGCGGTGGGCATCGAGGTCATCCTCGACGTGGTCTACAACCATACCGGCGAAGGCAACCACCTCGGCCCCACGCTGAGCCTCAAGGGCATCGACAACCCGGCCTACTACCGCCTGTCCGAGGACCCGCGCTACTACGTCGACTACACCGGCACCGGCAACACGGTGGACACCAGCAGCCCGGCGGCGCTGCGCCTGGTGCTCGACAGCCTGCGCTACTGGGTGCAGGAGATGCACGTGGACGGCTTCCGCTTCGACCTGGCCAGCGCGCTCGGCCGCGATGCGCAGGGCCGCTTCGACCACCGTGCGCCGTTCTTCACCGCGGTCGCGCAGGACCCGGTGCTCTCGCGCGTGAAGCTCATCGCCGAGCCGTGGGACCTCGGACCCGACGGCTACCAGGTCGGCGGCTTTCCGGCCGGCTGGCTCGAATGGAACGGCCGCTGGCGCGACAGCATCCGCGACTACTGGCGCGGCACCGACGGCACGCTGCCGGCGCTGGCCTCCGGCCTCTGCGGCTCGGCCGACCTGTTCCAGCACCGCCGCCGCCCGCCCTGGGCCAGCGTCAACATCGCCACGGTGCATGACGGCTTCACGCTGGCCGATCTGGTCAGCTACAACGACAAGCACAACGAGGC
Organism: Xylophilus sp.; assembly: GCA_009914555.1. Taxonomy (GTDB): domain Bacteria; phylum Pseudomonadota; class Gammaproteobacteria; order Burkholderiales; family Burkholderiaceae_C; genus WNDY01. Next base: position 194,774 of record WNDY01000002.1, read on the forward strand.
CAACGGCGAGGACAACCGCGACGGCGAGAGCCACAACCGCAGCTGGAACTGCGGCGCCGAAGGCCCGAGCGACGACCCGGCCATCGTCGAGCTGCGCGGCCGGCAGATGCGCAACTTCATCGCCACGCTGTTCGTGTCGCACGGCACGCCGCTGCTGCTGGGCGGCGACGAGATCGCACGCACCCAGCAGGGCAGCAACAACGGCTACTGCCAGGACAACGAAATCTCGTGGTTCGACTGGGACCTGCCGCCCGCCGCGCAGCAGCAGCTCGCCTTCACCCGCGCCGCCGTCGCGCTGCGCGCGCGCCTGCCGCTGCTGCGCCCGCGCGGCTGGCCGGTGGGCGAGTCCGACGACCTCTCCACCGCGCCGGCCATCGGCTGGCACAGCGTCTGGGGCGTGCCCATGACGACCGAGGAATGGGACGACCCCGCCGTGCGCTGTGTGGCCGCGCTGCTCGAAGACCAGGCCACCGACGAGTCCGTGCTGCTGCTCTTCAACGCCAGCGCCGAGGAGGTCGTCTTCACGCTGCCCAAGGAGGACCCGCCGCGGCAGTGGACGGTGGAGCTCGACACGCGCACCGCCGCCGTGCCGCCCGAGGGCGGAGCCGGCAGCGCGTCGGGCGGACAGTGGACGCTGCTCGCCCATTCAATGGCCGTGTTCACCTCCGCGGCCCGCGACGACGCCGGCGAGCCATGAAGCATGCCCACGCCATGCCGTTCGGCGCCACCGTCCGCGCGGACGGCAGCGGCGCCGACCTGCACCTCTGGGCCCCTGCAGCGACGGAGGTCGCCCTGCTGCTCGGTCCCACGGCCGATGCCCTGGCGCCGGTGCCCGCCGCCCGCGCCGAGGGCGGCTGGTGGCACGCCGCAGTGGACGGCGCGGCAGCCGGCGCGCGCTACCAGTGGCGCATCGACGGCGGCCAGCGCGTGAGCGACCCGGCCGCGCGCGAGAACCCCGACGGCCCGCATGCGCCGAGCCGCCTGGTCGATCCGGCCGCGTTCGACTGGAACGACGCCGGCTGGACCGGCCGGCCCTGGCGCGAGACCGTGCTCTACGAACTGCATGTCGGCACCTTCACCGCCGAAGGCACGTTCGACGCGGCCGCGCAGCGGCTGGAGGAACTGGCCGCGCTCGGCATCACCGCCGTGGAGCTGATGCCGGTGGCGGATCTGCCGGGCCGATACAATTGGGGGTATGATGGCGTAGCGCTCTTTGCACCGGCACATTCATATGGTCCTCCCGAGAGTATGAAAGCCTTCGTCGAGCGCGCGCGCCAGCTCGGGCTCATGGTCTTCCTCGACGTGGTCTACAACCACTTCGGCCCGGACGGCAACTGGCTGGGCCTGTACGCGCCGCAGTTCTTCTCGGCCACGCACGCCAGCCCGTGGGGCCAGGCGATCAACTTCGACGGCGACGGCAGCGCGACCGTGCGCGAGTTCTTCATCCACAACGCGCTCTACTGGATCGAGGAGTTCCGCATCGACGGCCTGCGGCTCGACGCGGTGCATGCCATCGTCGACGACAGCCGGCCCGACATCCTCGAAGAGATATCGTCCCGTGTGCGCGCCGCCCAGCCGCACCGCCACGTCCACCTGGTGCTGGAGAACGACGGCAACCAGTCGCGCCGCCTGGCGCGGCAGCCGGCCGCCGGCCGCTACGACGGGCAGTGGAACGACGACTTCCACCATGCGATGCACGTGGCGCTGACCGGCGAGACGCACCGCTACTACGCGCGCTATGGCAACGACCCGATCGCCCTGCTCGGCCAGGTGCTGGTGCGCGGCTTCGCCTTCCCCGAAAGCGCGGACGACGCGCCGCCGCCGCTGCCGGCCACCATCAACTACATCGGCAACCACGACCAGGTCGGCAACCGCGCCCGCGGCGAGCGGCTGGCCGCGCTGGCGCCGCCCGAAGCCGTGTCCACCGCGCTGCTGCTGGCGCTGCTGACGCCGGCCACGCCGATGGTTTTCTTCGGCGACGAATGGGGCACGCGCACGCCCTTCCTCTACTTCGCCGACTGGCAGGGCGAACTGCGCGAGGCGGTGCGCGCCGGCCGCAAGCGCGAGTTCGCGCACGACGACGACGGCACCCTGCCCGACCCCTGCGACATCGCCACCTTCCACCGCAGCCATCCGGACCCGGCCGAGCGCGACCAGTCCGGCGCCGGCGCGCGGCTGGCGCAGGTGCGCCAGGCCCTGGCGCTGCGCCGGCAATGGATCGCCCCGCGCCAGGAGCGCCTGGCCGACACCGACCACGAGGCCCTGCGCATCGGTGCCACCGGCCTGCACCTGCGCTGGCACTACCGCGACGGCAGCCGGCTGCTGCTCGACCTCAACCTCGGACCCGATCCGGTGGACGCCTCGGCCCTGGCCGGCCGCGACCCGCAGGCGCAGCTGCTGCTGGCCCACGGCGACTGGCCCGCTGCCGCACCGTACTGGGCACCGTGGTCCGCGCGCTGGAGACTCTTCGAACCTTCCGCATGAACGCAGCGCAGAACCCCGACATCGCCGCCCTCCAGCAACGCGCCGAGGCCGCCGGCGTGGCCCTGGCCTACACCAGCTACTGGGGCGAGCCGCAGAGCGCATCGCCCGCGCTGCTGGCGCGCATCCTCGACGCGCTCGGCGAGCCGGCGGCCGACGCGGCCGCGCCGGCCGTCGTCGAGGCCGGCACCGTGCCCGACATCGCCCTCGCCGCGCCCTGGCGCCTGCGCCAGGCCGAAGGCGACGGCCGCATCGTGGCCGAGGGCGCGCAGCCCGGCAGCGCCCTGCCCGGCACGCTCGCGCCCGGCTACTACCGGCTTGAAGCCGATGGCGCGCCCGAGCGCCTGCTCATCGTCGCCCCGCAGCGCTGCTGGGTGCCCGAAGGCATCGCCCAGGGCGAGCGCTGGTGGGGCCTGTCGATCCAGCTCTACGCGCTGCGCTCCGAGACCAACTGGGGCATCGGCGACTTCTCCGACCTCGCCGCGCTGGTGGCGCTGTCGGCCGCCCAGGGCGCGGCCTTCATCGGTCTGAGCCCGCTGCATGCGCTGCATGCCCATGCGCCCGAGCAGGCCAGCTCCTACAGCCCATCGAGCAGAACCGCGCTGAACACGCTGTTCATCGACGTGGCCGCAGTGCCCGAATTCGCCCACTGCGCGGCGGCACGCACGCTGGTGACCAGCACGCCGTTCCAGCAGAAGCTCGAAGCGCTGCGCGCTGCCGACGAGGTGCGCTATGCCGACGTGGCCGCGGCCAAGGAGCAGGTGCTGGCGCTGCTGTGGACGCATTTCACCGCGCACGAACTGGTGGCCTCGTCCGGGCGTGCGCAGGCTTTTCTGCAGTTCACGCAGGAGAACGAGGCCCTGCTCGGCGCCCACGCGCTGCACGAAGCGATCCAGCTGCGGCTGCATGCGGCCGACCCGTCGGTCTGGGGCTGGCCGGCCTGGCCCGAGGAACTGCGCGATCCACACGGCGCCGGCGCGGCCGCCTTCCGCCGCGACCACGGCGACGCGGTGCGCTACCGCTTCTGGCTGCAGTGGCTGGCCCACGAGCAGCTCGCGCTGGTGCAGCGCCAGGCGCGGCGCCTGCTGCCGCTGGGCCTGTACTGCGACCTCGCCGTGGGCGCGGCCAGCGGCGGGTCGGAGACCTGGGCGCAGCAGAAGCTCTACGCCCACGGCCTCCACGTGGGCGCGCCGCCCGACCCGCTCAACGCCCTGGGCCAGGACTGGGGCCTGCCGCCGCTGCGCCCGCAGGCGCTGGCCGCCGCCGGCTTCGCACCCTTCATCGCGCTGCTGCGCGCCGTGATGCGCCCGGCCGGCGCGCTGCGCATGGACCACGTCATGGCGCTGATGCGCCTGTTCTGGACCACGCCCGACGCCGGCGGCACCTACGTGGCCTATCCGCTCGAAGCCCTCGCCGCCATCGTTGCGGTCGAGAGCCAGCGCCAGCGCTGCCTGGTGATCGGCGAGGACCTCGGCAACGTGGACCCCGCGATGCGCGCGGCCATGCAGCAGCGGGGCCTGCTGTCGTACAAGCCGCTCATCTTCGAGCGCCGCGACGACGGCGCCTTCCGCCCGCCCGCCGAATGGCAGCCGCAGGCCCTGGCCGTGGTCACCACGCACGACCTGCCCACGCTCTCGGCCTTCTGGGCCGGCAGCGACATCGACACCCAGGCGCGTCTGAACCTGCTGCCCGGCGAGGAGATCCACGCGCAGATGGTGCTGGCCCGCGCGCAGGACCGTGCGCGCCTGCTGCTCGCACTCCAGCACGCGAACCTGCTGCCCGAGGGCGTGACCATCCATCCGCCTTCGCTGCCCGAGGCCACGACAGCCTTCGTCGCCGCGGTGCATGCCTACCTGGCCCGCACGCCCTGCTGGCTGGCGGCCGTGCAGATCGAGGACGCCACCGGCCAGCGCGAGCAGGTCAACGTGCCGGGCACGACCGAGGACCGCAACCCCAACTGGCGACGGCGCGTGGCCGTGCCGCTGTCCGGACTGGCGGCGCATCCCACCTTCGCCGCCGTGGCCGCCGCCATGCGCGCCGAGCGCGGCCGCCCGGCCGCCGTGGCCGCGGTGGACGAGCTGCCGCCGCTGGAGAGCGCCGACATCCCGCGCGCCACCTACCGCGTGCAGTTCCACGCCGGCTACACCTTCGCCGACGCCACGCGCGCCGTGGGCTACCTGCATGCGCTGGGCATCAGCCACCTCTACAGCTCGCCCTACCTGAAGGCGCGCCCCGGCAGCACCCACGGCTACGACGTGGTCGACCCGACGCAGCTCAACCCCGAGGTCGGCACCGATGCCGAGCATGCGGCGCTCTGCGACGCGCTGGCTGCACGCGGCATGGGCCAGGTGCTGGACATCGTGCCCAACCACATGGGCGTGCTCGAAGCCGACAACCCCTGGTGGCAGGACCTGCTGGAGCACGGCGCTGCCTCGCCGCACGCCGCCACGTTCGACATCGAATGGAACGCCGTGGCCGACGGCCTGCAGGGCCGGGTGCTGCTGCCGATCCTCGGCGACCACTACGGCCGCGTGCTCGAATCCGGCGAGCTGCAGCTGCGCTTCGACGCCGCGCACGGCCGCTTCGCGGTGCACTACTGGGGCCACCACGCGCCGATCGATCCGCAGCACTACGGCCGCATCCTGTCGGTGCTGCCGGCGCCGGTGTCGGGCAACGACGGCGACAGCCATGCGCTGGCCGAGGTGCAGTCGCTGCTCGACGCCTTCTCCCACCTGCCGCAGCGCGATGCCGTCGGCGGCGACAGCCGCGCCGCGCGGCTGCGCGATGCGCCGCTGCTGCAGCGCCGGCTGGCCGAGGCCGCCGCGGCCCACGGCTGGCTGCGCGAATGGATCCGCGCGAGCCTGCTGCTGCTCAACGGCCACGCCGGCGACACCGCGAGCTTCGACGCGCTCGACGCGCTGCTGCACGACCAGGCCTACCGGCTGGCCGACTGGCGCGTGGCCGGCGACGACATCAACTACCGCCGCTTCTTCGACGTCAACGGCCTCGCGGCCGTGCGCATGGAAGAGCCGGCGGTGTTCGAGGCCACGCATGCGCGCGTCCTCCAGTGGCTGGCCGACGGCCGCATCACCGGCCTGCGCATCGACCATCCCGACGGCCTCGCCGACCCGGGCGCCTACCTGGCGCGGCTGCAGTCGCGCCATGCGGCGCAGGCCCGCGCGGCCGGCCGCGAGCCCCGCGCACTCTACGTGGTGGTCGAGAAGATCCTGGCCGACCACGAGCCCCTGCCCGAGGACTGGCCGGTGCACGGCGACACCGGCTATCGCTTCGCCTCGCTGGTCAACGGCCTGTTCGTCGAGCCGGCGTCGAAAGCCGCATTCGACGATGCCTATGCCGCCTTCACCGACGACGTGCGCAGCTACGAGGACACGGCCTACGCCTGCAAGAAGCTCATCATCGACACCACGCTCGCGAGCGACCTCGGCTGGCTCACCGAGACGCTCTACCGCATCGTGCGCGCCGACCGCCGCGCCTGCGACTTCACGCGCCACCGGCTGCGCGCGGCGCTGGCCGAGGTGGCCGCGGGCTTTCCGGTCTACCGCACCTATGTCGGCGCGCACGGCGAGGCCGCGTCGGCCGCCGACGCGCGCCACATCGCCTGGGCCGTCGCGGCGGCCGCGCGCCGCCTGGGCTCGGCCGAGCGCGGGCTGCTCGACTACCTCGGGCCCATCCTCTCGGGCGAGGACGGCCCCGAGCCCGCGCTGCGCCGGCGCTTCGTGCGGCGCTGGCAGCAGTTCACCGCGCCGGTGATGGCCAAGTCGATCGAGGACACGACGTTCTACCGCCATGTACGGCTCGCCTCGCTCAACGACGTGGGATCCGAGCCGCGGCGCTTCGGCATCTCGGCCGCGGCCTTCCATGCGACCAACCTGCAGGTGAGCCGGCGGCGGCCGCATCCGCTGCTGGCCACCTCGACGCACGACAGCAAGCGGTCGGAAGACGTCCGCGCGCGGCTCAACGTGCTCTCCGAAATCCCGGCACTCTGGGAAGACACGGTGCTCGCGCTGAGCCAGACCGGCGAGCGGCTGCGCACCACGGCCGTTCTGCGCGCCGACGCCCCCGCACCGTCGCGCGCCGACGAATGGTCGCTCTACCAGGCCCTGGTCGGCATCTGGCCGGCCGGGCCGACCGACGCCGCCGCGCGCGAAGCCAAGCGCGAGACCAACTGGCTCTGCCCCGACGAAGCCTACGAAGCCGCGCTCGACAGCCACATCGACCGCTGCCTGGCCAGCGAGGGCTTCGTGCAGACGCTCGAAGCCTTCGTGCAGGCAATCGCGCCGTACGGCTTTCGCAACAGCCTGGCGCAGCTCGCGCTCAAGCTCACCGCGCCCGGCGTGCCCGACATCTACCAGGGCTGCGAGCAGTGGAACTTCAGCCTGGTCGACCCGGACAACCGCCGCCCGGTGGACTTCGACGCGCTCGCGGCCGGCCTGGCCGAGGTGCAGGCGCTGCATGCCGACGGCGCCCATCCCACGCCCGCGCAGTGGCAGGACCTGCTGCCGGCGGTGCCGGCCGTGTCCGACGGCCGCATCAAGCAGCTCGTCACCTGGCGCCTGCTGCAGCTGCGCGCCGCGCAGGCCGACCTGTTCCGCCACGGCTCCTACCTGCCGCTCGCGGTCGTCGGCCCGGCGGAGGTGCATGCCATCGGCTTCGCCCGCATCCGCGAGGGCCGCGCCGTGGTGGTGATCGCCGCGCGCCTGCTCTACGGCCTGGCCGCCGGCGGCTGGCGCGGCACGCGCATCGCCATCGCGGCCGCGCACCCGGCGCTGGAGAAGACCGGCGCCTGGCGCAACCTGCTGACCGGCGCGGTGCTGCCGCCCGAGCCCGGCGACGGCTACGAGCTCGACAGCCTGCTCGGCGAGATCGGCCCGGCCACGTCGCGCCTGCCGTTCGCCGTGCTGGTCCCGGCATGAAGGTCCTGTTCGCCACGCCGGAGACCGCCCCCTGGGTCAAGACCGGCGGCCTGGGCGACGTGAGCGCCGCGCTGCCGCCGGCGCTCGCCGCGCTGGGGCACGACGTGGCCGTGCTGCTGCCGGCCTATGCGGGGCTGGAGCGCATCGCGGGCGACCTCGCCGGCGTGTTCAGCCTGCCGGCCGAAGGCCCGTGGCCCGCGGCCCAGCTGCTGCGCCTGCGCATCGGAGGAGGCGGCACCACGCTGCTGCTGCTGGCCTGCCCGGCCCTCTATGCCCGCCCCGGCACGCCCTACGGTGCGCCCGGCGGCGGCGACCACCCTGACAACGCGCTGCGCTTCGGCCTGCTCGCGCGCGTGGCGGCGCTGCTCGGCACGGCCGGCTCGCCGATCCCCGGCTGGCAGGCTGGCGTGGTCCATGCCAACGACTGGCCGAGCGCGCTCGTGCCGCTCTACCTGCGGCAGGCGCGCGAGGCCGGCGATGCGACGGCCGCGCGCAGCGTGCTCACCATCCACAACCTCGCGTTCCAGGGCGTCTATCCGATGGAAAAGGCCGACCTGCTGGGCATCGCGCCGCGCCACCGCGGCGTCGACGGCGTGGAGTTCTGGGGCCAGCTGTCGATGCTCAAGGCCGGCCTGCAGTTCGCCGACGCGATCACCACGGTCAGCCCGACCTATGCGCGCGAGATCCAGACCGAGGCCCAGGGCTTCGCGCTCGACGGCGTGCTGCGCGCACACGCCGCCCGGCTGCACGGCGTGATCAACGGCATCGACACGGCCGTGTGGAACCCGGCCACCGATCCGCTGATCGCCGCGCGCTACGACGCCGCGCGCCTGGGCGGCAAGGCGGCCTGCAAGGCCGCGCTGCAGGCGCGCCTGAAGCTCGCCGCCGAGCCCGGCGCGCTGCTGTTCGGCCTCGTGGGGCGGCTCACGGCACAGAAGGGCATCGACCTCGTGGTCGCGGGCGCCGGGGGGCTGCTCGCGCGCGGCGGCCAGCTCGCCGTGCTCGGCAGCGGCGACGCGGCGCTGCAGGCCGCGCTGGCCGACCTCGCGGCACGCCACCCCGGCCGCGTGGGCGCGGCCATCGGCTTCGACGAGACGCTGGCCCACCAGATCGAGGCCGGCGCCGACTGCTTCCTCATGCCCTCGCGCTTCGAGCCCTGCGGCCTGAACCAGATGTACAGCCAGGCCTACGGCACGCCGCCGCTCGTGGCGCCGGTGGGCGGGCTCGCGGACACGGTGGACGACGGCGTGACCGGCTTCGTCATGCGCGAGGCCGGGTCGCAGTCCGCGTTCGACGAGGCCATGGCGCGCGTGGCCGCCGCGTGGAGGAAGCCGGGCGACTGGTGGCGCATCCAGCGCGCGGGCATGCAGCGCGACTTCTCGTGGGCGAGGCCCGCGGCCGACTACGCGGCGCTCTACGCGGGTCTGGCGGCGGCGGGCTGAACGTCCCCACCGGCTGCCGCGCATACACGGCCAGCCGCAGGTGCCGGTCGGCGTCGATGGTCAGCGAGGTGTGGTCGAAGGCGGCGGCCTCGCCGTCCACGACCAGGGTGCGCATGCCCTGGCAGCCGTCGCGCACCTCGTGCCGGCGCCACGCCGCGCGGAACTCGGGCGAGACCTTCTCCAGTTCGTCCACCAGCTCCTGCATGTCCGGCGCCTGCTGCGCGCGGCCGAAGTCGATGCGGAAGCCCGGCAGCATCGCCGGCGCCTGCGTCTCCCAGCCGGCGAAGCGCTCGCGCAGCAGCGGACTGGTGAACAGCAGCCACAGCAGGTTGCGCCGCGCGGGCGCATGGGCGGCAAAGCCGAAGAGGCGGTCGGCCGCGTCGTTGAAGGCCAGCACGTCCCAGCGCAGGTTGATCACGTAGGCGGCATGCGGCAGTTCGTGCATGAGCCGCAGGACCGGCGCGGGCACTTGGCACCACGTCCTGCCGGGCTCGGCCGGCGGGCGCTCGTGCGCCAGCAGGTAGAGGTGGCGGCGTTCCGCGGCGTCGAGCCGCAGCACGCGCGCGAGGCTGTCGAGGAAGGCGGCCGAGACGCCGATCGCGCGGCCCTGCTCCAGCCACGTGTACCAGCTCAGCCCCACGCGGCGAGCGCGGCCACCTCCTCGCGCCGCAGCCCCGGCGTGCGCCGGCGCCCGGCGCTGGGCAGGCCGACCTCGGCCGGGGCCAGGCGCTCGCGGCGCGCCCGCAGGAACGCCGCCAGTTCCTCACGGCTGCGTGCGAGACGGCTCATCCGGATGCGATTGCGCGGAGTAACAGCATAAGTGGACAAATTGTCATGGCCTGCATGGGTTCCCAGAATGCAGGCTTTCCATTGCCGGAGACCGCATGACCGCCTGCACCGCCGCCCTCCCCCGTCCCTCCGCCGCGCCCTGGCGCGGCCTCTTCGTCCTGCTGCTGGGCGGCTTCGTGACGATCTTCGACCTGTTCGTGGTCAACGTGGCGATCCCCGACATCCAGGCGCGGCTCGGCGCCGGGCTGGCGCAGGTCGGCTTCATCGTCGCGGGCTACGAACTGGCCTTCGGCATGCTGCTGATCACCGGCGGGCGGCTGGGCGACCGCTTCGGCCGGCGGCGGCTGTTCGTCGCCGGCATGGGTGCCTTCACGCTGGCCTCGGCGCTCTGCGGGCTGGCGCCCGATACCGCCGCGCTGATCGGCGCGCGCGTGCTGCAGGGGCTGGCGGCGGCGCTGCTGTTCCCGCAGGTCTATGCGTCCATCCGGGTCCATTTCGACGGCGACGACGGCCGCCGCGCCTTCGGCCTGCTCGGCATGGCGCTGGGGCTGGCGGCGATCGCGGGGCAGGTGCTCGGCGGCTGGCTGGTGCATGCGGACCTGTTCGGCTGGGGCTGGCGCACGATCTTTCTCGTCAACGTGCCGGTGGGCCTGTGCGCGATGGCGGCGGCCGCGCGCTGGGTGCCCGAGTCGCGCACGCCGCGGCGCCCGGGGCTGGACGGCGCCGGCGTGGCGCTGGTGAGCGCGGGGCTGGCGCTGCTGCTGGTGGCGCTGATCGAGGGCCCGGGCCGCGGCTGGCCGGCCTGGAGCCTCGCCGCGCTGGGCGCGGCCGCGGTGCTGCTGGCGGCCTTCGTGCGCCAGCAGGAGCGGCAGCGGGCCGCGGGGCGCGAGCCGCTGGTGGACATGCGCCTGTTCGGCCAGCGCCGCTTCGCGCTGGGCGCGATGCTGGTGCTGCTGGTCTATTCGACCTCCAGTTCGTTCTTCCTGTGCTTCGCGCTGCTGGTGCAGAGCGGCTTCGGGCGCGACCCGTTCGCCGCGGGCGGCCTGTTCGCGCCGTGCAGTGTCGGCTTCATCGCCGCCTCGCTGGCCGCGCCGCGGCTGACCGCGCGCTGAGGCACGCCGGCCATCGCGGCGGGGGCGCTGGCCTATGCGGCGTCGGTGGCGCTGCTGGTCGCGCAGGTGCACGCGGCCGGCGCAGGGCTGCGGCCGCCGCGGCTGGTGCCGGCGCTGGTGCTGGTCGGCGCGGGCCAGGGGCTGGTCATGACGCCGCTGCTCAACCTGGTGCTGGGCTTCGTGGAGGAGGCGCGGGCGGGCATGGCCGCGGGCGTGGTCTCGACGGTGCAGCAGGTCGGCGCGGCGCTGGGCGTGGCCGTGGTGGGCGCGCTGTTCCAGGCGGCGCTGCGGGACGGCAGCGGCGCAGCCGCGTACGCGGGCGCCTTCGTGGCCGGCATGCTCTGCAACCTCGCGGCGGCGGTGCTGGCGGCCGGGCTGCTGGTGCGGCTGGCCGGCGCGAAGCGCTGACCTCAGGCCACGAGCTGCGCCCAGGTCTTGTCGAGCCGCTTGACGCTCACCGGCTGCGGCGTGCGCAGCTCCTGCGCGTAGAAGCTCACGCGCAGTTCCTCGAGCAGCCAGCGGAACTCCTGCATGCGCTCGTCCACGGCGCCCTTGCGCTCGGCCACGAGGCGCCAGTAGCGCTGCTCCTGCTGCCGCAGCTCGGCCAGCCGCGCGGCATCGCGGGCCGGGTCGGCGCGCAGCTTGTCCAGGCGCAGCACGATGGCCTTGAGGTAGCGCGGCAGGTGCTGCAGCGCGCTCCACGGCGTGGCGGCGAGGAAGTTCTTCGGCACGAGGCGCTGCAGCTGCTGCTGCGCGTCGGCCGTGGCGTCGGGGTGGTTGCGCGTGTCCTTGATCTTGCGCACCGCGGCGGCGTAGTCGGTCAGCACCGTGAGCGCGAGCCGCGCGACCTCGTTGGCGATTAGCGTCAGGCGCGCGCGGCCTTCGTCGATGCGGCGCTTGAACGCGGCCTCGTCGGTGGGCAGCGGTGCGCCGAGGAAGGCACGGTCGATGGCCACGTCGATGATCTGCGCGCGCAGCTCCTCCTGCGTGCCCAGCGGCATGTAGGCCACGGCCATCTTCTGCAGGTCGGGGATGTTCTTCTCCAGGTACTTCAGCGCGTCGCGGATCTGCAGCGCGAACAGCCGGCGCAGCCCGGCGCGGTGGCGCGCGGCGGCAGCCTCGGGCTCGTCGAAGACCTCGATGGCGACGGCGTCGCCCGCGTCGATCAGCGCCGGGAAGCCGACCAGCGTCTGGCCGCCCTTGCGGATCTCCATGAGTTCGAGCAGTTCACCAAAACTCCATGCAGTATATTTTTGCAGCCCTTTTGCATCCTGCGCTGTAGAAGCATACTCCACGGCATTCGGTTTGGCGGACGGCGGCTGCGGCGCCGGTGCGGCCTGGACGGCAGCCTCGATCTTCAGCCCTGCGAGCGCCTGGAACGCGCCCCGCGCCTTGGCGCCGAGTTCGGCCTTGAGCCCCGCGAGGCTGCGCCCCGCGCCGAGCTGGCGGCCGTGCTCGTCCACCACGCGCAGGTGCATGAACAGGTGCGGTGGCAGCATGTCGAGCTTGAAGTCGGTGCGCTTGACGTCGAGCTGCGTGGCCGCCTTCACCTCCTGGATCAGCGCGTCGATCAGCGGGCCTTTTGCGTACAACTCGGGCGCGTTCAGACGCTCGGCCATGCGCGCGGCGCTTTCGGGCAGCGGCACGAGGCGGGCGCGCGGCTTCTGCGGCAGGCTCTTGAGCAGCGCCTGGATCTTGTCCTTGAGCATGCCGGGCACCAGCCAGTCGACCCGCTCCTCGCTCGCCTGGTTGAGCACGAAGATCGGCACGGTGACGCTCACGCCGTCCTTCGGATCGCCCGGCGCATGCAGATACGCGGCACTGCAGTCCACGCCGCCGAGCTTGATCGTGCGCGGGAACGCATTGCCGGTGATGCCCGCGGCCTCGTGGCGCATGAGCGCGTCGCGCGTGAGCACCAGCAGGTCCGGGTTGGCCCTGGACGCCTCGCGGTACCACTGCTCGAACTCGCGGCCGGAGGCAATCGTCTCGGGCACCTGCTTGTCGTAGAAGGCGTAGATGAAGGCATCGTCCACCAGCACGTCCTGCCGGCGCGACTTGTGCTCCAGCTCCTCGACCTGGCGGATGGTCCTGCGGTTGGCCGCGAGGAAGGGCAGCTTGGTGTCCCACGCATCGCCCACCAGCGCCTCGCGCAGGAAGATCTCGCGCGCGCCGGCCGGGTCGATGCGGCCGAAGGGGCGGCGGCGGTTGTTGTAGACGACGAGGCCGTAGAGCGTGGCGCGCTCCAGCGCGACGACTTCGGCGCCGCGCTTCTCCCAGTGCGGGTCGAGCAGCTGCTTTTTCAGCAGGTGCGCGCCGACTTCTTCGAGCCACTGCGGCTCGATGGTGGCCATGCCCCGGCCATAGAGGCGCGAAGTCTCGACCAGTTCGGCCGCGACCACCCAGCGGCCCGGCTTCTTCGACAGGTGCGCGCCCGGATGGCGGTGGAACTTGATGCCGCGCGCGCCAAGGTAGATGTCCTCGTCCTCGGGCCTGAAGCCGATGTTGCCGAGCAGGCCGGCCAGCAGCGCCTTGTGCAGGTCTTCATACCCCGCGCTCTGGCGGTTGAACACCCACTTCTGCTCGTTGACCACGGTGGTGAGCTGGCTGTGGATGTCGCGCCATTCGCGCACACGGCGGATGCTGATGAAGTTCTGGCGCAGCAGCTGCTCGTACTGGCGGTTGCTGAGCTTGTGGGTGGGCGCCTGCGGCAGCACCGGCGCGACGACCGGCGCCTGCGCGGCGGCCGAGCGCTGCGCGATCGGCAGCGCAGCCAGGTTGCGCGGCGCAGCCGGCTGCGCCTCCTGCGCCCCCATCTCGCGCCGCGTGCGGGCCACGGGTGCGCCGCCGCGCGCGTCGTGCAGCCATTTCCACAGCCGCAGGTAGCCGCTGAACTCGCTCTTGTCGTCGTCGAACTTGGCATGGGCCTGGTCGGCCTGCTGCTGGGCTTCGAGCGGGCGGTCGCGCACGTCCTGCACGCTGAGCGCACTGGCGATGACGATGACCTCCTCCAGCGCGCCGCGCTCGCGGCCCGCGAGGATCATGCGGCCGATGCGCGGATCGAGCGGCAGGCGCGCGAGCTGGCGGCCGACCTCGGTCAGCTCGTTGGCCTCGTCCACCGCGCCGAGCTCGGCCAGCAGCTGGTAACCGTCGGCAATGGCACGGCCCGAGGGCGCTTCGAGAAACGGAAAGCGCGCCACGTCGCCGAGGTGCAGCGACTTCATGCGCAGGATCACGCCGGCCAGCGACGAGCGCAGGATCTCCGGGTCGGTGAAGCGCGGGCGGATCTCGAAATCCTTCTCGTCGTAGAGCCGGATGCAGATGCCGTGGGCCACGCGGCCGCAGCGGCCGGCGCGCTGGTTGGCCGCGGCCTGGCTGACCGGCTCGACCAGCAGCTGCTCGACCTTGCTGCGCAAGCTGTAGCGCTTGACGCGGGCGGTACCGGCATCGACCACGTAGCGGATGCCAGGCACGGTCAGCGAGGTCTCGGCCACGTTGGTCGCGAGCACGATGCGCCGCCCGGTGTGGCCGTCGAAGATGCGGTCCTGCTCGACCTGCGACAGCCGCGCGAACAGCGGCAGCACCTCCGCCGAGCGCAGCAGCGGCTGGTGTGCGAGGTGGCCGCGCAGGTGGTCGGCGGCCTCGCGGATCTCGCGCTCGCCGGGCAGGAAGACGAGAATGTCGCCTGCCGCGTTGCCGGCCCAGAGTTCGTCGACCGCGTCGGCGATGGCTTTGTTCAGGCCGTAGTCGCGCGACTCCTCGAACGGGCGGTAGCGCTGCTCGACGGGGAAGGTGCGGCCGGAGACGTAGAGTACCGGCGCGTGGCCCTTGGTGCTGCGGAAATGTTCGGCGAAGCGCTCGGCGTCGATCGTGGCCGAGGTGACGATGACCTTCAGGTCAGGCCGGCGCGGCAGGATCTCACGCAGGTAGCCGAGCAGGAAATCGATGTTGAGCGAACGCTCGTGCGCCTCGTCGATGATCAGCGTGTCGTAGGCTTTCAGCAGTGGGTCGGTCTGCGTCTCCGCCAGCAGGATGCCGTCGGTCATCAGCTTGACCGAAGCGCCGGCCGTGAGCCGGTCCTGGAAGCGGATCTTGTAGCCCACGACCTCGCCGAGCGGCGTCTTCAGCTCCTCGGCGATGCGCTTGGCAACCGAACTGGCGGCGATGCGGCGCGGCTGGGTGTGGCCGATGAGCGGGCCGCGCACGCGGCCGTCGGGGCCCGCCAGCCGTTGCCCGCGGCCCATCGCAAGCGCGATCTTCGGCAGCTGCGTGGTCTTGCCCGAGCCGGTCTCGCCGCAGACGATGACGACCTGGTGGGCCGCGATGGCGGACTGGATCTCGTGGCGCTGGGCGGAGACGGGAAGCTGGGCTGGGAAATCAAGGATCATGCGGAAACCAGTGTAGCACAGGTGCACATAATATGTGTTACACTGTCCCGGTACCGTTTGTCAGGAGCCGCCATGAGCAACCTCACCCTTTCCGTGGACGACGATGTCGTGCGCCAGGCGCGCATTCGCGCGATCCAGGAAGGCACTTCCGTCAGCGCCAAGGTGCGTGAGTTCCTGGTCCGCTATGCGCAAGGCGAAGACGGGCAACAGGCGGCCGCCCAGGCCTTCATTGCCGCCGCGCGCCAGAGCGAGGCCAACCGCGAAAGCGCGCGCTGGTCGCGCGAAGACGCCTACGACCGGCACGATCCAGGTGCCACCGACAGCGGCAGCGGCAGCGGCAGCGGCAGCGGCAGCGGCGCATGATCTTCTTCTTCGATACCAACGTCCTGGTCTACGCCGTCGATGCGAGCGAGCCCGTGCGGCGCGAACGCGCGCTGGCGTGCCTCGCGCGCGCGGTGCGCGACGGCACGGTGGCGCTCTCCACCCAGGTGTTGCACGAGTTCTATGCCATCACCACGCGCAAGTTGCGCCCGCCGCTCTCCCCTGGCGAAGCCGCTGCGCAGGTGCAGCGCCTGTGTGCCTTCCAGGTCATGGGCAGCACGGCCCAGAGCGTGCAGGCTGCCATCGCGCTCGCGCAGGAGCACCAGCTGTCCTGGTGGGACGCGCTGATCCTCGAAGCCGCACTGCGCGCGGGCGCCGATGTGCTCCTCTCCGAAGATGGCCAGGCCGGCCGCCGTTTCGGCCGGCTGGTGGTGGAAAATCCTTTCAGCGCCTGATCCAGCATCCTCCCCGCCTGCCCGCCATGTCCGCCGTCTTCAACTTCACCTTCGTCCCGTGGTTCCGGTCGGTCGCGCCGTACATCCACACGCACCGCGGCAAGACCTTCATCGTGGCCGTGGCCGGCGAGGCCATCGCGGCCGGCAAGCTGCAGAACATTGCGCAGGACCTGGCGCTGATCCAGAGCATGGGCGTGAAGGTCGTGCTGGTGCACGGCTTCCGGCCGCAGGTCAACGAGCAGCTGCGGGCCAAGGGCCATGAGCCGCGCTATTCGCACGGCATCCGCATCACCGACTCGGTCGCGCTCGACAGTGCCCAGGAGGCCGCCGGCCAGCTGCGCTACGAGATCGAGGCCGCGTTCAGCCAGGGCCTGCCCAACACGCCGATGGCCGGCTCCACCGTTCGCATGATCTCGGGCAACTTTATCACCGCGCGGCCGGTGGGCATCGTCGACGGCGTGGACTTCCAGCATTCGGGCCTGGTGCGCAAGGTGGACGTGGCCGGCATCACCCGATCGCTCGACTTCGGTGCCATGGTGCTGCTCTCGCCGTTCGGCTTCTCGCCCACGGGCGAAGCCTTCAACCTGACCATGGAAGAAGTCGCGACCAGCGTGGCCATCGAGCTGCAGGCCGACAAGCTGATCTTCCTGACCGAGGTGCCCGGCATACCGACCGACCCGGACCAGCCGCTCGGCGAGGACAACCCGATCGACACCGAGCTGCCGCTGGCCCAGGCCGGGAAGTTGCTGGCCCGCCTGCCGCCGGCCCAGCAGCCGGGCGACATCGCCTTCTACCTGCAGCACTGCGTGAAGGCCTGCAAGGGCGGTGTGGAGCGCAGCCACATCCTGCCGTTCGCGGTCGACGGCTCGCTGCTGCTGGAGGTGTACGTGCACGACGGCATCGGCACCATGGTGATCGACGAGAAGCTGGAAGAGGTGCGCGAGGCCACCAGCGACGACGTGGGCGGCATCCTCACGCTGATCGAGCCGTTCGAGAAGGACGGCACGCTGGTCAAGCGCAGCCGCACCGAGATCGAGCGCGACGCCCATCTCTACACCGTCATCGAGCACGACGGCGTGATCTTCGCCTGCGCCGCGCTCTACCCCTACCCCGAGGCCAAGACCGCCGAGATGGCCGCCGTCACCGTCTCGCCGCAGAGCCAGGGCCAGGGCGACGGCGAGAAGGTGCTGCGCCGCATCGAGCAGCGCGCCCGCCTCATGGGCCTCTCCAGCATTTTCGTGCTGACCACGCGGACCATGCACTGGTTCCTCAAGCGCGGCTTCCAGCCGGTGGACCCGGACTGGCTGCCCGAGGCCCGCAAGCGCAAGTACAACTGGGACCGGCGCAGCCAGGTGCTGGTCAAGAAGCTTGGCTGATGCATCCGCGCCGCCCGTACTGACGGCTTCGCTCTACCGCTTCGCCGCCCTGCCCGACTGCGCTGCGCTGCAGTCGCCGCTCCAGGCCTGCTGCGACGCCCACGGCGTGCGCGGCCTGCTGCTGGCGCCCGAGGGCATCAACGGCACGATCGCGGGCACGCGGGCCGGCCTCCAGGCCGTGCTCGACCACCTGGGCCGCAGCGACCCTCGCCTGGCCGGCCTGCAGCCGCGCTGGGCCGCGGCGCCGCGCATGCCGTTCTACCGCATGCGGGTGCGCGTCAAGCGCGAGATCGTGACGCTCGGCGTGCCGGGCCTGGATGCGGCGGCCCACGCCGGCACCTACGTCGCACCGCAGGACTGGAACGCGCTGATCGCCCAGCCCGGCATGGTGGTGATCGACACGCGCAACCGCTACGAGGTGGCGATCGGCAGCTTCGAGGGCGCGGTCGATCCGGGGACCGGCAGCTTCTCGGACTTTCCCGCCTGGCTCGACGCGCAGTCGCAGCCTGGGGGCCTGCTGGAAGGCAAACCGCGCGTGGCCATGTTCTGCACCGGCGGCATCCGCTGCGAGAAATCGACCGCGCTGCTGCGCGTGCGCGGCTTCGGCGAGGTCTACCACCTGCAGGGCGGCATCCTGCACTACCTGGAGACGGTGCCGGCGCCGGAGAGCCGCTGGCGGGGAGCCTGCTTCGTGTTCGACGAGCGGGTGTCAGTGGGCCACGGACTGCGGCCCGCCGGCCACACCCTGGGCCGAAACTGCCGCATGCCGCTGGGCGAGGCGGAGCGTGCCTCGCCGCTGTTCATGTCCGGCGTGAGCTGTCCCCACTGCCACGGCGGACTGACCGAGGAACGCCGCCAGTCACTGGCCGAGCGCGAGCGGCAGACGGCGCTGGCCGAAAGATACGGGCGGGAGCATATCCTCGATGCCGGCAGGGCTGGGCCGGCTCCGGCCCATACTCTCCTTTCGACCAGCGCAGGGAGCTAAGCAAAGGCCAGCCGTGCCACGCGGCCGCGCAGCGCCTGGGCCAGGCTGACCAGCGCGGCCAGCCCCAGGATCACGAAGCAGAGGAAGGACCAGTTGGCGATCGAGCCGCCGAGGAAGGTCCAGTCGACCTGGGTGCAGTCGCCGCTGCCGCGGAAGATCATCGGGATCGCGCGCTGCAGCGGGAAGGATTCGATCATCCCGTAGAAGTCGCGCCCGCAGGTGGCGAATTCCGGCGGATTCCACTGCAGCCAGCTCTGGCGCGCCGCCACGAAGGCGCCGAAGGCGGCGAAGACCGCCACGAGAAGACTCGTGGCGACCTGGCCGGCGCGCCCGCGCAGCGCGGCGCCAATGCCGGCGAAGACAGCCACCGCGACCAGCGCATAGCGCTGCACGATGCACATCGGGCAGGGTTCGAGGCCCACCACGTGCTGCAGGTACAGCCCGAAGGCCAGCATCGCCACGCAGGCCAGGCTGACGAGGGAGAGGATGCGCCGGGGCGACTTAGCGAGAGGTCCGAACCATGCAGCGGGCAACTTTCTATCCTTCGACGAACACGCGGGCGCGCCGGGGTGTGAGCACCACCGTCTCGCCTTCGCGCAAACCAAGCTCCCGGAACTGCTGCGCAGGGATCTGCGCCTCGATCAGGTGCTCCTGGGCGGGATTGTCCGCCGGTTTGTCGCCGTTGACGGAAATAAGTTCCAGCCGCGCCACCGGGCCGACCACGATGGCCCGGCTCAGTGTGGTGACGATGCCCTCGGTGCCGGCAGCGTAGCGCCGCACGTCGAAGTCGTGGGGGCGCACGTAAGTGAGCGCCTTGGCGTCCTGCACCGCGCCGTGCTCGGGCGCGTCGATGCGGATGCCCTCCACATGCACCGCGCCTTCGTGCGCGCGGCCGTGGAACAGGTTTACATCGCCGAGGAATCCGTAGACGAACGGGCTGGCCGGATGGTCCCAGACGTCCTGCGGCGAGCCGACCTGCTCGATCTGGCCCTTGTTGATGACGACCACGCGGTCGGCCACCTCGAGCGCCTCCTCCTGGTCGTGCGTCACGAAGATGCTGGTCACATGCAGTTCGTCGTGCAGGCGGCGCAGCCAGCGGCGCAGTTCCTTGCGCACCTTGGCGTCGAGCGCGCCGAACGGCTCGTCGAGCAGCAGCACCTTGGGCTCCACCGCCAGCGCACGGGCCAGGGCGATGCGCTGGCGCTGGCCACCCGACAGTTGCGCCGGGTAGCGGTCGGCCAGCCAGTCGAGCTGCACGAGGTTGAGCAGTTCGTGCACCTTCTGCTTGATCCTGTCCTCGCTCGGGCGCACACCGCGCGGCCGCACCCGCAGGCCGAAGGCTACGTTCTCGAAGACGGTCATGTGGCGGAACAGCGCATAGTGCTGGAACACGAAGCCGACCTGGCGCTCGCGCACGTGCACGTCGGTCGTGTCCTCGCCCGAGAACAGGATGTTGCCGGTGTCGGCCGTCTCCAGGCCGGCGATGATGCGCAGCAGCGTGGTCTTGCCGCAGCCCGAGGGGCCGAGCAGCGCGACGAGTTCGCCCGAATCGACGTGCAGATTGACGTTGCGCAGCGCGTGAAAGTCGCCGAACTGCTTGCTGACGTTGCGGATCTCGATGCTCATGGGATGGGTGCTTTCTGATCTTGCCCCTGATTTACGGACACCTATCTAAGCGACGTTGGCCAGCTCGTACTGCTCTGGGCTGAGGTAGCCCAGGGTCGAGTGCAGCCGGATCCGATTGTAGTCAACCTCAATGTAGTCAAACACATGAGCCTTGGCCTGCTCCCGTGTGGCGAGGTGTTCACCATGGATGGCCTCGACCTTCAGACTGTGGTTCCAACTCTCCATTGCTGCGTTGTCGTAGCAGTTGCCTCTGGCACTCATGCTGGCGATCAAAGCGTATTGCTCCAACAGGGCGCGGTGCTCGCGCGAGCAGTATTGGCTACCACGGTCA
>WNDY01000020.1 GCA_009914555.1 Xylophilus sp.
CACTGCGGACTGGGGCCGCGCAGCCAAGGAATGGCGCGAGGCGATGAATCAGTTCGCCGTGCTCTACGATGAACGCTTCACGAGGCACGCGCATGGCAGCCTGTGAGGGGCTGAGCCATGGGTCCATAGGCCAACCGGGGGGGCCTCCGGCGGCCTGGCAGGGGCCTGATAGATCAACAGCCAGAAACCAGTTCACCAACCGCCTCACACACAGAAATACTGACAGCCCCGCGGCGTGGCGGCTCCCGAGTCGGCCAACAACGCCGGCGCGCAGACCTCCTTCATCCCGCTGCTGACGCTGGGCATCCCGCCCAATGCCGTGATGGCGCTGATGGTGGGCGCGATGACCATCCACAACATCCAGCCGGGTCCGCAGGTCATGACCAGCAACCCCGCGCTGTTCTGGGGCCTGATCGCCTCGATGTGGATCGGCAACGCGATGCTCATCATCCTAAACCTGCCGCTCATCGGCATGTGGATCAAGCTGCTGACCGTGCCCTACCGCTGGCTGTTCCCGTCCATCGTGCTGTTCTGCGCGATCGGCGTGTACTCCACCAACAACAACACGTTCGACGTGTGGCTGGTGGGCGCCTTCGGCGTGATCGGCTACATCTTCCACAAGCTCGGCACCGAACCGGCGCCGCTGCTGCTGGGCTTCATCCTGGGCCCGATGATGGAGGAGAACCTGCGCCGCGCCCTGCTGCTGTCGCGCGGCGAATGGTCGGTGTTCGTGACCCGTCCGATCTCCGCCACCCTGCTGGGCGCCGCTGTCCTGCTGCTCGTGATCGTGCTGCTGCCGGCCGTGAAGAGCAAGCGCGAGGAAGCCTTCGTCGAGGATTGATGCATCCTTGCGGGACGGCCGGCCGTCCCGCGACGAACGAGACGGGCCCTGCGGGCCCGTTTTTCCTGGGGTGACCGAAAAAGCCCGGCTCCCTGCGCAGGAGCGTCGGCTTGCCGATAATCGGCAGGACCTGGCCGCGGGCCAGGTGCGTTCCGGACCGACCCTTGTCTTCTGCTTCTTCCTCCACCCTGTCCCCGCGCACTGCGGCCCGCCCGCTGGCAGCCGGCGGCATGCTGCTGGCCCTGCTTGGCTCGGTCACGTTCGCCGGCAAGGCCATCATCGTCAAGCTGGCCTTCCGCCACGGCGTGGACGCGGTCACGCTGATCATGTTGCGCATGCTGTTCGCGCTGCCGCTCTTCGCCGCGATGGCATGGTGGGCCGGGCGCGGCAGACCCCCGCTCGGCAGGCGCGACTGGGCCGGCGTGGTCTGGCTCGGCGCCACCGGCTACTACCTCGCGAGCTTCCTCGACTTCGCCGGCCTGGCCTATATCAGCGCCAGCCTGGAGCGGCTGATCCTGTATCTCAACCCGACGCTGGTGTTCGCGCTGGGCTGGGTCCTGTACCGCCGCCGCATCGCCCGCGCGCAGGCGGTCGGCATGGCCATCAGCTACCTCGGCGTGGTGCTGGTCTTCGGCCTGGAGGTGCACCGGCAGGGCGCGGATGCCGCCTGGGGCGCGTTGCTGGTATTCGCCAGCACGGTGAGCTATACCTTCTACCTCGTCCACAGCGGCGAGATGGTGCGCAAGCTCGGCGCCATCCGGCTCGTGGGCCTGGCCACGTCGGTGGCCTGCGTCCTGTGCATCGTGCAGTTCCTGCTGCTGCGGCCGCTGTCGGCCGCGCTGGAGGTGGCGGCGCCGGTGGTCTGGCTGTCGGTGCTCAATGCCACGCTGTGCACCGCCGCGCCGGTGGTCATGGTGATGATGGCGGTCGAGCGCATCGGCGCCGGGCCCACGGCGCAGATCGGCATGATCGGGCCGCTGGTCACCATCCTGCTGGGCGTGCTCATCCTCGGCGAGCCGCTGACGGCCTGGATCATCGCCGGCACGGTACTCGTCGTCGCCGGCATCCTGGTCTTCACGCGCGGCGCGCGGGTGGCGGCCCCGCCGATCGATTGAAGACCAGCCGCGCTTTCTTTCACACACACACTCCACCGGAGGCGAGGACATGGATTTCGGAATCGCAGGGCGCTGGGCGCTCGTCGGCGGCGCCAGCAAGGGGCTCGGCTACGGCTGCGCGCTCGCGCTGGTGCGCGAGGGCGTCAGCGTGGCCATCGTGGCCCGCAGCGCGCAGCCGCTGGAAGAGGCCGCGGCCCGGCTGCGGCAGGAGGCCGCGCACGGCGCGCAGGTGCTGCCGTTGGCGGCCGACATCACCACGGAGGAAGGCCGCGCGCGGGTCTTTGCGGCCCGCCAGGACTTCGACATCGTGGTCACCAACGCCGGCGGCCCGCCGCCCGGCGACTTCCGCGACTGGGACCGTGCGGCCTGGATCAAGGCCCTGGACGCCAACATGCTCACACCCATCGAGTTGATCCGCGCCACGGTCGACGGCATGGCCGCGCGCGGCTTCGGCCGCATCGTCAACATCACCTCCAGCGCGGTGAAGGCGCCGATCGAGGTCCTGGGCCTGTCCAACGGCGCGCGCAGCGGGCTGACCGGCTTCGTGGCCGGCGTGGCGCGCAACCCCGATCTGGTGTCGCGCAACGTGACCATCAACAACCTGCTGCCGGGCCGCTTCGAGACCGATCGCCTGCGCGCCGGCTGGAAGGCCGCGGCCGGCAAGACCGGCCGCGACGCGGCCGAGTTGCGCGCCGCGCAGGAGGCGCAGATCCCGGCCAGGCGCTTTGGCACGCCGGAGGAGTTCGGCGCGATCTGCGCCTTCCTGGCAAGCGTGCATGCCGGCTACATCACCGGCCAGAACATCCTGGCCGACGGCGGCATCTACCCAGGGACGTACTGAAGCCCCCGGCACCGGGCCGCGCCCGAAGGAGACCCACATGAGCAAAGCCGTCCGCATCGACCGCCACGGCGGCCCCGAGGAACTCAGGATCGTCGACGTGCAGGTCGGCGCGCCCGGCCCGGGCGAGATCCGCATCCGCCACCATGCGATCGGGCTGAACTTCATCGACGTCTACCAGCGCAGCGGCCTGTATCCGTTTCCGATGCCGCTCACGCTCGGCATGGAAGGCGCCGGCGTGGTCGAGGCGGTGGGCGAGGGCGTCACCCACCTGGCGGCCGGCGACCGCGCCGCCTATGCCAGCCATCCGCCCGGCAGCTACAGCGAGGTGCGCGTGCTGCCGGCCAGGACGGTCGTGCGGCTGCCCGATGCCATCCCGTTGGAGACCGGTGCGGCGATGATGCTCAAGGGCCTGACCGCGCAGTACCTGCTGAAGCATTCGCGTCCGGTCGAAGGGCTGCAAGCCGGCGACTACGTGCTGTTCCACGCGGCTGCGGGCGGCGTGGGCCTGATCGCCACGCAGTGGGCCAAGGCGCTGGGCCTGCGGCTGATCGCCACCGCGGGCTCCGACGAGAAGACCGCGCTGGCGAAGGCCAACGGCGCGGCGCACGCCATCAACTACCGCACGGAGAACTTCGCCGAACGCGTGAGGGAGATCACCGGCGGGCAGGGCGTGAAGGTGGTCTACGACTCGGTCGGCAAGGACACCTTCGAGGGCTCGCTCGACAGCCTGCGGCCGTTCGGCCTGCTGGTCAGCTTCGGCAGCGCGTCGGGGCCGGTGCCGCCGTTCCCGCCGTCGGCGCTGGCCAGGAATTCGCTCTACGTCACGCGGCAGACGCTGTTCTCGCACATCACCACGCGCGAGCGCACCCAGGCCATGGCGGACGACCTGTTCGAGGCCGTGACCAGCGGCAAGGTGAAGATCCGCATCGACCAGCGCTATGCGCTCGACGACGTGCAGCAGGCGCATCGCGACCTGGAAGCGCGCAAGACCACGGGCAGCACCATCCTGACCTTGGCATGAGCGCCGCCCGGCCGTACGAAGGCGCTGCTGGCTGCATAGGGAGTATAGGTCTCTAGGCCGTGTGGAATGTGCGTTGGCGGATGCCATGCCGGGGAGTATCAGGCCGCCAGGAAGCCGCGCAAGGCGCCCAGCACCGCATCCGGCGCCTCGGCCATCAGCGCATGGCCGGCCTCCAGCTCCACCACCTGCGCGCCCGCGATGCGCGCGGCCAGTGCCCGTCCGGCGTGCGGCGGCGTCATCTGGTCGCGCCGGCCCAGCACGGCGAGCGTGGGGCAGGTGACGGCCGCTGCGGCCGCGGCCCCGCCCTGGTAGCCGTCGCAGGCGGTGAAGCCGGCATGGAAGGCGTTGGCCTCGCGGCGGCCGGCCAGCACCCGGCGCATCAGCGCCCGCGTGCTGCCAGGCAGCCAGAGGCCGGCGGCGACCGCGCCAGCCGGCGGCGCGAGGGTGGAATGCGACAGCGCGGCCACCAGGTCGATGGCGCGCTGCGGCGTGCGCAGGGCGCTCTCCAGCAGCGCCGGTGCCACCGGCATCGGCCAGGCGGTGGCGACCAGCGCCAGGTGCGTCACCCGCCGCGGCGCGTCGGCCGCGGCCTGCAGCGCGATCAGCGACCCGAGGCTGTGGCCGACGAGCGCGGCGCGCTCCACGCCGGCCGCGTCGAGCAGCGCGACGGCGAAGCGGGCCGCGTCCTCCACGCTCGCGGGCGGCGCGCCGGCGCTCTTCGCATGGCCCGGCAGGTCGGGCGCGAGCACGTTCCAGCCGTGGTGGGCGAACCAGCGCGTCTGCAGGCCCCAGACGCTGTGGTCGCCCAGCACGCCGTGCAGGAACACGGCCGTGGGCTGGCCGGCCACGGACGGACGGCCTCCGGTGTAGACGAAGCTGCGCTGGCCGAGGACGTCGATTTCCATGGTCAGCTCCCTGCCTTTTCGGCTGCCTTCAGCGCGCGCTTCAGGTCGTCGATCAGGTCGGCCGGGTCTTCCAGCCCGATGGACAGGCGGATCGTGCCCTGCGCGATGCCGGCACCGGCCAGCGCCTCGTCGCTCATGCGGAAGTGCGTGGTGCTGGCCGGGTGGATCACCAGGCTGCGGCAGTCGCCCACGTTGGCCAAGTGGCTGAACACGCGCAGCGCCTCGACGAACGCCCGGCCCTGCGCCCGGCTGCCGCGGACGTCGAAGCTGAACACCGCGCCCGCACCGCGCGCGCCGCCGCGCAGCAGGCGCTCGGCCAGCGCATGGCTCGGGTGGCTGTCCAGCAGCGGATGGCCGACGCGCCCGACCAGCGGATGCGCGGCCAGGAATTCGACCACCTTTTCGGTGTTGCCCACGTGCCGCTCCATGCGCAGCGGCAGCGTCTCGATGCCCTGGAGGATCAGCCAGGCGGTGTGCGGGCTCATGCAGGCGCCGAAGTCGCGCAGGCCCTCGCGGCGGGCGCGCAGCAGGAAGGCGCCGACGGTCGATTCCTCGCTGAACACCATGCCGTGGAAGCCGTCGTAGGGCGCGGTCAGTTCGGCGAAGCGGCCCGCGGCCTCCCAGCCGAAGCCGCCGCCGTCCACCACGATGCCGCCGACGACGGTGCCATGGCCGCTCAGGAACTTGGTGGCCGAGTGGCAGACCAGGTCCGCGCCCAGGTCGAACGGCCTGACCAGATAGGGCGTGGTCAGCGTCGAGTCGACCAGCAGCGGCACGCCGGCGGCGTGGGCGATCTCGGCCACGGTCGGGATGTCGAGCACGTCGAGCCCCGGGTTGCCGACCGTCTCGCCGAACAGCAGCCTGGTCTCCGGCCGGATCGCGGCGCGCCAGCCGTCGATGTCGCCGGGGTGCACGAAAGTGGTGGCGATGCCGAAGCGCCGCAGCGTGTGGTGCAGCAGGTTGTGCGAGCCGCCGTAGAGCGCGGTCGAGGCGACGATGTGGCTGCCGGCGCCGGCCAGCGTAGCCACGGCCAGGTGCAGCGCCGCCTGGCCGCTGGCGGTGGCGATCGCGCCGATGCCGCCTTCGAGCGCGGCCACGCGCTGCTCCAGCACGGCGTTGGTCGGGTTGGAGATGCGCGAATAGACGTGGCCGCTGCGCTCCAGGTTGAACAGCGACGCGGCCTGCTCGCTGGATTCGAAGACGAACGAGGTCGTCAGGTGGATCGGCACGGCGCGCGCGCCGGTGGCCGGGTCGGGCGCGGCGCCGGCATGCAGCGCCAGGGTGTCGAAGCCGGGGGCGGAATAGCCGGGCATGCGATGGGTCTCCTTGGTGGGCATCGGTCCATCATAGGAGGCGCCGCACCCGCCGTGCCGGCCGTCGCCGGCTCAACTGTGGCAGACCAGCCCGTCCTGCAGCTGCGTGCTCTCGAAGCTCAGGTCGCCCACGCGGCGCTGCCGCGCCTCGGCCCAGGCGCCGCTACTGCGCCAGTAGCGCACCACGCGGTCGAGCAGTTCGGCCGACTGCGGATCGGCGCGGCGCAGCAGCACCTGCGCCGGCGCTCCGCTGGCAGCCACGCTGCCGTCGAGCGCGCGGTAGAAGCGCCATTCGGGCTGCTGGCGCAGGCGCGCCAGCACGGCCGGGTCTTCGACCAGCGCCTGGCATTCGCCGGCCATGAAGGCCGAGATCGCATGGATGGCCGACGGGTAGATGCGCGGCTCGGCCGCCAGGTCGCCGCGCAGGCTGCCGGCGTACGGGCTGCCTTGCGCGGCGCAGACGGCGCGCCGGTGCAGGTCGGCCGCGCGCTGCAGGGCGCTCTCGTTGCGCAGCACCAGCAGCTGGCCGGCGCTGTACACGTAGGGCGTGGCCACCGGCTGCGCGCCAGCGGGCAGTGCGGCCTGGGCGTCGGCGCCGGCGATCACGATGTCCAGCAGCGTGTCCGGCGGCTGGTAGGCATGGGTGCGGGCATCGGCTTCCAGGTTGACCAGCGTGACCGGCAGGCCCAGCCGCAGGCCGATGAAGCGGGCCAGATCGGCATCGAAGCGGTCGGGTTCCGACGGCGCCGGGCTGCCGGGCGGGGCCGGGCGCGGGTAGGCGCGCACGCCCACGCGCAAGCTGCCGCGTTCGCGGGCCGCGGCCAGTACCGGGCCGACGGGCAGGCTGCGCCAGGCCGGCTCGGGCTGCAGCCGGCCCAGCCATTCCTGGGCTTCGAGTGGCAGCAGTTCCTGTGCTTCGGGGTAGCGCACGGCGGCGAACGCGCCGGCGGCCAGCAGGCCGGCAGCGGCCAGGGCCGCGGCGCTCCAGCGCAGCCAGGTGGAGCGGCGTCGGTCAGCCATTCAAGGTCAGGCCCTTGCGCCAGCGGGTCAGGCGGCGCTCCACCAGCGCGAGCAGGTAGTTCAGCAGCAGGCCCAGCAGCGCCAGCAGCAGGATGCCGGCATACATCGTCGGAATCTGGAACACCTCCTGCGAGTTCAGCGTGAGAAAACCCAGCCCCGAATGCGCGCCGATCATCTCGGCGGCCACCAGCGCGGTGATGCAGTAGGTGCCGGCCAGCCGCACGCCGGTGAAGATGGACGGCGAGGCCGCCGGCAGCACGACCTTGGCGAACACGAACAGGTTGGACGCGCCCATGGACCGCGCCGAATGCACCAGCAGCTGGTCCACGCCCTTGACACCGCCGATGGTGTTGAGCAGCACCGGCCAGAACGAGGCCCAGAAGATGATCGCGACCTTCGACGTTTCGCCGATGCCGAAGAACAGGATGAACACCGGGAACAGCGCCAGCGCCGAGGTCTGGCGGAACAGTTGGAGGATCGGGTCCACCACCGTCTCGAAGCGCGAGAACCAGCCCATCAGCAGGCCCAGCACCACGCCGGACACGATGGCCAGCAGCAATCCGTAGAGCGAGCGCTGCAGGCTGGCGAACACGTGCCTGGCCAGGCTGCCGTCGCGCGCCAGGTCGGCGATGGCGGCGACCACGTGGCTCGGCGGGCTCAGGTAGGCGGTGCTGACCACGCCGAGGCGGGGCAGGGCTTCCCAGAGCAGCAGGAAGGCGGCGACGCCGGCCAGGCCCAGGCCGTGGTCGCGCAGGCGGCGCAGCCAGGCGGCCCGGCTGCGGCGCGGGTGCAGGCCGGCGCGCACGGAGGCGGGCGGTTGCACGGCGCTCACTGGATAACCTCCGCGCTGCGCGCTGCGGTGCGAGCGCCTTCGGGCGGCCGGGCGGCGCTCATGCTACGGTCTCCGCCGCAGGCGCGGCCACCCGGGCGCCGCGCCCCGCCGGGTGCAGCAGCTCCACCTCGTCCTTGAGCACGTCCCAGGCGCGCTGGCGCAGCCGCACGAAGGCCTCGCTGTTGCGCAGCTCCGGCAGGCGCGGGCGCGGAAGGTCGATCTCGATGATCTCCTTCAACGTGCCGGGCCGCTTGGTCATGACGGCCACGCGGTCGGACAGGAAGATCGCCTCGTCCAGGCCGTGGGTGATGAAGACGATGGTCTTGCGGTACTGCTCCCAGATGCGCAGCAGCTCGACCTGCAGGATCTCGCGGGTCTGCGCGTCGAGCGCGGCGAAGGGCTCGTCCATCAGCAGCACCTCGGGCCGGTAGGCCAGCGCGCGGGCAATGGCCACGCGCTGCTTCATGCCGCCGGAGATCTCGTGCGGATAGCGGCTGGCGAAAGCCTCCAGCCCGACCAGCGCGAGGAATTCGCGCGCGGTGCGGGTGCGCTCGGCCCGGTGCACGCGGCGGATCTCTAGGCCTACTTCCACGTTCTGCAGCACGGTGCGCCACGGGAAGAGGGCGTAGCCCTGGAACACCACGCCCTGGTGCGGGTTGATGCCCGCGAGCGGACGGCCGTCGAAGTCGATGGTGCCGCCGCTGCGCTCGGTGAGCCCTGCCAGGATGCTCAGGAAGGTGGATTTGCCGCAGCCCGAGGGGCCGAGGATGGAGATGAACTCGCCGTCGCGCACGTCGAGGTCGAAGTCGCGCAGCACGGTCAGCTCGCCGGGCTGGCCCTGCTCGTCGCGCACGGTGTAGTCCTTGCGCACGCCGCGGGCGGAAATCTTGGCCGTCATGCCCGCGCGCCTCAGGCCTTGGCGGGTGCCGGCCGGGCGTGGGGGTTGAACTCGTTGGTGTAGACGTCCTTGACCGCCACCTTGCCCGGCGGCAGCTTGCCCTCGCGCTCCAGCACGTCGATGTAGTACTGGATCGGCGGCTCGGTGATGACCAGGTCCTCGACGTAGGCGTAGCGGTCGACGAATTCGAGCTGGAGCTTGATGCGGTCGGAGATCAGCTTGCGCGCGTCCTCCGGGTTCGCGTTCACCCAGTTGCCGGCCTTGGCAATGGCGGTGACCACGTCGCGCACCGCCTCGGGATGCTCGCGGATGAACCTGCCGTGGGCGCTGTACGGCGCCATGCCGCCCAGGCCGCCGTCGAGGTCGTAGTCGCTCCACAGGCGGGTGAGTTCCTGCGCATGGTCGGCACGGCCGGAGAAGGGCGCGTGGATGATGGCCAGGTCGGTGTTGCGGGTGACCAGGGTCTGCTCGGCCTGCTCGTCGGGGATCACGACAAAGTTGACCTTCTTCACGTCCACGCCGTGCTGGCGCAGCCAGGTCTTGGTGACGAACTCGGCGCAGGCGCCGAAGCTGTTGAAGCCGATGGTCTTGCCTTCGAGGTCCTTGGGCTGGCTGATGCCGGAGTCCTTGCGCACGAAGTACTTCATGTGCGGCGCTTCCTGCAGCGTCTTGCCGCCGGCGGCCACCACCTTGAGGTCGGCGCCCGCGGCCAGGGCCGAGATCACCAGCGGCACCATGCGCGAGCCGAAGTCAATCTCGCCGGTGCCCACCAGCGGGATCACCTGGGGCGCCGCGACCTTGCCGATGTAGTTCGGCCGGGTGTTCGTGCCTTCGAAATAGCCGAGCTGGTCGGCCAGGTAGACCAGGTCGAAGCTCGGGTTGTCGGGGTACTTGAACTGCACCTTGTCGCCCACGGCCCGCACCACGGCCGGGCCGGCCGGCGAGGCGGCGGAAGCGGCCTTCTCCTCGCGGGAGCATCCCGCCAGCCAGAGGCCGGAGCCGGTGGCTGCCAGGGTGGCGAGGGTCTTGAGCGCCAAGCGGCGGCGCGGTTGCGGTGTGGACGTCATGGTTGTCGGAGGAATGGACGCGGGCCGGGGCGGGCAGGGCCGCCGCCGGGAAAGCCGGAAATTGTAGAAGCCGGCCCCGGGCTGCGGCAACGACGAAAACGGAGCATCGATATGCCGGCCGGCGCGGACGGGCGCGGCATGTTGCGAGGGCCCCGGGCGCTGGCCGATAATCCTCAGCCCACCCCCGTCTCACAAGGCCTCACCATGAAAGTCAGCGACATCCTCCGCGTCAAGGGCGGCACGCTCTACACCGTCACGCCGGACGAGCCGGTGGCCAAGGCGGTCGATATCATGGCCGAGAAGGACATCGGCTCCCTGGTCGTCATCGACCACGGCGACCTGGTGGGGGTGCTGACCTTCCGCGAAGTCATCCAGGCCATCGTGCGCAACGGCGGCTCGGTCGGCACGACGCTGGTGCGCACCGTGATGGACGGCGCGCCGCTCACCTGCACGCTGGAGACCGAACTCGACGAGGTGCGCCGCATGATGCTCGACCGCCATGCGCGCTACATGCCGGTCATGGACCGCCGCATGCTCATGGGCGTCATCAGCCTCTACGACGTGGCCAAGACCGTGGTGGACAGCCAGAACTTCGAGAACCAGATGCTCAAGGCCTACATCCGCGACTGGCCGGCCGAGGAAAACACGGCGAACTAGGGGTATGGGCCCACAGCGGGCTTTGTGCGCCCGCTGTAGCTGGTCAGGGCTGGGGGTATACGTACGCGGCTGCGGTAGCGCGAGTCGCTTGGCCGGCGAGGGATAATCGCCCCCCATGAGCGGCAACACCCTAGGTACCCTTTTTACCGTCACCAACTTCGGCGAGTCCCACGGCCCGGCCATCGGCTGTGTCATCGACGGCTGCCCCCCGGGGCTCGCCCTCTCCGAAGCCGACATCCAGGCCGACCTGGACCGCCGCCGCCCCGGCACCAGCCGCCACGTCACCCAGCGCGCCGAGCCAGACCAGGTCGAGATCCTCTCGGGCGTCTACGAAGGCCGTACCACCGGCACGCCGATCGCGCTGCTCATCCGCAACACCGACCAGCGCAGCAAGGACTACTCGGCCATCGCCGACAGCTTCCGCCCCGGCCATGCCGACTATGCCTGCTGGCACAAGTACGGCCTGCGCGACCCGCGCGGCGGCGGCCGCTCGTCGGCGCGGCTGACGGCGCCCACGGTGGCCGCCGGCGCGGTCGCCAGGCAGTGGCTGGCCGAGCGCCACGGCACCGTGGTGCGCGGCTGCATGACCCAGGTCGGCGAGGTCGCGATCCCGTTCGAGTCATGGGAGCACGTGCCGCACAACCCGTTCTTCGCGCCGGTGGCCGACGTGTCGGCGCTGGAGGACTACATGGATGCGCTGCGCAAGGCGGGCGACTCCTGCGGTGCGCGCCTGCGCGTGGTGGCCAGCCACGTGCCCGTGGGCCTCGGCGAGCCGCTCTACGACAAGCTCGATGCCGACATCGCCCATGTGATGATGGGCCTGAACGCGGTCAAGGCGGTGGAGATCGGCGCCGGCTTCGCGAGCGTGGCGCAGCGCGGCACGGTGCACGGCGACGCGCTCACGCCGCAGGGCTTCGCATCGAACAACGCCGGCGGCATCGTCGGCGGCATCAGCACCGGGCAGGACATCGAGGTGTCGATCGGCATCAAGCCGACGAGTTCGATCATCAGCCCGCGCCAGTCGATCGACACCGCCGGCCGCCCGGTCGAGGTGGTGACCAAGGGCCGCCACGACCCCTGCGTGGGCATCCGCGCCACGCCGATCGCCGAGGCGCTGCTCGCGCTCGTGCTGATCGACCATGCGCTGCGGCACCGGGCGCAGTGCGGCGACGTGGTGGCGGCGGTGCCGCCGATCGCGGCGTCGGCCGGCTGAGCGGGCGGGGCCGGACGAAGAAAAGGGCTGGCGTCGACCGGCCCTTTTCCTTTTGCCTTGGCGCTTGCCGTGGCCGCGCGGCCGCCTACTTGCGCACCTCGTCCACGAAGGTCTTGAACGCGTCGATGTCCTCGAAGCTGCGGTACACGCTCGCGAAGCGCACGTAGGCTACCTTGTCGAGCTTGCGCAGCTCGCGCATCACGAACTCGCCGAGGCGGCCCGTGGGCAGTTCGCGCAGGCCCAGGGCGAGCAGCTTCTCCTCGATGCGCTCGATGGCGCTGTCGACCTGCTCGGTGCTGACCGGGCGCTTGCGCAGCGCCAGGTTCATCGAGGCGCGCAGCTTCTCGCGCTTGTATTCGACGCGGCGGCCGTCCTTCTTGACCAGCGCGGGGAAGGTCAGGTCGGGCCGCTCGTAGGTGGTGAAGCGCTTGTCGCAGGCGCCGCACTGGCGGCGCCTGCGGATGAAGTCGGCCTCTTCCGAGACCCGCGTCTCGACGACCTGGGTCTCCAGATGGCCGCAGAACGGGCACTTCATGGCCGGAAGCGGGGCCTGCTTACTTGTAGACCGGGAAGCGCGAGGTCAGGGCCTCGACCTTGGCGCGCACGGCCTCGATGCTGGCCGCATCGCGCGGGTTGTCGAGCACGTCGGCCAGCAGGTTGGCCGTGGTGCGCGTTTCCTCTTCCCTGAAGCCGCGGGTCGTGATGGCCGGCGTGCCCACGCGGATGCCGCTGGTCACGAACGGCTTCTCGGGGTCGTTGGGGATGGCGTTCTTGTTGATCGTGATGTGGGCCTGGCCCAGCACGGCCTCGGCCTCCTTGCCGGTGATGCCCTTGGCGCGCAGGTCCACCAGCATGACGTGGCTTTCGGTGCGGCCGCTGACGATGCGCAGGCCGCGCGCGGCGAGCGTCTCGGCGAAGACCACGGCGTTCTTCACGACCTGCTGCTGGTACGCCTTGAACTCGGGCGCAGCCGCTTCCTTGAAGGCCACGGCCTTGGCGGCGATCACGTGCTCCAGCGGGCCGCCCTGGAGGCCGGGGAAGATGGCGGAGTTGATCGCCTTCTCGTGCTCTGCCTTCGTCAGGATGATGCCGCCGCGCGGGCCGCGCAGGCTCTTGTGCGTGGTGGAGGTGACCACGTCGGCGTGGGGAACCGGGTTCGGATACTGGCCTGCGACCACGAGGCCGGCGTAGTGGGCGATGTCCACCCAGAAGATGGCGCCGACCTCCTTGGCGATCTTCGCGAAGCGCTCGAAGTCGATGCGCAGGCTGTAGGCCGAGGCACCGGCGATGATGAGCTTGGGGCGGCTTTCGCGGGCCTTGCGCTCGACGTCGTCGTAGTCGATCTCTTCCTGGGCGTTGAGGCCGTAGGAGACGATGTTGAACCACTTGCCGCTCAGGTTCAGGGGCATGCCATGCGTGAGGTGGCCGCCTTCGGCCAGGCTCATGCCGAGGATGGTGTCGCCGGGCTTCAAAAAGGCCAGCAGCACGGCCTGGTTGGCCTGCGAGCCGGAATTGGGCTGCACGTTGGCCGCGTCGGCGCCGAACAGGGCCTTCACGCGGTCGATGGCGAGCTGTTCGACCACGTCGACGTACTCGCAGCCGCCGTAGTAGCGCTTGCCCGGGTAGCCTTCGGCGTACTTGTTGGTGAGCTGCGAGCCCTGGGCGGCCATGACGGCCGGCGAGGCGTAGTTCTCGCTGGCGATCAGTTCGATGTGCTGTTCCTGGCGGCGGTTCTCGGCCTGGATGGCGGCCCAGACTTCGGGGTCGGCCTGCTCGACGAGGATGTTGCGGTGGTACATGGATGGCAGTCCTGAAGAAATCTTCCCTTGACGTCAAGCAAGGGCTGCCCAGGCGAACGGCGGAACGCAGCGGAAGACCGGTGCGGCACGCTTCCCAGTGGTTGAGCGGAGGTGTCTTCTCCGGGGATTCCACGTCAGCGGCGGCACCGCGCTGAGGGTGCCGCGCCTATCGCCAGTCGCGTGCGGCCGTAAGTGTACCAGCGGGGCGCAGCGCCCCGGGATTCAGGAGGTCGCCGCCAGCGAGGCGATCTCCTCCGGCGCGGCTGCGGCCGGGCTGCCGGCGGGCGCCGTGGGGGTGTTGGCGATCACGGGGATCGGCTGCGGGGCGATCGGGCGCTCCAGCGCCGGCGGGATCACCGGCACGTTGCGGCCGGCGGCGACCTGGCGCAGGCGTTCGTGCTCGGCCATGACCTTGCCGGCGTAGCCGCCGTCGTCCTCCAGGTTGCCGGCGCCCACGTAGAAGCGCAGGCCGCCTTGCAGCGAGCCGGCGCGGGCGATGCATTCCTGCAGCACCTTCACGCCCACGCGCAGGTTGGTCACCGGGTCGAACGCGGCCAGATGGCCGCCGAAGTTGCGGTACTTGTCGGTGTGCACCGTGGTCATGACCTGCATCAGGCCCTGGGCGCCCACGGGGCTCTGCGCGAACGGGTTGAAGCCCGACTCGATGGCGACGATGGCGAGGATCAGCGTCGGGTCGAGCTTGGTGCGCCCGCCGATCTCATAGGCCTCGGTGACGAGCGCGCTCAGCGGCTCGGGCGCGACGCGGTACTTGCGGCTGAGCCAGTAGGCCACGGCCGCCTGCTGGCGCGGCAGGTTCTTGGGGTTGGCCGCGGTGGCGCGGTCGATCGCGCCCGGCTCGATCGGCATGCCGACGACGGCGACCTGGCGGGCCTGGAGCCAGCCGCGCAGGTGCTCCTCGCCGAGCTGGCGCAGGTCGGGGCGGGCGGCGAGGGTGATGCCGGCAAACGCGACAGCCAGCCCCAGGAGGGCGAAGCTGTTGTGGGTGATCACGAAGAAGCCTTCGGCGACGTCGGACAGACAAGTCCGCAAACCTCGGGCCAACTTGCCTGACGCTGTCATAGCTCTCCTTTCTACGCGGGGACGGCAGTCACCCGGCACGGCAACCCTTCATGGGGTGGCATGCAACGGGGTACGGACGTGCCTCGTTTGGATTGGTAACGCCATCAAGTTCGTGCGACGCCATCGGGTGAAGGATGGGGTGGCGTCTGAGGCACAGAACTGACTTAGCCGATAACGGCAGCGGGTTCGGTGGCGTCCCGGAAGGGTCGAATTCGGGACTGGCGGATTTTAGAGGCCGTCAAAATATCGAGTCAATACTTAAGAAGCCGATCGATGGATTTATTGGTTATTACAAATGCTGTATGGAAACGCAGATCGAGCATGCCGGGCCACATCGGAATCCGTCCTTTTTTCCAGCGTCAATGGCGAGCGCCGTGCCCATTTGAAAATGCCATTGGCCGGGCCTGGCAACCGGCGGTAACGTAGGAGTGCCTGAGTGATTCAGGCATCCGGCCCCGCAAGGACTGGCCCGCATGCTCGCACAGGCCGGCATGCCACCGGGACGGTCTCCAGGGGCAAACCGATGGAAGCAATAACTTGCTTCCTGCTCGGCGCGGACGGTTGAACTCCGTGCCTTGCAAAGATGGCAAAAGGCCGTTGTGCCCGCCGTCAAGCCCGGAAACGGTTCGCCGCTTCCGGGCTTTCCGTTTGTGGCGTGGCTGCTGGCTTATCCTCCAGCCGCACATACGCTCGAACGAGACCATGCCCAACAGCGCGCCGTCCCCAGTTCCGTTCTCCCCGCACTGGACCGTAGGCCGTCGGCGGTGGCTGCGCCGCGCGGCCTGGACGCTCGGCGCCATCGTGCTGCTCTGGGCCCTGGGCTGGCTGGCCGTGCCGCCGTTGCTGCGCATCCAGGGCGAGCGCATCGCCAGCCGCGAACTGGGCCGCGCGGTCACCATCGGCGCCGTCGATTTCCGCCCGTGGAGCCTGGAACTCACGCTGCGCGACGTGGCCGTCGCCGCGGCCGGCGGCCAGGGCGCGCCCCAGGTGGAGGTGGGGCGTATCTATATAGATGCGGCACTCCAGTCCCTGGCGCGGCTGGCGCCGGTGATCGATGCCGTCACGGTGGACCGGCCGGTGCTGCGCATCGCGCAGACGGCGCCCGGCCATTTCGACTTCGACGACGTCCTTGCCAAGCTGCGTGAGAAGTCGTCCGGGTCCGACGGTCCTCCGCCGCGCTTCGCTCTCTACAACATCGCTGTTCACGGCGGGCAGGTCGACGTGGACGACCGCGCCGTCGGCAGAGTGCACCGCTGGCGCGGCGTGGAACTGGGCGTGCCCTTCGTCAGCAGCCTGGATTCGCAGCGCGAGGTGACGGTCAGGCCCCGGCTGGCGTTCTCGCTCAACGGCACGGCCTTCGACAGCGCGGCCGAGACCACACCGTTCGCCGACAGCCGCCGCTCCGACGCCACGCTGCGCCTGGCCGGCCTGGACCTGTCGCCCTTTCTTGGCTACCTGCCGGCGGACCTGCCGGTGAAGGTGCAATCGGGCCGGCTCGATGCGGACCTGCGCGTTGCCTTCGAGCAGGCCGCCGACGGCCCGCGCCTGGCCGTCAGTGGCACGGCCGCGCTGCACGGATTGCGCGTGGCTCAGGCGGCGGACGGCGCGCCGCTGCTGTCGTTCGACCACCTCGCGCTGCGCGTGGCCGAACTGCGGCCGCTGGCGCGGGTGCTGCATGTGACGTCGGTCGAACTGTCCAGGCCGGTGCTGACCGTGCGGCGCGACGCCGGCGGCCGCGTCAACCTGGACATGGCGCCGCAGCGGCCTGATATACCCCCAGGGGACAAGGACGCTGGCGGGCAGGACAAGGGCGTTGAAGGGGCATACCCCTGGAGCATCGCCATCGACCGCATCGGCGTGCGCGGTGCCGAGGTGGCCTGGCGCGACGACGCCGTGCCCGGCGGCGCCGAGGCCGCGCTGCACGACCTGGCGCTCGACGCCCAGACCGTGGTGCTGCCGTTCGCCCAGCCGCTGCAGTTCGCGGCCAGCGCCGGCGTCGGGACCGGTGCCCGCATCGTGCTGCGCGGCGAGGCCGCCGACCGCATCGCCACGGCCGCCGTCTCGGTGCGGTCGCTGCCGCTGGCGATCGCCGCGCCGTACCTGGCCCGGCAGCTCGCGCCCCGGCGCGACGGCTCGCTTGATGCCGACCTCGGCATCGGCCGCAACGGCGACGCCATCGCCGTGCAGGTCGCGCGGCTCCAGGTGGACGATGCCCGCCTTGGCTGCGGCGCGGCCAAGGCGCCGTGCACGGCTGCGCTGAAGCAGCTGCGCGTCGAAGACGCGGCCATCGACCTGGCCCGCCGCCACGTCGTGGTCGGCAAGCTGGCGCTGGCCGCGCCCAGGCTCCAGGTCCGCCGCGACGCCGACGGGCGCTGGATGGCCGAGCGCTGGCTGGTCCGGCCGGCGGCCGCCGGCGGCGCTGCCGCCACGGTGCGGACGCCCGCCGGCACGCCCTGGGCGGTGCGCCTGGGCGATGTGGCCCTGGACGGCGGCGCACTGTCCTTCCGCGATGCGTCGCGCAGCGGTCCGGTGGCCGTCGACATCAGCGCGCTGCAGCTGCGCCTGCGCGACCTGTCGCCGCTGGGTGCCCGGGCCGGCGCCAGGCCGTCGCCGCTCACGGTATCGGCCCGCATCGCGGAGACCGGCCGCGGGCGCGTCGAGCCGGGCCGCCTGACCTTCGACGGCACGCTGGCGCTCGATCCGCTGGTCGCGCAGGGCCGCCTCACGGCCGAGCGGCTGCCGGTGCAGGCGTTCGAACCGTACTTCGGCGACGCACTCAACGTGCAGATCCGCCGGGCGGAGGCCGGCTTCAAGGGTACGGTGCGCTATGCGGCCGCGCCGGCCGGACCGCAGGTGGAGGCCGCGGGCGACGCCGCGCTCGACGAAGTGCGGGTGCGCAGTGCGCCCACCGCCGAGGCCGCCCAGGCCACTGGCACGGGGCCGTGGCCCAGGCCGAATCGGGCCGTGGCGAGGATCTGCTGCAGTGGAAGTCGCTCGGCCTGCGCGGCCTGCGGCTGGCGCTGGCCCCCGGCCGGGCCACGCAGGTGGAGGTCCGCGAGACCGCGCTGTCGGACTTCTTCGCCCGCCTCGTGGTGCAGGAGAACGGGCGCATCAACCTCCAGAACCTGGTCAAGTCCTCGGCCCGGACGCCGGCGGGGCAGGGAGCGGCGTCCACGCCGCCGCCGGCCGCGGCCGGCCCGTCGCCGAGGATCCGCTTCGGCCCGGTCACCGTCGCCAACGGCCGGGTCAACTTCTCCGACCGCTTCATCCAGCCCAACTACTCGGCCGACCTGACCGCACTGAGCGGCACGCTCGACTCCTTCTCTTCCGAGACAGCCGCCGGCCAGCCGCCGCAGATGGCGGCGCTGGAACTGCGTGGCCGTGCCGAGGGCACTGCCTCGCTCGAAGTGACCGGCCGCCTGAACCCGCTGGCCCAGCCGCTGGCGCTCGACATCGTCGGCAAGGTGCGCGACCTGGAACTGCCGCCGCTGTCGCCCTATACGGTCAAGTACGCCGGCCACGGCATCGAACGCGGCAAGCTCAGCATGGACGTGGCCTACCAGGTCGAGCCCGACGGCCGGCTCACCGCGCGCAACCGGCTGGTGCTCAACCAGCTGAAGTTCGGCGACGAGGTGGCTGGCGCGCCGGCCAGCCTGCCGGTGCGCCTGGCCACAGCGCTGCTGGCCGACCGCAACGGCGTGATCGACGTGGACCTGCCGATCAGCGGCTCGCTCAACGACCCGCAGTTCAGCATTGCCGCAGTGGTCTTCAAGGCGCTGGGCAACCTGATCGTCAAGGCGGTGACCGCACCGTTCTCGCTGCTGGCCAGCGCCATCGGCGGCGGCGACAGCGACGGTCGCGGCGGCGACGTCGCCTTCGCGCCGGGACGCGCCACGCTTGACGCGGCGGCGAAGGAGCAGCTCGACAAGGTGGCCTGGGCCCTGGCCGACCGGCCAGCGCTGCGGCTCACCGTCATCGGCCTGGCCAGCCCCGGAGCCGAGCGCGACGGCTGGAAACGCGCCCGGCTCGACGCCCTGGTCCAGGCCGAAAAACGCCGCGCCGCCCGCAGCGGCGGCGCCCGGGCCGCCGACGAGGTCGCGCCCTTCACCGCGGCGGAATATCCGGCGCTGCTCAAGGAGGCCTATGGCCGCGCCGACATCAGGAAGCCGCGCAACGCCGTCGGTTGGCCCAAGGACCTGCCGGTGCCCGAGATGGAGGCGCTGCTGCTGGCCGACATCGCCGTGCCCGAGGCCGCCATGCGCGAACTGGCCGTGGCCCGCGGCGTGGCCGTGCGCGATTACCTCGCCGGGCGGCAGCTGCCGGCCTCGCGCCTGTTCCTGGGCGCGCCGCGGGCCGACGTGCCGGCCGAAGGCGGCTGGAAGCCGCATGCCGAACTGAACCTCGAAGCCTCCTGACCGCGTCGCAAGCGGGCCTGAGCGTCGCGCTCGGGTACCTCCGCCGCGGACCGGGCCAAACCCGGTGAAAATAGCCCCTTTGCCTGCCCCGCCGCCGCCCGGCCGGCTCCACTTTCAGCCAAGAACACACCAGATGTCCGATACGCCCGATCACCAACCGTCGTCGTCCAAAGCCGCAGACGCGCACCCGCTCGACGCCCTGACCGGCGGCGCGTTCTCGGCAGCCACCTCCGGCGAGCGCGCCGCCCGCATCCGCGACTGGCTGGCGACCAACCCCACGCCCGAACAGCTCCAGGAAGTGTTCAGGGACCTGAGCCACCGCGACAAGGGTGCCGCCCGCCCGGTGCGCGAGCGCCTCGACGAACTCAAGCGCGCCCGCGGCCAGGAAGCCATCGCCGCCGAATGGGCCGCCCGCGCCCAGGCCCTGCTCGACGCGCCCAAGCTCAACATCGCCGACGCCCTGGCCTGGCAGCGCGACGCCGCCCGCGCCGGCGCGCCGCTGTCGCGCGAGCCGCTGTCGGCATTGAAGACCCGGCTGGCCGACCGCGTGAAGGTCATCGAGGACCTGCAGCACCGCGTGCAGGTCCAGCGCGAGGCCGCCGTGCTGCTGGCCCAGCGCATCGAGGTGCTCTCCACCAAGCCCTGGCGCGACGCCCAGGCCGCGCTGGAGCAGCTGCGCGCCGACGTGCAGCGCTGGCAGGACCAGGCCGCCGAGATCACCGGCGACGCTCACTGGGCCAGCGTCGAGGCGCGCTTCCCGCCACTGCTCGACGCCTCGCGCGGCCAGCTGCTGGTCGTCTGGGACGCCTTCCAGCTCGCCATTGGCCAAGCCGCCGCCGCGGCCGAGGATGCCGCCGCCCCGCTGCCGGCCGTGCCCGTCTGGGCCGACGAGATCACTGTCGCCCGGGGCGGCGCGCCGGCTGCGGCCGCGGTCGACGCCGCAGCAGCCGCAGGGGCCGAAGGCGCCGCCGCCCGGCCGGCCCGCGGCCCGCGCGCGCCGGTCGACCCGGCTGTGCGCGAGAAGGCCGTCGCCGCCGTGCGCGAGGCGCTCGCCAGGCTCGAACAGGAAACCGCCGAAGGCCACGGCAAGGCCAGCGCCGGTGCGGCCGCCGCGCTGCGCGCCGTGCTCAAGGACCACGGCCGCCACATCGACGACGCGCTGGAGCACCAGGTGCACACCGCGCTGGTTGCCGCCGGCGAACTCGAAGGCTGGCAGCGCTGGAGCGCCGACAAGGTCCGCGAGGATCTGATCGCCAAGGCCGAGGCCCTGCTCAACCGCCCCGAGGACCAGTCGCTCGGCGGCCGCAAGATGCAGGAAAGCCTGCGCGCCCTGCGCGAGCAGTGGAAGAAGGTCGACCAGGGCGGCGCCACACCCAACCACGCGTTGTGGAAACGCTTCGACGAAGCCTGCAACCAGGCCCACAAGGTCGTCGAGGCCTGGCTCGACAAGATCAAGAGCGAGACGGCCGAGCACAAGGCCCGGCGCGTCGCGCTGATCGACGAGGTGCGTGCCTGGGCCGCGGCCCAGGCCGGCTCGACCGACTGGAAGGGCATTCACCGGGCGCTGCAGCAGTTCGGCAGCCGCTGGCGCGAAGGCGGCCACGTCGGCGAGAAGATCTTCGCCGACCTGCAGCAGCAGTGGAAGCAGGTGATCGGCGAAGCCGCCGCGCCGCTCGAAGCCGCGCAGAAGGTCAGTCTGGAGCGCCGGCAGGCGCTGATCGCCGAAGCCGAAGCCATCGGTGCGGCGCCCGCCCTGCGCATCGACGCGGTCAAGAACCTCCAGCAGCGCTGGCAGGCCGAGGCCCAGTCGGTGCCGCTGGACCGCCGCCAGGAGCAGAAGCTCTGGGACGCCTTCCGCAAGCCGATCGACGACGCCTTCAACCGCAAGACCGCCGAGCGCGAGAAGACGGTCGGCGAGATCAGCGCGCGCGACCGCGCCGTGCTCGACGCCTCCAGGGCGCTCGAAGCCGCCAACGCCACCGGCGACGCCCAGCAGATCCGCGTGGCCGTGGCCGCGCTCGAAGCCGCGCTGCGCGGCCAGGCCGTGGGCGCGCCCGCAGCGCCGGCCGGCGATGCCTTCGCCCGTGCGGCCGAGCAGGCTGCCGCCGCCGAGTTCAGCGAGAGCGGCGAGCCCGCCGGCACGCCGGCGGAGGACCAGCCCGCGCCGCTGCCGGCGCCGGCCGCCGCACCCGGCGCCGACCTGGTCGCGCCGGACGGCGGCGCCGACGCATCGGCCACGGCCGATACCGGCTCCCGCGCTGCGGAC
Organism: Xylophilus sp.; assembly: GCA_009914555.1. Lineage (GTDB taxonomy): Bacteria > Pseudomonadota > Gammaproteobacteria > Burkholderiales > Burkholderiaceae_C > WNDY01. Next base: position 21,284 of record WNDY01000020.1, read on the forward strand.
GCTGCGCTCGAGGCCGCTGCGCCCGCGCCGGTTGCGGCCAGGCGCGTGGTCGCCGTGCGCGGCGACGACCGCCCGGGCAGCAGGAAGGACGCGCAGGCCGCGCCCGCGCGCGGCGGCAAGTTCGGCGACCGCCGCGGCGGCGGCCCGAACGACCGCGGCGGCCGCTTCGGGGACCGTCCGCCGCGCGAGGACCGCGGCCCGCGCCTGGGCGACGCCGCCTTCCGCGCCCAGCGCGATGCGCTCGAGCATGCCCAGTCCGCCCTGCGCAAGCTCGCGGCCCAGGCCCATGGCGAGGCGCTGACGCAGCTGCTCGGCGCGTGGGAACACCGCAACGCCGAGGAGGTGCCGGGCGCGCAGGACCTCGGCGGCCGCGTGGCCCCGGCCGTGCGCGCGTCGTGGACACAGGCGCTGTCCCGCGCTCCCGAGGGCGAGGCCGGCGAAGCCCTGCTGCGCCTGGAAATCGCGGCCGAGGTTCCCACGCCGGCCGAGCAGGTCGGCGCGCGCCGCGCGCTGCAGCTCCAGCTGCTGACCCGCCGCAACGACCCGCAGCCGGCCGAGACCTGGGGCCAGGACACGGCCCGCGTGCTGGCCAGCCCGAGCAGCGCAGGTCAGGCGCGACGACTCCAGGCGGCCCTCAAGGTGCTGCTCAGGAAATGACGGCGGCGACCGGGGCCGGCCTTGCCATCCGCTCGTTCGCCGACGCGGACGAGTCTGCCGTCATCGCGCTGTGGCATGCCTGCGGGCTGGTGCGGCCGTGGAACGATCCGCAGCGCGACATCGCCCGCAAGCGCACGGTGCAGCCGGAGCTGTTCCTCGTCGCCACGCTCGACGGCGCGGTGGTCGGCAGTGCGATGACCGGCTACGACGGCCACCGCGGCTGGGTCTACTACCTGGCCGTGGCGCCCGAGCGGCAGGGCCTGGCCATCGGCCGGCGCCTCATGGCCGAGGCCGAGCGCCTACTGCTGGCGCTGGGCTGCCCCAAGATCAACGTGCAGGTGCGCGGCACCAACCTGGGCGTGATCGCGTTTTACGACAAGCTCGGCTTCGCGCCCGATGGCGCAACCGGCCTGGGCAAGCGGCTGATTCCCGATGATTGAACGTCGTGCCGCGCGGCATGCCTGCTGCCGGTCGCCACGATCTTCGGTTATGGTGCGCACTGCTGCCTTGTCCAATCCGCATCCTCAACAGGAGATTCGCGCATGTTTTCCTTCATCGGCACGATCATCGTCGGTTTCATCGTGGGCCTGATCGCACGGGCCATCAAGCCCGGCGACGACAAACTCGGCTGGATCTGGACCATCTTGCTGGGCATTGCCGGCTCGCTGCTGGCCGGCTACGTGGGACAGGCGGCCGGCTGGTACGCCGCGGGCCAGCCGGCAGGCTGGATCGCCTCGGTGGTCGGCGCCATCGTGCTGCTGTTCATCGTGCAGGTGGTGCGCAAGAAGTAGTCCCGGCTGATGCCAGGCCGGGGGTATGTGCATGAGGCGCTTGAATACAGTGCGCATCAGATGCATACCCCTTAAATATCTTGGAGTCCGGCCAGTGCGCAGTGCCGGTCAGTAACGCGCTGGCTGGCATTCCTTTGGTACACCTACGCCGGGCCGTGCCAAGGAAAAAGGGAACGTGTTCAACACGTTCCCTTTTTAACCTGACTGGCGTTGCCCCGGGCGCTGCTTCGTTGTGGCTCCTCGACCTGGGCTCGAACCAGGGACCTACGGATTAACAGTCCGGCGCTCTACCGACTGAGCTATCGAGGAACAAGCCTTCAATTATATACACGGAATAAACGCGGTCCGATGCGGCCGGCGGCTTTTTCGTTCACGAAGCCAGGGCGGCCTGCAGCTGTGCAGCCGCCGCTTCCGGGTCGTCCGCCGCCACCAGCGCGCGGACCACGGCGATCGAGCCGACGCCCGTGGCCTTGATCTCGGAGAAGCGCGGCAGGTCGATGCCGCCGATGGCTACCAGCGGGTAGTGCGACAGCAGCCGCGCATACGCCGCGAGCCGGCCTACGCCCTGCGGCGCGGTGGGCATGCGCTTGAGCGTCGTCGGGAAGACCGCGCCCAGCGCGACGTAGCTCGGCGCCACCGCATCGGCCCGCAGCATCTCGGCATAGCCGTGCGTGCTCACGCCCAGCCGCACGCCGCTGGCGCGCAGCACGGCCAGTTCGGTCGGCGTGAGCGCGTCCAGGTCTTCCTGGCCGAGGTGCACGCCCCAGGCGCCGGCTGCGATGGCAGTGCGCCAGTGGTCGTTGATGAAGAGCTGCGCGCCGGTGCCGGCGACGGCTGCGATCGCGGCCTCGACTTCGCGCTTCACGGCTTCGGCATCGTCCGACTTGAAGCGCAACTGCACGGTCGGCACGCCGGCGCGGGCCATGCGGCCGACCCAGGCTGCGTCCGGCAGCACGGCATAGAGGCCGAGCGACTGCGGGCAGGCCGGGAAGCCGTCGGTGCGCAGGGTCGCCGGATCGCGCAGGCCGAAGTCCTGCGGCGCATCGGGCCAGGCCGCGGGGTCGAAGCGGCCGGTGCGCTCGCTGCGGCGCTGCCAGGCCCGGGCCAGCACTTCGGCGTCGATCGGGATGAAGCCCAGGGCGCTGCAGGCCTGCAGTGCGGCGCGGTAGACCGGCGCGTCGGACTGCGCTGGCGGTGCGGGCAACAGTTCCCAGCCGCTGCCGAAGCGGCCGCTGTGTGCTTCGACGATGGCTGCGGCCAGCTCGCCAATGTCCGGATCAGTCATGGTCGTGGTGCCAGAAAGGGGTGCCGAGCACCGGCGTGCTGGGCTGGGCGCTGCCCTGCGCCGCCATGGCGCCGGCACGGAAGGCCGCACGGCCGGCGGCCACGGCGTCGGCGAATGCGCCAGCCATGGCCACGGCATCCTGGGCCAGGGCCACCGCGGTGTTGAGCAGCACGCCGTCGTAGCCCCATTCCATGACTTGGCAGGCATGCGACGGCAGGCCGAGCCCGGCATCGACCAGCAGGGGCACGTCGAGCCGCTCGCGCAGCATCTGCAGCGCATACGGGTTGACCGGCCCGCGGCCGGTGCCGATGGGCGCGGCCCAGGGCATCACGGCCTGGCAGCCCACATCGACCAGGCGCTGGCAGAGCACGAGGTCCTCGGTGCAGTAGGGCAGCACCTGGAAGCCGTCGTTGACCAGCAGCCGTGCGGCCTCGACCAGGTTGAGCGTGTCGGGCTGCAGGGTGTAGTCGTCGCCGATGAGTTCGAGCTTGATCCAGGGCGTGTCGAACACTTCGCGCGCCATCTGCGCAGTGGCGACCGCTTCCTGGATGCCGTGGCAGCCAGCGGTGTTGGGCAGCACGGGCACGCCGAGCTTTCTCAGCAGCTCCCAGAAGCCGCTGCCCGATTCGGCCGGGTTGCTGCCCTGGCGGCGCAGCGATGCGGTCAGCATGGCCGGCCGGGCGCGCCGCACCGCGGCTTCGAGTACGGCCGGGGAGGCATAGCGCGCGGTGCCGAGCAGCAGCCGGCTCTGGAAGGTTTGCCCATAGAGGACGAGGGGGTCGGTGGATGCGGTACTCATGCTTTGCGGAAGGTTCAGCCGCCCGTCACGGGCGCGATGATTTCGACGCGGTCGCCGTCGTGCAGCGTATGCACGGCATGGCGGGTGCGCGGCACGAAGGTGGTATTGACCGCGACGGCGAACGGCGGCCTGGCCGCGATGCGCGCGATGGCGTCGGCGACGGTGGCGCCGTCCGGCAGGTCGTGCGGTGCCTGGTTGATGACAACGTTCATGGGCGGTCTCTCAAGCTTCTTCGATGCGCAGCTGCCATGCCTGGGCATGCGGCGTGGCGCCGGTGGCGATGACGTCGAGCGTGGCGTCCAGCAGCGCCGGCGAGATCATGAAGCCGTGGCGGTAGAGGCCGTTGACCTGCAGCCGCCGCGGGCCGATGCGCCGGATGGCCGGCAGGTTGTCCGGCAGCGTGGGGCGGGCCTGGGTTGCGATCTCGACGATGCGCGCTTCGGCGAAGCCGCTGTGCACCGCATAGGCGGCGCTCAGCAGTTCGAGCGTGGAGCGCACGGACGGCGGCGACAGGTCGTCGGACTCGATCTCGGTCGCGCCGATGACGAACAGGTGGTCTTCCTTCGGCGCGATGTAGATCGGGTAGCGCGGATGCACCAGCCGCGTGGGCCGCTGCAGCGTGACCTCGGGTGCATGCACGCGGGCGACCTCGCCACGGACGCCGCGCAGGTCCTTCCATGCGCCCCGTGCGCCCAGGCCGCGGCAATCGATCAGCCAGCCCGGTGCATCGGCGGCGAAATCCTCCGGCGTGCGCGGGCTGTTCCAGTGCAGCGCCACGCCCAGCCGCCGCAGCGTGACGAGCAGGGCGGACAGCAGCTGCCGGTTGTCGAGCTGGCCTTCGTCCGGCAGATACACCCCACGGTTGAATCGGCCAGCGAGTGCAGGCTCTGCGTTGGCAAGGCATACCCCGTCAAGCGCCTTCAATGCCGGTAGCCCGGGAATGCGCTGCTGGTTGTGCTCCAGCTGCCGCTGCAGGCGCGCCGCCTCGGCCGCGTCCTGCCGGTGCCAGACGATCAGCGTGCCGTTGCGCTGGAAGAAGACCGGCGCGTCGAGCTGCGCCAGCAGCTGCGGCCAGCGTTCCAGCGCGTAGCGGCCCATGCGCACGACGCCCGGCTCGGTGATGGCCGATTCGGCCAGCGGCGCGAGCATGGCTGCGGCCACGCGGGCGGCGGCGCCGTCGGCGTCGGGTCCGCCGGCGTCATGCACGGTGACCTGGTGGCCGTCGCGCGCCAGCGCCAGCGCCAGCAGCCGGCCCATGAGGCCGGCGCCGAGGAGGGTGAAGGAGGTGGGTGGGATGCTGCTGCTCATCTTTTTCTGATCGGCTCAGGACGACGCCATGCATCGCCCATAATTTTCACCATGACGAATTCCCACGCGCAGGCCGGCGCGCAGCGCTATGTGCGGCTGCTGTCCATCGCCGGCTCCGACAGCGGCGGCGGCGCCGGCATCCAGGCCGACCTCAAGACCTTCGCCGCGCTCGGCGGCTACGGCATGACGGCCATCACCGCGATCACCGCGCAGAACACGCTGGGCGTGCACGGCATCCACGGCATCCCGCCCGAGACGGTGCGCGCGCAGATCGACGCGGTGGCCGGGGACATCGGCGTCGACGCGGTCAAGATCGGCATGCTGGCGAGCCCCGGGATCGTGCGCGTGGTGGCCGAGGCCATCGACCGCCACGGCCTGTCCAACGTGGTGCTCGACCCGGTCATGGTCGCCACCAGCGGCGACCGGCTGATCGCCGAGGAGACGGTGGCCGTGCTGGTGCGCGAGCTGTTCCCGCGCGTGGCGCTGGTCACGCCGAACCTCGACGAGGCCGCGCTGCTGCTGGACCGCGCCATTCCCGACGCGCAGGCGCTCGATGCGGCGGCCGACGGCCTGCTCGCGCTCGGCGCACGCGCGGTGCTGGTCAAGGGCGGACACCTGCCGGGCGATGAGGTGACCGACGTGCTCGCGCAGGCCGGCGGCGCGCGCCTGCGGCTGGCGTCCCCGCGGATCGCCAGCGAGAACGTGCACGGCACCGGCTGCACGCTGTCGTCGGCCATCGCTGCGCATCTGGGCGGGGGTATGGGCCTGGAGCCGGCGGTACAAGCCGGCCGTGGTTACATACTTCGCGCCATCGCAGCGGGGGCCGACGTGCTGACGGGCCGGGGCCATGGTCCGCTCAACCATGGGCACGCGCCGCTGCCACAGCGGAAAGTGGCGGCGGGCTAGGCGCTCGGCGCGTCGCCCGCGCCAGCACGAAAGTCACCGCCAGGGTCGGCAATGCCGCGCCCCAGCCCGGCGCCCAGCGCGCCAGTGCGTGGTAGAGCGCGATGCCGCCGATCCACAGCGCGGCAGCGCGCCAGTCGGTGCGGCGTTCGGCCGAGGGCGCCGCGGCCGCGCCGGCGCCGAGCCGTCCGAGGATCACGCCATAGAGCGGCACGAAGACCGAACTCAGCAGCAGGAACGGCTCCAGGCTGTGCATCGGCAGCGCCAGCGCGAGTCCGGTGCACAGCACCGCCAGCAGCAGACCCCAGCGTCGGACGCTCCAGCGCGGCAGCAGGCTGTGGGCCGAGACCGAGCCCGAATACACATCGCCGTAGGCATTGTCGAGTTCGTCGATGAGGATCAGCCCCAGCGCCACCAGCCCGCCCTGGGCCAGCAGCAGGGCCGCGACCAGCTCGGTGCCGGGCGCCGACACGCTGGCCACCAGCACCCCCAGGCCGTAGCACCAGACGTTGGCGACCAGGTAGCCGAGCCAGGTGCCGCCGAAGGCGCCACGGGCCGACCTGCCATGCCGCGCATAGTCGGCCACCAGCGGCAGCCACGACACCGGCATGGCGACCACCAGGTCGATGGCCGAGAGCATGCCCATGCTGCCGTCGCCGCCGTGCCGCCAGAACGCGCCCCCATCCTGCTGCGCCAGCACCTGGGCGAACTGCCAGCTCAGCCAGGCCAGCGACACCACGACCAGCGGCAGCCCGAAGCGTCCGACGAAGCGGCGCACCAGCCCGAGCATCGAGCCACCGAGCAGTGCCACCAGCACCGCGCCCCAGAGCAGCGTGGCGGCCACCGTCGCGCCGCCGAGGCCGAAGGCCCGCTGCGCGATGGCCGCCGTACCGTCGCGCATGACGACGATCTCGAACGTGGTCCAGCCGACGAGCTGCACGATGTTGAGCACCACCGGCAGCCGGGCGAACGCGCTGCCGTAGGCAGCGTGCATCAGGCCCGCGCTGGAGAGGCCGCTGGTGCAGGCGATGCGCGCGGTCCAGCCCAGCAGCGCCGCGCCCAGGGCCGAGCCGGCCAGGATGGCAGCGGCCGCTTCGCGCGTTCCCACGGCCGGCACCAGGTAGGCGCCGACCTGCATCACCAGCAGGCCCACGCCCAGGCTGAACCAGAGCGCGGCATGCGTGTTCCAGCCGAAGACGCGCTGCTCGGCCGGCACCGGCGCGAGCGCCGCGTTGGCGGGGGAGGTGGATGTTGGCATGTCGGCTCCGTCTTTGCAGGCGCAAGCAGGAGGAGCGAACGACGGGGGCCGGGACGGCATGCGGCGGCATGCGGTGGAGAACGCGCCCGGTCCGGGCCTGCTTCCCTGCGCGAGGATTAACTCTTCAGGTTCAAAGGGTGTGATCTCAGCCGGGCCCGCAAGCAGGCCCGGCACCCCCAGCACGACCGCACCTGGGGCGCGGACCGGCCTATTGTACCGGCGTGGTCCCGCATGCCCCGCTGTGCTGCGTCAACCCATGTGTCGGCAGGTGCCCACAGGTGAATCATCGGAGTCCGACACCGGGGGCAGGGCCGTTTGGCTTGAAATCGCAGGCGACGCCACCGAGATTCCAAGTCCATGCGTGCCGCCCCGACCCGCTGCGAGCCTGTTTGCACCGCCCCGTTGCGGCCAGGGACCGCCGCCGCGCCGCGGCATCCGCAGGGACGGCGATCCCCGCGCCATGTCGTGCGGTACGGCGTCTGGTGCGCGATGGCCGCGGCCGCGCCGGCCTGCTGGGCCGACGGCGGCTGGGGCGAGACGGTGGCGCTGGCAGTCCAGGCGGCACCGCAGACGCAGCAGGCGACCCGCATCCAATGGGAGCGCGCCGCGCTGTCGGAGCAGGCCCCGCGCCGGCCTGCCGAAGGCTCGCAGGCCATGCGCGACGCGGCTGCCTCGGGCAGCCTGGCCTCCACGCGCATCGAACTCTCCGGCTGGACGGCCGATGCACGGCAGCACGGCGTCGGCGTGGCGATGGGCGTGACCTCGCCCGCGGCCGGGGCGGATGCCGCGACGCTGCACTACCGCCGCGTCGAACCCGCGCTGGACCTGGGCTTGCGCTGGCGCTCGGCGCCGGCGAGCGGCCATCGCATCGACATCGCCGCTTGGCGGCGCCTCCATCCGGAGCCCGATGCGTACACACTGGTCCACACGCGCGGCAGCGCGTTCGGCGACAGCGGTGCCACCACCTATTCGGCCCGGGTCGAGACGCAGTTCTCGCGCGCCCGCGGCCGCGGCATCGCGCCGGAACTCGGCGCCGTGGGCTTCCAGATGAACAGCGGGGCCAAGCTGGTGCTGCGCAGCAAGCGCGGCGGCCCGATGGTGTACTACCGCTCGACCTTCTGACCGCCCTGGCCGAGCAGCGCGTGCAGACGCGTCGAAGTGGTCGTGTACTGCAGCGGCGCGCGGCGTTCGGGAAACAGCCGGTCGGCGATGGCAAAGGCCGCGAGCGTGGCTTCGTGAAAGCCGCAGAGGATCAGCTTGCGCTTGCCCGGGTAGGTGTTGATGTCGCCCACGGCGAACACGCCGGGCATGGCGGTGGCGAAAGTGGCGGTGTCCACCGGCAGCTGCTTGCGTTCCAGCGCCAAGCCCCAGCCGGCGATCGGCCCGAGCCGCGGCGAAAGGCCGAGCGCCACGACCAGCACGTCGGCCGGGAGCCGGCGTTCGCCGCCGTCGGGTCCGGCGATGCGAAGCGCCGCCAGCCGGCCATCCCGTGATTCGGGGGCGGTGATCTGGCCCGCGACGACGGCCACGCGGCCCGCGTCGCGCAGTGCCTGGAAGACCGCGGCGGCGGCCGGCTCGGCCTGGAAGACGTCGCGGCGGAACACCACGGTCACCGCGGCGGGGCGGCGATCGGCCGTGGCTTCGGCCAGCGCGATCGCGTGGCCCAGGGCGATGTCGTCGCCGCCGTAGATCACGACCTGCCGGCCCGCCAGGGCGGCCGGGTCGTCACTGCGGTAGAGCAGCTGCGTTCCGGTGAAGGCGTCCAGCCCCTCGACCTTGAGCTGCCGCGGCACGAAGGCGCCGACGCCGGCGGCCACGACCACGTTGCGCGCCAGCAGGCGCGTGCCGCGCGTGGTTTCGAGCAGGAAGCGGCCGTCCGGCTGCGGCGTGAAGCCGGCCACTTCCTGGCCCAGATGGCAGGTCGGCGCGAACGGTGCGGCCTGGGCCTGCAGGCGCCGGGCCAGCTCGCGGCCGGTGCAGGCCGCGATGCCGGGGATGTCGTAGATGGGCTTGTCGGGATAGAGCTCGGCGCACTGGCCGCCCACATGGGGCAGGGCGTCGACCACATGCGCGTGGACTTCGTGCAGGCCGAGCTGGAACACCTGGAACAGCCCGACCGGGCCGGCGCCGATGATGGCCGCGTCGGTCTCGATGGGCTGGGCGGTGCCGGTCACGCGCAGGGGAGGATCAGCGGATCAGGTCGGCGATCTTGCCGGGCTTGCCGTTCCATTCGTCGGCGTCGGGCAGCGAGGCCTTGCGCTTGGTGATGCTCTTCCAGCCGGCAGCCGACAGCTCGGCGTTGATCTTGATGAACGCGATCTGGTCGGCCGGCACGTCTTCCTCGGCATAGATGGCGTTGGCCGGGCATTCGGGGATGCAGACCGCACAGTCGATGCACTCGTCCGGATCGATGATGAGGAAGTTCGGGCCTTCGCGGAAGCAGTCCACGGGGCAGACATCCACACAATCGGTGTATTTGCACTTGATGCAGTTCTCGGTGACGACGTGAGTCATGAGGGAAGCGGCTTGATCGGGGGAGAACCCGCTATTTTAGAGCGTGCCCCCCACAGGGTTTTGCAGATGGGCCGGATTCAGGCGACGAGCACGGCGCCGGCCGTGCGGTGGCTGGCGGTGTCCACGAGGATCAGCGAGCCCAGCGTGCGGGCCTGGGCGAACGGCAGCACGGCCAGCGGCTCCTGGAAGGCCAGTTCCACATGGCCGATGGCATTGGCCGGCAGTTCGGCTGCAGGCTCTTGGGCCAGCGTGTTGATGTCCACGCGGTGCAGCACGCGCTTGACGCGGGCCTTGACCCAGCGGTGCCCATGCAGTGCCCAGTATGTGCGGCCAGCCAGCAGCTGTGCGTCGTCCAGCCATGCTACTGTCGCCAGTATTCCTCGCTGCGGCGCGATGGCGCCGGGCGCCCGCAGCCAGTCGCCGCGCGACACGTCGAGTTCGCGGTCCAGCACGATGCCGGCGCTGTGGCCGGCTTCGACCGTGCCTGGGCGGCGCACGGTGTCCAGCACCTGGGCCACGGTGGCCGTCCTGCCGCCCGGGAACACGGTGATCTCCTGGCCCGGCGCGACCGTACCCGCGGCCACACGGCCCCAGAACACGCGGCGGCCCTGCGAGGTGTCGCTGGAGGACGAGGCCGGGTGCGGCGCCGGGCCGCGCCCAAGCGCACCCGCGGCCCCCTCGGGGGGCAGCGCAGTACGCGAAGCGACAAGCGTGGGGGCGGCAGGTTTCTCGACCCATTGCACCGGGAAGGCGAAGGGCTGGGCCATGTCGGCCGGCGTGGCCGGCAGCTGTTCGAGCAGCTGCAGCAGACCGGGTCCTTCGTAGCCGGCCCAGCCCGGCTTGGCGTCGACCACGTTCCAGCCCTTCAGCGCCGAGACGGGCACGGTGGCGCGCACGGTGATGCCGGCGGCTGCGGCGAACGCCTCCAGCGCGCCGGCGATGTGGGTAAAGGCGAGTGCCGCGTCTTCTACCGCGTCGAGCTTGTTGACCGCGAACACCAGCGAGGGCACGCGCAGCAGGTGCACCAGCAGCGCATGGCGGCGGGTCTGGGCCAGCAGCGCGAGGCCGGGGTTTTTCCAGTCGAGCTTGGTCGCATCGACCAGCACCACGGCGGCGTCGGCACCCGAGGCGGCGGTGACCATGTTGCGGGTGTACTGCTCGTGGCCCGGCGCGTCGCCGATAATGAACTTGCGCGTCTCGGTGGCGAAGTAGCGGTAGGCCACGTCGATGGTGATGCCCTGCTCGCGCTCGGCGGAGAGGCCGTCGGTCAGCAATGCGAGGTCGGTCTCGCCGGAGCGCTGCACGCCGGCCAGGTGGTCCTGCAGCACGGCGCGGCTGTCCACGAGCAGGCGGCCGATCAGCGTGCTCTTGCCGTCGTCGACGCTGCCGCAGGTGATGAAGCGCAGCGCGGCCGCGTGGTCCTCATGCGCCGGCGCGGCGGATACGGGAGAGGTGAGGGTGCTGCTGCTCATCAGAAATAACCGTCCTTCTTGCGCTTTTCCATCGAAGCGTCGGATGTCTTGTCGTCCATGCGGGTGGCGCCGCGCTCGCTGACCTCGGCCGCGAGCGTCTCGACCACGATGTCGGCCGCGCTGGCGGCCGTGCTCGGCACCGGGCAGGTGCAGGTGATGTCGCCCACGGTGCGGAAGCGCACGTCGCGCGTGACGACCGTTTCGCCCTCGCGCGGCGGCGTCAGCGGCGTGACCGGCACCAGCAGGCCGCGCCGCTCCACCACCTCGCGGCGGTGGGTGTAGTAGATCGAGGGAAGGGCGATGGCCTCGCGGTCGATGTACTGCCAGACGTCGATCTCGGTCCAGTTGCTGATCGGGAACACGCGGAAGTGCTCGCCGGGCGCAAGCCGCGTGTTGAACAGCGTCCAGAGTTCAGGCCGCTGGTCCTTGGGCTGCCACTGGCCGAAGCTGTCGCGGTGGCTGAAGATGCGCTCCTTGGCGCGGGCCTTCTCCTCGTCGCGGCGGGCGCCGCCGACCAGCGCGTCGAAGCGGAACTCCTCGATCGCTTCGAGCAGCGTGACCGACTGGTGCACGTTGCGCGATTCGTCGGGGCGCGCGAGGCGCACCGTGCCGCGGCGGATGGAGTCCTCGACGTTGCGCACGATCAGTTCGGCGCCGAGTTCCTGCGCGCGCCGGTCGCGAAAGCCGGTCACCTCGGGAAAGTTGTGGCCGGTGTCGATCATCAACAGCGGATACGGCGGGCGGCCCGTGCCGAACGCCTTCTCGGCGAGCTTGAGCAGCACCAGGGAGTCCTTGCCGCCCGAGAAAAGCACGGCCGGGCGCTCGAAGGCCGCGGCCACCTCGCGCAGGATGAAGATGCCTTCCTCTTCGAGGGCGTCGAGGTGGGCGTTGCTGAGCTGGTGCAGTTCGGGCGGAGTGTCGATGCGGGCGTTCATCGGGGCGGGTATGGAGGCGTTGCGGAGTGGGGGCCATCAGTGCGCGAGGTGCAGGCCGCATTCGCGGTTGTCCTCGGCCTTGGTCGGGTCCACGTAGTCGAAGTTGTTGGGCAGGCCGTGGGCCTTGCCGTAGTCGTGCAGGTCCTTGGACGACCAGTGCAGCAGCGGCGCGACCTTGATCAGGCCGTCGGGGTTGAGGCTGACCGGCTCCATCTGCGCGCGCACCGCCGTGTCGCTGGCGCGCAGCGCGGTGAACCAGACGCGGGGCGCCGTCTCGCGCAGGGCGCGGGCGAAAGGCTCCAGCTTCACCTCCTCGGTGAAGGCGGCGTGGCGCGGGTCGTCGATGGCGGGCGTCGGGCCGTCCACCGCCTCGCGGTGCGCGCGAGTGCGGCGCGGCACATAGATCTTCAGGTTGAGCTTCAGCAGCTTCGTGACTTCGTCGGCGAAGCGGTAGGTGGCCTCGGTGTTGTAGCCGTTGTCCATCCAGACCACCGGCACGTCGGGCCGGGCGCGCGTGACCAGATGCAGGATCACGGCCTCGAACGGGCGGAAGTTGGTCGTCACGATGGCCGGCTGGCCCAGGCCGATGGCCCAGTCCACGAGGCCCTGGGCATTGCGGCCGAGGTCGGCGTTGATCCTGGCGAGGTCGATGGTCATGGGGTCAGGCCGCGGCCTTGAAATGCGGCTGGTGCGCCACGTCGCCCTGGTAGAAGCCGGGGAAGCGGTCGAACTGGCGCTGCGCGTCGGCGGCGTCGACGCCTTCCTTCAACACGGCCGAGCTGAAGCCGGTGCGCGCCATCTGCACGAGCTGGTCGATCAGCACGTCGCCGGTGGCGCGGATATCGCCGGCGAAGCGGCGGCGGCGGCGCAGCAGGTAGGCCTGGCTGTAGGCCCGGCCGTCGGTGAAGTTCGGGAAATGCAGGTCGATGCGTTCGACGCCTTCGAGCGGCAGCGCGAGCGGATCGGCGTCGTTGGCCAGCGCGACGACGCGGGCGTCGCCTTCGGCCGGCGGGGTGTGGTCGTGGGATGCGAGGAGCTTCATGTCTGTCGTGGTGCGTGCGCAAGCTCAGGCCGGCTCGGCCACCTTGATGCGCGCGGCGTTGGCCGCGGCCTTGAATGGGTCGAGCCCGACGCGGCGCAGCGTGCGGATGAAGGTTTCGCCCGATTCACGCTGGTCGCGGTAGGTGGTGAGCACCGCCTCGATCACGTCGGGCACCTCGGCCGCCGAGAACGACGGGCCGATCACCTTGCCGGCCACCGCGTCGCCCGAGAGCGTGGAGCCGTCGGAGCCGCCGAGCGTGACCTGGTACCACTCCTTGCCGTCCTTGTCGACGCCGAGGATGCCGATGTGGCCGCTGTGGTGGTGGCCGCAGGAGTTGATGCAGCCGCTGATGTGCAGACCGATGTCGCCGATGTCGTCGAGTTCGTCCAGGTCCTGGTAGCGCTCGGTGATGGCGGCTGCGATCGGCAGCGAGCGGGCGTTGGCCAGCGCGCAGAGGTCGCCGCCGGGGCAGGCGATCATGTCGGTCAGCAGGTGTACGTTGGCACTGGCCAGGCCCAGGTCGCGGGCGGCCTGCCACAGGTCGAACAGCTCTTCGGCATGCACCCAGGGCAGCACCACGTTCTGGTCGTGGGTCACGCGGGCCTCGCCGGCCGAGAAGCGGTCCACCAGTTCGGCCAGCGCGTCGAGCTGGTCGGCCGAGGCGTCGCCGGGCGCCTGGCCCACGCGCTTGAACGACAGCGTGACCGCGCGCAGCGCCGGGTTCTTGTGCTCGGCCACATTGCGCTGCAGCCAGCGGGCGAACGCGGGATTCGACTCGACCTGGCGCTGCAGCGCGGCGTTGGCCTGCTCGGCATCGCGCGGCGGGCGGGCGGCCAGCGCCGGCGGCACGAACGAGGCGGCCACGCGGTCGAACTCGGCCTGCGGAATGGTGTGCGGGCCGCCGTCGATCTCGACGATCTGGCGGAACTCCTCCTCGACCTCGTCGAAGTAGCGCTGGCCCTCGGCTTTCACCAGGATCTTGATGCGGGCCTTGTACTTGTTGTCGCGGCGGCCGAAGCGGTTGTAGACGCGCACCACCGCTTCGAGGTAGTTCATGATCTGGTTCCAGGGCAGTAACTCGCGGATCACGGTGCCGATGACCGGCGTGCGGCCCATGCCGCCGCCGACCAGCACGTGGTAGCCGATCTCGCCGGCGTCGTTCTTCACCAGGTGCAGGCCCACGTCGTGCCAGCCGGTGGCGGCGCGGTCCTCGGCGGCGCCGGAGACGGCGATCTTGAACTTGCGCGGCAGGAAGGCGAACTCCGGATGCAGCGTGGTCCACTGGCGCAGAATCTCGGCATAGGGGCGCGGATCGACGATCTCGTCGACGGCGATGCCGGCGCGCTCGTCGGTCGTGGTGTTGCGGATGCAGTTGCCGCTGGTCTGGATGCCGTGCATGCCGACCGAGGCCAGCAGGTCCATCACGTCGGCCGACTTCGACAGCGGGATCCAGTTGAACTGCACGTTGGTGCGCGTGGTGAAGTGCGCATAGTGCGAAGGCAGGTAGGTCGTGCCCAGCGCGCCCTGCGTGGCCAGGGCGTTTCGGTAGACCTCGGCCTCGGGCTCGTCGTATTCGCGGGCGATGCGGGCCAGCACGCGGATCTGGGCGCTGGAGATCTCGCCGTAGGGCACGGCCACGCGCAGCATGGGCGCGTAGCGCTGCACGTACCAGCCGTTTTGCAGGCGCAGCGGCCGGAATTCGTCCTCGGTGATCTTGCCGGCCTGCCAGCGTTCGAGCTGGTCGCGGTACTGCGCCGCGCGCTGGCGAACGAACTGGCGGTCGAATTCGGTGTATTGGTACATCGTGTCTTTGCTTGTCTGTGCGGACGGCCCGCACCAGCCGCCCGGCGAAACGTGACTGTAGAAGCGGGCCTTAGATGCGCAAACTATTTATTTTTCCGCGCTTTATGCGGATAAGCTTATGCGCCAATGTTCATGCGGCTTCCGGGGTGGTTGGAAGCTTATTCTGGATAAAGGGAAAAACCCGCCGCCGACGCCGGGAACAGGGATCCGGCGGGGCGATAGCGTAGCAGCTTCGCCGGATCAGGCGTGGCGGTGCAGGTCCAGCGCCTGGGCCAGGGCGGCCGGCAGCGGCAGCGGCTCGCCGTGCCAGCGGGCCGCCAGCAGCTCGGCGCAGAGATGGGCGAAGGTCAGTCCGCGCGACCCCAGGGCCGTCAGCGCCCAGAGGCTGCCCGACCCATCGACCGGGCCGACCAGTGGCCGCCGGTCGCGCGAGGTGCAGCGCACGCCGGCCCAGCCACAGGCCTTGCCGGCGGCGAAGGCCGGCGCCAACGCCTCGGCCGCCGCGGGGTGGAGCCTGGCCAGCCTGTCGAGGCTGGCCGGCAGGTCGGCAGGGCGCACGTCGCTGCCGGTATCGCCGCGCTCGAAGCTGGCGCCCGCCACCCAGCGTGTTCCGGCACCGCCGTCGGACGCGACGGGATGGATGAAGTGCCCTTCGCCATTGAATACGCCCTCGGGCAGCGGCGGCGCATCGGCCGTCCAGCCCCAGGCGAGCTGGCCGCGCACGGCGCGCAGATCCAGGCCGGGCGTCAGGTCGCGGCTGGCCACGCCGGCGGCCAGGACGACGCGGTCGGCCGTCTCCAGCGCGCCGCCGGCATCGTCCAGCAGCCGCCAGCCTGTGCCGGCCGAAGCCAGCCGGGCCACGCGGACCCGGGTGCGTACGGTGACGCCGGGCTGCGCCAGCCAGGCGGCGACCAGGCGCTCCGGGCGCACCCAGCCAGCGACAGTATGGAAAAAGGCAGGAGTATGGGTTCCCAGGCGCGCTTCTTGCGAGCGCTCTGGGGTAGTAGTCCAGGTGGTATTCCTTCCGCCGGCGCTCCAGCCCGCCGGCAGGCGCAGCGTGTCCGCCGTGCGGCGCTCGATCACGCCGCGGCGGTCGTCCCACTCCTGTCCGGGGATGGCACGGGCTTGCAGCTCCGTATGCAGCATCGCCACGCCGGCACGGCTCAGGCGCGACAGCGGCGCGTCGTCGGGCGAGGTGTGGGGTGCGAACACGGCGGCCGGCGCGCCCGAGGCGCCCCGGGCCGGGCCGTCGGCGGCATCCAGCACGGTGACGCGCCAGCCGCGCCGCGCCAGGCTGGCCGCGCAGGCGGCACCGGCCAGGCCGGCGCCGACCACCACGCAGCGGCCCGGCGCGGCGACCGGCGGCAGCGCCGGCGTGCTGCGCCGCGGCTCCCAGTGCGGATCGAAGGTGCCGCGCAGCGCGTCGCGCTTGGGCGGTGCGCCGGGCGCGCGCTCCAGCACGAAGCCCTGCTGCGCCAGCGCGTCGCGCACGGCGCGGGCATAGGTCCAGGTGCCCAGGCGGGTGCCGCGGCGCGCGAAGCGGGCGACGGCCTGCATCACCGCGGGCGACCACATCTCCGGGTTCAGCCGCGGGCTAAAGCCGTCCAGGTAGACGCTGTCGGCCTCGAAGCGCTGGCTGCGCAGCATCGGCAGGACCTCGCCGATGGCGATCGTCAGCAGCACGCGGCCATCGGCGAAGGCCAGGCGGTGCGTGCCCGGCAGCAGCCCGCGCCATTGCGCCGCCAGCTGTTCGGCCAGCGGCAGCAGCCGGGGCTGGGCCGCGGCGGCGCGCAGCAGGTCGGCCGCGGCGACGGGGTAGGCCTCGACCGAGAAGAAGTGCAGCAGCCCGGGGCGCCCTGGATCGTCCTGCCAGGCGGCCCAGGTGGCCAGGAAATTCAGGCCCAGGCCGAAGCCGGTTTCGAGGATGCTCCACTGGCGCTGGCCGGCCCAGGCGGCCGGCAGGCCGCAGCCGCCGAGGAAGACGTGCCGGGCCTGGACGAGCGCGCCGGCGCAGGAATGGTAGATGTCGCCGAAGCGCTCGCTGCGCGGGGCGCCGTCGGCGTCCCAGGCGACCGGCTCATGGCCGGGCGCCACGTTCTCAGGCGCTCGGCGGAACGTAGCCCGCGGCCGCGTCGGCGCCGGTGCCGAAGAAGTGGTTCTCCATCTGGCGGGCCAGGTACTGGCGGGCGCGCTGGTCGGCCAGGTTCAGCCGGTTCTCGTTGACCAGCATCGTCTGCTGCTTGAGCCAGGCGGCCCAGGCCTCCTTGCTGACGTTTTCCCAGATGCGCTTGCCCAGCTCGCCGGGGTAGGGCGGGAAGTCCAGGCCCTCGGCAACCCGTCCGAGCTTGATGCAATTCACCGTGCGTGCCATGTGCGTGTCCGTGCTTTCTTTGTCGCCAAAGACGAAATTATGAATAACAAACTGACTTCTTATTTGTTTCTGTTTTCAAGGCGGGCTTTGAGAATCCAGTCGCTCGTCGAATTTCCACAACCACCCGAGAACCATGAAGCTCCGCCGCAACTTTATCAAAGCTCCCCTGTTCGCCGCCCTGGCCGCCTCCTTCGCCCTGGCGCTGCCGGTGCAGGCGCAGCAGGTCAACCTGCTGAACGTGTCCTACGACCCGACGCGCGAGCTCTATGTGGAATACAACGCGGCCTTCGCCAAGTACTGGAAGGGCAAGACCGGCCAGGACGTGACGATCAAGCAGTCGCACGGCGGCTCCAGCAAGCAGGCCCGCTCGGTGCTCGACGGCCTGGATGCCGACGTGGTCACCCTGGGCCTGGCGCCCGACGTCGACGCCCTGGTCAAGGCCGGCCTGGTGCATGCCGACTGGCAGAAGCGCCTGCCGCACAACTCGGCGCCCTACACCTCCACCATCATCTTCCTGGTGAAGAAGGGCAATCCCAAGGGCGTGAAGGACTGGGACGATCTGATCAAACCCGGCGTTGCCGTGATCACCCCCAATCCCAAGACCTCGGCCGGCGCCCGCTGGAACTACCTGGCCGCCTGGGACTACGGCAAGCGCAAGTACGGCGGCGATGCCGGCGCCAAGGACTACGTCGCCAAGCTGTTCGCCAACGTGCCGGTGCTCGACACGGGCGCCCGCGGCTCCACCATCACCTTCGCCCAGCGCGGCGTGGGCGACGTGCTGGTGGCCTGGGAGAACGAGGCCTTCCTCGTGCTCAAGGAGTTCGGCGCCGAGAAGTTCGACATCGTCGTGCCCTCGACCAGCATCCTGGCCGAGCCCACCGTGGCCGTGGTCGACAAGAACGCCGACAAGAAGGGCACCCGCAAGGTGGCCAAGGAATACCTGAAGTACCTGTACTCCGACGAAGGCCAGGAGATCGCCGCCAAGAACTACTACCGCCCGACCGGCGAGAAGGCCAAGGCCAAGTACGACAAGCAGTTCCCCAAGCTGACGCTGGCCACCATCGACAAGGACTTCGGCGGCTGGCCCAAGGCCGACAAGGAGCATTTCTCCGACGGCGGCACCTTCGACCAGATCTACGCCAAGAAGTAACCGGCGCACAGCCATTGCGCCAGCCACGGGAGCCCCAACGGTCATGACGGTCTTGCTCATCGCAGGCGGTCCCTCGCAGCGGTCGCGCTCCGGCGCGCTGCTCGATGCCGTGGGGCAGCGCGTCGGCGCACGGGGCGGTCGCGTCGGGCGCATCGACGTCGCGGCGCTGCCGCCCCAGGCGCTGGTGGAGGGCGACGCCGCCCACCGCAGTCTGGCTTTGGCGATCGATCAGGTCGCCGCCGCGCAGGCGGTGGTGCTGGCGACGCCGGTGCAGCGCGCCTCGTATGGCGGGCTGCTCAAGCTTTTCATCGACCTGCTGCCGCAGGCCGCGTTCCGCGGCAAGACGGTGCTGCCGCTGGGCACGGCCGGCACCGCGGCGCAGGCGCAGGGCCTGGACGAGGCCTTCCGGCCGGTGCTGCTGTCGCTCGGCACCGAGAAGCTGCTGCCCGGCATCTATGCGGCCGACGCCGAAGTCGCGCTGACGCCCGAGGGTGCCCACCTGATCGGCCCGCGCGTGGCGCAGCGGCTGGACCATGCCGCCGGCCAGCTGGCCGGCTGGGCCGCGGCGGGCGAGGCCATCGTCGTGCAGCCGTCCCCCTCGTTTGCGCCGGCCGCATCCATGCGGCACGCCCCGGCGGGGTGTCACGCCTGACACGGGGCTCGCCCGGCGCCGGCCGGGCCGGCTGCGCAGGCAGCCAGACCGCACACAGCAAGAAACAGGGAAGGACAAGAACACCATGAGCACGAACGACAAACAAGCGTCCGCGACCGGCGCGCGCCGCCGCACCGTGGTGGCCGCCGGCGTCGCAGCCGCGGCCGTCGCCGCCTTCGGGGGCGCTTGGTATTGGAAGACCCGCACGCCGGCGCTGCCGCCGCGCCAGCTACGCATCGGCCACCAGAAGGGCTTCCTCTCGCTGCTCAAGGGCCGCGGCACCCTCGAAGCGCTGCTGGCCCCGCTCAACGTGGCGGTGACCTGGACCGAGTTCACCGCCGGCCCGGTGCAGCTCGAGGCGCTCAACGTCGGCTCGATCGACTTCGGCGACGTGGGCGAGGCCCCGCCGATCTTCGCCCAGGCCGCCGGCGCGCCGCTGGCCTACGTGGCCGCGACCGTGCCGCGCCCGGCCTCCGAGGCGGTGCTGGTGCCCAAGGGCTCGGCGATCCAGTCGGTGGCCGACCTCAAGGGCAGAAAAGTGGCCTTCAACAAGGGCAGCAACGTCCACTACTTCCTGGTCAAGCTGCTGGAGAAGAACGGCCTGGCCTACGGCGATGTCGAGGCCGTGTTCCTGCCGCCGGCCGATGCGCGCGCGGCCTTCGAGAAGGGCTCGATCGACGCCTGGGTGATCTGGGACCCGTTCCTCGCCGCGGCCGAGAAGACGCTCGACGCCCGCATCCTGGCCGATGCGAAGGATGTGGTGAACAACCGCGCCTACTACTTCTCGTCGCTCGACTACGTCGCCAGGAACCAGGACGTGATCGACTTGGTGGTGGCCGAGGTCGGCAAGCTTGATGCCTGGGCCAAGGACAACCGCGACGCCCTGGCCGGCGAGCTGTCCACGCTGTTCGGCATTCCCAAGCCGGTGATCGACCTGTCGGTCGCGCGCTCCGACTACGGCACCGGCCCGATCACCAAGGCCATCCTGGCCGAGCAGCAGCACATCGCCGACGCATTCTTCGAACTCAAGCTGCTGCCCAAGCAGATCAACGTGCTCGACGCCGCAGGCGCCAGCGTGGCCTGACCGCCGCAACGAGCGAGCCAACCGCAGGAGACCGCTGTAGTGACCATCCGTGTACCGCAGAACCCCGCGGCCGAACGCATCGTCCGCACCACCGCCGAAGCCTGGGGCATCGACCTCCAGGCCGCGCGCCGCACGCCGCTGCGCGCCCCGTCGCTGCTGCTGCCCAGCCGCCGCCGCCGCACGCGCGCGCTGCTGCTGCGCCCGGCCGGGCCCTCGCGCGGCTTTCCGTTCCTGGCCTTCGCGGTCTAGTCCGGCACGCCGCATGGGCATCCATTCGATCAACCATGTGCAGTTGGCGTTCCCGGCCGGCGAAGAGGCCGAGGTGCGCCGCTTCTACGGCACCCTGGTCGGCCTGACCGAGCTGAACTATTCCAGCGGCGGCGCGCTGCACTTCGTGGCCGGCAGCCAGCGCATCGACCTGGTGCCCTCGGCCCAGTGGCAGCCGCCGCCGGCCGCGTCGGTGCTGGCCTTCGAGGTGCAGAACCTGCCGCGGCTGCGCAGCCAGATGATCGCCGCCAACCTGCCGATCGAGGAGCGCCAGCCGCTGCCGGGCTACCTGCGCTTTCGCGTGCTGGATCCGGCCGGCAACCTCATCGAATTCATCGAACCCGATCCGTCCCAGTCCACCGTATGAGCCGCGTCTCCGTCCAGGAAGTCCCCGTCACCCCGCTGCCGCAGGAAGGCTCCGAGCCCTCGCGCTGGGCCGCCGGCGCGGCCGCGTTCGGCCGCGGTGTGCTGGCGCGGCTGGTGCCTTGGATCGTGCCGCTGCTGCTCATCGTGGTCTGGCAGGTCGCCTCGTCGCGCGGCTGGCTCTCCACCCGCGTGCTGCCGGCGCCGGTCGACGTGGTCAAGGCCGCGTGGACGCTGACTGCCTCCGGCGAGCTGTGGACCCATGTGAAGGTCAGCGCCGGCCGTGCGCTGCTCGGCCTGCTGGTCGGCGGCGGTCTGGGCCTGGTGCTGGGCCTGCTGACCGGCTCGATCCGCTTCTTCGAGACGCTGCTGGATTCCAGCATCCAGATGGTGCGCAACATCCCGGCACTGGCGCTGATCCCGCTGGTGATCCTGTGGTTCGGCATCGACGAGATGGCCAAGCTGTTCCTCATCGCCGTCTCGGTCTTCTTCCCCATCTACCTCAACACCTTCCACGGCATCCGCAACGTGGACCAGGGCCTCATCGAGATGGGCCGCACCTACGGCCTGTCGCAGTGGCAGCTCTACCGCGAGGTGATCCTGCCGGGCGCGCTGTCGTCCATCCTTGTCGGCCTGCGCTTCTCGCTCGGCCTGATGTGGGTGATCCTGATCGTGGCCGAGACCATCTCGGCGCAGTCCGGCATCGGCTACCTGACGATGAACGCACGCGAGTTCCTCCAGACCGACGTGGTGCTCGTGGGCATCCTGCTCTACGCGCTGCTCGGCAAGCTGGCCGACGTGTTCGCGCGTGCGCTGGAGCACTTCTGGCTGCGCTGGCATCCGGGCTACCAGAACAAGCGCTGATCCGGCCGGCCTGCCGGGCCCGGCCTCGCATCCCCTCCGAGACATCCCATGACCGATCCTTCGAACCTCGCCTTCCCCAGCCGCCGCACCGCACTGGCCGCGCTGGCCGCGCTCTCGGGCGGCGCCGCCTTCGCCCAGGGCAGCGGCGCGCAACCAGCCGTATTGCGCATCGGCTACCAGAAATCGTCCACGCTGACCGTGGTGCTCAAGACCCGCGGCACGCTGGAGCAGCTGCTCGCGCCGCAGGGCGTGAAGGTGGGCTGGCACGAGTTCACCAGCGGCCTGCCGCTGCTGGAGGCGCTCAACCTCGGCAACATTGACTTCAGCGCCGACGTGGCCGACACCGTGCCTGTCTTCGCCCAGGCCGCCGGCGCCGAGCTGACCTTCGTCGCGCTCGAAACCCCGTCGCCCACCGCGCAGGCCATCGTCGTGCGGCAGGATTCGCCGATCCGCACGCTGTCCGACCTCAAGGGCCGCAAGGTCGGCTTCGCCCAGGCCGCCGGCGCGCACTACCTGCTGATCGCCGCGCTCGACAAGGCCGGCTTGACCTTCAAGGACATCGAGCCGGCCTACCTCACGCCGGACGACGGCCGCGCCGCCTTCGAGAAGGGCGCGATCGACGCCTGGGTGATCTGGGACCCGTTCCTCTCGGCCGCGCAGCGCCAGTCCAACGTGCGCGTGGTGGCCGACGGCACCGGCCTGGCCGCGTACACCCGCTACTACCTGGCCAGCACCCGCTATGCGCAGGCACAGCCGGCCGTGCTGCGCACCGTCTTCGCCGAGCTGCGCAAGGCCGGCCAGTGGGTCAAGCAGAGCCCGAAGGACGCCGCCGCGCTGCTGGCACCGGTCTGGGGGCTGGACGCCGCGACCGCCGAGCAGGCCAACGCCCGCCGCAGCTACGACGTGCGCCCGGTGGTGGCCGCCAGCCTCGGCGAGCAGCAGAAGATCGCCGATGCCTTCCTGGCCGAGAAGCTGCTGCCGCGCCGCGTCGATACGCAGAAGGTTGCGCTGTTCGAGCCGGGAGCCGCCTGACATGTCCACCGTGCTCGAACGTCCCGGAACGTCCACGACCGCCCGCAGCGGCGTGGGCGTCGCCATCCGCCACCTGTCCAAGCGCTACGGCAGCCGCGATGTGCTGCGCGACACCGACCTCGTGATCGAGCCGGGCCAGTTCGTCGCCATCGTCGGGCGCAGCGGCTGCGGCAAGAGTACGCTGCTGCGGCTCGTGGCCGGGCTGGAGGAGGCATCCTCCGGGGAGTTGGTCGTCGGAGCGAGCCCGGTCCATGGGCTGCACGGGGATACCCGCATCATGTTCCAGGACGCGCGGCTGCTGCCGTGGCGCCGCGTGATCGACAACGTCGCCCTCGGCCTGCCCGCCTCGCAGCGCGACGCCGCTGCGCGCGTACTGAGGCAGGTGGGCCTGGGCGACCGG
Source organism: Xylophilus sp. (assembly GCA_009914555.1). Taxonomy (GTDB): domain Bacteria; phylum Pseudomonadota; class Gammaproteobacteria; order Burkholderiales; family Burkholderiaceae_C; genus WNDY01. The sequence goes on from WNDY01000020.1 coordinate 44,234, forward strand.
CAGGGCGACTGGCCGGCGCAGCTCTCTGGCGGCCAGCGCCAGCGCGTCTCGCTGGCCCGCGCGCTGGTGCACGAGCCGCGCCTGCTGCTGCTCGACGAGCCGCTGGGCGCGCTCGATGCGCTCACCCGCATCGAGATGCACCGTCTCATCGAGGGTCTCTGGCAGAAGAACGGCTTCACCGCGCTGCTCGTCACCCACGACGTGCAGGAGGCCGTGGCCCTGGCCGACCGCGTGATCCTGATCGAGGAAGGCCACATCGCGCTCGACCAGGCCATCAACCTGCCGCGCCCGCGCTCGCAGGGCGACGCCGCTTTCGCCGCGCTGGAGAAGCGCATCCTCGACCGGGTGCTCCAGCAGCCGGGCCAGGAGCCGGCCGACGCCGTCTGGCCGTCCACGCCGGCGCATGCGCTGCGCTGGGCCGTCTGACCTTCCGTCCACCACCCCTGCCGCCAACCCGGGAGCCGCCATGTCCGAACGCGATACGAGCCAGTGGAAGTTCGAAACCCTGTCGGTCCACGCCGGCTATTCGCCTGACCCCACCACGCGCGCCGTGGCGCCGCCGCTCTACCAGACGGTGGCCTTCGCGTTCGACAGCGCCCAGCACGGCGCCGACCTGTTCGACCTGAAGGTGCCCGGCAACATCTACAGCCGCATCAACAACCCGACGCAGGACATCCTGGAGCAGCGCGTGGCCGCGCTCGAAGGCGGCATCGCCGCGCTGGCGCTGGCCTCGGGCCAGGCGGCGGTCACCTACGCGATCCAGACCATCGCCGAGGCCGGCGACAACATCATCAGCAGCACCGCGCCCTACGGCAGCACCTATAACCTGTTCGCGCACACGCTGCCGCAGTTCGGCATCACCACGCGCTTTGCCGACCACCGCGATCCCAAGAGCTTCGACGAGCTGTTCGACGAGAAGACCAAGGCCGTCTTCGTCGAGTCGCTGGGCAACCCGGCCGGCAACGTGACCGACATCGCCGCCATCGCGGCGATCGCGCACCGCCACGGCGTGCCGCTGATCGTCGACAACACCGTGCCCTCGCCGTACCTGAGCCGGCCGATCGAGCACGGCGCCGACATCGTCGTGCATTCGCTCACCAAGTACCTGGGCGGCCACGGCACCAGCATCGGCGGCGCCATCGTCGATGCGGGCAGGCTCCCGTGGGCCGAGCACAAGGAACGCTTCAAGCGCCTCAACGAGCCCGACGTGAGCTACCACGGCGTGGTCTACACCGAAGCGCTCGGCCCGGCGGCCTACATCGGACGCGCCCGCGTCGTGCCGCTGCGCAACACCGGCGCGGCGATCTCGCCGTTCAATGCCTTCCTGATCCTGCAGGGCATCGAGACGCTGGCGCTGCGGCTCGACCGCATCAACGACAACGCCATCGCCGTCGCCAAGCACCTGCAGTCGCACGGCAAGGTCAAGTGGGTCAACTACGCCAGCCTGCCAGAGCACCCCGACCATGCGCTGGCGCAGAAGTACCTGGGCGGCAAGGCTTCGGGCGTGCTCACCTTCGGTATCGAAGGCGGCCGGACGGCCGGCGCGCGCTTCCTCGATGCGCTGCAACTGTTCACCCGCCTGGTCAACATCGGCGACGTGCGCTCGCTGGCCACGCATCCGGCCTCGACCACGCACCGCCAATTGTCCCCGCAGGAACTGGCCCGGGCCGGCGTGTCGGAAGATACGGTGCGGCTGTCGATCGGCATCGAGCACATCGACGACCTGCGCACCGACCTCGACCGCGCGCTGGAGGCCGCCTGAAGAGTCCGTCCTTCCACACCTCCGTTCACCTACCCACTACCGACGCCATGACCGCTTCCCTGCAACGCCTGCCCGACGCTTCCCTGGATCAGCTGTTCCGCAACGCACGCACCGTGCATGCCTTCCAGCCAGTGCCGGTGAGCGACGAGACCCTCCACGCGCTCTACGACCTCCTCAAGTGGGGCCCGACCGCGTTCAACGCCCAGCCGGCGCGCTTCGTCTTCGTGCGCAGCCCCAAGGCCAAGGCCCGCCTGAAGCCGGCGCTGTCGGCCGGCAACCAGGCCCAGACCGATGCCGCGTCGGTCTCGGTCATCGTGGCCGAGGATGCGCGCTTCCACGAGCACCTGCCGACCCAGTTCCCGGCCTACGACGCCAAGCCGCTGTTCGATGCCAATGCCGAGCTGGCCAAGTCCACCGCCTTCCGCAACAGCAGCCTGCAGGGCGCCTACCTGATCCTGGCCGCGCGCGCGCTCGGCCTCGATGCCGGCCCGCAGTCCGGCTTCAACGCCGAGCTGGTCGACAAGGAATTCTTCCCCGACGGCCGCTGGCACGCCAACTTCATCGTCAACCTCGGCGTGGCCGATGCCAAGGGCATCTTCCCGCGCGGCCCGCGGCTGTCGTTCGAAGAGGTCGCGCAGATCCTCTGACGGTGGCGCCGGCCGGCCTTTCTTTCTTCCGTTTCCTCCCCGTCCTTCCCCATCCACATCAAGGAGTACACAACATGTCCATCCAGGCCATCAACGTCCGCAACCAGTTCCGCGGCAAGGTCAAGGAAATCATCCGCGGCGACGTCGTCTCGGAAGTCGATGTCGAGACGCCCTGGGGCGTCGTCACCTCGGTCATCACCACCCGCTCGGTCGACGAACTGGCCCTGGTGCCGGGCTCCGACGTCGTCGCCCTGGTGAAGTCCACCGAAGTCTCGATCGCCAAGATCTGAGCGCTTTCCGACCCGGCGCCGGCGCAGTTCCTCCGCATCGCCGGGGCGGCGCCGGCGTCGTCGTTCCTGCTCCTCCCAGACAAGACAAGAAGAACATGCTGTCGAACATGCGCACTTCCTTCGATCCTTCCCATGCCGCCAGCCGCCGCGGCTTCCTGGCCGGCGCCCTCGCGGCGGCCGTGCCGGGCATCGTCCAGGCCCAGAGCGGCACTTCGCGCATCCTCGTCGGCTTCGCGGCCGGAGGCGGCGGCGACCTGGTCGCGCGCCTGCTGGCCGAGCGCCTGCCCCGGCACCTGGGCGCGGCTGGCCAGAACGTGCTCGTCGACAACCGCCCGGGGGGCGCCGGCAAGATCGCGGTGGATGCCCTGCGCAACGCGCCGCCCGACGGCAACACCCTGCTGCTGGCGCCGCTGGTCACGCCGGTGCTGTCGCAGCTCGTCTTCCGCAACCCGGGCTACGACCCGGCGCGGGACTTCGCCCCGGTCGGCGTGGTCGGCCACTTCCAGTTCGGCCTGGCCGTGCCGGCGTCGCATCCGGCGCGCGACGTGCCCTCGTTCATCGCTTGGCTCAAGGCCAACCCGGCCAAGGCGTACTTCGGCAGCCCCAGCCCCGGCAGCCTGCCGCACTTCTTCGGCCTGCTGCTCGGCGAGGCGGCCGGCGTCGATTACACGCACGTCTCGTACCGCGGCGGCGCGCCCATGCTCAACGACCTGGCCGCCGGCCAGATTACCTCGGGCATCGACACGGTGCAGAAACTGCTGGAGCTGCACCGCAGCGGCCGCATCCGCGTGCTCGGCGTGTTCGCGCCGCGCCGTGTGCCGCAGCTGCCCGATGTGCCCACGCTCGCCGAGCAAGGCTACCCGAAGGCCACCGGCAGCGGCTGGTACAGCCTCTGGGCCGTGGCCGGTACCCCGGTGGCGCGCCAGCGCGAATGGAATGCCGCGCTCAATGCCACGCTGCGCGAACCCGCGGTGCAGAAGAAGTTCGACGAATGGGCGCTGGAGCCGGCGCCGGGCACGCCGGAGCAGCTGGAGGCCCTGCGCCGGTCCGACATCGAGAAGTGGCGCCTCGTGATCGCCGCATCGGGTTTCAAGGCAGACTAAAGCCCATGACTGCAACACCCAGGCAACCCAACATCCTCTTCATCCTGGCCGACGACCTCGGCTGGGCCGACCTCGGTGTCTATGGCCAGCGCGACTACGCCACGCCGCACCTCGACGCGCTGGCCGACGAAGGCGTGCGCTTCACCCAGGCCTATGCCAACTCGGCCGTGTGCTCGGCCACGCGGCTGGCGCTGATCACCGGGCGCTACCAGTACCGGCTGCGCGCCGGGCTGGAGGAGCCGATTCCCACCGCCGCGCGCAGCATCGGTCTGCCGCCGGAGCACCCGACGCTGCCCTCGCTGCTGCGCGGCGCCGGCTACGACACGGCGCTGATCGGCAAGTGGCACCTGGGCCGCCCGCCCGAGTTCAGCCCCTTGAAGAGCGGCTACGACCGCTTCTTCGGCAACCTGGGCGGTGTGGTGGACTACTTCACCCACAAGGCCGGCGTAGGCGACCACGTGCCGCGCGACCTGTTCGAAGGCGACGTGCCGGTGGAGCGTACCGGCTACTACACGCAGATCCTGGCCGACGAGGCCGAGAAGTACGTGCGCGGGCAGGCCGGCTCCGGCAAGCCCTTCTTCCTGTCGCTGCACTTCACCGCGCCGCACTGGCCGTGGGAGGGGCCGGGCGACGAGGCCGTCTCGGGCGAACTCAAGGACCTGTTCCACTACGACGGCGGCAACCTGCGCACCTACGGCCGTATCGTGGCCGCACTCGACGAGGCCGTGGGCCAGGTGCTGGCCGCGCTCGACGCGACGGGGCAGGGCGACGACACCATCGTCGTTTTCACCAGCGACAACGGGGGCGAGCGGTTCTCCAACACCTGGCCCTTCACCGGTCAGAAGACCGAGCTGCTCGAAGGCGGCCTGCGCGTACCCACGCTGCTGCGCTGGCGCAAGCGGCTCGCGCCGCAGGTGCAGGACCAGGTCACCGTCAGCGCCGACTGGCTGCCCACGCTGCTGGCCGCGGCCGGCGCCGCGCCGCATGCCGACTATCCCCCCGACGGCGAGGACATCCTGCCGGTGCTCGAAGGCCGTGCGCCGGTGCGTCCGCGCACGCTGTACTGGCGCTACAAGGCCCAGGCCCAGCGCGCGCTGCGCGAGGGCGACTGGAAGTACCTGAAGATCAACGACAACGAGTTCCTGTTCGACGTGGTGAACGATCCGCGCGAGCGCGCCAACCGCAAGGACCGCGAGCCCGAAGTCTTCGCCCGGCTGCGCCGGCGCTGGGAGGAGATCGACGCGGGCTTTTTGCCGATCACCGACGAGGTGTTCACCCACGGCATCACGCCCGACGTGCAGGCCGACCGTTATGTGCCGCACACGGCCAAGCGGTTCAAGCGGCCGGGTTGAGGGACATACTCCCCCACTGAATGCCGCTTTGCGCCTTCCAGACGGTCGCCTGCGGCATATACCCCTTTCAATGCAAAAAGGGGCGCAGCCGGAATCGTGTAACGGTGCGGGCTGGTCGCCGAAAAGCCGGTCGCCCTGGGTAGGATATCGGCCGCAGGTAAGCGAATGTGATTTTGCTTATCCAGCATCGTTCGTTGGCCCGTCCGCAGGCCGCTCTAGACTGCTGCTGCCCCGCCGGGTGGCGCGGAGGGCCGTGATCCTGCCTGGGCCCCGCGGCCTGCCAGGCCCCACCCGCCGGATTCCACCAGATGCCTCACCACGCCCCGTCCTTTGCCGCCGCCGCCGTGCTACCCGCCCGCCTGCTGCCGCTCGTGCTGGGCGTGGCCGCCACGCTGCCGGCCGCCCTCCATGCCCAGCAGGCGCCCGCTGCCGGCCCGGCCGCCCAGGCCGTCGAGCCGCCGGCCTCGCTCGGCTCCATCCAGGTCACGGCCCGCCGCCGCGAAGAGAGCGCGCAGGACGTGCCCACGCCCATCTCCTCGCTGTCGGGCGACGAACTGGAGACCCAGCGCGTCACGCTGATGCAGGACCTCCAGCAGATCGGCCCGGCATCAACGCCAACTACGTGCATGCGCGCCAGTCGTCGCTCGCGATCCGCGGCATCGGCAACAACTTGGCCAACGAGGGGCTGGAGGGCAGCGTTGGCTTCTACGTCGACAATGTCTACCTCGGCCGCCCCGGCGCCGTGATCTTCGATCTGCTCGACATCGAGCAGATCGACCTGCTGCGCGGCCCGCAGGGTACGCTGTTCGGCAAGAACACCACGGCCGGCGTGCTCAACATCGCCACGCGCAAGCCGACCTTCGAGCCCGACAACACCATCGAAGTCTCGGCCGGCAACCGCGGCACCTACCAGGCGCGCGCCACGTTCTCGGGCGCACTGTCGCCGACGCTGGCCGCCCGCGTCTCGCTGTCGAAGGTGCATGACGACGGCTGGATTCAACGACGGCCGCAGGGTCGACAGCATCGACCGCGACGGCATCCGCGGCCAGCTGCTGTGGCAGCCGCACGGGCGGTTCAGCCTGCGCCTGACCGGCGACTACAACAGCGCGGTGGACACCCAGGGCTCCGGCGTCATCACCGGCCTGGGCCCGGTCCAGGCCGGCAGCCGCACGCTGGCCCAGGCCAATGCCATCGCGGGCGGACTGCCGCTGAGCGCCGACTGGCAGCGCTACGAGTCGGGGATCAACGACCCGCAGACCTCGGCCGTGCGCCAGAGCGGACTGTCGGCCGAGGCCGACTGGACGCTGCCGGGCGGCTACCGGCTCACCTCCATCAGTGCCGTGCGCACATGGCATTCGCACCCGCACAACGACCCGGACCTGACCTCGGTCTCGGCCGTGGCCGACCTGTACAACAACTCCGACGCCCGGCAGGCCTCGCAGGAGCTGCGGCTGGCCTCGCCCACCGGCGGCGCGTTCGACTACGTGGTCGGCGGCTACTGGTTCTGGCAGGACTCGCAGAACCACTACACCACCGTCGGCGGCCCCTATGCCGACCTGTTCCTGCTGCCCACGTCGGTGCCGCTGGGCTACAACTTCCTCGGCGACATCACCTCCAACAGCCTGGGCCGCGTGCGCACCAACAGCTGCGCGCTGTTCGGCCAGGGCAACTGGCACATCGACGAGCGCTGGGACGTCACCGCCGGCCTGCGCGGCACGTACGAGGAAAAGCACGCCCGCGTTACCCGCGACGACCCGATCGGCGGCACCGCGCTGCCGGTGTTCACCGGCCCGTACGCCTCGCTCAACACCATCCGCCCCGGCCAGTATGCGGCCTGGGATTCGGGCGCGCTCGGCCTCTCCAACTTCGGCCCGTCGGCGCTGGTCGGCACCAGCTACAAGCTCCGGCCCGGCATGCTGGCCTACGTGTCGCTCTCGCACGGCGAGAAGTCCGGCGGCTTCAACGCCAACGGCGTGGGCAGCGGCCCGGCGCTCGGCGTCGATTCGCTGCGGGTGGGCCCCGAGCGGGCCAACAACCTGGAGCTGGGCTTCAAGAGCACGCTGTGGGACAGGCGCCTGCTGTTCAACGCCAACGCCTACACCACCCGCGTCACCGGCTACCAGGCCGTCGGCATGGTTACGCCGGCCGGCTCGCTGGTGCCGGTGCAGACGCTGTCCAACGTCGGCAGCGTCGAGAGCAAGGGCTTCGAATGGCAGCTCCAGGCTCAGCCTGCGCGCGGCTGGCTGCTCAACCTGAACGGCGCCTTCAACGACGCGCGCTACCGGTCCTTCGCCAACGCGCCGGTCCCGGCCGAGGCCTATGCCAACGGCGCCGCGCCCACGGTGCAGGACCTGAGCGGCCAGCGCGTCTACGGCGCGCCGCGCTGGACCTTCAACATCGGCGGCAGCTACCGCTGGGGCTGGAGCCCGCAGCTGAGCCAGACCGTGGCCGCCAACTACGCCTGGCGCTCGGAATCCTTCGGCTACCTCGACAACTCCATCTACAGCCGCATCCCGGCCTACGGCCTGCTCAACCTGTCCACCGGCTGGCAGTTCACCGTGCAGGGCACCAACTTGGTGGAGCTGTCGCTCTGGGCCCGCAACGCCCTCGACAGGCGCTACCTGCTGGCGGTGCAGCCCACCATCCAGGGCGCCTACCTCGGCTCCGTCGGCGCGCCGCGCACCGTGGGCGCCACGCTGCGCTACAGCTTCGTCTGATCGCATGGCGCCTGGCGGATACCCCCGGAGCAATGCGTGGAAAGCCAGCGTGAAATGTGAGCCTGCAATGTATACCCCCGTCGCCCTACCAGGGAGAACCCCGCCGTGACCCTTCAGAAGATCCCGCTGCGCATCGAGCCGATCGACATCGCCGCGCGCTACCACCACATCCGCTCCGTGCCGCAGCAGCCCAACTTCGCTGCGCGCATCGAAGGGCTGGACCTGACCCGGCCGATCGGCGACGCGGTGCGGCGCGAGCTGTACCAGGCGCTGCTCGACTTCGAGGTGCTGTTCTTCCCGCCGCAGCAGATCACCCCCGAGCAGCACGTGGCCCTGGCCGGCGTGTTCGGAGAAATCGCGCCCGGCGCCTTCTTCCCGCGCAAGGACGGGCATCCGGACGTCGAGGTCATCGAGTTCAACGCGCAGCGCCCTCCCGAGATCAACATCTGGCACAGCGACCTGACCTGGCTGCCCGAGCCGCCCAACGGCACCGTCATCCAGATCACCGAGCTGCCGGCGCAGGGCGGCAACACCGCCTGGGCCAGCCTCAGCAAGGCCTTCGCCGCGCTCTCGCCCGGCCTGCAGACCTACCTCGAAGGTCTGAGCGCCACCCACACCTGGGAGATCAGCGGCTGGCGCGACGCGCTGGAGAAGTATGCCGGCGTCGACGCCCTGGCCGACGCGCTGCGCAAGTACAAGCCCGTGTCGCGCCCGGTGGTGCGGGTGCATCCCGAATCGGGCAGGAAGGTCCTGTTCGTCAACGAGAACTTCACCAAGCACATCGACGGCGTGCACTTCCGCGAAAGCCGCGGCCTGCTGGAGTTCCTGCGCGAATGGATCGTGCAGCCCGAGTTCACCTACCAGCACAAGTGGGAGCCGAACGGCCTGGCCGTGTGGGACAACCGCACGACCCAGCACTACGCGCTGACCGACTACTGGCCGCACCGCCGCGTCACCCAGCGCGTCACGTTCAACGCCTTCGGCTCCGCGCCCACCACGCAGAGCACGCGCGCGGCCGTCGTGGCCGACGCGCGGGCCGGCGCCATCACCGCCTGAGCTGCCCGACGGACGGAAGCGAGCCATGCTGCTGCGCCGCGAAGGCCGCCACCTCGACGCCGCCGCGCGCCGCGAGGTGTGCGACGCCATCGTGGCCAATCCCGCGCTCGGCAGCGCCGCAGCCCGGGCCGCACCGGCCCTGTGCGACGCGGGCTGGCTCCAGACCTGGCCCGACGGCGCCCTCGTCGTCGCCCAGGGCGCGCCCTGCGACGACGTGCAGGTCGTGCTCTCCGGCACGGTCGAGATGGGCGTGGCCCGCGCCGACGGCAGCCGCGTCGTCATCTCGTACATCCAGCCGCAGGAAATCATCGGGATCATCGGCGCCATCGACGGCCGCGGCTCGCTGCACGACCACCGCGCCCACGGCACGACCACGCTGTTCCACATCCCGCGCGAGGCGCTGCTGGCGCAGCTCACCGCCGATCCGGCGCTGCTCTTCGGCACCTTCGCGCTGATCTGCGCGCGCGCCCGGCTGCTCTACGACGGCATCGAGAAGATGGTGCTGTCCACCCTGCGCGCGCGGCTGGCCGGCCGGCTGCAGTGGCTGGCCGCCACGCACGGCCGCGAAACGCCCGAAGGCACGGAGCTGACGATCCGCCTGTCGCAGGAGGACCTGGCGTCCATGCTCGCCACCTCGCGCCAGAGCGTGAACAAGGAACTGCGGCGGCTGGCGGCGGAGGAGGTGATCGACATCCGGTACAGCCGGGTGGTGGTGCGGGATATGGAGAGGCTGCGGCGGATCAGCGTGAAAGAGGGGTAGCGGCCGCCCGTGGCCCGGCCTGCGCCGTGGCCGGCTCCCGCGTCAGGCTGCCGAGCCGTCCGGTGCCCGACCGCGCGGCATTGCGCTGCCCCACACGGTCAGCCCGATCAACACCGCCTGGAACGGCAGCCGCGCCACCAGCAGCCAGTACGGCACTGCCGGACACTCCACAGCGTGCTGCAGCATCACCACGTTCGCCGGCGTCACCGCGATTGTCAGCAGCACCAAGCCCCAGCCGGCCGCCCGGCGCACCGGCCGCCACAGCAGGCCGAACGCCCCGAGCAGTTCGAACACTCCACTGGCCAGCACCGCCTCGCGCGACCACGCAATCCATGACGGCACGATGCGCAGCTCGGCCTCGGTGGCGGCGAAGTGCGCGATGCCGCCCAAGAAGAACCAGAGAAAGACGAAGCCCAAGGCAGCCTTGCGGCTCCGGCTGAGCGCAGGATGAGTGGGTGAGGAAGAAAGCGGTGCGTGCATGCCGACCCACAGTATCGGACGCAGCCCGGCCTGAGAAGCACCACTACAGGCACGCATGGCGCATTCCCACAGCCGTGGCGGGGCGGCGTGCTCGGCGGACTGGAAGCCGATCTGGGCGCCGAGGTCAAGGCCGTGGCGTGGAGGATGTGGTCGACACCAGCGCAGGCGCGGCCCCGGCTCAGGACGGCCGTGAAGATCCAGCTCGAACACAGGGCCTGCAAAGAGCGGTCGCGCCGAACCGGCGGATCGGGCCTGCCGTCGCAGGTGCGCGATCCCTGCACTCCGGCAGGAGCCGGCGGGTCCTTCGGGGCGGTCAGTCAGTGCGCGGACGGGCTTGCGCCCCCACGCGGCCCTGCCAGCCCGAAGTGGGCCGCCAGCGTATCCACTACGTTCTCGGCCATGGCGCGGCGCGTTTCCTCGGTGCCGGATCCGATATGCGGCGCGAGGACCAGCCGCCGGTCGTTGGCCAGCGCCGCCGGCACCTCGGGCTCGTGCTCGAACACGTCCAGCGCTGCGGCGGCGATGCGGTTGGCAGCCAGTGCGGCGATCAGCGCCTGCTCGTCGACGATGGGGCCGCGCGCGATGTTGACCAGGAAGCCGCGCGGACCCAGCGCGTCGATCACCCTGGCATCCACCAGATGGTGGCTCGAGGGCGTCAGCGGGCAGGTCAGGATGAGCATGTCGCTGTCGGCGGCGAGCCGGGCCACGTCGTCGTAATACGGCAGGTCCACCGGCTTGCGGTTCGGGCCGAAGTAGGCCACCTGCGAGCCGAAGGCGGCCAGCCGGCGGGCGACGGCCGAGCCGATGGCGCCGAGGCCGGCGATGCCGATGCGCATGCGCGAGATGGAGCGTCCCAGCGGATACTGCGGCTGCCGCAGCCACTGGCCGGACCGCACGAAGGCATCGGCATTCACCAGGTCGCGCGTGACGGCCAGGGCCAGGCCCAGTGCGGTGTTGGCCACGTCTTCGGCCAGCACGTGGGAGGTGTTCTCGATCACGATGCCGCGGGCCTTCACGGCCGCGACATCGACGTTGTCAAGGCCGGCGCTGTAGCTGGAGATGATCTCCAGCGCGGGCAGGGCGTCGAGCAGCGCGGCATCGACTTTGGTCTTGCGCAGCGCCAGGCCGCGGACGGCGGGACCGTGCTCGCGCAGCAGGGCCTGGGCTTCGGCGGGCTCCTTGGGCAGTTCGTGCACGGTGAAGAGCGTGCGGAGTTCTTCGGTCGTCCAGTCCGGCAGATCGGCCGCCTTGAGGATGATGGGCTTCTGCTTGGTCATCTTGCTTGTGTTGGCTGTTGCGATTCGACCGCGGAGCATTGTGCGCGCGCGGCAGTAGCGGGCGTTCCTGCGCTCAGGTCGCGCTCACGCGCTCGATTCTGCCCATGAAGAACAGGTACGTGGCGGCGGCGACGAGGCAGTGGGCGGCGACGAAGTAGAGGCCGGCCGTGTAGCCGTGCGTGGCCTGCACGATGTAGCCGAAGACGATGGGCGTGACGATGCCGCCGATGTTGCCCACGCAGTTGAAGATGGCGCCGGCGAGGCCCACGGCCTCCCGCGGCGCGGTGTCGCAGGCGATGGCCCAGGTGCCCGCACCGGCGGCCGCGCCCTTGCCCAAGAAGGCCAGCGTCATCAGCAGGACGATCAGCGTGTTGCTTTCGGTGAAGGCCGACAGGACGAGGCAGCAGCCCAGGGCCATGCCGAGGACGAACGGCGTCTTGCGCGCCCACGACACGCTCCATCCGCGCCGGATCAGCCAGTCCGAGACGGTGCCGCCGGCAATGCCGCCGAGAAAGCCGGCCACGGCCGGCAGCACGGCCGCCAGGCCGGCGCCCGCGACCGACATACCGCGCGCCTGCACCAGGTAGATCGGGAACCACGTGATGAAGAAGTAGCTCAGCGCGATGGTGCAGTACTGGCCGACGTAGGCGCACCACAGCATTCGGTTGCCCAGCAGCGCCTTCGCCAGCTTCCACGACAGGGGCGGGCGGGCGCTGCGTTCCTGGGTGGAGTCGATGTCCACCATCGCGCCGCCGGCGATCATGTGGTCGAGCTCCACCTTCGACACCTTGGGATGCTTGCGCGGCTCGTGCATCACCCTGGTCCACACGAAGGCCGAGAGGATGCCGAGGGTGCCGACGACGAAGAACGGCGCCGGCCAGCCGAAGTGCTGGGTCAGCTGGCCCGCGAGCGGCGAGAAGATCGCCACCGCGAAGTACGACGCCGATGCGAACAGCGAGGTCGCCAGGCCCCGCTCCTCCTTCGGAAACCACATCGCCGCGACGCGGTTGTTGGCCGGGAAGGAGGGCGCCTCGATGAAGCCCAGTGCGAAGCGCAGGGCGAACAGCAGGCCGAGCGCGACCGACAGCTCGGTGGTCACCTCGCCCACGAAGCCGACCAGGATGGTCGCGATCGACCACAGGACCAGCGTCACGCCGTAGACCGCCTTGGTGCCCAGGCGGTCGAGCAGCAGGCCGCCCGGAATCTGGCCGACCACGTAGGCCCAGCTGAATGCGGACAGCACGTAGCCGAGCTGGACGCTGCTGAGGCCGAACTCCTTGACGATGCCGGGTGCAGCGATCGACAGGATGGACCGGTCGGCATAGGCAATGGTGGCCAGGAGCAGGATCATCGCCAGCACGGTGAAGCGGATACGGCTGCGCGTGCCCACGGCAGGCGCAGCCCGGCGATCGATCTCGTGGGCGGAAAGGGTGGTGTGGTTCATCGGATTCCGTTGGCTGCGACCGGTACGCAGCGCCGCGGCGGGAGGCCGGCGCAGGGTGGTCATGGGGCGGCTTGCCCGGGCCGGCGGCGAAACGGTGTGTGCGTCGGTCCGGCCCGTGACAGGTTTCGGATTAATTGAAACACTAATATTTTAGTGAGGGAACTGGGGAAATCCCTTGGTGCCGGCTGCAGGCGGCCCGCCGCTGGACCAAGCGCGGAAAACGCATGTGCTTGCGCCACACGCTTCTAGCAAGTGTCGGCGCGGCGATAGATTGACGCGGGAGAGCTTCGGAGAATCGTGGGTTGCATCAAACTGTTACCGACCCGGAGAACTCCCATGACCATCTTCCCCGCGCCGGCCCGGCTCCTGCCCTTGGGGCTCGCACTGGCCGCCGCCTGGCCTGCGGCCCAGGCCCAATCGCAAGGCGCTGTGCCCACGCAGGCCGAGCAGACCACCACGCTCGACACCATCAAGGTCACGGCCCGCCGCCGCGAGGAAAGCGCGCAGGACGTGCCCGCGCCCATCTCCACCCTCGGCGGCAACGAACTGGAGGCCGGCCGCACCTACCAGGTTCAGGACCTCCAGCAGCTGGTGCCCAGCCTGAACGCCAACTTCGTCCATGCGCGCCAGTCCTCGCTGGCCATCCGCGGCATCGGCAACAACCTGGCCAACGAAGGGCTGGAGGGCAGCGTCGGCGTGTATGTCGACAACGTCTACCTCGGCCGCCCCGGCGCCGCGGTGTTCGACCTGCTGGACCTGGAGCAGATCGACGTGCTGCGCGGCCCGCAGGGCACGCTGTTCGGCAAGAACACCACGGCCGGCGTGCTCAACATCACCACGCGCAAGCCGACCTTCGAGCCCGACAACACCATCGAAGTCTCGGCCGGCAACCGCGGCTACTACCAGCTGCGCGCCGCCTTCTCCGGCCCGCTGTCGGAGACGCTGGCCGGCCGCCTCTCGCTGTCGAAGACGCATGACGACGGCTGGATCAAGAACATCAACGACGGCCGCAGGCTCGACAGCATCGACCGCGACGGCATCCGCGGCCAGCTGCTGTGGCAGCCGCACGGGCGGTTCAGCCTGCGGCTGATCGGCGAATACAACAGCTCCGACGATACGCAGGGCGCGAGCGTCATCACCGGCCTGGGTCCGGTCAAGGCCGGCTACCGCACGCTGTCGCAGGCTGCGGCGCTGGCCGGCGCGGCGCCGCTGGTGAGCGATTGGCGCGCTTACCAGACCACGCTGGACGGCCCGCCAAGCTCGGCCACGCGCCAGACCGGCCTGTCGGCTGAGGCCGAATGGAAGCTGCCGAGCGGCCACACGCTCACCTCCATCAGCGCGCTGCGCAACTGGAAGTTCAACCCCCACAACGACGTGGACCTGAGCACCGCCTCGGCCGTGGCCGATCTGGGCTACACGGTCGAGTCGCGCCAGGCCTCGCAGAAACTGCGGCTGGCCTCGCCCACCGGCGGGGCGTTCGACTACGTGGTCGGCGGCTACTGGTTCTGGCAGGATGTGAAGAACACCTATACCACCATCGGCGGCTCGCAGGCCGACCTGTTTCTGCTGCCGACCACCGTGCCGCTGGGCTACGGCTTTCTCAACGGCATCGACTCGCAGAGCCACGGCGCGGTGCGCACCAACAGCATCGCGCTGTTCGGCCAGGGCAACTGGCACATCGATCCGCGCTGGGACATCACGACCGGCCTGCGCGGAACCTATGAAGAGAAGAAGGCCCAGGTCTCGCGCGACGCGCCCACCGGCGGCTCGGTGCTGCCGACCTTCCCGGCGCCGTACGCCGCGCTCAACGCGATCCGCCCGGGGCAGTACGCTGCCTGGAGTTCCGGCCCGCTGAGCCAGGACAACTTCGGCCCGTCGGCCCTGCTGGGCACGAGCTACAAGCTCCAGCCCGAGGTGTTGGCCTATGCCTCGCTGTCGCACGGCGAGAAGTCCGGCGGCTTCAATGTCAACGGCGTGGGCAGCGGTCCGAGCCTCGGCGTGAACTCGCTGGTGGTCGGCCCCGAGCGGGCCAACAACCTGGAGCTGGGCATCAAGAGCACGCTGTGGGACCGCAAGCTGCTGCTCAACGCCAACGCCTACTACGCCCGCGTGAGCGGCTACCAGGCGGTGGCGCTGGTCACCCCGGCGGGCACGACGGTGCCGGTGCAGGTGCTGTCCAACGTGGGCGAGATCGAAAGCAAGGGCTTCGAATGGCAGGTGTAGGCGCTGCCGGCGCGCGGCCTGCAGCTGTCGTTCAACGGCTCGTTCAACGACGCGCGCTACAGGTCGTTCGAGAACGGCCCGGTGCCGGCCGAAGCCTATGCCGGCGGCGCTTCGTCCACCTCGCAGAACCTGACCGGCCAGCGCGTGTACGGCGCGCCGCGCTGGATCCTGAACCTGGGCGGCAGCTACCGCTGGGCCTGGAACGACCGCCTGAGCCAGTCGGTGGCAGCCAACTACTCGTGGCGCGACTGGGCCTTCGGCTACGTCGACAACTCGATCTACAGCCGCATCCCGGCCTACGGCCTGCTCAACCTGTCGACCACCTGGCAGTACGCCGTGGCCGGCGCCAACCAGGTCGAGCTGTCGCTGTGGCCGCGCAACGCGCTGGACAAGAAGTACCTGCTGGCCACGCAGCCGACGATCCAGGGCGCCTACACGGGTGCCGTGGGGGCGCCGCGTACGATCGGCGTGACGCTGCGCTACAACTTCAGTTGATGGCACAGCGGCGCGCGCTGCTCGCCGGGCTGGCGGGCGCTGGCCTCGCTCGGCGCGGCTGGGCTGCGGCAACGCTGCTGCGGCGCATCCGCATCGCCGTGCCGGATGCCGGCGCCGGCACGCTGTCGAGCAGCGGGCTCGACATCGTGCCCACGCTGCTGGAGCTGGCCGGCACCGCGCATCCGGAGCCGGTCTACCGCGATTGTCCGGTCGTGCCGCCCACCGGGCGCTCGCTGCTGCCGTACCTGCGCGGGCAGTCCGAGGCGGTGCATGCGGAGGACGCCGTCACCGGCTGGAGCTGTTCGCCCGCCGCGCGGTGCGCCAGGGGAAGTGGAAGGCCATCTACCCGCCGCGCCCCGAAGGCACGGGCCGCTGGCAGCTCTACGACCTGGCGAAGGACCCGGGCGAGATCCACGACCAGGCCGCCGCCCGGCCCGAGCGGCTGGCTGCGCTCATCAAAGCCTGGGACGGCTATGCGCGCGGCAACGGCGTGGTCGAGCTGCCCACAGTCGCCCGGCGCATCCGCCGCGAGATCGGCCGCGGCCTCCGGCGGCTGCTGACCGGCCGGCGCGGCCGCGCCGACACGTAAAGCGATTCACCCCTAACCTTGCGACCCATGACTGCTTCCGCTTCTTCTTCATCCAGCAACGGCCGCCGGCAACTGCACCTCGGCGCCTTCTTCTTCGGCGTGGGCCACCACCTGGCTGCCTGGCGGCATCCGGCGGTCGATCCGTCGGCCGCCACGCGCATCGAGGCGCTGCGCGACTGGGCCCGCATCGCCGAGGCGGCGCGCTTCGACGCAGTCTTCTTCGCCGACAACGTCGGCCTGCCGGCGTTGCCGGCCGTGCACCTGGCGAAGAACTCCCTGCCGTATCCCTTCGATCCGCTCATCACGCTTGCGGCTCTGGCAGGTACTACCGAGCGTATCGGCCTGGTGGCCACCGTCTCGGCCACCTACCTGCCGCCCTACCACCTGGCGCGCAAGTTCGCCACGCTCGACCGGGTGAGCGGCGGGCGCAGCGGCTGGAACCTGGTCACCTCGGGCGCGGATTTCGAGGCACGCGCCTTCGGGCTGGCGCAGCAGATCGGCCATGCCGAGCGCTATGCCCGGGCGCGCGAGTACGTCGACGTGGTCCAGGGCCTGTGGGACACCTGGGACGACGACGCCTTCGTCCACGACCAGCACGGCAGCCGCTTCTTCCGGCCCGAGGGCCTGCACCGGCTGGTGCACCGCGGCGCGCATTTCTCGGTCGAAGGCGCCTTGCAGACGCCGCGGCCGCCGCAGGGCTACCCCGTGCTGGTGCAGGCCGGTTCGTCCGAAGACGGGCAGGCGCTGGCCGCGGCCACGGCCGAGCTGGTCTTCACCGCGCAGCAGACGGTGGAGGAGGCTCGCGCCTTCTACAGCGGGCTCAAGGGCCGGCTCGCCGCGAACGGCCGCACGCCGGAGGACCTGAAGATCCTGCCCGGCCTCTCGCCCTACGTCGGCGCGAGCGAGGCCGAGGCCAAGGAGAAATACGCGCAGCTCCAGTCGTACATCGACCCGGTGCTCGGCGTGGGGCTGCTCTCGGTCTTCCTCGGCAACGTGGACCTGTCGGGCTACCGCGTGGACGATCCGTTCCCGACCGACCTGCCGGTCACCGAAGGCTGGAAGAGCCGGCAGGAGCTGTTCAACGCGCTGGCCCGGCGCGAGAACCTGACCATCCGCCAGCTCTACGAGCGCGTGGCCGGTGCGCGCGGCCACTGGACGGTGGTGGGCACGCCGGCGTCGATCGCCGACCAGATCGAACACTGGTTCACCACCGGCGCGGCCGACGGCTTCAACGTGCTGCCGCCCACGCTGCCGCAGGGGCTGGAGGACTTCGCGCGGCTGGTCGTGCCCGAACTGCAGCGCCGTGGCCTGTTCCGCACCGAATACACGGGCCGCACGCTGCGCGACCACCTGGGCCTGCGGCGGCCGCCGAACCCGCATACGGTTCAGCTTTAGACCGTCAGGTTTTGAGAAAACGACTTTTTATTCGTTTGTGTTTGTTGGACTTGCTTCTAAATTGATGGCTATCGCCACCACGACAGAGAGCGGCGAGGCTCACCAGCCATCCCGAAGAGGAGTTCGTTTTCCATGTCATCCGAAGTCGCCGAAGCCGTCCTGCCCGAAGCCCTGGAGCGCGCCCGTACTGCCGCGGCCGAGCAGGGCCTGCCCTATGCCGGGGGCGTGTCGCCCGCCGAGGCCTGGGCGCTGTTCCAGGCTGGGCAGGCGGCGCTGGTCGATGTGCGCTCGGGCGAGGAGCGCAAGTTCGTCGGCCACGTGCCCGACAGCCTGCACGTGCCCTGGGCCACCGGCACCAGCCTGACCCGCAACCCGCGCTTCGTGCGCGAGCTCGAAGCCAAGCTCGCCAGGCAGGGCGGCAAGGAGGCCGTGCTGCTGCTGCTGTGCCGCAGCGGCAAGCGTTCGGCTGCGGCGGCCGAGGCTGCGCACAAGGCCGGCTTCACCCAGGTCTACAACGTGCTCGAAGGCTTCGAGGGCGAGATTGACGAGCGGGGACAGCGGGGGCATGGTGACGGCTGGCGCTTCCGCGGCCTGCCGTGGATCCAGGACTGACGGCCGGCCTCCGCGCACGGCGCCGGCCCCTGGCCGCCGACGCACGCTCCCATGATCGACCGACGGTGATCTTGCCCCCGTTTCACGGACACCCCTATAAGCGATTAACTATCGCAATAGGAGGTGGACGATGACCAAGAGCAAGGCAGGCAGAAAGGGGCAGGAGTTCAGCCTGGAGTTCAGGCAGCAGGCACTGTTGCGAGCGGCCACAGAAGGGGTAACCACGGTGGCTCGTGATCTGGGGTTGCAGCCTGCCCAGCTGTACAGTTGGCGCGCCCAGGCGCGGCGGCACGACCAGGACGATCAGGCACAACGCTTGGAGTTGGCCGAACATGCACGGCTCAAACGTGAAGTGGCGCGGCTGGAGGAGGAGAACGCTTTC
>WNDY01000021.1 GCA_009914555.1 Xylophilus sp.
GAAAGCGTTCTCCTCCTCCAGCCGCGCCACTTCACGTTTGAGCCGTGCATGTTCGGCCAACTCCAAGCGTTGTGCCTGATCGTCCTGGTCGTGCCGCCGCGCCTGGGCGCGCCAACTGTACAGCTGGGCAGGCTGCAACCCCAGATCACGAGCCACCGTGGTTACCCCTTCTGTGGCCGCTCGCAACAGTGCCTGCTGCCTGAACTCCAGGCTGAACTCCTGCCCCTTTCTGCCTGCCTTGCTCTTGGTCATCGTCCACCTCCTATTGCGATAGTTAATCGCTTATAGGGGTGTCCGTGAAACGGGGGCAAGATCACTCGGTGTTCCGCTCCTCCTGCGCAACAGCAGGCCATTGCGGCTCACCGAGGCCGGTCGGTTCTTTTTCGAGCAGGCCGTTCAGGTGCTGGATCGGGTAGACCAGATGGCGAGCGCCACCCGACGGCTTGGCCTGAACCAACGGGGGACGCTATCGATCGGATTCGTGCCGTCCACGCTGTACGGTGGCGTGCCGGTGGTGCTGCGCAAGCTGCGTGACCAGCACCCAAAGCTGGATATCCAGCTCGTGGAACTGTCGTCGATCCAGCAGGTCGAGGCGCTGAAGACAGGGCGCATCGATATCGGTTTCGGTCGTATACGCGCCAACGACGGTGCGGTCGAGCGCATGGTGCTGCGGGAAGAGCGACTGGTCGTGGCCATGCCGTCGACTTCCGCCGGAGGTCCCAAGCCGCAACCCATGCGGCTGGCCGAGCTGTCTGACCAACGGCTGATCGTCTATCCGAAAAGTCCCCGGCCGAGCTTTGCGGACCAGATTCTTGCGCTTCTCAACGGCTGCGGTGTCCGTCCTTCCGAAATCATCGAGGTCACCGAGCTTCAAACGGCCCTGGGTATGGTCGCATCCGGGGCGGGGGTCTGCATCATTCCCGCGTCTGTGACGTTTCGCGCCGATCTCCGCTATCGCCCGATCATTGATGCGAACGCTACTTCACCAATCATCATGTGCCATCGCCTGAATGACGATGGGTGGTACATCGGCGTGGTGAAGAAACTGGTGAAGGATCTGTATGCCACCGGACCCACTGCGTCAGGCTTGGGCTTTCCCCAGTTCCCCGAACACATCGTCTAGCGAAAGCGATTGCACAACCGCCTCGGGCGCATCGAGCGTCGTCGCATTGGCCGGCGAAGCACGCGGTGCACAGGGTGTTGGAGCGTACCGGCATCCATTCACGCCGGCCAGCCGGCCGCGTCCTTGATCGACTCCAGCATGAAGCTCGACCGGCAGTCGCGTACGCTCGGGTGCCGCAGCAGCGTCTCGGAGATGAAGCGGTTGAGGTGCTCCACATCGGTCACGGCTACGCGCATCAGGATGTCGGTGTCGCCGGTGAGGGCCACGCAGTCCACGACCTCGCGCCAGGTCTGCACGGCGGCCTTGAACTGGTCCTTGTGGCTGGTGCGCTGAGCGCCGCCATGCTTTTCGAGCCGCAGGGTCACGTAGGCCACGAGACTGATGCCGAGTGCCGATGGGTCGAGCACTGCACGGTAGCCGGTGATGATGCCGGCGGCCTCCATGCGTTTGACCCGCCGCAGTACGGCCGAGGACGACAGGCCGACGGCATCGGCAATGTTGTCGAAGGTGGCGCGCGCATGGCCCTGGAGGGTACGCAGAATGCGGCGGTCGATCTCGTCGATGGGGGATTCTTTGGCTGCCATGGCTTGCCTGTGGAAAGGCGGTGCCATCTTAATGACCGCCAAGCAGCGTGCGGCAACAGGTATGAGGAAAAACCGTATCCAAGAAAAAAGCGGCCCGAGGAGCCGCTTGATTCATTTTGCCTTATGGCGGAGAGGGTGGGATTCGAACCCACGGTACGCTTGCACGTACGCCTGATTTCGAGTCAGGTACATTCGACCACTCTGCCACCTCTCCTGGTCGAAGCGCGGATTCTACATCAGCTTTTGCGCAGGATTTCCGTGCCGCCGAGGTAGGGCCGCAGAACCGCCGGCACGGTGACGCTGCCGTCGGCGTTCTGGAAATTCTCCAGCAGCGCGACCAGCGTGCGGCCCACGGCGAGGCCCGAGCCGTTCAGGGTGTGCACGAGTTCGTTTTTGCCCTGGGCGTTCTTGAAGCGCGCCTGCAGGCGGCGGGCCTGGAAGGCCTCGCAGTTGCTGATCGAACTGATCTCGCGGTAGGTGCCCTGCGCCGGGATCCAGACTTCGATGTCGTAGGTCTTGGCAGCGCCGAAGCCGATGTCGCCGGTCGACAGCGCCACCACGCGGTAGGGCAGGCCGAGCTTCTGCAGCACGGATTCCGCATGGCCGGTCATTTCTTCCAAGGCCTCGTAGCTCTTCTCGGGATGCGCGATCTGCACCAGCTCGACCTTGTCGAACTGGTGCTGGCGGATCATGCCGCGCGTGTCGCGGCCGTAGCTGCCGGCCTCGGAGCGGAAGCAGGGCGTGTGCGCCGTGAGCTTGATCGGCAGGTCGGCCTCGGCCACGATTTCGTCGCGCACGAAGTTGGTCAGCGGCACTTCGCTGGTCGGGATCAGGTACAGCGCCGACTGGTCGGGCACCGGCTCGGCGTCCTGGCCGCCCTTCTTTGCGGCGAACAGGTCGGCCTCGAACTTCGGCAACTGGCCGGTGCCGCGCAGCGTGTCGGCATTGACGATGTAGGGCACGTAGCACTCGGTATAGCCGTGCTCGTCGGTCTGCAGGTCGAGCATGTACTGGGCGAGCGCCCGGTGCAGCCGCGCGATGGGGCCGCGCATGACGGTGAAGCGCGCGCCCGCCAGCTTGGCTCCGAGGTCGAAGTCCAGGCCGAGCGGCGCGCCGACGTCCACGTGGTCCCGGGCTTGCGTCACCTTCGGATCCTGGCCGTCGGGGCTCCAGCGGCGTACCTCGACGTTGGCCGACTCGTCGGCGCCCACAGGCACGCTCTCGTGCGGCAGGTTGGGCACGGCCAGCAGCAGCGCGTGCAGTTCCGACTGGATCTGGTCGAGCCGTGCTGCGGAGGCTTCGAGCTCGCCCTTGAGCGCGCCGACTTCGGCCAGCACCGCGTCGGCATTCTCGCCGCGGGACTTCAACTGGCCGACCTGCCTGGACAGGCTGTTGCGCCGGGCCTGCAGTTCCTCGGTACGGGTCTGGATCTGCTTGCGTTCGGCTTCGAGACTGCGGAAGGCCTCGACATCGAGGAAGGGCTGCGGGTTGCGGCGCGTCTCCAGGCGGCGGATGGCGCTGTCGAGGTCCTTGCGAAGGAGAAGAATGTCGAGCATGGCGGCGATTGTAGGTTTGCGCCGCGCGTGCGCCCTTCGCGGTGGCGCGGCGAAGCGGTGACACGCTGACGCATGGCAGTCATAATCCGGCTTCCCGCTGCGGCCGCGCCAGCGCTCGCGAGCGTCCCATCTACCGCTGAACGCCCGTCAAGGAGACGATTCGTGCACGCTGCTGCTGCTGTTCCTTCCTTCCTCCGCAATCCCCTGACGGCCCTGGCGCTCGCCGCGGCCGCGCTGGCGCCGGGCCTTGCCGCAGCGGCCGACGCCTCGGTCGCGGTCACGACCATCGTGGAGCATCCCGCGCTCGACGCCACGCGCGACGGCGTGCGCGACGAGCTGAAGGCCGCCGGCTACGAGCCGGGCAAGAACCTCAAGTTCGAATACCAGAGCGCCCAGGGCAACACCGGCACCGCCGCGCAGATCGCGCGCAAGTTCGTCGGCGAGCGCCCGAGCGTGATCGTGCCGATCGCCACGCCCTCGGCCCAGGCCGTGATCGCCGCCACGCGCGACATCCCCGTGGTCTACAGCGCCGTGACCGATCCGGTCGCCGCCAGGCTGGTCAAGGGCTGGGGCGCCTCGGGCACCAACGTGACTGGCGTGTCGGACCTGGCGCCGGTCGAGAAGCATCTGGAGCTCATCAAGAAGATCGTGCCGAACGCCAAGCGCCTGGGCGTGATCTACAGCCCCGGCGAGGCCAACTCGGTGGCCATCGTCGCCGCGCTGAAGAAGGCCGCCGGCCCGGCCGGCCTCACCATCGTGGAGGCGCCCGCGGCCCGCACGGTCGACGTGGTCAGTGCCGCGCAGAGCCTGGTCGGCAAGGCCGACGTGGTCTACACGCCCACCGACAACAACGTGATCTCCGCCTTCGAAGGCATCGCCAAGGTCGCGCAGCAGGCCAGGCTGCCGGTCGTGGCCGGCGACACCGACACGGTCAAGCGCGGCGCGGTCGCTGCGCTCGGCCTGAACTACTACGACCTGGGCCGCCAGACGGGCAAGATCGTCGTGCGCATCCTCAAGGGCGAGAAGCCGGGCGCCATCGCCTCGCAGGTCAGCGACACCTTCGAACTGCACGTCAACCCCGACGCGGCCCGCAAGCAGGGCGTGACGCTGTCGGACGCGCTGATCAAGTCGGCCAAGGTCGTCGTCCAGTAGACGCCGGCACCGCCGGCCGCCGCCCGTTCACGGCAGGAACGGGCGGTTTTTTGCTTTTATCCACCTCCAGAATCCATTCCACGATTCACCTGCCAGGGTCCGTCGCGCCATGTCCCTCATCGCATCGCTGGGCGCCATCGAAATCGGCCTGATCTTCGGGCTGGTCGCGCTGGGCGTCCACCTCTCCTTCCGCATCCTCGACTTTCCGGACCTCACGGTCGACGGCAGCTTCCCGCTCGGCGGGGCCGTCGCCGCCACGCTGATCGTGGCCGGCTGGAACCCCTTCGCCGCCACCGCTGCCGCGGCCGGGGCCGGCGCGGCGGCGGGCTTCGTCACCGCCTGGCTCAACGTGCGGCTGCGCATCCTGCAGCTGCTGGCCAGCATCCTGACGATGATCGCGCTCTACTCGGTCAACCTGCGCATCATGGGCAAGCCCAACCAGGCGCTGATCAGCGAGCCCACGGTATTCAGCATCCTGAGCTGGGGCGGCTGGCCCGACTACATCACCAAGCCGATCGTGCTGCTCGGCGTGGTCGTCATCGCCAAGCTGCTGGTCGACCTGTTCTACGCGTCGGAGACCGGCCTGGCGCTGCGCGCCACCGGCAGCAACCCGCGCATGGCCCGCGCCCAGGGCATCGCCACGGGCCGGCTCACGCTGGGGGGGCTCGCGTTGTCCAACGCCCTGGTGGCCGTGGCCGGCGCGCTGTTCGCACAGACCCAGGGCGGCGCCGACATCTCGATGGGCGTGGGCACCATCGTGATCGGTCTGGCCGCCGTCATCATCGGCGAGACCGTCGTGCCCTCGCGCAGCCTGGCGGTCGCCACGCTGGCCTGCGTGGTGGGCGCGGTGCTGTACCGCGTCTTCATCGCGCTGGCGCTCAACAGCGACTTCATCGGCCTGCAGGCGCAGGACCTGAACCTCGTCACCGCCGTGCTTGTCGCCATCGCGCTCATGGTGCCGGCCTACAAGCGCAAGGTCGCCCGCTGGATGGGTGGCGTGCGCGCGAGCTCCGACCATCGCAGGGGAGCCCGCTGATGCTGCGTGCCGAGCAACTCGAAATCACCTTCAACCCCGGCACGCCGATCGAGAACCGCGCGCTGCGCGGACTCGACCTGCAGATCCCGGAAGGGCAGTTCGTCACCGTCATCGGCTCCAACGGCGCCGGCAAGTCGACCTGCCTGAACGCCATCAGCGGCGACCTGCCGGTGGACAGCGGCAGCATCCACATCGATGGCGTCGACGTGACGCGCCGCCAGGCCTGGCAGCGCGCCGACCTGGTGGCCCGCGTGTTCCAAGACCCGATGGCCGGCACCTGCGAGGGGCTGACCATCGAGGAGAACATGGCCCTGGCCGCGCGGCGCGGCGAGCGGCGCGGCCTGCGCCTGGCCATCAACCGCGTGCTGCGCGAGCGCTTCCGCGAGAAGCTGTCGATCCTGGGCCTCGGTCTGGAAAAGCGCCTGTCGGACCGCATGGGCCTGCTCTCGGGCGGGCAGCGGCAGGCGGTCAGCCTGCTGATGGCCTCGCTCAAGCCTTCGCGCATCCTGCTGCTCGACGAGCACACGGCCGCGCTCGATCCCAAGACCGGCGCTTTCGTGATGGAGCTCACGGCCCGCATCGTCGCAGCCGGCCGGCTCACCACGATGATGGTCACGCACAGCATGCGTCAGGCGCTCGACTACGGCGACCGCACCGTCATGCTGCACGAGGGCCGCGTGGTGCTCGACGTGAGCGGCGAGGAGCGCCAGGGGCTCGACGTGCCGGACCTGCTGCGCATGTTCGAGCGCGTGCGCGGCGAGACGCTCGA
Organism: Xylophilus sp.; assembly: GCA_009914555.1. Classification (GTDB taxonomy): domain Bacteria; phylum Pseudomonadota; class Gammaproteobacteria; order Burkholderiales; family Burkholderiaceae_C; genus WNDY01. The sequence goes on from WNDY01000021.1 coordinate 6,221, forward strand.
TGACGACAAGCTGCTGCTGTCATAGCATGGCAGGGGGTATGCAGCTATAGCGCCCGTCATAAGGGCGCTGTAAGTATATCCTGGCCAGAGTATATGCAGCGGTACCCGACGCCTCAGCCAGCGCTGCGACGGTTCAGCCGAGGGCGGCACGCCCCAGGCCCTCGATGATCAGGCGCAGCCCTGCGTCGAATGCCTCGTCGTGTCCCATGCCCAGGCCGTCGATCCCGTCGCCGGCGCCACCGGCGGATTGCTGCTCCAGCACGCTGCCGACCGTGAAGTGCCCGGCGGTGAGCATCGCGGTCTTCACTGCGCGCTCCGGCAACCCTGCGGCGATCAGGAATTCCATCTTGTGCAGGGCGCGGGAGAGGTCTTCGCCCTGGGGGTTCGTCCCGGCATGCAGCCTCGCTCCGTCGCGGTGCATCAGCAGGGCGCTGCGGAAACTGCCCCAGTTGCCGCGGAACCATTCGCGCCAGTCATCCGCCGGCCCCGGCAACGGCGCGGCGGCATGCGGCGCCATCGCGGCCTTGGCCATCGCCGTGAGGAGTTCCGCCTTGCGGCGGAAGTGCCAGTAGAGCGAGGGCTGCTCCACGCCGAGCCGGCGGGCGAGCAGCCGGGTGCTCACCGCATCGAGGCCGACCTCGTCGAGGAGGGCCAGTGCTTCGGCGACGATCACGTCGCGGTCCAACTTCGTCATGTTGACATTTTATCAGCGATAGGGAATGATCGAGTCATCTATCGATGATAAGGAGAGGCGGATGGCACCATCAGACACGGACGCGCGGCGTCTGAGAATCCTGGTCTGCGGCGGCGGCATCGCCGGGCTGGCGGTGGCGTTCTGGCTCGCCCGCGGCGGTCATGACGTCACGGTCGTGGAACGGTTTGCGGCGCTGCGGGCCAGCGGCGCACAGGTCGACCTGCGCGGCCAGGGCATTGCGGCGGTCGCGCGGATGGGCCTGCTGGAGTCGGTGCGCAGCAGGCTCGTCCATGAACCGGGCGTCGCCTTCGTCGACCGGCGCGGCAGGACCTGGGGCAAGGTCATGGCGAACACCTCCGGCAAGGGCCGGCAGACGCTGACCAGCGAGTACGAGATCATGCGCGCAGACCTGGTCCGCATCCTGCACGACGCGGTCCGGGACGATGTCCGCTTCGTCTTCGGCACGACGGTCGAGCGCTTCGCACAGGACGACCGCGGCGTGCTGGCCCGATTCTCCGACGGCACGGCCGACACGTTCGATGTGCTGATCGGCGCGGACGGCCAGGGTTCGCGCATCCGCCGCGACATCCTGCCCGCAGGCGCGCCGGATCCGTACCACCCCGTGGGCATCCACATGGCATACTGGTTCATCCCCCGGGATGCCAGCGACGGCGACCTGCGGCAGACCTACAGCGCCCCGGGCGGGCGCCAGATCATGCGCCGCAGCCACAGCGCCACCGAGAGCCAGGTGTACCTCGCGCTCTGGGAGCGGTCCGAGGAGGCCAGCGCGATCCACCGCCAGGACGTGCAAGCCCAGAAGCGGTTCTGGGCCGAGCGGTACCGCGATGCCGGCTGGCAGGTCCGGCGGTTCCTGGACGGACTGGAGACGACGGAGTTCTTCTACTCGCAGGAAGTCGTGCAGGTGCGCACCGGCACCTGGTCGAGCGGCCGCGTGGCGCTGGTCGGCGACGCCGCCTACTGCCCGTCGCCGTACAGCGGCATGGGCACTTCCGCCGCCCTCGTCGGCGCCTACGTGCTCGCCGGGGAGATCGGCCGCCATGCCGCCGACCTGCCGGCCGCCTTCGCGGCGTACCACCGCACGCTGCAGCCCTTCATCGACCACTGCCAGGCCGAGGTCAACCCCACCCTGCTGCGCATCGGATTTCCGAGGACCCGGCTCGGCACCTATGCGCTCCTGATGCGCTCCTGGCCCTGGGCGCGTTGCTCACCGTCACCCGGGCCGCTGACATCGCCGCCCGCTTCTCGACGGAAGACCGCGGCGGCGACTGGCTCCTGCCCGACTGCCCGGAGCTCGATGCCCGGAGGTGATGCCGGCCGGAGGCGGCGCTCAGCTGCCCGGTGCCTCGGCCAGCGCCTGCAGGAAGCTGCGCCGCCACCAGTGCACGTCCTGCTCGCGGATGCGCGCCAGCAGCTTCTGGTGGCGTTGCTGGCGCTCCTCGCGCGGCATCTGCAGGGCCCGCTGGATCGTCTCGGCCGTGCCGTGGGTGTCGTAGGGGTTGACCAGCAGCGCTTCCTTTAACTGCTCGGCCGCGCCGGCGAAGCGCGAGAGCACCAGCACGCCGGGGTCGCCCGGGTCCTGCGCGACGACGAACTCCTTGGCCACCAGGTTCATGCCGTCGCGCAGCGGCGTGACCAGCCCGACGCGCGCAACGCGGAAGATGCCCGGCAGCTTCTTGCGCGCGATGGTGCGGTGGATGTAGCGCACCGGCATCCAGTCGAGCCCGCCGTAGTCGCCGTTGATCGCGCCGCACAGGCTCTCCAGCTCGCGGCGGATGTCGCCGTAGGCGTCCACGCTCTCGCGGCTCGGCGAGGCGATCTGGATCAGCGTGGCGCTGTCGCGGTTCTCGGGATAGTTCGCCAGCAGTTCGCGGAAGGCGCGCACCCGGTGCGGGATGCCTTTGGAATAGTCGAGCCGGTCCACGCCGATCAGCAGGCGGCGGCGCTTGTACTCCTCGGCCATGCGCTCGTACATGTCGACCGCCTCGCGCGCATGGGTGAGCGCGGCGAACTCGTCCACGTCGATGCCGATCGGGAACGCGCGCGCATGCACCGTGCTGCCGAAACCCTGGAAGCGGTGGGCGTCAAGCGGCTGCGCACCGGCCTCCTTCTCGACGTAGCCGGCGAAGTGCGACAGATCGGTCTCGCTCTGGAAGCCCACGAGGTCGTAGGAGAACAGCGAGCGCACCAGCCAGGCGTGCTGCGGAATGGCCGCAAGGATCTGCGGCGGCGGCAGCGGGATGTGCAGGAAGAAGCCGATCTTCTGCCTGCAGCCCAGCGCGCGCAGCTCGGCCGCCAGGGGGATCAGGTGGTAGTCGTGCACCCAGACCGTGTCGTCGGGCTTGAGCAACGGCAGCAGCTTGCGCGCGAACAGCTGGTTCACCCGGCGGTAGCCCCCGATGTAGCCGCTGTCGAAGTCGGCCAGGTCCACGCGGTAGTGCAGCACCGGCCAGAGCACGCCGTTGCTGTAGCCCTCGTAGTAGCTCGCGTAGTCCTCGCGGCTCAGGTCGACCGAGGCGAGCGTGACGCGGCCGGCCTGGTGGCGGTGCAGTTCGCCTTCGCCGGGCGCGCCGTCCTCGGCGATCTCGCCGCTCCAGCCGAACCAGAGGCCGCCGGTCTCGTTGAGCGTTTCGGCCAGCGCCACGGCCAGGCCGCCGGCGGCGGCCTTGCGCGGATCGGCCAGGCGGTTGGAGACGACGACAAGGCGGCTCATTGGAAGACCTCCGCGCTGCGCGCTGCGGTGCGAACCGACGAAACACCTTCGCCTGCGGCTGCGGTGCGAGCCCCTTCGGGCGGCCGGGCGGTGCTCATATCTTCGAATCCCAGGGTTCCGACAGCCTCACGGCCGCGTTGATCAGGCCGACCATCGAATAGGTCTGGGGGAAGTTGCCCCACATCTCTCCGGTGACCGGATGGGTGTCCTCGGACAGCAGGCCGAGGTGGTTGCGCGCGGCCAGCATGCGCTCGAAGATGGCGCGGGCCTCGGCCTTGCGGCCGATGCGCGCGAGCGCGTCGATGCGCCAGAACGTGCAGATGTTGAAGGCCGTCTCGGGCCGGCCGAAGTCGTCCGGCGCCTCATAGCGGCGCATGAAGGGTCCGTCGCAGAGCGAGCGCTCCAGCGCCTCGACGGTGGAGACGAAGCGCGGGTCCTTCGGGTCGATGAAGTTGACCTCGGCCATCAGCAGCACGCTGGCGTCGAGGTCGCGGCCGCCGAAGCTCTCGGCGAAGGCCTGGCGCTCTTCGCTCCATGCGCGCTCGATGATCTCCTCGCGCATGCGGGTCGCATGCCCGCTCCAGTAGGCGGCGCGCTCGGGCAGCTCCAGCACCTGGGCGATCGTGGCGATGCGGTCGCAGGCGGCCCAGCTCATCAGGGCCGAGGAGGTGTGGATGCGTGCGCGCGTGCGCAGCTCCCACATGCCGGCGTCGGGCGTGCCGTAGACCTCGATCGCCTTCTCGCCGACCTGCTCCAGATAATGGAAGTCGTGCAGTCCCGAGCGGCGCAGCAGCCGGTGGTCGTGGAAGGCCTGGGCCGCGCCGAGCACGATGTTGCCGTACACGTCGTGCTGGCAGTGCTCCTGCGCCTGGTTGCCCACGCGCACCGGGCCCATGCCGCGGTAGCCGACGAGGGAATCGACGAACGACTCGGGCAGCTCGCGTTCCAGGCCGATGCCGTAGAGCGGCTGGATGTGCCCGCCCTTGGCACCGGCGACCACGTTGCCGAGCCAGCGCAGGTAGTCCTCCATCGTTCCCACTTCCGAGAGGCTGTTCAGCGCGCGCACGACGAAGAAGGCGTCGCGCAGCCAGCAGTAGCGGTAGTCCCAGTTGCGCTGGCTGCCCGGCGCCTCGGGGATGCTCGTGGTCATCGCCGCGACGATGGCGCCGGTGTCCTCGTAGAGCGAGAGCTTGAGCGTGATGGCCGCGCGGATCACCGCCTCCTGCCATTCCAGCGGCAGCGCCAGACGCTGGCTCCACTTGCGCCAGTAGGCCACCGTCTCCTGCTCGAAGAGGCGGGCGGTGTCGGCGATGCCGTCGGCCAGCGTCTCGTCGGTGCCGAGCAGGAAGTTGTATTCGCGCGTGATGACGAACGGCTGCTGCGCGAGCACGTGCGAGACCGGTGCGTCGGTGTTGAGCCGCAGCGTCATTTCCTCGCCGACGTAGCGGACGTGGTTGCTGCCGCGCGTGATGGTGGGCACGCTGCGGCCCCAGTCGTAGCGCAGGTCCAGCCGCACGCGGATGCGCGGCGAGCCCTGCACCGGCCGCACGCGGCGCACCAGCGTGAGCGGGCGGAAGTAGCGCGAGCGGCTGTAGAAGCGCGGGCAGAAGTCGGTCACCTCGATGCCGTTGCCGCGCGCGTCGCGCAGCTCGGTGCGCAGCACGGCGGTGTTGGGCTCGTACCACTGGCGGGCGCTGACCTGGTCCTCCAGCTCGATCGCGAAGGCGCTCGCGCCCTCGGCCGGGTGCAGCAGCGCGTCGAAGACCGGGTCGCCGTCGAAGCGCGGCAGGCAGCACCAGACGATGCGTGCATGCTGGTCGACCAACGCGCTGAAGGCGCAGTTGCCGATCACGCCGAGCGCGAGCGAGGGCGGCGCCAGCGGGCCGACGGAGCGGCCTTCCTCGGTCTCATGGGCCGGTTCCGCGCTGGCACTGGCGGCATCGCCTTCGAGCGGCGAGTCTTCGTGGGCGGGGGTCATGCGGATATCTCCGGAAAGAAGGCGGGGGCGGGCGCTCAGGCCGGCACGGCCTGCGCGGCGATCCATTCGCGCAGCGCCGCGGGGCCGGCGCAGCGCAGCGCCGCGGCCGTGGGGCCGCTGCCGACCTTGATGCCCTGGCCGCCGTGGGCCTGCACCGCGGCGAAGGCGGCCTCGTCGGTCACGTCGTCGCCGGCGAAGACCGGGTCGCGGCCGACGAACGGCGCGCCGGCCATGAAGACGTCGATGGCCTGGCCCTTGTTCACGCCACGCGGCTTGAGTTCGAGCACGAACTTGCCTTCGAGCAGGTCCGTGCCGGGCACGGCGGCCACGGCCTGGCGCAGCGTCTGGCGGCACAGGGATTCGAGGCCGGGCGCGTTGCGGTAGTGCAGCGCCAGGCCGGCGATCTTGCGTTCGAGCAGCAGCTCGGGGTGCTGGGCGACCAGCGCGGCCGCGGCGGCGACGGCCGCGTCCAGCGGCGCGGGCGGCAGGCCGTGGGCGCTGCCGTCGGCCATGCGGTACTGGGCGCCGTGCTCGCCGGCGACCGGCAGCACGAGGGGGTGGAGGAAGCGGTCGATGTCGGCGATGGGCCGGCCGGTCACGATGGCCAGCGCGCCGCCCAGCCGGCCGTGCAGCCGCGTGAGCTGCGCCACCAGCGCCGGCGGCACCCGCACCGCATCGGGCTGCGGCGCGATGTCGGCCAGCGTGCCGTCGAAGTCGAGGAAAAGGGCGGAGCGCGGCGACAGCGGAGGCAGGGGGCGGATCGTATCCATGAAGGGCGAACCATAACAGCGACGGTACTGTCGAGCTGTAGGACGGCCGCTGAACCTCCGCGCACAGAGCCGATGCGGCAGGAGGCTCGGTACTGGTGCCAGGATGCCCATGTAGTCGGCGAAAATAGCGCGCTGATGGTGGGTTGACGGGGGAGTATCTAGGCCGGCACGCCCAGCGCCTGCGCCACGGCCGCCTCGCGCGCCTGCGCGATGCGCTCGCCCACCTTCGGCCCCGCGAGGCCCGCAGCCTGGGCCTGCGCGGCGACCGCCGCCGTGTCCACCGCCTGCGCGGCCGCCAGCACCGCGAGCAGGCGCGGGCGCTGGGGGTAGGGCCGCTCCTGGAGCCCGAGCCGGCCGCGGGCGTCGCATTCGCAGGCCAGCAGCGCCTCGGCGAAGCGCGCGGGCTTGCGCAGCGCGTCGCAGCGGGTGAGCAGCCGCACCAGCGCCGCAGCGCCGAAGTGGCCGCTGCCGTGGATGTTGCCGTGCTCGCGCGCCACCAGGTCGGCCAGTGCGCGGCAGTCGCCCGGCACGCGCAGCCGCTCGCAGACGGCCGCGGCCAGCCGGGCGCTGCGGGCCTCGTGGCCGATGTGGCGCGGCAGCACGTCGGCCGGCGTCGTGCCCTTGCCGAGGTCATAGCACAGGCAGGCGAAGCGCACGGTGAGCGGCGCGCCAAGGCGCGCGGCCATGTCGAGCACCATCATCGCGTGCACGCCGGTATCCACCTCGGGGTGGTGGTCGGCGCGCTGCGGCACGCCCCAGAGCCGGTCGAGCTCGGGCAGCAGCACGGCCAGCGCGCCGCAGTCGCGCAGCACGGCGAACATGCGCGAGGGCGCGGCTTCCATCAGGCCGCGAGCCAGCTCCTGCCAGACGCGCTCGGGCACCAAGTGGTCGGCTTCGCCGTCCTCGACCATGCCGCGCATCAGCGCCAGCGTCTCGTCGGCCACGTGGAAGTCGGCAAAGCGCGCGGCGAAGCGCGCGACGCGCAGGATGCGCACCGGGTCCTCGCGGAAGGCATCGGTCACGTGGTGCAGCCGGCGTGCGCGCAGGTCGGCCAAGCCGCCGTAGGGGTCGATGAGGCCGGCCTCGGGGCCGCGCGCGGCGTCCCCGGCGCGCTGGGCCATGGCGTTGATCGTCAGGTCGCGGCGGGCCAGGTCCTGCTCCAGCGTGACGCCGGGGTCGGCCTGCACCGCGAAGCCCTGGTAGCCGCGCGCGATCTTGCGCTCGGTGCGAGCCAGGGCATATTCCTCGCGCGTTTCGGGGTGCAGGAAGACCGGGAAGTCGCGGCCCACCGGCAAGTAGCCCTGCGCAGCCAGCTGCTCGGGCGTGGCGCCGACGACGACCCAGTCGCGGTCGTGCACCGGGCGGCCGAGCAGCGCGTCGCGCACCGCGCCGCCGACGATGTAGGTGTCCATCGCGGCAGTGTACGGCGCGCGCGCCGCGCGGGGCGGCCTCAGCGGTTGAGGATGGAGGCGATGACGCCGGTGGCCACGGCGACGAGCACGTAGTCGGAGCCCACCTGCACCCAGCGGTGGCCCTTGGGCGGCGCCTTCAGGCCATGGGCACGCCAGTCGTCGACGTAGTGCTGCCTGTTGCGGTATTCGGTCGGCAGGCGCTCGCCCTTGTGGAAGTCCCTGCCGCGATGCACCCCTTGGTCCTGCGGGCCGCCGTTGGCCTGCTGCGGACGGGCGGGCTGCTGCTGCTGTTGCTGCGAGGGGCCGGAAGTGTGCTGCTGGTGCCCGTTATCGCCGCCGCGCTGCTGCGGCTGCTGTTGGCCCGCGCCGTCCTGCCGCTGGTCGTTGGGACCCGCCGGTTGCGCCACGGCGCCGAGGCTGGTGGCTGCCAGCGCGGCCGACACGATGAGCGAGGTCATTTTCTTCATGGGAGGCTCCTTGGAGAAGTGGCAAAAAGGTGTGGCAAAAGCATAGCCCGCGTGCGCAGCCGCGCTGTTGCAGAGACGTAAAGCACGCGCGGCGCCTTGCCAATGCCGACGGGGGCCAGCATCGGCGGCGATGCGCTGCCGCGCGGTCCGCCGGCAGCCGTCCAGCGCGTAACATCCTGGCACAATCCAGCCGCGTGGACCGCCCGGCACCCGGGCGATGTCGTCGATCGTGCTCCTTCTTCTTTCGCTCCTCCCCGCGCGGCTGTGCGGCCCGCTGCTCGCGCTGGCCATGGCGCTGGCCGCGCTGCCGCCGGTGGCCTGCGCGACGCAGGAGCGCGTGGCGCGCATCACGCCGCAAGCCGAAGGGCAGCCGGTCGTTGCCGAGATGGCCGTCTTCGAAGACACCACGCGCACGCTCGACATCGACGCCGTGCGCGCGCGGGCGCAGCAGGCCCGCTTCATGCATCCCGGCGATCCGCTGCGCGGCGCCGAATCCGACCGTGTGCTGTGGTTCCGTCTGCGGCTCCAGCTTGCCGACGCGGCCGATGCGCGGCGCGACTGGCTGCTGGTCGTGCCCACCATCTCCACCCACGAGCTGCGCTTCTACGGTCCCTACGGCGCCGACGGCCGGGTGCTGGCGCCGCCGGTGGTGACCGGCATGCGCTATCCGTGGAGCACCCGGCCGGCCGCGTCGGAGCAGATGGCCTGGCGCTTCCGCCTGCCCGATGCCCAGCCGTACACCGTGTACTTCCGCGTCGATTCGACCTTCGCCCGGTTCTACGCCGCCACCGTCTGGGACGCGACCGACTACCTCGTCCACACACAGGACAAGCGCATGTTCGACGGCGTGTGCTACGGCATGCTGCTGGGTCTGATCGTCTTCGGCGCGGTGATGCTGCTGGTCTTCCGCGAGCGCATCTATGCCTGGTACTTGCTGTCGTGCGCCAGCGCGCTGCTGGCGCTGGCCGGCTTCAACGGCCACACGCTGCGCTATCCGTTCGCCCACTGGCCGGCGGCCGCCGGCTTCTTCTACAGTGTGGCGCCGCCGCTGTGGGCGATCTCCAAGCTGATGTTCGGCCGCTCGCTGCTGCGGCTGGCGCAGTATGCACCGCGGCTCGACCGCGTGGTGCTCGGCATGGTGGCCGCGCTCGGGGCCGCCACGGTCTACGGGCTTACGGGGTCGCAGCCGCTGCTGCTGTTCCGGCTGGTGCAGGCGTCGGTCATGGTCTCCACCATCGTGCTGTCCGCCGGCGCCGTGGCCGCGATGCGGCGGCGCTACTGGCCGGCGGTGCTCTACTGCGTCGGCGTGGCGGTGCTGCTGGCCGGCATCTGCGTGATCATCGTGGCGAGCTGGGGCTGGGTGGCCTGGACGCCGCAGCAGATGGACGTGACGCAGGCCGCGCTGGTGGCCGAGTCCATCGTCTTCGCCGCGGCCATGGCGTCGCGCGTGCGGCTGCTGCGCCATTCCGAGCAGGCGCTGACGGTGCGCACCCGCGAGCTGGTCGAGGCGCTGGGCACCGACGCGCTCACCGGCGTGGCCAACCGCGCCGGCCTCACCGGCCGGGCCGAGGCCCTGCTGCGCACCGGCCGGCCGTTCGTGCTGCTGCTGCTGGACCTGGACGGGTTCAAGGCCGTCAACGACAGCCACGGCCACGCCGCCGGCGACGCGGTACTGGCCGCGCTGGCGCTGCGCCTGCGCACGCAGCTGCGGGCCGACGATCTGGTGGCCCGCCTGGGCGGCGACGAGTTCGCCGTGCTCATGGCCGGCGCGCCGTCGCACGAGCGGCTCCGCGCCCTGGCGCGCCGCATGGCCGCTGCCGCGGCCGACCCGGTGGTCTTCGAAGGCCGCCAGCTCGCCGTGGGCATGAGCCTGGGCATCGCGCGCCATCCGCAGGACGCGGCCACGCTGCCGGAGCTGCTGCGCGCGGCCGACCGCGCCATGTACACGGCCAAGCGCCGCGCCGAAGGCGCCGAGTGCTTCGTGTTCGCGGAAGACCTGCCGGCCGATTAGGAGCCGGAGTATGGGCCTCTGGCGCGCGTGCTTTCAAAGTGCTATGGAACAGCGCCCTGGGGAGTATGCGAGCGGCGACGCGCCCGCACGGTCACTCGTCGCCCTCGCCGAGCTGCGACTGCAGGTAGTTCTGCAGGCCGACCTTGCCGAGCACGTCGATCTGGGTTTCGAGGAAGTCGATGTGCTCCTCGGTGTCGTCGAGGATCTTGCGCAGCAGGTCGCGCGAGACGTAGTCGCGCACCGTCTCGGCATGGGCGATGCCTGCCTTGATCGTGGCCTGCGCGCCGTATTCGGTCTTGAGATCGGCTTCGAGGATCTCGGGCACGTCCTCGCCCACGTTGAGCTTGCCCAGATCCTGCAGGTTGGGCAGGCCGTCGAGCAGGAAGATGCGGTCCATGAGCCAGTCGGCGTGCTTCATCTCGCCGATCGACTCCTCGTACTCCTTCTTGGCCAGCCGGTTGAAGCCCCAGTGCTTGAGCATGCGGTAGTGCAGAAAGTACTGGTTGATGGCGGTCAGCTCGTTCTTCAGCTGCGCCTGCAGATGTGCGATGACCTGTGCGTCGCCTTGCATGGTGGGGCTCCCGTTGTCGTTGCGCTTGTAGGGGCGTGCCGGAAACCGGCGCGGTGGCGCGGATTGTCGCGGCGCGGCGAGGTGGCGGCAAGGCAAGCCCCCGCCGCGGCGGTCTGGTTGCGTCCGAGGTTGAAACGTGTTCGTATTGGCAGGCGGCGGGCGTCTCCGCAGGCTTCCGGCGCGCTTCCGGCAAGCCTCTTAGAATAGTCTAATCCAATTGATTTGATCTAGTCAATCAATTGGATTGATGGGATGCGATCTCCTATCCTTGCACCTGTCGCCTCTTCTTCCAACCCTCCTGTAGCTCAGCAAAGGAACCTCCATGTCCCTGATCAATTCGCCAGTCCAGCCCTTCAAGACCCAGGCTTTCGTGAACCGCAACGGCAAGGGCGAGTTCATCGAAGTCACTGAGGAAACCCTCAAGGGCAAGTGGTCCGTCCTGATCTTCCTGCCGGCAGCCTTCACCTTCAACTGCCCGACCGAGATCGAGGATTCGGCCGACAACTACGCCGAGTTCCAGAAGCTCAACACCGAGGTGTACATCGTCTCGACCGACACGCATTTCGCGCACAAGGTCTGGCACGAAACCTCCGAAGCCGTGGGCAAGGCCAAGTTCCCGCTGGTCGGCGACCCGACGCACCAGCTGTCCACCGCCTTCGACGTGCTGATCCCCGAGGAGGGCCTGGCGCTGCGCGGCACCTTCATCATCAACCCCGAAGGCGTGATCAAGACCGCCGAGATCCACTCCAACGAGATCGCCCGCGATGTGTCGGAGACCTTGCGCAAGCTCAAGGCGGCCCAGTTCACCGCGGCGCATCCTGGCCAGGTCTGCCCGGCCAAGTGGAAGGAAGGCGCTGCGACCATCACGCCGTCGCTGGACCTGGTCGGCAAGATCTGACGGCACACGGCGCGCGGACCTCGGTCCGCTGCACACGGGAGCGCCGCAGCGCGCTCCCCGGCCGGACCGGAGCAGGGCGTCCGTGCGCCAGGCCGTCCGGCTTTTTTTTGCCTGCCGCGGCCGCATCTCTTCCCTGACGAACAGCCTCTCGAAAAGGACACCACCATGCTCGACGACCAACTCCAATCCCAACTCGCCGCCTACCTGGAGCGCGTGACCCAGCCCTTCGAGATCGTGGCGTCGCTGGACGATACCGTCGCCTCGACCGAGACGCTGCAGCTGCTGCAGACCATCCAGCGCCTGCGCAGCGACAAGATCACGCTGCGCACCGACGGCAACGACGCGCGCAAGCCCTCGTTCACGCTGCAGCGCACCGGCACGCAGAACCAGCTGCGCTTTGCCGGCCTGCCGCTCGGCCACGAGTTCACCTCGCTGGTGCTGGCGCTGCTGTGGACCGGCGGCCATCCGCCCAAGGTCGAGCAGGACGTGATCGACCAGATCCAGGCGCTGGAGCCGGTCGAGGGCACCGAGTTCAATTTCGAGGTCTACACGAGCCTGACCTGCCACAACTGCCCGGACGTGGTGCAGGCGCTGTCGCTCATGGCCATCCTCAACCCCAAGGTCAAGACCACGGTCATCGAGGGCGGCACCTTCCAGGCCGAGGTGGAAGAGCGGGAGATCCTGGCCGTGCCGATGGTCTTCCTCAACGGCCTGGTGTTCTCCACCGGCCGCACCAGCGTCGAGGAGATCATCGCCAAGCTCGACACCGGCGCCGTGGCGCGCGACTCGGCCCGGCTGGCAGCCAAGGAAGCCTTCGACGTGCTGATCATCGGCGGCGGCCCGGCCGGCGCGGCGGCGGCCGTGTACGCGGCCCGCAAAGGCATCCGCACCGGCGTGGCGGCCGAGCGCTTCGGCGGCCAGGTCAACGACACGCTCGACATCGAGAACTACATCTCGGTTAGTAAGACCGACGGCCCGAAGTTCGCCGCCGCGCTGGAGCAGCACGTGCGCGACTACGAGGTCGACCTGATGAACCTGCAGCGCGCCCGGGCGCTGAAGCCGGCGGCCGCCGAGGGCGGCCTGATCGAGGTCGAACTGGAGAACGGCGCCACGCTGAAGTCGCGCGCGGTCATCCTCTCGACCGGCGCGCGCTGGCGCAACATGAACGTGCCGGGCGAGGAGCAGTACCGCACCAAGGGCGTGACCTACTGCCCGCACTGCGACGGCCCGCTGTTCAAGGGCAAGGCCGTGGCAGTGATCGGCGGCGGCAACTCGGGCGTCGAGGCCGCGATCGATCTCGCCGGCGTGGTCCGGCACGTGACGGTGCTGGAGTTCGCGTCGGAACTGAAAGCCGATGCGGTGCTCCAGCGCAAGCTGCGCAGCCTGCCGAACGTGGACGTGGTCCTCAACGCCCAGACCACCGAGGTCCACGGCGACGGCAGCCGCGTGACCGGCCTGAGCTACAAGGACCGCACGACGGACGAGGTGAAGCAGTTGGCGCTCGAAGGCATCTTCGTGCAGATCGGCCTGCTGCCGAACACCGACTGGCTCAAGGGCGCGGTCGAGCTGTCGCGCTTCGGCGAGATCGTGGTGGATTCGCACGGCCGCACCAGCGTGCCCGGCGTGTTCGCCGCCGGCGACTGCACCACGGTGCCGTACAAGCAGATCGTCATCGCGGCCGGCGAGGGGGCCAAGGCCGCGCTCGGCGCGTTCGACTACCTGATCCGTACTTCGGCGCCTGCATAAGCCATCCAGGAAGTCCATCGTCAGCGTGGATGCGAGCTTCATCGATAAGTTCTTCATTCCCGAGGTGGCCTTCGGCGACACGCGCTTCACGGTCACCACTCCCGGCGGGCAGCGCGTGCCGTTCTCGGACATCCACCAGTTCAGGACGCGCACCGTCGCCGAACAGAAGCTGCCCGACGAGCAAGGCACCTACCGCCTCAGCACCGGGCCGCGCCTGGGAGCGCAACGGCAGGACCGAGGTGGCGCGCGACCCAGGCCAGCCCCTTACCGAAGGCGGGAAGCTGACCGCGCACTACCAGTCGCTGTCCCTCTCCGAGGCCTACGTGAGCGCCGGCGCGCCCACGCGCGCTGCGCTCGCGCCCTACGGCAAGGGGCTGGAAATCGTGCCCGAGACCATCCAGGCGACCTGTTCGCCGGCGAGAAGTTCGAGTTCGCCGTGCTGTTCGACGGCCAACCGCTGGCGGGCAAGAAGGTGGACATCTACCGTTCTCCGATGGACCTGTCGAACCAGCACAGCGCCGAAAGCCTGGACACCGACGCGCAGGGCCGCATTACCTGGACCCCGGCCAGGCCCGGCATCTACCTGCCCCTGGTGCGCCACCGCGCCACGGCTCCCGCGGGTGCGGCCGCGCCGATGTACGGCCACAACTACACGCTGACGTTCCGCGTGCTGGATCCATAGCCGTCGCGGCTGCATGTCCCCATGAAAAAGCCGCGCTCTCGGGCGCGGCTTTTTCATGGGGGCGTCCCCGGGGAGTCCGGGAACGCCGCTGCGCGGATCAGCGCTGGTCGATCGGCTTGACGTCGCGGCGGGTGGCGCCGGTGAACAGCTGGCGCGGTCGGCCGATCTTGTATTCCGGGTCGCCGATGAGCTCGTTGAGCTGGGCGATCCAGCCCACGGTGCGGGCCAGCGCGAAGATCGCGGTGAACAGCGACACCGGGATGCCGATGGCGCGCTGCACGATGCCCGAGTAGAAGTCCACGTTCGGGTAGAGCTTGCGCTGCACGAAGTAGTCGTCTTCCAGGGCGATCTGTTCGAGCTTCTTGGCCAGGGCGAACAGCGGATCCTTCTCCAGGCCCAGCGCGGTCAGCACTTCGTTGGTGGTCTCCTGCATGAGCTTGGCGCGCGGGTCGTAGTTCTTGTACACGCGGTGGCCGAAGCCCATGAGTTTGATGCCCGAAATCTTGTCCTTGACCTGCTTGATGAAGTCGCCGATCTTCTCGACGCCACCGGCTTCCTGCAGCTGGTACAGCATGTTGAGCGCGGCTTCGTTGGCGCCGCCGTGGGCGGGCCCCCAGAGGCAGGCCACGCCGGCCGCGATGGCGGCGAACGGGTTGGTGCCCGACGAGCCGGCCAGGCGCACGGTCGAGGTCGAGGCGTTCTGCTCGTGGTCGGCGTGCAGGATGAAGATGCGGTCGAGCGCGCGCTCGATCACCGGGTTCACCACGTACTCCTCGGCCGGGTTGGCGAACATCATGCGCAGGAAGTTGCCCGAGTAGCTCAGGTCGTTGCGCGGGTAGATGAACGGCTGGCCGATGCTGTACTTGTAGGCCATGGCCACGAGCGTCGGCAGCTTGGCGATCAGGCGGATCGCCGAGATGTCGCGGTGCTCGAGATTGTTGATGTCGGTGTTGTCGTGGTAGAAGGCCGACAGGCCGCCGACCAGGCCGGTCAGCACGGCCATCGGGTGGGCGTCGCGGCGGAAGCCGCGCAGGAAGAACTGCATCTGCTCGTGGACCATGGTGTGCTTGGTCACGCGCTCGTCGAACTCGGCCTTTTGCGCCGGGGTCGGCAGTTCACCGTACAGCAGCAGGTAGGCCGTCTCGATGAAGTCGGCATTGACGGCGAGCTGCTCGATCGGATAGCCGCGGTACAGCAGTTCGCCCTTGTCGCCGTCGATGTAGGTGATGGCGGACTGGGTGGCAGCCGTGGAAAGGAAGCCCGGGTCGTAGGTGAACAGACCCGTCTGCGCATAGAGCTTGCGGATGTCGACCACGTCCGGGCCGATCGTGCCCTGGAAGACGGGAAGGTCCACGCTCGGGCTGCCGTTCGAGAACGACAGGGTGGCTTTGTAGTCGGCTTGCTTCAGTGTCATTTCCACTTTCCTTTAGAGAATATGCCCCGTTGATCCTTGCAGAATCGGTTGCGAGACGCTTTCAGTGCCTTTGCGGGGCCCCGCCCGCGCTGTGGAGCAACGCAAGCACTTCGAGCACTTCCGGCGTGGCCAGTCCTGCTTGCGGTAGCTTGCGCCGCAGCAGCAAGTCCAGCAGGTCGTTGTCCGCCAAGTCCATGAGCGCATCCAGCCCTCTGGCATGTCGCTCCGTCAGCGCAGCGCCGTAGCGTTCGAAGAACGACGTGATGAACAGGTCGTTCTCCAGCAGCCCGCGGCGGCACCGCCAGTGCAGCCGCCGCACGGCACGCTCGTCGAGCGGTGGCGAAGCGGTCGCAGAGGTGCCGACGTCCATTGTTTGTCTCCGATATGCGTAAGCTGTTCGCCGAGGTCGCCGCCGTCTGTCAGACGGCGCGCCGCACCATCAGCTCCTTGATCTTGCCGATGGCCTTCGTGGGGTTCAGTCCTTTGGGGCAGACGTCCACGCAGTTCATGATCGTGTGGCAGCGGAACAGGCGGTACGGGTCTTCGAGGTTGTCCAGGCGCGCACCGGTGGCTTCGTCGCGGCTGTCGGCGATGAAGCGGTAGGCCTGCAGCAGGCCGGCCGGGCCGACGAACTTGTCGGGATTCCACCAGAACGACGGGCAGCTCGTCGAACAGCTCGCGCACAGGATGCACTCGTACAGGCCGTTGAGTTCGTCGCGCTCCTCGGGGCTCTGCAGGCGCTCGCGCTCGGGCGGCGGCGTGTCGTTTTGCAGGTAGGGCTTGATGAAGTTGTACTGCTTGAAGAAGTCGCTCATGTCCACGATCAGGTCGCGGATCACCGGCAAGCCCGGCAGCGGCTTGAGCACGATCGGGTCCTTGAGCGTGCGCAGGTTGGTCAGGCAGGCCAGGCCGTTCTTGCCGTTGATGTTCATCGCGTCGGAGCCGCAGACGCCTTCGCGGCAGGAGCGGCGGAAGGCGATGCTCGGGTCCAACGCCTTGAGCTTGACCAGGGCGTCCAGCAGCATGCGCTCGTTGCCTTCGAGCTCGATCTCGACGGTCTGCAGGTAGGGCTTGGCGTCCTTGTCCGGGTCGTAGCGGTAGATCTGGAATGTGCGCTTTTGGGTCATGGTGTTCTACTCTCTCGTCGTGAGGCGGGCCGTTTTCAGAACGTGCGGACCTTGGGCGGCACGCTGTCGACCGTCAGGGGCTTGAGGTTCACCGGCTTGTAGGTCAGGCTGTTGGATGCGCTGTGCCACAGCGTGTGCTTGAGCCATTCCTTGTCGTTGCGGCCGAGCGGGAAGTCGGGGTGGTCGGCCGGGTGCTCGTAGTCGTAGACGGTGTGGGCGCCGCGGCATTCGTGGCGCGCGGCGGCCGAGATCATCGTGGCTTGTGCCACTTCGATCAGGTTGTCCACTTCCAGCGCTTCCATGCGGGCGGTGTTCCAGACCTTGGACTTGTCTTTCAGGGTGACGGTTCCCACGCGCTCGCGGATCGCGTTGATCTTGGCCACGCCCTCGTCCATGCCGGCCTGCGTGCGAAACACGCCCGCGTGGCCTTGCATCGTGGCGCGGATGTCGTTGGCCACGTCCTGCGCGTAGGCGCCGCCGGTGGATTCCTGCAGCTGGTTGAGCCGGGCGAGCGTGCGGTCGGCGCCGTCGGCCGGCAGCGGCTTGTGCTCGCCGCTGTTTCTGACGAACTCGACGATGTGCCTGCCGGCGGACTTGCCGAACACCAGCAGGTCGAGCAGCGAGTTGGTGCCCAGGCGGTTGGCGCCGTGCACCGACACGCAGGAGCATTCGCCCACTGCATAGAGGCCGCCCACGACCCGGTTGTGCACCTCGCCGTTCTGGATCACGACCTGGCCGTTGATGTTGGTCGGGATGCCGCCCATCTGGTAGTGGATGGTGGGCACCACGGGGATCGGCTCCTTGGTGATGTCCACGTTGGCGAAGTTGTGACCGATCTCTTCCACCGACGGCAGGCGCTTGCGGATCGTGTCGGCGCCCAGGTGGTCGAGCTTCATCAGGATGTAGTCCTTGTTGGGACCGCAGCCGCGACCTTCCTTGATCTCCTGGTCCATCGAGCGCGAGACGAAGTCGCGCGGCGCCAGGTCCTTCAGCGTGGGCGCATAGCGCTCCATGAAGCGCTCGCCGTTGCTGTTGAGCAGGATGGCGCCTTCGCCGCGGCAGCCTTCGGTCAGCAGCACGCCGGCGCCAGCCACGCCGGTCGGGTGGAACTGCCAGAACTCCATGTCCTGCAGCGGGATGCCGGCGCGCGCGGCCATGCCGAGGCCGTCGCCGGTGTTGATGAAAGCGTTGGTCGAGGCGGCGAAGATGCGGCCCGCGCCGCCGGTGGCCAGCAGCACGGCCTTGGCCTGGAGCGCGTAGAGCTCGCCGGTCTCCAGTTCGAGCGCGGTCACGCCGACCACGTCGCCGGATTCGTCGCGGATCAGGTCCAGCGCCATCCATTCGACGAAGAAGTTGGTCTTGGCCTTGACGTTCTGCTGGTACAGCGTGTGCAGCATGGCGTGGCCGGTGCGGTCGGCCGCGGCGCAGGCGCGCTGCACCGGCTTTTCACCATAGTTGGCGGTGTGGCCGCCGAACGGGCGCTGGTAGATCGTGCCGTCGGCATTGCGGTCGAACGGCATGCCGAAGTGCTCGAGCTCGATCACGACGTTGGGCGCCTCGCGGCACATGAACTCGATGGCGTCCTGGTCGCCCAGCCAGTCGGAGCCCTTGATGGTGTCGTAGAAATGGTAGTGCCAGTTGTCCTCGCTCATGTTGCCGAGCGAGGCCGACACGCCGCCCTGGGCCGCGACGGTGTGCGAGCGGGTCGGGAACACCTTGGACAGCGAGGCCACGTTCAGGCCGGCGCGGGAGAGTTCGAGCGCGGCACGCATGCCGGAGCCGCCCGCGCCGACGATGACGACGTCGAACTTGCGGGTGGTGATGTTGGCTTTGGTGTAACTCATGGTTCTTGTCTTGGGAGCTTCGTCGTGGGGATCAGAGGCGCCAGAGCACCTGGAAGGCCCAGCCCGCCACCGAGACGAGCCAGACGATCGTGAGAATCTGCAGCGACAGGCGCGCCCAGACAGGCTTGACGTAGTCCATCAACACGTCGCGCACACCGACCCAGGCGTGGTAGGCGACGCCGACGATGACGGCGAAGGTCAGCACCTTCATCCACTGCGCGGCGAAGATGCCGGCCCACTTCCCATAGCCGATCGGGCCCGAGGTGAAAATCACCTGCACCAGCAGGGCGATGGTGAAGAGCGCCATCAGCGCGGCGGTGGCGCGCTGCGCCAGCCAGTCGCGCAGGCCGTAGTGGGCGCCGACGACGACGCGCTTGGAACCGTAATTCACGGACATGGTGGGAAACCTCGTTGTTCTCGTGGGGGCGAAGGATGCGGCCGCGGCTTTTAGTACAGGCCGAACAGCTTGGCGCCGAGGATGACCGCCAGGCCGATGCTCAGCACCAGCACGGCACGGGCCGAATTGGCGCCGAACTGCTTGTTGACCGCGTCGTGGCTCACGTCCATCCAGAGGTGGCGCAGGCCGGCGATGAAGTGGTGCAGGTAGGCCCAGATCAGCGCCAGGGCGACCAGCTTGATGAACCAGCCCGGAACGAAACCAAGGCCGCTGTTGAAGGCGGCCTTGAAGCGTGCGAACGAGATTTCGGACGAGACGGATGTGTCGAACAGCCACACCACGAAGGGCAGCAGCAGGAACAGCACGAGGCCGCTGACACGGTGGAGGATGGATACCCAACCCGCAGCCGGAAGCCGGTAGGTCGTGAGGTCCTTGAAGGCGTTGATGTTGCGGAACTCAGGCCGCTTCTTGGCTAGCTCGGTCATGGCGGGGTGCTTTCTTTAGGGGTGGCTGCGCGGTAATTTCGTAAAAGCAAACAACCCAAAATTCTATTGCAATGCCGCAACAGCGGGCTGTGCAAACGGTATTTTCGACGGTTCTGCTCAAGTTGCAGGTGCATGGAAGGCACGTGCGCGGCGGGCCGTCAGCTGAGTTGGTTGCGGTAGTGGTGGGTGTCGGTCCGGTAGAGCCCGCGGCGTAGTTCCATGGGGGTGTCGCTGTAGGTATAGGCGATGCGCTCCACGCTCAGCAGCGGCGTGGGGGTGCCGGCGGCGATCGCCAGCAGCCGCGACTGCTCGGCATCGGCAAGCACGGCGCGGATCTTTTCCTCGGCGCGCACCATGCGCACGCCGAATTCCAGTTCGAACAGCGCATAGGTCGGGCCCTGGTGGCCGTCGATGCGCTCGGCCGTGAGGCCCTTGAAGGGGCCGCCGGGCAGCCAGATGTCTTCGAGGATCGTCGGCAAGCCCGCGAACGCGAGCACCCGGCGCACCTGCACCACCGCATCGCCGCTGCGCAGAGCCAAGGCGCGGGCCACGTCGGCGCTGGCGCGCTGGCGGCGGCAGTCGATGATGCTGCGCTGGGCCGGGCCTTCCTCGGCCGCGGCGCCGCTGTCGGGCTGCAGCCGCAGGAAGCGGTACTGCACCTGGCGCTCGGCATGGGTGGCCACGAAGGTACCCTTGCCCTGGCGGCGCACCAGCAGGTTCTCGGCCGCGAGTTCGTCGATGGCCTTGCGCACCGTGCCCTGGCTCACGCGGAAGCGGCCGGCCAGGTCGATCTCGCTCGGGATGGATTCGCCCGGCTTCCATTCGCCGGCCTGGAGGCTCTGCAGAATCAGCCCCTTGATCTGCTGGTACAGCGGACTGAACGCCGGTGCCGGCAGCGAGGCGGACGGGCCGCCCGCTGCGGAGCCGGAGCTTTCGGTCGAGGGGATGTTCTGGGCCATGAGGCGGGTCGGAATGCCGGTGGGGCGGCTCGGATCATATCTTATATAAGACATAAGACAAATTGACGGGCGCCTTTTTTCAGGCGTACACTCCGCGGCTGCTTGCAGGGCTCGGGCTCATGGCATCGACAGCGGTGCGACAGTGCTGTGCTTGGTCCTGCCAAGACCCTTCCACATGTCACTTCCAGGAGTCCTCTCATGAGCAACCCCCCCGTTCGCGTGGCCGTCACCGGCGCCGCAGGCCAGATCGGCTATGCCCTGCTGTTCCGCATTGCCTCCGGCGAACTGCTGGGCAAGGACCAGCCGGTGATCCTGCAGCTGCTGGAGATCCCGAACGAGAAGGCCCAGAACGCCCTGCGCGGCGTGATCCTGGAACTGGAGGACGGCGCCTTCCCGCTGCTGGCCGGCATCGCAGCCCACAGCTATCCGCTCAAGGCGTTCAAGGACACCGACTATGCCCTGCTCGTGGGCGCCAGCCCGCGCAAGCCCGGCCAGGAGCGCGCCGACCTGCTGGCGACCAACGCCCAGATCTTCATCGCCCAGGGCAAGGCGCTCAACGAGGTCGCCAGCCGCAACGTCAAGGTGCTCGTCGTCGGCAACCCGGCCAATACCAATGCCTACATCGCCGCCAAGAGCGCGCCGGACCTGCCGCGCAAGAACTTCACCGCGATGCTGCGCCTGGACCACAACCGCGCGCTCACCCAGATCGCCCAGAAGACCGGCACCAAGGTTGCCGACATCAAAAAGCTGACCGTCTGGGGCAACCACTCGCCCACGATGTACGCCGACTACCGCTTCGCCACCGTCAACGGCAAGAGCGTCAAGGACCTGATCAACGACCAGGAATGGAACGCCAACGTGTTCCTGCCCACCGTCGGCAAGCGCGGCGCCGCCGTGCTCGAAGCCCGCGGCCTGTCGTCGGCCGCCTCGGCCGCCAACGCCGCCATCGACCACATCCGCGACTGGGCCCTGGGCTCCAAGGGCGAGTGGGTCACGATCGGCGCGCCGTCCAACGGCGAGTACGGCATTCCCGAAGGCATCGTGTTCGGCTTTCCGACCACGACCGAGAACGGCGAATACAAGATCGTCGAAGGCCTCGAGATCGACCAGTTCAGCAAGGAGCGCATCGCGATCACGCTGAAGGAACTGGAAGACGAGCGCGCCGCGATCGCCCACCTGCTGTAAGCAGCCTCTGCCGAGCCGCCCGCCATGGCCACCGACTGGAACCCCGCGCTCTACCGCCGCTTCGAAGGCGAGCGCACGCGCCCGGCGCAGGAACTGCTGGCGCGCGTGCCGCTGCCGCGCGCGGATGCGGTCGTCGACCTGGGCTGCGGCCCCGGCAACTCCACCGAGCTGCTGGTGCACCGCTTCGCCTCGGCCGAGGTGGTCGGCATCGACAACTCCGAGGCCATGATCGAGAGCGCGCGCGAGCGGCTGCCGCAGGCGCGCTTCGGCCTGGCCGACATCTCCACCTGGGCGCCCGCCGGCGACGCGCCCGACCTGGTCTATGCGAACGCCTCGCTGCAGTGGGTGCCCGACCACCCGACCCTGCTGCCCCGCCTCTTCGCCACGCTCGCGCCCGGCGGCGTGCTCGCGGTGCAGATGCCCGACAACCGCGAGGAGCCCAGCCACCAGCTGATGCGCGAAGTGGCCTCCGAGGCGCCGTTTTCCACCTTCATCCCGGACGCGCGCGGCGTGCGCACGGCCATCCTGCCGCTCGCCGCGTACTACGACCTGCTCAGCACCCAGGCCGCGCAGGTCGACGTGTGGCACACCATCTACCAGCATCCGCTGCCCTCGGCCGAGGCCATCATGGACTGGGTGCGGGCCACCGGCCTGCGCCCGTTCGTCGACCGGCTGCCGCCCGACCTGCAGCTGCGCTTCGTGGCCGAATACCAGCGCCGCATCGACGCGGCCTACGGCGCGCGCGCCGTAGGCCTGCGGCTGCTGGCCTTCCCGCGGCTCTTCATCGTCGCGCAGCGCAAGGCATGAGCATGGGATTGGGCGTGGTATATACCCTGGTGGGTAATGTGCCAGGGCGCTCGGAAAGTGTGCGCAACATGTCCGTCCTCCCGGGGGTATTGTTGTGACCCAGACCGGCGGCGTGCTGCGGCGCCATCCGCGCGAGGTATTGCCCGATGCGCAGTCCAGCGCCATCGCGCTGCCGGTCTGCGACCACTACAGCGGCGTCGAGGCGCGCATGCGCAAGAGCCTGGCATTGCAGGCCGAGCTGGCCGCAGAGTTCGGCGCCTGGGTCTTCGACGTCACCCTCGACTGCGAGGACGGCGCACCAGCCGGCGCCGAGGCCGAGCATGCCGCCCTGGTCGCGGAGCTGGCCCTGGGCGCCGCGCCCGGCGCCCGCGTGGTCGCCCGCGTCCATCCGGTGGACCATCCCGCCTTCGAGGCCGACGTGGCCGCCATCGCCGGCCGGGCCGGCGCGCGGCTCGCGCACGTGATGGTGCCCAAGGTCGAGACCGTGGCCGACGTGGAGCGCGCGGTGCGCGCCGTCGATGCCGCCGGCGCCCCGCGGCTGCCGCTGCATGTGCTGATCGAGTCGCCCGCGGCCGTGCACCGCGCCTTCGACATCGCCGCCCATCCGCGGGTGCAGTCGCTTTCCTTCGGCCTGATGGACTTCGTCTCGGCCCACGGCGGCGCGATTCCGTCGGGCGGCATGGGCGTCGCGGGCCAGTTCAGCCATCCGCTGGTCGTGCGTGCCAAGCTGGCCATCGCCTCGGCCGCGCATGCCCACGGCAAGGTGCCGTCGCACTGCGTCGTCACCGAGTTCCGCGATGCCGGCGCCCTGCGCGCCGCCGCCACCCGCGCCGCGCGCGAGTTCGGCTACACGCGCATGTGGAGCATCCATCCCGACCAGATCCGCCCGATCCTCGCCGCCTTCGCCCCGGCGGCCGAGGAGGTCGAGACCGCCGCGCAGATCGTGCTGGCGGCACAGCAGGCGGACTGGGCACCCATCAGCTTCGGCGGCCAGCTGCACGACCGTGCAAGCTACCGCTATTACTGGCAGGTCCTGGAGCGGGCGCACCGCACCGGGCAGGCCCTGCCGGCCGAGGCTGCCGGCTATTTCGCCGCAGCCGATTCCTGAAAACCCACGAGGTCCTCTCACCCATGAAGCCGAACACCACCCTCGCCGCACTGGCCTGCGCGTCCGCGCTGCTCCTGTCCGCGGCCTCGGCCCAGGCCGCCGAGACCGCTCCTGCCAAGACCCATGCCAAGCCGGCCGCCGCCAGGGCTGCCGCGGCCAAGAAGCCTGCGCGGCCCAAGGCCAGGATCGCCAAGACGGCGGCCAAGGCCGTCGAGGAAGTCACGCCGGTGGACGACGATCCGAACATCACCCTGAGCGAAGCCGACCTCGAAGTCGCCAAGCGCGTCTACGTGGGTGCCATCAAGTGCGAACTCGGCGCCAACGTGCAGATCGATGCCGACGAGAAACACCCGGGCTTCTTCACCGTCAGGACCGCCCAGGTCCGCTACCGCATGCACCCGGTCGAGAGCCGCACCGGCGCCGTGCGCCTGGAAGACCCGCGCGCTGGCGCCATCTGGATCCAGCTGGGCAACAAGTCGATGCTGATGAACCAGAAGATCGGCGAGCGCCTGGCCGACGAATGCCAGGGCACGCAGCAGGTCGCCTTCGCCGAAGAGATGAAGAAGAACCCGCCCAAGAGCCTGTTCGAGCCGGCCGACGCGCCCGCCAAGTAAGCAAGCAGGAGCAGGCCGTCACGGGCCTGTCCGACCCGATACCTTTGCCCCCGGAGAAAGAGAATGTTGCAAGCCTACCGTGAACATGCCGCCGAACGCGCCGCGCTCGGTATCCCGCCGCTGCCGCTGGATGCCAAGCAGGTCGCCGCGCTGATCGAACTCATCAAGAACCCGCCGGCCGGCGAAGAAGCATTCCTGCTCGACCTGCTGACCCACCGCGTACCGCCCGGCGTGGACGATGCGGCCAAGGTCAAGGCCAGCTTCCTGGCCGCCGTGGCGCACGGCGACATCCAGGTGGGCCTCATCTCCAAGGCCAAGGCCACCGAACTGCTGGGCACCATGGTGGGCGGCTACAACGTGCATCCGCTCATCGAGCTGCTCGACGACGCCGAAGTCGCCGGCGTGGCCGCCGAGGGCCTGAAGAAGACGCTGCTGATGTTCGACTTCTTCAACGACGTGGCCGAGAAGGCCAAGGCCGGCAATGTCCGCGCCAAGGAAGTCATCCAGTCCTGGGCCGATGCCGAGTGGTTCACCAGCCGCCCCGAAGTCGGGAAGAAGATCACCGTCACCGTCTTCAAGGTGCCCGGCGAGACCAACACCGACGACCTCTCGCCCGCGCCCGACGCCTGGAGCCGTCCGGACATCCCGCTGCACTACCTCGCGATGCTGAAGAACACCCGCCCCGACGCGGGCTTCCAGCCCGAGGAGGACGGCAAGCGCGGCCCGATCCAGTTCATCGAGGACCTCAAGAAGAAGGGCCACCTCGTCGCCTACGTCGGCGACGTCGTCGGCACCGGCTCTAGCCGCAAGTCGGCCACCAACAGCGTGATCTGGGCCACCGGCCAGGACATCCCCTACGTGCCCAACAAGCGCTTCGGCGGCGTCACGCTCGGCGGCAAGATCGCGCCGATCTTCTTCAACACGCAGGAGGACTCCGGCTCGCTGCCGATCGAAGTCGATGTGTCCAAGCTCGAACTCGGCGACGTGATCGACGTGCTGCCCTACGACGGCCGGCTGGTCAAGAACGGCGAGACCGTGGCCGAGTTCAAGCTCAAGAGCGACGTGCTGTTCGACGAAGTGCGCGCCGGCGGCCGCATCAACCTCATCATCGGCCGCTCGCTGACCGCCAAGGCGCGCGAGTTCCTGGGCCTGCCCGCATCGACCGTGTTCCGCCTGCCGCAGGCGCCGGCCGAGACGAAGGCCGGCTTCACGCTCGCGCAGAAGATGGTCGGCCGCGCCGTCGGCCTGCCCGAAGGCCAGGGCGTGCGCCCGGGCACCTACTGCGAGCCCAAGATGACCACCGTCGGCTCGCAGGACACCACCGGTCCGATGACGCGCGATGAGTTGAAGGACCTCGCCTGCCTGGGCTTCAGTGCCGACATGGTTATGCAGTCGTTCTGCCACACCGCGGCCTATCCGAAGCCGGTCGACGTCAAGACCCACCGCGAACTGCCGGCCTTCATCAGCAACCGCGGTGGCGTCTCGCTGCGCCCCGGCGACGGCGTGATCCACTCCTGGCTCAACCGCCTGCTGCTGCCCGACACCGTCGGCACCGGCGGCGACTCGCACACGCGCTTCCCGATCGGCATCTCCTTCCCCGCGGGCTCGGGCCTCGTGGCCTTCGGCGCGGCCACCGGCGTGATGCCGCTGGACATGCCCGAGTCGGTCCTCGTGCGCTTCAAGGGCGAACTCCAGCCCGGCGTGACACTGCGCGACCTGGTGCATGCGATCCCGCTGTACGCCATCAAGCAGGGTCTGCTGACGGTGGCCAAGGCCGGCAAGAAGAACGTCTTCTCGGGTCGCATCCTGGAGATCGAGGGCCTGCCGGACCTCAAGGTCGAACAGGCATTCGAGCTGTCGGACGCCTCGGCCGAGCGCTCGGCCGCCGGCTGCACGATCAAGCTCAACAAGGAGCCGATCATCGAGTACCTGAACTCGAACATCGTGCTCATGAAGAACATGATCGCCGACGGCTATGCCGACGCGCGCACGCTCAAGCGCCGCATCGAGAAGGTCGAGGCCTGGCTGGCCCAGCCCGAACTGCTCGAAGCCGACAAGGACGCCGAATACGCGGCCGTCATCGAGATCGACCTGGCCGACATCACCGAGCCGATCGTCTGCTGCCCGAACGACCCGGACGACGCCAAGTTCCTCTCCGAGGTCGCCGGCACCCAGATCGACGAAGCCTTCATCGGTTCGTGCATGACCAACATCGGCCATTTCCGCGCCGCGGCCAAGCTGCTCGGCGGCCAGCGCGACATTCCGGTCAAGCTCTGGGTCGCGCCGCCGACCAAGATGGACCAGAACGAGCTGATCAAGGAAGGCCACTACGCCGCCTTCGGCACCGCCGGCGCGCGCACCGAACTGCCGGGCTGCTCGCTGTGCATGGGCAACCAGGCGCAGGTGCACGAGGGCGCGACGGTGATCTCCACCAGCACGCGCAACTTCCCGAACCGCCTGGGCAAGAACACCAACGTGTTCCTGGGCTCGGCCGAACTGGCCGCCATCGCCTCGCGCATCGGCCGCCTGCCCACCAAGGAGGAATACCTCCAGGAAATGGGCATCATCGACGCCGACAAGGCCAGCGTGTACCGCTATCTGAACTTCAATCAGATCGAGGAATACGCGGACGCGGCCAAGGCCGTAGCGGTCTAACCGAACGGTCCGGCCGTTCGGCCCGGGGCAAGCGCCTGCTTGCCGGGGCCCGAGGGATACCCAGACATCGCGCCCTCGGTGAACTGGATCGGCCGGGCGCCCGCGTCGGCCGCCTGCCGCATGAAGGCTCGGATCTGCGCTCCGTTCTCACGCGCATCGAATGCGACTAAGGTCTGCGCTAGGGCAACGCGCAGCCTGGGGGCGACAGCCGCGGGGCTGACTTTGTTCTCGCGATGTCCCATCCGCCGGATGATGGAGGGGCCGGTACTCTATCGGCAGGTTCGCCCGCAACGGCGCGCCCTGTGCGGGTCGCAGAGGCGCGGCCGGGGAGAGGGGGCAGTGAACTCAGGCCAGTTCCAACTCCCTGTGCTCGCCGAGGTTGCGCGGCTGCTTGCCGGTCATCGCGGCGCGGGCCAGCTTGAAGAGCTGGACCATCTTGCTTTCCTTCACGTCCCAGTATTCGGCATGGCCGATGTCCACGGCCAGCAGCGCCAGATCCGGATCGGCCGGGCCGCCCGGGAACCAGGCCTTGGCCATCTGCGACCACAGGGCCTCGACCTTGGCGCGGTCTTCCACGAAGCGGGCGTGGCCCGAGAGCGAGACGTAGCTGTCGGCGTCGGGGTTCGCATACGAGACGTTGACGTTGCCGTCGGCCTGGAGGTGGCCGAAGAGGTGGGTCTTGCGCGAGACGAAGAAGTAGAGCGTCGCGTCCTCGTCGAGGTCCGTGTTCTGCGTGGTCAGCGGATGGGCGTGCAGGATGCCCTCGGGATGGCGATGGGTCAGCATGCCGAAGCGCGTGTCCTTGATGAGCTTCCACAGCGTGCCGCGAACGTCGTGCTGGTCGCGGGAGGTGTCGGGTGTTGCAGTCATCTGGCGGCTCCTTTCGTGTGTGGTATCGGGTGTGATGGCATTCACTCTTGCTGCCGCGCAGCGGGCCGGCCGTGGGGCCGGGCAGACGGCGGCTGTGCGGCATCTCCGACAATGCCGCCACGAAAGGGGTATGGCCGGGGGTATATGGCCATAGCGGGCATGGCCAGCCCGCTGTGGAAAGGTATATGGGGGAGTATCAGTCCTTGGGCCGGAACGCCAGCAGCAGCGACGACGGCACGCGCCCGTCCACGTCGCGCGGCAGCGTCTCGGTCTTGTCGATGGCGCGCAGCACGGCGTCGTCCCAGGACTTCACGCCGCTGGACTTGACCAGCCGCTTGCCGACGATGGTGCCGTCGGGCGAGGCCCGCACCTCGACCTCGGCGGCCGGGTTGCCGCCCACATCGTCGGTGAAGGTAATGTTGGGCCGCACCTTGGCGGCCACCTTGCCGCCGTAGCTGCCGGACGGCCCGGACGAGCGCTGGGCGCTGCCGGTGGCTGTGGCGCCTCCGGTCGCGCCGGCCAGGCCCTGGAGCCGCTTGAGGTTGTCGGCGCGGTCGCCGCGCAGCGCCGCCAGCTGCTTTTCTTCCTGCGCCTGCCTGGCGGCCTCGCGCTTCCGGGCGTCGGCGGCGGCCTGCTGCTGCTTCTTCTTTTCCTCGGCGAGCTTGTCCTGCCTTTCCTTTTCGCGCTGCTCCTTTTCTTCCTGCGCCAGACGCTGCTGCTGGCGCTCCTTCTCGCGCTGGGCTTCGAGCTGCTGCTTCTTCTTGTCCTGGGCGAGCTTTTCCTGGCGCTCGCGCTCCTCGCGCTCGGCGCGTTCCTGTTCCTTCTTCTGCTGCTCGGCGCGCAGCCGCTCCTGCCGTTCCTTCTCCTGCTGCTTCTTTTTCTTCTCGCGCTCCAGGGCGATGTCGGCCTCGCGCGTGTCGGGCTGCGCCTGGGGCGGCGGGGGGGGAGGTGGCGGCGGCGGCGCGGGCCGGGGCTCCGGCGGCGGGGGCGGCGCCGGCGGCGTGGGCTCGGGCGGCGGCGCGGCCAGGCGCGGCGCGGCCTGCTGCGGCACGGCCGACCAGAGTTCGGCCTCCACGGCCGGCTGGTCGGCGCTGGTCTTCCAGTGCACGCCCCAGGTCAGGGCGGCGATGAGGGCGGCATGCACCACCACCGCCAGCGCCACCGCGCGCAGGCGGCCCGGCGGGCGCGGGGGCGCCAGCTGGTCGCGTTCGTCGTAGTTCGGCATCGTCTGGTCGGTACCCCGGGCTTGTGCGTCAGCTGCCCTGCTTGACCGATAGGCCCACGCGCTGCACGCCGGCGCGCTGGAGCGCGTCCATGGCCTTGACCACAGAGTCGTAGCTCACGTTCCTGTCGGCGGTGATCAGCACGGGCGTGCCTTCGGGCTGCGTGGCCTGCCAGTCGCGCGCGGCCTTGCCGAGCGCGCCGAGCGACACGGGGCGCTCGTTGCCGTCGGTCTTGAGCTGCAGGCTGCCGTCCTTCTGCACGACCACCTGGCCGAAGGTCTTGGGTGCCTTGCTGCCCTTGCCGACGCTGGGCACGTTGATGCTGCTCGGCGTGAGCATGGGCGCGGTCACCATGAAGATGATGAGCAGCACCAGCATCACGTCGATGAAGGGCACCATGTTGATCTCGTTCATCGAACGGCGGCGGCTGCCGCTGCGGGATGCCATGACGGGCATGGGGCCTCCTTCAGCGGCCGGAAGCCGTGGCGGCGGCCTGGCTGCCCAGGTTGCGCTGCAGGATGTTGGAGAACTCCTCGATGAAGGTCTCCTGGTGCGTGGCCACGCGGTCGATGTCGCGCGCGAAGCGGTTGTAGGCGACGACGGCCGGGATGGCGGCGAACAGGCCGATGGCGGTGGCCACCAGCGCCTCGGCGATACCCGGCGCCACGGTGGCGAGCGTGACCTGCTCCATGCCGGCGAAGCCGGTGAAGGCATGCATGATTCCCCAGACGGTGCCGAACAGGCCGACGTAGGGGCTGACCGAGGCGACCGAGCCAAAGAAGGACAGGCTGGTCTCGATCACGTCCATCTCGCGCTGGAAGCTCGCGCGCATGGCGCGGCGCGCGCCGTCGAGCAGGGTGCCGGCGTCGGTGATGCGGCGCTCCCGCAGCTTCTGGTATTCGCGCATGCCGCTGGCGAAGATGCGCGCCATCGGGCCGACGTTGCGCGCGTTCTGGGCGGCCGCGGCATACAGGTCGTTCAGGCTGGTGCCGGACCAGAAGTCGCGCTCGAACTGGTCGTTGAGCTGCTTGACGCGGCCCAGGGCGAACAGCTTGCGGAAGATCGCTGCCCAGCTGGCGATGGAGACGCCGATGAGCAGCAGCATCACCAGCTGCACCACCCAGCTCGCGTTGAGGACCAGGTGGACGATCGACAGGTCTTGGGAGTTCATGGATGCTGAATCGCTTGGAGGATGGAGGACGGAATGCGCGCGGGCCGCAGAGTTCCCGCATCGACCCAGCCGATGCGGATGGTGCCGGTGCACAGCGCGGCGGCGGGCGCGTCGGCGCGATGGGCCGGCGCGGGCAGGGCGCGCTGTGCAATGGTGAGGCGGGCGCGGCCGGCCTCGGCGAGTTCGGCCGTCACGAGGAGCTGGTCGTCCAGCCGCGCGGGCCGCAGGTACTGCACCTCGCTGGAGGTGACGATGAACATGCCGCCGGCCTCCTCGCGCAGGCGCTGCTGGCCGATGCCCAGCGAGCGCAGCCATTCGGTGCGCGCGCGTTCGAAGAACTTGAGGTAGTTGGCGTAGAAGACGATGCCGCCGGCGTCGGTGTCTTCCCAGTAGACGCGGATCGGGAACGCGAAGGACATAGGCATGCGGAATGTAACGCGCGTCTGTCGCGGGGTGGTAACAGGCGGTGGTCAGCGGAGGATGGCGCCCAGCCGCGCCACGGCCTCCTGCAGCTGTTCCGGCGCGCTGGCGGTGGAGAAGCGCACGAAGCGCGCGGTGTCGGCCGTGCCGAAGTCGCGCCCCGGCGTGATCGCCACGTGGGCGCGGCGCAGCACCTCGAAGGCGAAGTCCCAGCCGCCCTGCACGCCGAGCCGGGCCGCCGCCTGCGTGCAGTCGGCCCAGGCATAGAAGGCGCCGTCGGGCGCGACCGGCACCGGCAGTCCGAGCGCCTGGAGCTGCGGGACGAACCAGTCGCGCCGCGCGCGGAACGCGGCGCGGCGGCGTTCGTACTCGGCGATGCTCTCGGGCGCGAAGCAGGCCAGCGCCGCATGCTGGGCCACCGTGCTGGCGCAGATGAACAGGTTCTGCGCGAGCCGCTCGACGGCCGGCACCAGCGCCTCGGGCACGACCAGCCAGCCCAGGCGCCAGCCGGTCATGTGGAAGTACTTGCTGAAGCTGTTGACGCTGATGACGTCGTCGCCCCCGTCTGCGCAGGTCGCGAGCGCGGTCTGGCCATAGGCATCGTCGTGCGACAGGCCCAGGTAGATCTCGTCGACGATGGTGATGCCGCCACGCGCGCGCACCACGTCGTGGATGGCGCGCATCTCGGCCGGCACGATCGAGGTGCCCGTGGGATTCGACGGCGAGGCCAGCAGCACGCCGCGCGTGGCCGGGCGCCAGGCGGCCTCGACCTTGGCCGCGCTGAGCTGGAAGCGCTCGGCCGCCGTGGTCGGGATCAGTACCGGCGTACCCTCGGCCGCGCTCACGAACTGGCGGTTGCAGGGGTAGCTCGGGTCCGGCAGCAGGATCTCGTCGCCGGATTCGACCAGCGCCAGGCAGGCCAGCTGCAGGGCGGCCGAGGCGCCGGCGGTGACGACGATGCGCCGGGCCGGCACGTCCACGCCGAAGCGCTCGGCATACCAGCCGCTGATGCGCTCGCGCAATGCATCGAGCCCGAGGGCCGGCGTGTACTGGGTGGCGCCGTCGCGCACCGCGCGCTCCGCGGCCTGCCGCACCAGCGGCGGCGCGGTGAAGTCGGGCTCGCCGATGTTGAGGAAGACGAGCGGGCGCGTGTCCTCGATCGCGCCGCAGGCCGCATCCCGTGCGATGGCCTGGGCGGCCTTGGCCACCTCCATCACATAGAACGGCTCGATGCGCCCGGCGCGCGCGGCGATCCTCATTGCCTGGCGGCGTCGGTGTCCGGTTGCGCTTTCTGCGGCGCGGGGCGGCTGCCTCGGGGGTCGGCGGCGACCTCCTGCGGGCGCAGCTGCGGCGCCAGGCCGCCGAGCACGCCGTTGACGTACTTGTGGCCGTCGGTGCCGCCGAATTCCTTGGCGAGTTCGATGCACTCGTTGAGCACCACGCGCCACGGCACGTCGAGGCAGTGGCGCAGCTCGTAGGCGCCGATCCACAGCACGCCGTGCTCGACGGGCGACAGCTCGGAGAGCTTGCGGTCGAGCAGCGGCTCGATCAGCGCGTCGAGTTCGACCGCCTGCGCGATGGCGCCGTGCAGCAGCGCGTCGTAGTGCGCCGCGTCGGCCTTGTGGAAGCCCGAGAGGTCGCGCGTGAAGGCGTCGATGGAGGCCGCGTCGTTGCGGCCGACCAGATGCTGGTAGAGCGCCTGCAGGGCGAACTCACGGGCGCGGGTGCGCTCGGACTTGGCCGAGGCCTTGCGGGCGCCGGTCAGCGTGCGGCCCGGCTCGGGGCGGGAGGGCTTCGGGTCCGTGGTCATGCGAGGGTGTCGAGGAGGTTGGCCATTTCCACCGCCACGCGGGCGGCGTCGCGGCCCTTTTCTTCCTGGCGGGCGATGGCCTGCTCCAGGTTCTCGGTGGTGAGGATGGCGTTGGCGATGGGCAGCCGGTAGTCGAGCGACACGCGGGTCACGCCGGCGCCGGATTCGTTGGCGACCAGCTCGAAGTGGTAGGTTTCGCCGCGGATGATGGCGCCCAGGGCGATCAGCGCGTCGTACCGGTCGCGCTCGGCCAGGGCCTGCAGGGCTACGGGCACTTCGAGCGCGCCGGGCACCAGGACGTGGTCGATGTGCTTCTCCTGCACGCCCAGGGCGAGCAGCTCCGCGCGGGCCGCGGCGGCCAGCGCGCTGGTGATGCCCTCGTTGAAGCGGGCCTGCACGATGCCGATGGAGAGTTTGTGGCCGTCGAGCTTGTCGGCCGTGCCTTTGTCTGCGCCGAACATGGTCGTCGTCAATCCTTGTGGTTGATGTAGCCCACGAGCTCCAGGCCGTAGCCCGCCATGCTCGGCATGCGCCGGGCCTGGCCGAGCAGGTTCATGCGCTGCACGCCGCATTCGCGCAGGATCTGCGCGCCCACGCCGTAGGTGCGCAGGTCCATGCGGCCGCGCTCGGGCGCCTGGGCGGCGCGGGCGGTGCCTTCGAACTGGGCAAGCAGGTCGGCGCTGCTTTCGGCGCAGTTGAGCAGCACGGCCACGCCGGCGCCGCTGCGGGCGATGTGGCGCAGGCTGGCGTCGAGGTTCCACGAGTGCATGGAGCGGTTGACCGCCAGCGCGTCGAGCAGCGAGGTGGGCTCGTGCACGCGCACCGGCACCACGTCCTCGGGCTTCCAGCTGCCGTAGACCAGGGCGAGGTGCACGTCGCCGCTGGGCTTGTCGCGGAAGGCGCGGGCGGTGAAGCGGCCGAAGGCGGTCTCGATCTCGCGCGTGCCGGCGTGGGCCAGCAGCGATTCGGTGCGGCTGCGGTATTCGATCAGGTCGGCGATGGTGCCGATCCTGATGCCGTGCCGGGCGGCGAACAGCTGCAGGTCCGGCAGGCGCGCCATGGTGCCGTCGTCGTTCATGACCTCGCAGATGACGGAGGCCGGCGACAGGCCGGCCAGCGTGGCCAGGTCGCAGCCGGCCTCGGTATGGCCGGCCCGCATGAGCACGCCGCCGTCGACTGCCTGCAGCGGGAAGATGTGGCCGGGCTGCACCAGGTCGCTCGGCTTGGCGTCGCGGGCGACGGCGGCGGCCACCGTGCGGGCGCGGTCGGCGGCCGAGATGCCGGTGGTCACGCCCTCGGCCGCCTCGATCGAGACGGTGAAGGCGGTTGCGTGCTTGGCGCCGTTGCGCGCCACCATCGGCGGCAGGTGCAGCCGCTCGCAGAGTTCGCGCGAGAGCGTCAGGCAGATGAGGCCGCGCGCGTGGCGGGCCATGAAGTTGATCGCCTCGGGCGTGACGTGGTCGGCGGCGAGGACGATGTCGCCCTCGTTCTCGCGGTCCTCTTCGTCCACGAGGATCACCATGCGACCGGCGCGGATCTCGGCGACGATGTCTTCCACCGGCGAGATCGGCTCGGGTTTCAGGGGGGTGGTCATGGGATTCTTTCGGGAAGCGGCGGCGCTCAGGGGGCCGCGGCGGGAGCCGGAATTCTACGCGCGTCGCAGCAGTACCCGCAGTGGCTGCAAGGCGGGGTGGAAATACTCATGCCAGGACCGTGCCGTGGTGCTTGGAAGAAGAGCGCTGGAGCGGCATTCATCTGGGAGTATGTGGGGGCGACGCATGCCGGTCAGCCCGGTGCGACCGCCCGCTCGGTGGGCGGCGGGCTGCATCGCCATCTTTCCGCTGTCGTGGCCGAGCAACAACCTGTCACTTTCGCGCAGGCGCCGCAGGGTTGTTCTCGACGGCGCAGCGCGGAGGAAAAAAAATCGGATTCATTCTCAATTGATAGATCGATCGAATCGAACGCCGTGACTCCTTCCCGCCTTTTCGCGTTGTCCCCGCTGTCGCTGGCCGTCCTGATGGCCGCAGCCGCCCCGGCCCAGGCCCAGCAGGCCGCGTCGTCGTCTGCCGGCGCCGCCGACGCCACCCTGTCCACCGTGACCGTCAACGCCAGCGCCGACGCGTCGGCCGAAGGCCTGACCAAGCCCTACGCCGGCGGCCAGGTCGCCCGCGGCGGGCGCGTGGGCCTGTTGGGCACGCAGGACACGATGGACACGCCGTTTTCCATCACCAGCTACACCAGCGAGCTGATCCAGAATCAGCAGGCCCGCAGCGTGGCCGACGTGCTGCAGAACGACCCGGCCGTGCGCGTGGCGCGCGGCTACGGCAACTTCCAGGAAACGTATTTCATCCGCGGCTTCATCCTGAGCTCCGATGACGTCGCCTACAACGGCCTGTATGGACTGATGCCGCGCCAGTACACCTCGGCCGAGCTGTTCGAGCGCGTCGAGGTGCTGCGCGGCGCCAGCGCCTTCCTGAGCGGCGCGACGCCCTCGGGCGGCGGCATCGGCGGCAACATCAATCTGCTGCCCAAGCGCGCGCCCAACGAGCCGCTCAACCGCATCACCGTGGGCGTGGCCAGCGGCGGCCAGCCCTATGCGGCGGCCGATGTCGCGCGGCGCTTCGGCCCCGACCAGAGCACGGGCATCCGCGTCAACCTGGCGCACCGCCAGGGCGACACCGCCGTCGATGGCGAAAGCGTGGGCCTGAACGTCGCCTCGGTCGGCCTGGACTGGCGCAGCCGCCGCGCGCGCCTGTCAGCCGACGTCGGCTACCAGAACTACAAGCTCAATGGCACGCGCCCGAGCGTCACCCTCAGCGGCGTCACCGACGTGCCCGCGGCGCCGAAGAACACCACCAACTACGCCCAGCCCTGGACGCACTCCTACGAGCGCGACGTCTACAGCACCGTGCGCGGCGAATACGACTTCAGCGACAGCGTGACCGGCTGGTTCGCCGCCGGTGCCCGCAAGGCCGACGAGAACAACCGCCTGGCCGGCGTGACAGTGACGGACGCATCCACCGGCGACGGCACCACCTACCGCTACGACAACCACCGCAAGGACACCGTCAAGACCGCCGAGTTCAGCCTGCGCGGCAAGTTCGACACCGGCGCGGTCAAGCACACCGTCGTCGGCGCTTTCTCGTACTACGGCCTGCACGAGAAGAACGCCTACGTGATGGACTACTGGAACACGTTGTCCACCAACATCTACTCGCCCGCGAGCCACGCCCTGCCCGCCGTTAGCGGCTCGGCCTACGCGGGCGGCGACCTGGCCAACCCCGGCAAGCTGAGCACCGTGCGCCTGACCAGCCTGGCGCTGGGCGACACGCTGTCGCTGCTGGACGGCAACCTCCTGGCGACGCTGGGC
Organism: Xylophilus sp.; assembly: GCA_009914555.1. GTDB lineage: Bacteria > Pseudomonadota > Gammaproteobacteria > Burkholderiales > Burkholderiaceae_C > WNDY01. The sequence continues at coordinate 41,640 of WNDY01000021.1, forward strand.
CTGCGCCACCAGAAGCTGTCGAGCACCAGCTACAACTACAGCGACGTGATGAGCGGCACGCCCTACGACGAAAGCCGCACCAGCCCCGTGGCGGGCATCGTCTTCAAGCTGCGGCCGGGCCTGTCGGTGTACGGCAACTACATCGAGGGCCTGTCGGCGGGCGAGAACATCACCGGCACCTACCGGAATGCGGGCACCTCGCTGCCGCCTTACGTCTCCAAGCAGAAGGAGGTCGGGGTCAAGTACGACGGCGGGCGTTTCGGCGGCAGCCTGGCCTTCTTCTCCACCGACAAGCCGGGCAAGCTGGTGGTGGACAACACCGTCACCGCCAATGGCAAGGACCGCCACCAGGGCCTGGAGTTGACGACCTACGGCGAGCCGGCCAGGGGCCTGCGCGTGCTCGGCGGCGTGACCTTCCTCGACGCCAAGCAAAAGGACACCGGCAGCAGCACGACCGAGGGCCGGCGCGTGATCGGCGTGCCGCGCCAGCAGGGCAACATCGGCGTGGAGTGGGACGTTCCTCCACTGCGCGGCCTGACGGTCGACGCCCGCGTCGTCGCCACGGCCAGCAGCTACGCCGACAACGCCAACACGCTGCGTGTGCCGGGCTGGGCGCGCCTGGACCTGGGCGTGCGCTACCTGACGGAGTTCAACGGCAAGCTGCTCACGCTGCGCGGCCGTGTGGACAACGTGGCCGACCGCAGTTACTGGAGCTCGGTCGGAGGCTATCCGGGCAACGGCTATCTCGTGCTCGCCGCGCCGCGCACGTTCACTGTAAGCGCCTCGGTCGACTTCTGACCAGGCTCCCGCAGGCCGTTTCCTGCCGGGAAACAGGCCTGCGGAACGGGGCGCGCATGACGTACCATCCTGCGTTCCATGAGCCTCGTCACCCTCAATTTCAACGCCATCCGGCTCGGCCACCCGCTGCCTTTTCCACTGCGCGGCGCCAACGGGATGCTGCTGGCGCAGAAGGGCTACGTGATCCCGTCGCGCGAGGACCTGGACCATCTCATCGCGCGCGGCATGCAGCTGTGCGTGGACACCGACGAGGTCGGGCCCGACCAGACCGTCTACCTCTCGCGCCAGCGCGGCCTGCGCTCCACGCCGGTGCCCGAAGCCGGCGGGCGCGAGGCAGGGCCGCCTGACTGGATCGAGCTGCAGATCCGTGCCACCCAACTGCTGCGCGCGCCGCAGGTCGCCGGCTTCGGCCAGCGCTTCGAGCACCTGCACGACGAACTGGCCCGCCACGTGCGCCGCGCGCCCGACGCCGCGCTGCTGGCGCTGATCTACCTGTCGGCCGACGAGACCCGCATGTACAGCGCCACCCATGCGCTGCTGGTCAGCGCGGCCTGCATGCTGACCGCGCGCGACGTGCTGCGCTGGTCCGACGAGGAGGTCGGACTGGTCGGCCGCGCCGCCCTGAGCATGAACGTCGGCATGACCGCGCTGCAGGACACGCTCGCGCGCCAGGTCACGCCGCTGCGCAGCGAGCAGGTCGAGCAGATCGGCACGCACCGCGACCGGTCCGGCGAACTGCTGCGCGAGGCCGGCATCGACCATCCAGTCTGGCTCGAAGCGGTGCAGCACCACCACCTGCGCGAGCCCGGCCGCCTGGCCGACAGGACGCCGGCGCGCCGCATGGCCCGGCTGATCCAGCGCGCCGACCTGTTCGCCGCTCGCATCGCGCCGCGCGTCTCGCGCCCGCCGATGGCGGTCACCGCCGCCATGCAGGCCAGCTATTTCGACGAGGACAACCGCATGGACGAGGCCGGGGCCGCGCTCGTCAAGGCGCTGGGCATCTACGTGCCGGGCTCCTTCGTGCGGCTGGCCAGCAACGAGGTCGGCATCGTCACGCGCCGCGGCGCCAGCGGCACCACGCCGCGCGTGGCCGTCCTCCTCAACCGCCAGGGGTTGCCGGTGGCCGAGACCACGCAGCGCGACACGTCCCACGTCATGTTCAAGGTGGTCGGCCACCTCACCGCCCGCGAGGCGAAGGTGCAGTGGCCGCTCGACAAGGTGCTGGCGCTGGCCTGACGGCGGTGCGCGGCACGCCCCGATCCTTCCTCCGAGGCTGAAACCATGCGCACCTTCATCGTTGCTCCGATCCTCTCCCTGATGCTGGCAGCGCCCGCGCTGGCCGCCGGGCACGCGGCAGACCCGCCCGCGCCCGCCGCCGCGCCGGCCGCCTGCCCGTCCACGCTCCAGTACAGCTTCGACCGTCTCCAGGACGAGAAGCCGCAGTCGCTGTGCCAGTACACCGGCAAGGTGCTGCTGGTGGTCAACACCGCGAGCTTCTGCGGCTTCACGCGGCAGTACCAGGGGCTGGAGGCGCTCTACGGCCGCTACCGCGACCGCGGGCTGGTCGTGCTCGGCTTCCCGTCGAACGACTTCGCCCAGGAAAAGGGCAGCAACCAGGAGATCGCCGCGTTCTGCGAGAACACCTTCGGCGTCAAGTTCCCGATGTTCGCCAAGTCGCATGTGGCGGGCCGGCAGGCGAGCGACTTCTACCAGAGCCTCGCGGCCCAGGCCAACGGCCAGCAGCCCGCATGGAACTTCCACAAGTACCTGCTCGGCCGCGACGGCCGCGTGGTCGGCAGCTACCCCAGCAAGGTCGAGCCGGACGATCCCAGGCTGATCGCCGAGATCGAACGGCTGCTGGCGCGCTGATGCGCAGGCGACACAAATCTTTACGCGGCGCCGGCCGAAACGTGGGAACTTCGAACCCTCGGTTCCTCTCCGAGATGTGTGGGCGGCGCGAGCCGTTCACATGGCATACGAGTGTTTATGCTGCGAAGCCTTCCAGATGCGTCTGGTCGAAATCCCGGAGCGGTTCTCCTCCCTCCCTCTCAATTCGTTCCGGGGCGCTTCGCAGCATCTTTATTCCCTTCCCCCCTTTTTTCCTGATTCCCAGGTCCGCGCGGCTTTGCACGCCGTCCGGAGCCCGTGTGCGTCCGGGCATTGCTGAACAGGGGGTATGCCTTGCAGGCGCACGTTTTCCGTGCGCTGCCAGCCTTAACCGGGGAGGGTATCCTTGAAGCTCTGGCGCTGCTCCAGCTTGTCGAGCAGGCGTACCAGGTTTGGATGCGCATCGCGCCAGCCGATCTGCGGATGGCGGAACGTGATCCAGGCCAGCGCGCAGCCCACGGCCACGTCGGCCAGCGACAGGTGGATGCCCGCGCACCAGGGCTTGTCGCCCAGGCCCAGGCTGATGGCCTTGAGGCCGGCGTCGATCTTGCCGGTCTGGCGGTCGATCCAGGCCGGGCTGCGCTCGCCCTCGGCACGGCCGGGCCAGGTCGCTTCGAGCCGGGCAGCCACGCCGGCGTCGACCACGCCGTCGGCCAGTGCTTCCCAGGTCTTGACTTCGGTGCGCTCGCGGCCGCCGGGCGGGATCAGCTTGCCCACGGGCGAGAGCGTGTCGAGGTATGCCACGATCACGCGCGAATCGAACACCGCCTCGCCGCCTTCCATCACCAGGCAGGGAGCCTGGCCCAGCGGATTGGCCGCGGCCAGCTGCGGCGCCGCTTCCCAGGGGTTCTCTTCGATGAACTGGTAGTCGAGTTTCTTCTCTGCCATGACCACGCGCACCTTGCGCGCATAGGGGCTGGAGCGGGAACCGATGAGCTTCATGGCGGTGGGGGCGAGAGCTGGCGCAGGCCAGCGGGGACGGGCGGCGCGGGAGCGTCGATTCTATCGGCCGGCCGCCGGCCACCTCCTACAATCCGGGGATGAGCTTCACCCCCGTTTCCGCCCTGTCGCCGCTGGATGGCCGCTACGCCGCCAAGCTCGCCCTCCTGCGCCCCCTCATGAGCGAACAGGGCTACATGCACCGCCGCGTGCAGGTCGAGGTGGCCTGGTTCATCGCGCTGTCGGACGCCGGCTTCGCCGAGTTCAAGCCGCTGTCGCCCGGCGCGCGCACCTACCTGCTGGGTCTGGTCAAGAACTTCTCCGCCGCCGACGCCACGGCCATCAAGGAGATCGAGAAGACCACCAACCACGACGTCAAGGCCGTCGAATACTGGATCAAGTCCAAGTTCGAAGCCCGGCCCGAGCTGCAGGCGGCCGCCGAGTTTGTGCATTTCGCCTGCACCAGCGAGGACATCAACAACACCAGCCACGCCCTGCAGATCAAGGCCGGCCGCGACCAGGTGCTGCTGCCCGCGCTCGACGCCATCATCACCCGCCTGCGCGAGCTGGCCCATGCCCATGCCGCCGTGCCGCTGCTCGCGCGCACCCACGGCCAGACGGCCAGCCCCACGACCGTCGGCAAGGAACTGGCCAACGTCGTGGTGCGCCTGGTCGCCGCGCGCGAGAGGATCGCCGGCGTCAAGCTGCTGGCCAAGATGAACGGCGCCGTCGGCAACTACAACGCCCACGTCTCGGCCTGGCCGGAGTTCGACTGGGAGAACTTCAGCCGCAGGGTCGTCGAGACGCCCGAGCCGCTGGGGCTGGGCCTGAACTTCCAGCCCTACAGCATCCAGATCGAGCCGCACGACTACATGGCCGAATTCTTCGACGCCGTGGCCCGCACCGACACCATCCTCGTGGACCTGTCGCGCGACATCTGGGGCTACATCAGCCTCGGCTACTTCAAGCAGCGCCTGAAGGCCGGCGAGATCGGCTCCTCGACGATGCCGCACAAGGTCAACCCGATCGACTTCGAGAACGCCGAAGGCAACCTGGGCCTGGCCAACGCCCTCCTGCGCCACCTGAGCGAAAAACTGCCGGTGAGCCGCTGGCAGCGCGACCTGACCGACTCCACCGTGGTGCGCAACATCGGCGTGGCGCTGGGCTATGCGGTGCTGGCCTACCAGTCGCTGCTCACCGGTCTGAACAAGCTCGAACTCAACGAGGAGGCGCTGGCCCGCGACCTCGACGCGGCCTGGGAAGTGCTGGCCGAGCCGATCCAGACGGTGATGCGCCGCTTCGGCGTGCCGGGCGCCTACGAGAAGCTCAAGGAGGTCACGCGCGGCAAGGCCGTCACGCGCGAGGCGCTGCATGGGCTGATCCGCTCGCTGGAGATTCCCGAGGCCGAGAAGGCGCGCCTGCTCGCACTCACGCCGGCCGCCTACGTCGGCAAGGCTGCGGAACTGGCCCGCAGGGTCTGACGCTCAGCCCTTCGCGGCGGGCGCCTTCCACACGATGTCGCGCACCGTGAACTTCTTCGGAACGATGCCGAGCGCATAGAAGTTGTCGGCGAGCTCCTGCTGCTGAGCGATCTGGGCGTCGGTCAGCGGGCCGACGGAGAATTCCGCGCGCGCGAACGCGGCCTGCCAGGTCGGCGCATCGATGCCCGTGGCCTCGGCCGCCAGCGCGGCCAGGTCGGCGCGGTGGGCGCCGGCCCATTCGGTCACCTGGCGGATCTCGTCGACCGCGGCTGTGATCACCGCCGGGTGCTTCCCGGCGAACGGGCGGTGCGCGAGGTAGTAGGACGAACTCGCGAGCCGGCGGTCCGACGTGTCTGCGAGCACGCGCGCGCCATAGTGCCGCTCGGCGATCGCGTAGTACGGATCCCAGACCACCCAGGCATCGATGTTGCCGCCGTTGAAGGCCGCCGTCGCATCGGCCGGCGCAAGGTAGGTCGGCACCACGTCCTTGAGCGTGAGGCCGGCCAGCGCCAAGGCCTTGATCGCCACGTTGTGCGCGCTCGAGCCGCGGCCGAAGGCCACGCGCCTGCCCTTGAGGTCGGCCAGCGAGCGCACCGGCGAGTCGCGCGGCACCAGCACCGCATGCTGGGCCGAGGGCGTGCCGGCCACGTAGACGATGTCGGAGCCGCCGGCCTGGGCGAAGATCGGCGGCGTGTCGCCGACCGAGCCGATGTCGATCGCGCCGTGGCCCAGCGCCTCCAGCATCGGCGGGCCGAACTGGAACTCGACCCACTTCACGCTCTGCACACCCAGCGGCCTGAGCCGCGTCTCCAGCGACGGCCGCTTGCGCACCAGCAGCAACAGCGCCGAGCCCTTCTGGAAGCCGACGCGGAACTCCTGCGGAGCCGATGGCGGCTGTTGCTGCTGCTGCGCGAATGCGCCGCGCGATGCCAGCGCCGGTGCGCCGGCCAGGGCCAGCAGGGCGCGGTGGATGGTTCTGCGATTCGTCTGCACGGTGCCTTCCTCTCCTGATGGGCGGGGGAACCGGCCATTCTTGGACGGCCCCGCGCCGGCGCCAAACATGGATTCGGCATAAGCACATGTGGCCGCCGGTGCCGAGAATTCCGCGCCATGACCACGTCCGAACTCCCCGCCACCAGCGTCGACCAGATCACCCAGCGCCGCCGCGGCACCGGCCTCATTGCGCGCGACGCGCAGCGCGACGCCGGCGGCTACACGCTGATCGCGCCGCAGACCGGCGGCGGCCGGGTCTGGCTCGTCGATGCCGACGGCGCCGTCGCCCACCAGTGGCAGCTGCCGGTGCGCCCGGGCCGCCATGCGGTGCTGCTGCCCAACGGCAACCTTGGATACAACGGCAGCCATGCCGATTCGCCCGCGCGCTATGCGGCCTGGTCGATGTGGCACGGCGGCGATTTCTACGAGGTCACGCCCGGCGGCGAGGTCGTCTGGCGCTACCAGGACCCGGCCCACCACCACGACGCGCTCTGGCTGCCCGACGGCCATCTGCTCTATGCCGCCTGCGAACCGGTGCCCGACGCGTTCGCCGCCCGCGTGCCCGGCGGCCACGGCACGGCCTCGCCGCTGCACGCCGACGTGGTGCGCGAGGTGGACCGCAGCGGCCGCCTGGTCTGGGAATGGCGGGCCGCCGAGCACCTCGACCCGGAGCGCTTCCCGATCCACCCGGGCTTCGGCCGGGTGCATTGGCCGCTGGTCAACGGCCTGGGCGTGCAGGCCGACGGCACCGTGCTGCTGAGCCTGCGCACCACGAGCGGCGTGGTCGGCGTGGACCGCGCGACGGGTGCCGTGCGGCTGCACATCGGCCCCGACGTGCTGTCGCACCAGCATGCGCCGGTGCCGCTGGCCGACGGCCGCATCCTCGTGTTCGACAACGGCAACTTCCGCGCCGGCAGCCACGTGAGCTATTCGCGCGTCGTCGAGATCGAGCCGGCCACCGGCGCTGTCGTCTGGTCGTACAGCGACCCGGTGGTCCAGGCCTTCTACACGCCGTTCATGGGCAATGCGCAGCGGCTGTGGAACGGCAACACCCACATCACCGAATCGGCCACGGGGCGGCTGTTCGAGGTCACGCCGGCCGGCGAGGTCGTGTGGGAATACGTGATCCCCTGGTTCGCCGAATACCCCGACGCCGAGGCCCGCGCCACCGGCCCGGGGCTGCTCAACAGCGTGTTCCAGACCTTCCGCTACCGGCGCGAGCAGATACCGTGGCTGTAGCGCGGTATCGTCGCGGGTTTCCCGCACGACGAACCGCTGCCGCATGGCCCTCAAATCCATCATCTTCAAGGCGAACCTCGCGATCGCCGACATCGACCACGGCTACTACGCCGACCATGCGCTCACGCTCGCGCGCCATCCGAGCGAGACCGACGAACGCATGATGGTCCGCCTGGCCGCGCTGGCGCTGCAGGCCCACGAACTGCACGACACCTGCGGCGGCGACGGCACGCTGGCCTTCGGCGCCGGCCTGTCCGACCCCGACGACCCGGATGCCTCGCTGACCGACTTCACCGGCCGCAAGCGCCTGTGGATCGAGGTCGGCCAGCCCGAGGACAAGCCGCTGTCCAAGGCCTGCAGCAAGGCCGACAGCGTCATCGTCTATGCGTTCAACCACGCAGCCGAAGTCTGGTGGAAGGGCATCGAGAACAAGCTCTCCCGGCTCGACCGGCTGCAGGTCTGGCGCGTGCCGACCGAAGCCGCGCAGGCCCTGGCCGGCCTGGCCGAGCGCAGCATGCAGCTGCAGGCCACGATCCAGGAGGGCGTGCTCACGCTGGGCTCCAACCGGGGCGCGGTCGATATCGAATGCGTCCGTTGGAAGTAGGGGTATAGGCCGCTAGCGCGCAGCGAGAAGTCGCTCTGGGGCCCTACTCCGGCTAGTTTGACGACTTGGGCGCAGCTGGCGCGTGGTAGGCGGTCGCCAGCTCGCGCAGCAGCTGCGTCGCATGGCGCACGGTGCGCGTGATCGGCCGGGCCAGCGGCGTGGCCAGCACCACGCGGTTGCGCACGGCCGGGCCGTACAGCGCGGCCACCTGTGGCGCCCGCGCGCCGCTCCACAGCGTGAGCCCGCTGCGCGGCAGCACCGTGGCGCCCACGCCGCGCTCCACCAGCGACAGCACGGTGCGCACCGAATCCACCTCGGCCACCACCCGCAGCGCCACGCCGCGCGGGCGGGCCTGTTCCTCGATCAGCCGGCGCAGCGCGTTCGGCCCGCTCGGCAGCACGAGCGCGAGGTTCGACAGGTCGGCCACCCGCATGCGCGCCGGCAGCGGTTCGGCCGACACCACCACCACCGGCTCGCGCGCCAGCGTCTCGTACTGCAGCGCCGCGGCATAGGGCGGGTCGAACAGCAGCGCCATGTCGAGCCGCCCGGCCACCAGCCATTCGCGCAGCCGCATGCTCAGGCCCTCCTGCACGCTGATGACCGCATCGGGATAGGCGACGCGGAAGCGCTCCACCAGGTCGGCCGCCAGCGCATAGGCCACGCGCGGCGGCAGGCCGACCGTGACCTGCCCGCGCGGGCTCGCCTGGCGCTCGGCCAGGTCCACGCGGGCCTTCTCGGCCAGGTCGAAGATGGCGCGCGCATGCGCCAGCAATGCCACGCCGGCCTCGGTCGGCTCCACGCCGCGGCCGGTGCGCACCAGCAGGCGCTGGCCCAGCTCCTCCTCCAGCAGCTGCACCTGCCGGCTCAGCGCCGGCTGCGACAGGTGCAGCGTGGCCGCGCCGCGGCTGAAGCTGCCGGCTTCGGCCACGCCGGCGAAGTAGGCCAATCGTCCCAGGTCCATGGCAGTGCTTGGTGATTCAGTTTTTCGATAGCTGGTATCGAGCCTAACCTATGGCTCGGCGAAGGAGCGGCTTCCACAATCCAGGCATGCCAGCGCCTTCCCCGTCCTCTCCCGTGCAGACCTACCTGCCGCATCCGTCGCGGCCGCGGCCCGCGCTGCCGCCGGGCGCCTGCGATGCGCACTGCCACATCTTCGGCCCGGCCGACCGCTTTCCGTATGCGCCGCAGCGCAGCTTCACGCCGGTGGATGCCACGCGCGAGCAGCTGTTCGCGCTGCACCGCATGCTCGGCATCGAGCGCTGCGTGCTGGTGCAGTCGGCCGTGCACGGCTTCGACAACGCGGTGATCGAGGACGCGATCGCCGCCGGCGGCGGCCGCTACCTCGGCATCGCGCTGGTGCCGGTGGACGTGGCCGATACCGAGCTGCAGCGCCTGGCCGCGGCGGGCTTTCGCGGCGTGCGCTTCAACTTCATGGCCCACCTGCCGTCGGCCGACCCGGCCGCGGTCGTCGCGCTCACGCGCCGGCTCGCGCCGCTGGGCCTGCATCTGCAGGTGCACTTCGAAAGCAGCCTGGTGCACACGCTCGGGCCCGTGCTCGCGCAGTCGGCCGTGCCGGTGGTGATCGACCACTTCGGCCGCGTCGACGCATCGCTCGGCGCCGACCATGCCGACTTCCGCGCATTGGCCGCGCTGCTGCGCAACCCGCTGTTCCACGTCAAGCTCAGCGGCGCGGACCGCAACAGCCGCCTTGCATCGTCGCATCGGCCGCCGTATGCCGATGCGACGGCGCTCGCACGGCGGCTGCTGGAGGCCGCGCCCGAGCGCTGCTTCTGGGGCACCGACTGGCCGCATCCGAACCACACCCACATCCCCGACGACGGCCTGCTCGTCGATGCGCTGGAGCAGATCGCACCGACCGCGGCGCTGCGCCGGCAGCTGCTGGTGGACAACCCGCAGCGCTTCTACCGCTTCATCGGCTGAGCATCCCCATGACGACGACTCCCTCCTTCGACGACGCCGTCTCGCCGCTGCCGGCCGGCGCCGGCCGCCTGGCCGGCAAGGTCGCCCTGATCACCGGCGCCGGCTCGGTCGGCCCCGGCTGGGGCAACGGCCGCGCGATGGCCGCGCTGTTCGCCCGCGAAGGCGCCCGGGTCTTCGGCCTGGACCGCGACCTGACCCGCCTGAAAGAGACGGCCGAGCGCGTGCGCGCCGCCGGCGGCGAACTGCACAGCGCGCAGTGCGACGTGACCTCGGGCGCCGCCGTGGCCGCGGCCGTGCAGGCCTGCGTCGAGCGCTTCGGCCGCATCGACGTGCTGGTCAACAACGTCGGCGGCTCGGCCAAGGGCGGTCCCGAGGAGATGAGCGAGGAGGTCTGGGACGCGCAGATCGACCACAACCTCACCAGCGTTTTCCTGCTGTGCAAGCACGCGCTGCCGCACCTGGTGCGCAACGAGAACGGTGCGGCCATCGTCAACATTTCGTCGACTTCGGGGCTGCGCTGGACCGGCGCGGCGCAGGTGGCCTATGCGGCGACCAAGGCGGCGGTGATCCAGTTCTCGCGCGTGCTCGCGGTGCAGTACGCGCCGCAGCGCGTGCGCGTCAACACCGTCGTGCCGGGCCAGCTGCACACGCCGATGGTCGAGGTGCGGCTCGCCGGCCAGCGCGCCGGCGGCGACGTGGACGCGCTGCTGGCCCAGCGGCAGGCGCGCATTCCGCTGCCCTTCATGGGCGACGGGCGCGACACGGCGCATGCGGCGCTGTTCCTCGCGAGCGACGAGGCCCGCTTCGTCACCGGCACCGAGATCGTCGTGGACGGCGGCATGTCGGTGCGCTGCGGGTAGATCGCTACATCACAACAACGGAGACCCACCATGCACACCCTCAACCGCCGCCGCCTGTTGGCGCTCGGCTCCAGCGCCGCGCTGGCGGCTGCCGTGTCGGCCGCCCAGGCTCAGGGCGGCCACATCACCCGCCTGGTCGTCGCCTTTCCGCCCGGCGGGCCGGTGGATTTCGTGGCCCGCGCGCTGTCCGACCGGCTGGCCAGGGAACTGGGCGATTCGGTCATCATCGAGAACCGGGCCGGCGCCAACGGTGCCATCGCGGCCGAGTTCGTGGTGCGGGCCGCTCCCGATGCCCGCACGCTCTGGCTCACCAGCGTGGGCGCGGTGGCGATCAATCCGTCGCTCTACGAGAAGCTCGCCTACGATCCCGTGCGCGACCTGGCGCCGGTGGCCATGGTGGTCAGCAATGTCGAGGTGCTGGTGGTGGGCCCGAAGACCAAGGCAGCCTCCGCCCGCGAGCTGGTCGATGCCGCGAAGAAGAGCGGCACGGCCGCCACCTTCGCCTCGTCGGGCACCGGCAGCGTGCCGCACCTGGCGGCCGAACTGCTGCGCGACGTCTCGGGCGCACCGTTCACCCACGTGCCGTACAAGGGCGCCGCGCCGGCCATCGCCGATGTGATGGCCGGCCATGTGGACGCCTTCTTCGGCGACATCGCCGGCGTCCTGCCGCACATCAAGGCCGGCAAGCTGCGGGCCATCGGCATCGCCGCGCCGGCCCGCAGCCCGCTGCTGCCGGACGTGCGCACCTTCGAGGAAATGGGCCTGCACGGCGTCGATTCGGACAACTGGTACGGCCTCTTCGCCGGCGCCAAGGTGCCGGCCGCCGAGATCGAGCGCGTGAGCCAGGCTGTGCGCCGCACGCTGGCCGACAAGGCGGTGGCCGACCGCCTGGCCGCCGCGGGCTCGGAGCCGCGCTGGCTCGCGCCGGCCGACCTGGCCGCCGTGCTGCGCCGCGACGCCGCCAAGTGGGGCAAGGTCGTGCGCTCCAAGAACATCAAGCCCGATTGACCGAGCCGCCATGCGCATCGAACCCATCGCACCGGGGAGCCGCCCCGAACTCGCCGGTCTCGAATCCCGCATCCTGGCCGAGCGCGGCCGCATCTCGCCGCTCTACCAGGTGCTACTGCAGAGCCCGCCGGTCGCCCACGGCTGGGAGCAGATGCTCTCGGCCGTGCGCAACCGCAACAGCCTGCCCGCCGGGCTGCGCGAGTTGCTGATCCTGCGGGTGGCCACCCTGAACCGGGCGCCGTACGAATTCGATGCCCACGTGCCGCATGCGCTGGCCGCCGGCGTGCCGCAGGCCACGGTCGACGCGATGCGTATGGCCGAGCTGCCGGCCGACCTGCCGCTCGGCCCGGCCGAGCGGGCCGCGCTGGCCTATGCCGAGTCGATGACGCGCGCGATCCAGGTGCCCGACGCGGTGTTCGACGGCGTGCGCGCGCACTTCGCCGGCCAGCAGCTGGTGGACCTCACGGCCACCGTCGCGGCCTACAACATGGTCTCGCGCTTCCTCGAAGCGCTTCAGGTGGGCTACTGATGGCAGCCGACGCATGGTGGCTGCTGCAGGCCCGGCTGCCGCGGATCGACGGGCTGCATGCGGCGGCGCAGGCGGCAGCCGACACGGTCGGTGCCCGGCTGCACCGCGCCGCCTGGGCCGCATCGACGGGCGAGGCCTACGCGTATGTGCGCGCAGCGGCGGCGGACGCCGGCGATGCGCTGGCCGCCGCGTTCGCGCGGCACGCCAGCACGGCCGAGGCGCTGCGCGTGTCGCCGCTGGAGCCGGTGTTCGACGTGCCCGGCGCCTCCGCCGGGGCGCAGCCGCTGTTCCACTACGTGGTCGAGACCGATCCGGAGGAGGGCTGGTTCGACGAGATCGGCCGCTGGTACGACACTGAGCACATGCCCGGGCTGGCCGCGGTGCCGGGCAACGTCCGGGCGATGCGCTTCCTCAACCGCGGCCACGGGCCGCTCTCGCTGGCCTGCTACGACCTGGTGACCGATGCCGCGCTCACGTCGGCGCCCTGGCTCGCGGTGCGCGCCACGGCCTGGAGCGACATCGCCCGGCCGCATTTCACCAACACCCGGCGCACGATGTTCGAGGTCGCCTATGCCGACGCAGGCTCCCGGCCGCCGCGCCCTTCGGCTGCGCGCTCCGCATAGCGGTTGAACCGCCAGGCATCGCCTTCGAGGGTGATGCGGTGCCAGGTCGCGCGCTTTTCGGCCGGCGACATGCCGGGCCAGCGCTGCACCTCCTCGAACGTGCGGCCGCAGCCCTTGCAGAGCTCGTCGCCCTGGCTGGTCGAGCAGATCGCGATGCAGGGCGTGTCGGGCGTGCTCTCGTACCAGGCGAGCCAGGCGGCGTAGGCTTCGGGCGCGAAGGCCTCCTCGGCGGCCTCGCTCTCGTGGCGGTAGACCATGCGCGCATACACCTCGGCCAGCGCGCGCAGCTCGGGCGCGAGCGTGATGCCGTCGGGCGACGGCCGGCGGGCGCGCCAGAAATTGATCGCGGCCTCGATGTCGGTGGTGTGGATGCCTGCCATGGATGCGGTAGCGCCAAGGGGGGTGGATCATAGACCCGGGCCCGGCGACCGCGCGGCCGTCCGGGATACCCGACTTGCAGCCGGTGCGAAAACCGTGTTCCAATCCGCCTCACGAAGGGGAGTAGCTCCCGCTTCCGGCCGCCGCAAGGAGGTGCCTCCCACGGCATCGGCAGCCGGCAGTATCGGCAAGTCGTCAATACGAAGTCACAACTTCCGGCTTGCTGGGCATAACGAATATCAGCATGACTCCATGCCGAGCAAGACCTTCGATTGGAACCTGATGCAGGTTTGGTCGAAGTGCGCTCGTGCGTTCCGGCCCCCGTTCGCGGGGCCGCCGCGCGGCACATCCGCCCGGCCCGCATCCGGTTGTTGATCGATATGACTCACGACTCGGAGCTCGTTCATGGAATTCATGTCCGCCCCCTGGTGGTCCGCGCTGCTGGCCATCATCCTCATCGACCTCGTCCTCGCCGGTGACAACGCGATCGTGATCGCGCTGGCGGCCCGCGCGCTGCCGCAGCATCTGCAGAAGAAAGCCATCAGCTGGGGCACCGTTGGTGCCGTCGTGGTGCGCTCCGTCATGACCATCGGCGTGGTCTGGCTGCTCAAGATACCGGGCCTGCTGCTCGTCGGCGGCCTCGGCCTGCTGTGGATCGCCTACAAGCTCGTGGCCAGCGGCGACGACGGCGGCGGCGCGCACGGCCCGACCGCCACCACCTTCTGGGGTGCGATGAAGACCATCATCGTGGCCGATGCGCTCATGGGCATCGACAACGTGCTCGGCGTGGCCGGCGCTGCCCACGGCGCGTTCGACCTCGTCGTGATCGGCCTGCTCATCAGCATCCCGATCGTGGTCTTCGGCAGCACGCTCGTGCTCAAGCTGGTCGAGCGCTTCCCGGCCATCATGTACATCGGCGCCGGCGTGCTGGCCTACACCGCTGCGAAGATGATCGTCTCCGAGCCGGTGCTCGCCGGCGTGTTCGGCACCCGCGAGGCGCCCGAGCAGGCGCTGCGCTGGGCGGTCGAGGCTCTGGCCGTGGTCGCCGTGCTGGGCACCGCCTGGCTGGTGAGCCGCCGCCGCGCCCAGGCGCCGAAGGATGTGCCCGCGTCCCGCCACGGGGAGGGGCCGTCCTCCACCGAAACCGCACAGCGCACCAGCTGACGCCGCGCATGCGATCGTCATCTTCTTCTTCTTCTTCCGACCCTTCCTTCACCCTGACGAGGAGAGCTGCCATGGAAAAGATCATCGTGTACGTGGACGACGCCGGGTATGCGCAGCAGCAGCTGTGCCCGATGGCGCATGCCGGGGATACTCCCCTCAACCGTGCGACGCACTGGGTGCTGGTGGCCTGCGCCCCGCGCATGACGCACCGCATCAGCAAGTGGGTGAGCCACAGCGCCCGCGAGAGCTGGCGCGCCAAGTGGGCTGACAAGCTGTTCGGCGAACTCGTGCCGTGGCTGGAGCAGCGCGGCGAGACGGTGACGCCGGTGCTGGCCCGCGGCCCGCTGCCGGAGCTGACCGGGCGCCTGAAGGCCGAGCACGGCGCGGCGCGCGTGCTCGACGCGCGGCGTCCGAAGTTCGGCCAGGACCTGCAGCCGGTCACCGCGGAGCAGGCGGCTGCGGCCCGGCAGGAGCAGGAAAGCAAGCGCTGGCAGGTGCCGGGCGCGGTGGCCGGCCTGGGAGCCGTGCTGCTGCTGGCCGGGGACTGAGCGCCCTCGCCACCGCGGGCCGCGGAAGCCGTCCGCCGCCGGAAGGCTTGCATCTGCTTTCAGTTTGCAGGGCGGGCTTGCTATGCTGCCCGCCATGAAACTCATCCTGAAATGGCTGCTGAGCGCCGTCGCCCTGCTCGCCGTGGCCTACATCTACAGCGGCGTGCAGGTCGCGAGCTTCGGCTCGGCGCTGGTGGCCGCCTTTGTGATCGGGCTGTTCAACGTGATCCTGCGGCCGATCCTAGTGGTGCTCACGCTGCCGGTCACGATCGTGACGCTGGGGCTGTTCCTCTTCGTCATCAACGCGCTGCTGTTCTGGGCCGCCTCGGGCGTGCTGCAGGGCTTCGCGGTGCAGGGCTTCGTGGCCGCGCTGATCGGCTCGCTGATCTACTCGGCGCTCGGCGTGCTAATCGAGGCTGCGCTCGGAGGCCTGTTCGCGAAGGCGTGACTGGGTCTCGCGCAGCCGGGTGTCGATGATCGACGCCTCGATGTAGTCGCCGCCCGCAGTGCCGAGTCGGCGCGAGAGATCCTGGCCGGCCTTGAAGCGGTCCACCGCCGCGGCGAAGTCCAGGTGGGCGGCGTGCGATTCGGCCTCGGCCCGGATCGCCCGCAGCGGCTGCCCCGCGGCCTGGCAGGCGCCAGCCAGCAGCATCCAGGCGCCGGCATCGCGCGGATGCTCGGCCACCCAGGTCTGCAGCGGCGCGACGGCCTCGCCGCCGCGCTTCAAGCCCAGCAGCGCCTGGGTCGACAGCGTCAGCTCCGGCCGCTGCTTCGCCCTGCCCACCGGCAGGCGCGCCAGCGCGGCGGCCGGGTCGCCAGCGGCCAGGTCGATCTCGGCGCCCAGCAGGTAGGCCTGGCGCGCGGCGGCGGAGTCGGCCTGCACCTCGGGCAGCAGCCGCGCCACGTGGCGCCGCGCCGCGGCCGGGTCGCGCTGGCGCGAGGCGGCCAGCGCCGCCGCGTACAGCACCGCCGCGCGCCGCGCCTGCGGCTGCGACGCGAAGCTGCTGCCGTCAGGCTCGGCCGCCCAGCTGCGCAGCGTGTCCACGCCGACGTCGCTGAGCACCCGGGCGCGCGCGGCCACCAGCGCGTGCTCCAGCGTGGGCGCGCCGTTGCTGGCGCCGGCGCCGGGCGCGTGGAAATGGGCGCGCGACTGCATGTCGGCCATGCGCTCGGTGGTCAGCGGGTGGTTGCGCAGGTAGGGAAAGGAGCTGTTGTCATTGATGCGCGAGGCCTGCTGCAGCTTGTCGAACATGCTGACGAATCCCTCCGGCGCGAAGCCCGCCTGCGTGGCCACGCCGTAGCCGATGCGGTCGGCCTCGCGCTCCATGTCGCGCGAGAAGTTGAGCTGGCTCTGCATCGCCGCGGCCTGGCCGCCGACGATGAGTGCATTGGCCGCCTGCGGGCTCCTGGAGGCGGCCAGCGCGCCGAGGATCATGGAGGCCAGCATCAGCGGCATCTGGCGCGACTGCCGGGTCATCAGCCGCTGGATGTGGCGCTGGGTGACGTGGCTGAGTTCGTGCGCCAGCACCGAGGCCAGTTCGTCGCGCGTGGACACGAGGCCGATCAGCCCGAGGAACACGCCGAGGTAGCCGCCGGGCCGGGCGAAGGCGTTGATCGCGCGGTCGCGGCTCAGCAGGATCTCCCAGGCGAAGCGCTCGTCGATCTCGGGCGTGATCTCGCCGCGCATGCGCGCGGCCGCCGGCAGCGGCTGCCAGATGCCCTGCACGTATTCCGTGAGGACGGCGTCGTCGAGGTAGTCCGGGTCGCGGTACAGCTCGCGCGCGATGCGGTCGCCCAGCCGGCGTGCGTCGCCGGTGGTCATGTCGCTGTTGTCGCCCATGTTGGGCAGCTGCGCC
The DNA here is from genome assembly GCA_009914555.1 of Xylophilus sp. Lineage (GTDB taxonomy): Bacteria > Pseudomonadota > Gammaproteobacteria > Burkholderiales > Burkholderiaceae_C > WNDY01. The sequence goes on from WNDY01000021.1 coordinate 58,488, forward strand.
TGCGGCAGCGTGGGCGAGACGGCCAGGCTCAGCGCGAGCGCCAGCGTGCGGAGCCGGGGGATGCTGCTGCGGAAAGCCATCTGCCTATGATGCTGCAGCGCGCCGAACGTTCTCTATTTCCGGCCGTAACTGTCCTCGTAGCGCACGATGTCGTCCTCGCCGAGGTAGCTGCCCGACTGTACCTCGATGATTTCCAGCTCGATCGCGCCGGGGTTGCGCAGCCGGTGCACCGCGCCCAGCGGGATGTAGGTGGACTGGTTCTCCGTCAGCAGGAAGGTCTCGCCGTCGCGCGTGACCTCGGCCGTGCCGCGCACGACGATCCAGTGCTCGGCGCGGTGGTGGTGCTTCTGCAAACTCAGTGCCGCGCCGGGCTTGACGCCGATGCGCTTGACCTGGAAGCGCTCGCCCGCGTCCACGCCGTCGTACCAGCCCCAGGGGCGGGCCACGCGGCGGTGCACCAGGGCTGCGGCGTCGCCGCGCGTCTCCAGCGCGGCGACCACATGCTTCACCTGCTCGGCATGGCTGCGCGCCGCCACCAGCAGTGCGTCGGGCGTGTCCACCACCAGCAGGTCGCGCACGCCCAGGGCCACCACGGTGCGGTGCGGCGCATGGATGTAGGTGCCCTGGGAGTCCACCGCCAGCCCACGGCCGGCGATGCGGTTGCCGTCGGCGTCGGCCGGCGTCAGCGCGGCCACGGCGTTCCAGCTGCCGACGTCGCTCCAGGCGCCGGTGAACGGCACCACGGCGATGTCCGCATGGTGCTCCATCACCGCGTAGTTGATGCTCTCGCTGCGCGCGGCGGTGAATGCGGCGGCATCGGGCCGCACGAAGCTGCCGTCGCGCGTGGCGCCTTCCATGGCACGGCGGCAGGGGGCGAGGATGTCGGGCGCGTGCGCCGCCAGCGCATCGATCAGCGCCTTCGCGCGGCAGAGGAAGATGCCGGCGTTCCACAGCACGCGGCCTTCGAGCAGCAGCGCCTGGGCGGCGGCCTCGGCCGGTTTCTCGATGAAGCGCTCGACCTGCCGGCCCGCGCCGTCCGCTCGCAGGGCGCCGTAGCGGATGTAGCCGTAGGCCGTGCTCGGAAAGCTCGGCACTACGCCGAAGGTGACGATGGCGCCGCCCTCGGCCGCCGCACGGCCCTGCTCGACCATGGCGGCGAAGGCTTCGGCATCGGGGATGTGGTGGTCGGCCGGGCAGAACAGCAGCAGGGCGTCCGGCGCGACCGACAGCGCGGCCAGCGCCATCGCCGGCGCGGTGTTGCGCGCGGCGGGCTCCAGCAGGATGGGGCCGGGCAGGCCGGCGGCGCGCTGCGTGTCGGCCACGGCGAAGCGGTACTCCTCGGCGGCCACGCAGATCGCCTCCTGCGGCCGGCCGGCGAGCCCGGCGACCCGCTCCAGCGTAAGCTGCAGCAGGCTCTTGTCCTGGATCAGCGGCACGAACTGCTTGGGCCAAGATCTGCGCGACAGCGGCCACAGCCGCGTGCCGGAGCCGCCGCAGAGGATGACGGGAAGGCGCGGGGAGGGTGGAAGGGTCATGGGTGGCACGGATGGGCTGCTGCGCGGAACGTAGCACGGAAGTCGGGCGGCTGCCGCCACAATCCGCGCATGACTGCCGATCTTTCCCCCCCGCTCACCCATTTCGACGCCGAGGGCCGGGCCCACATGGTCGACGTGGCCGGCAAGCCCGCCACCCGCCGCACCGCCGTGGCCCACGGCCGCATCTGCATGCAGCCGGCCACGCTCGCACTGGTGCGCTCGGGCACGGCGAAGAAGGGCGACGTGCTGGGCATCGCCCGCATCGCCGGCATCCAGGCCGCCAAGAAGGCCAGCGACCTGGTGCCGCTGTGCCACCCGCTGGCACTCACGCGCGTGGCGATCGCGTTCGACACCGAGGACACGCCCGCGCCGGCCGTGACCTGCACCGCCACGGTCGAGACGGTCGGCCCGACCGGCGTGGAGATCGAGGCGCTGGCTGCGGTGCAGACCGCGCTGCTGACCGTCTACGACATGTGCAAAACGGTGGACCGCGGCATGGTCATCGACGCGGTGCGCGTGCTGGAGAAGCACGGCGGCGCGTCCGGCAGCTTCGTCGCCGGATGAACCTCTCGCTGCGCCACATGCGGGCCTTCATGGCCCTGGCGGACCTGCGCAGCTTCACCCGCGCGGCGGAGCACTGCTGTCTGACGCAGAGCGCCTTCAGCGCGCTCATCGCCAACCTGGAGGCCGACCTCGGCGTGCGGCTCTTCTCGCGCAGCACGCGCAACGTGGAGCTCACGGCCGAAGGACAGGTCTTCCTCGGCACCGTGTGCCATCTGCTGCCCGAGACCGAGCGTGCGCTGGCCGAGATCAAGGACCATGTCGAACGGCGCAAGGGGCGGGTGACGGTGGCCGCCCTGCCGTCGATCGCCTCGGGCATCCTGCCCGCGCTGATCGCCCGCTTCGGCCGCGACTATCCCGGCATCGCGGTGCAGGTGCAGGACGTGGCCAGCACGGTCTGCCTGGAGATGGTGCGCGACCGCAAGGTCGATTTCGCCTTGTGTGCGGCGGCATCGCCGAGATCCGACATCTCCATCGACGTGCTCGCGCACGACACGTTCTTCTTCATCTGCCCGCCGGGCCACCGGCTGGCGCAGCGCAAGCGCCTGTCGGTGCAGGACGTGGTGGACGTTCCGATCGTTGGCTTCGAGAGCAACAGCAGCATCAGCCAGCACCTCGACGCGGCCATCTATCCGCAGCAGTGGCGCCGCTCGCGGCATGTCAACAGCCTCTCGACGGCGGCAGGCTTCGTCGCCGCCGGCCTGGGCGTGACCATCGCGCCGACTCTGGCGCTCTACCAGTTCCGCTCGACCGGACTGCGGGCGATACCACTGACGCTGCCGCTCAACGAGCGCGCCATCTGCCTGGCGCAGCGGCGCGAGGCGACCGAATCGCTCGCGGTGCAGGCATTCGTCGCGTTGCTGCGCGAGCATTTTCCGCAGGCGGTGCAGAAAATCGAGACCCGGCTCGGCTGACGGCCGCTGCCGTGCGGGCAGGTACGCCGGAATTCATCGAAGTTTTCGATATTCCTAGAAAAATTATCCATCCACTGGATGGAAGCGGCGTCCTAGGATGCATCCACAAACATCCCAGGAGACACGCAGCATGGAGACATTTGCCCGGTTCATCGCACGCGGCCTGGTGCTGCTCGCGTGCGCCTTTGCGGCGTCGGCGCATGCCGCCGCGGACGACTATCCGGCCAAGCCGGTGCGGCTGATCGTCGGCATGGCACCCGGCGGCGCCAACGACACGGTGGCCCGCCTGATGGCGGCGGAGCTGTCCAAGAGCTGGCCGCAGCCGGTCGTGGTCGACAACAAGCCCGGCGCCAACAGCACCATCGCCACGGCCGAGCTCAAGCGGTCGCCGGCCGACGGCTACACGCTGATGCTGGTCATCTCCTCGCACGTGACCAATACGCTGCTCTATCCCGGCCTCAGTTACACGCTGGCGGACTTCGCGCCGGTGTTCCTCATCGCGGACACACCGTTTGTGATCTTGCCCCTGATTTACGGACACCTATCTAAGCGACATTGGCCAGCTCGTACTGCTCTGGGCTGAGGTAGCCCAGGGTCGAGTGCAGCCGGATCCGATTGTAGTCAACCTCAATGTAGTCAAACACATGAGCCTTGGCCTGCTCCCGTGTGGCGAGGTGTTCACCATGGATGGCCTCGACCTTCAGACTGTGGTTCCAACTCTCCATTGCTGCGTTGTCGTAGCAGTTGCCTCTGGCACTCATGCTGGCGATCAAAGCGTATTGCTCCAACAGGGCGCGGTGCTCGCGCGAGCAGTATTGGCTACCACGGTCA
>WNDY01000022.1 GCA_009914555.1 Xylophilus sp.
GCTACGCTGGTTTGCGACGCGCTGCGCATGGCGCTGTTTGCTCGCAATCGGCCTCGGGGAGTGATCGTGCATACTGACCGTGGTAGCCAATACTGCTCGCGCGAGCACCGCGCCCTGTTGGAGCAATACGCTTTGATCGCCAGCATGAGTGCCAGAGGCAACTGCTACGACAACGCAGCAATGGAGAGTTGGAACCACAGTCTGAAGGTCGAGGCCATCCATGGTGAACACCTCGCCACACGGGAGCAGGCCAAGGCTCATGTGTTTGACTACAATCGGATCCGGCTGCACTCGACCCTGGGCTACCTCAGCCCAGAGCAGTACGAGCTGGCCAATGTCGCTTAGATAGGTGTCCGTAAATCAGGGGCAAGATCAGATCGCCATCTTCAAGTCGGTGCTGGCAGGCATCCTCGGCGAGCGCATGGCGGCGCTCGATCCGCTGCCGTACTGGCTCACGCACGCGGTGTCGGAGATGTACTTCCCCGGCAACGTGCGCCAGCTGCGCAACCTGGCCGAGCGCGTGGGCGTGGTAGTGCAGCAGACCGGCCGCTGGGATCCGCCGCTGATCCAGCGCGCGCTGGCCGCGATGCGCGGCGGCGCGGTGGCCGGCGCGCTCACACCCGCCGACGTGGACCGGGGCGGCGATGGGGCGGCCCCCGACCGCCGCCGCTGGGACGGCGAGGAGCGCAACCGCATCATCCATGCGCTGGAGGCCAACGACTGGCGCCGCCAGGACACGGCCCAGCAGCTGGGCATCAGCCGCAAGGTGCTGTGGGAGAAGATGCGCAAGTACCAGATCAGCGAGGGCGAGCCGCGCGTGCCACAAACCTAGCTGCAGCACGGCGCTTGGCCGGCGCCTGCGCTGCTAGTCGGTGAATTCGTCCAGATCCGTGCTGCCGGTCATCTTGGGGAATGGCTTGTGCGATGACAGATGCTTGCGGAACAGCCGGTAGCGCAGCCAAGCCTCCTGGTTCGAATAGACGTCCTTGCCGCTCGCATCGGCCAGGGTGTAGTCCGCCTCCCAAGGGGGCTGGACGCGGTTGCCGTTGACGTAGAACTTGACGACATCGCTCAGCGGGAACTCCGGATCGTCCCAGTACCGGCAGCAGAAAGCGAGCTCGGACGAGGTGATCGCCACGTAGGTGCGCTCGTTATCGAGCGTGTCCTTGCGCGCCATGGCGCCCAGATCGCCCAGCCCGTCGAGAACAAAATGGACCTTAGCTTCCACCGTCACGTAGGCCGGATGCGACGCCACCATCGCGATGCCGCCCTTGCAGGCCCGGCGGACCGACTTCACGAACTGGGCATGCAGTAAGTGGTGCTTGTCGGCATCCTTGGCATGCTGCTTGCGCATCTGGGCAAGTGACTTGTGCGCATCGAGACGCACGGTCTTGGAACTCGCGGCCAGGCTGAGTTCGGGGCTGTAGCGTGAACCGAGCATCGAGTTGGCGTAGATCTGTCGCGTGTCGGCACCGATGCCCAGATTCTGGCGCTCGCCGGTATTGCCCTTGCGGAACATCGAGCGCACGTCCGAACGCGTCGCGCCCAGCACGCCAGTGCCGTTCCACTGCCGGCCGAAGGCCAAGCCGGTGCCGAGGTGGGATGAATTGTTGAAGTCGTCGGCGAAGCGCACACGGCCGGCATCGAGCATGTACGGCGGCAGCTTTCGCGCGTCGCTGATGCCGTACTGCAGGTCCACGAAGTCCGTCGCCGGATCCATCGTGCCGTAGTACTCCTTGAACGTCATGCGGTCGGACAGCTTGCCGTCGGCAACCACGTTGAGCGACGCGGCATCGATCATGTTGGGCCAGCAGAATGTCACGTAGCGCAGGGCGTCCTTGTACTTCTTGCGCTTGTCCACCGGAATCTTACCGATCTCGACCTCGATCTCGGCACTGGTCGCAGGGACCTTGCGCTGCAGCAGCTTGCGCAGGGAGTTGAGACTGCTGCGCCACCAAGTGATGTTTTCCTCCTGGCACAGCGCCTCGAAAGCAGTGATGTTGAACGTCACGGGACTGCCATTGATCGTGTACATGCCGCCACCCTTTCGCAGGATTGGGAGAGTCGGAGCGCATTCTAGGAAAGGCAGACGACCGGCGATACACCTGTAAACCTTTGTACCGCATATGAAGTATCGCTGCGAGCCTGCGCGGAAGGGGGCCTCCACTGCATTCCCGCAGCCTCACGCGGCATCGCAGAGGCCATCCAACCCTCAGATGGCGTGCAGCAAAAGTGCTGGCCGCAGCACCAGCGGCTGCTCGGCCTGCGACGCTTCGCCGCCGATGCCCAGCGCCTCGCCCGGCAGCACCTCGCCGGGGCCGCCGAAGAGCGCATCGACCCAGCCAAGGTCGGCCTGCGGGTCCACCCACAGCCGCCCGGCGGTGCGCGCCAGCCGGAACTCGTTGGTGCGCTGGTCGAACAGCGCGTCCACATAGTCCAGCAGCAGCGTGAAGTATTCGACCTGGGCGTCGAGCACGTTGAGCAGCGTCTCGCGGCCGAAGTCGAGCAGGCGCCGGCGGCCCTGGAACGCGGCGGCCGCCTCGCCCACGGCCTCGCGCAGCGCGCGCTCGCGTTCGCGGCCGGCCTGGCTGCGGCCCCAGGTGGCGCTGGTTGTCTCGATCAGGCTGCGGCGCACCGTCTCGCGCTTGGCCTCGAAGCTGGCCACGTCGGCCAGGGCCTGCTGGATGCGGGTCTGCAGGTCGAAGCCGTTGCCGAAGTTCCAGTTCAGCTCCACGCCGGCGCGCGTCGCCTCGCGGTAGAGGATGCCCTGCGGGTCGCGCGTCTTGGACAGCACCGCGTCCACGGTGGGCCAGCGCGCGGCCTCCTGCTGGCGCACGACGGCCTGGGCGCGGGCGATCTGGCGGTCGGCCTCCTGCAGTTCGGTGCTGGCGGCCTCGGCGGTGCGCAGGGCCTCGGCCTGCGAAGGGATGTCCCAATACGGCGGCAACACCAGCGCCGGCAGGCTCTGCGGCTCGGGCGCGAAGCGAAAGTAGCTTTCGAACTTCGCCAGTGCGTCGGCCTGCTGCGAGGCGAATTCCTGCTGCCGCGCCTGGGCGCTGGCGCGGCGCGAGGCCGCCATGCGCAGGTCGCTCTGGCCGGTGGCCCCAAGGTCGACGCGGCGCTGCTCCACGCGCGCCAGTTCGTCGAGCACCGCGCCGGAGCGCTGCGAGATCTCGGCCTTGAGCGCGAAGCGCTGCACCTGCAGGTAGGCCGTCAGCGCGTCGAGCACCGCCTGCTGCGACGCGGTCTTCAGCGCCTCGCCCTGGGCCGCGCTCTGCTGCTCGGCGGCGGCGATGCGCGCGCCCATGAAGCCGCCGTCGATCACGCTCATGCGCGCCTCGGCGGTCAAGGCCGTGTAGCCGGCGGCGCCGCTGCCGGCCCCGCTGGAGCTGCCGGCAGAGGTGCCGACCTTGAAGCGCGGATAGCGGGCCCGCTGCGCGGCCTCCAGATCGAAGCCGCTGCTCTCGGCCGCCGCGCGGGCTGCCTGCACGTCGGGATGGTCCTGGGCGAGCGCCAGCAGCGCGAGCTTGATGCGCTCGGACGCGCGCACGCGGCCGATGGAGCGCAGCTCGATCTGCCCGGCCGCATGCAGCGCGGGCGCCGGCACGTCGTCGTCTTCAGCGGCGGCCGCCGGCGGCGGCAGCAGCGCAGCCAGCGCCATCGAAGCACACATACTCCCCCATGCAATTGCCCCCATCGCCTGCAAACCGCCCGCTCCGAACATATACCCCCTTTCCCTTTTCATGGTTCGCGGAACGCCTCTTTCTGCGTCTTGATGACCGGCCGCAGCAGGTACCAGATGAACGGGTCGCGGCCGACGATGAGGTCGATCTCGGCCTCCATGCCGGCGGTGATGCGGTTGGCCTCGGGCCCCACGTGGCCCTGGGTGGTGCTGACCAGCAGGCGGAAGTACGGCGGCGCGCCCGGCACGGTGCTGTCGTAGTCGGCATCGGCGGCGACCAGCCGCACTTCGCCGTCGACCGCGCCGTAGCGCATCGGGTCGTAGGCGGTGATCTTCACGCGCGCCTTCTGGCCGACGGCGACGAAGCCGCGGTCGTTCGGGCTCAGGCGGGCCTCGACCATGATGCGGTCCTCGTCCGGCACGATCTCCATGATCGATTCGCCGGGCTTGACCACCCAGCCCGGGCTCGGGTTGCGCAGGCCCTTGACGATGCCGTCGGACGTGGCCTGGACCACGGTGCGCGAGCGCTGGCTCCTGGCGCGGCCCAGGTCCTCGCCGACGCTGGCGAGTTCGCGCTCCACGCTGGCCAGTTCGTCCGACGCGCGGCGGCGGAAGCGGCCCTCGGCCTCGGCCAGCCGGGCCTGGGCCTCGACGATGGCGCCCTGGGCCGAGACCACGCCCTGCCGGGCGACGGCCAGGTCGCTGCGCGTGGCTTCGAGCTGGCGGCGCTTGTCCAGCACTTCCAGCTGGCCGATGAGCTTCTCGCGCAGCAGCTGGTCGGAGATCTGCAGGTCGCGCTCGTACAGCGCCAGCCGCTCCTGCAAACCGGCGATGCGCGCCTGCTGCGCCAGCAGCCTGCTGCGCGCCTGCTCCAGCTGCGAGGCTGCGCCGGCGATCACGCCGCGCTGCTCCAGCGTGCGGGCGGCGAAGGCACCGGTCTCGGCCTCGTAGACGGCCGGGTCGATATCCCTGGCGAAGGCGGCGCGGGACAGCGGCCTGCCCTGGCTTTCGGCCAGCAGCCGCACGCGCGTGGCGCTGATCGCGGCGAAGCGGGCGCTGACCTCCTCCAGGTTCAGGCCCATGCCGCCCAGGTCGATCTCGACCAGCGGCTGGCCGGCATGCACCTTCTGGCCTTCCCGGACCCGCACGGCCCGCACGATGCCGCCTTCCAGGTGCTGCACCGGCTTGACCCGGTCGGACGGGATGACCTTGCCCGGCGAGACGACCACGGTCTCGACCGGATAGCCCAGGCCGATCAGCGCCAGCACGCCGAGCGCGCCCCAGACCAGCCACTGCCAGTGCAGGCGGCGCCGCCGCGCTGCCTGCGGCGGCGGGCCATCGCCATCGTCGCCCTCGGCCTGGCGGCGCAGCACCTCGGGCAGGTCCGCCCGGTCGGCCGAGGTCGCGTGGCGGCGCGCGTCGTCACGCATGCTGGGGCTCCTCCTCCTGCGGGCTGGCCGCGGCGGGCACGGCGGGCTTCACGCCGAAGAGGCGCGGCACCATCGTCGCGGGCGGCTCCTGCTCCACCGCGCCGGTGCCGGTCACGTGGTAGATCTGCGCGGCCACCGACACCAGCCGCAGCGAATGGGTGACGACGATGACGGTGCGGGTGCGCGCCACGGCCGAGAGCGCTGCGATCAGCGCAGTCTCGCTCTGGAAGTCGAGGTCGTTGCTCGGTTCGTCGAGAATCAGCACCGCCGGCTTGCGCAGGAACAGCTGGGCCAGCGCGAGCTTGCGCCGCTCGCCCACCGACAGGCCCGTGCCGCCCTCGCCCACCTCGGTCTGGTAGCCGCGCGGCAGGCGCGAGATGAATTCGTGCGCGCCCGACAGGCGGCAGGCCGCGACGATCTGCGCGTCGCCCTGGCCGGGCGCGGCGCGGCGCAGCGACTCGATCAGCGGGCCGCTGAACCAGTAGACCTCCTGCGACAGGCTGCTGATTTACTGCACCCGCTCCTCGTGCGCGAACTGAGCGATGTCGTATTCGTCCAGGCTCACGCGGCCGCTGTCCGGCGGATAGAGACCGGCGACCAGCCGGGCCAGCGTGGACTTGCCGGCACCGTTGCGGCCGACGATGGCATGCAGGCCGGCCGGGCCGATCTCCAGATCGACGTGGTCGAGCACCGGCGGGCCGTCGGGCGTGAAGCGAAAGCTCACGTCGTGCAGGCGCAGCTGGCCGCGCGGGCGCGGCAGCTCCACGCCGGTGGGCGGCTTGTCCACCGGCTCGCCGAGCACTTTCTCCAGCCGCTCGGCCGCCTCGGATGCGCGGGCCAGCGAGCGCCAGTTGGACGCGAGCCCGGCCACCGGCGACAGCACCTTGAACGACAGCATGTTGACTGCGATCAGGCTGCCGATGCTCATCCACTGCCGGGTCACGACGATCGCGCCCACGGTGACGGTGATGACCGAGAACACGGTCAGCAGCACCGTCGTGCCTTCCTTGGCCGTCTCGATCTCGCCGTTCTTGCGGAAGCTCTCGGCCAGCCAGTGGTCGTAAGTGCGCTGCCACATCCGCACCACCGGCGCGTCGTGGCCCAGGGTGCGCAGCGTCTCGCGGGCGCGGCAGATCTCGGAGGTGAGCCGGTCCACGTCGCGCGCGCGGGCCGTTGCCTCGACCTTGCCGGCGCGCACCTCGTCGGCCCCCCACCAGGCCAGCACCGCCAGCACGCAGAGGAAGACGATCACCACCGGCAGCACCGGCAGCGCGAGGATGCCGATGATGGTCAGCGCGAACAGCGTCATCGGCAGGTCGAACACCGAGCCCAGCAGCCCGCCGCTGATGGTGCCGCGCACCGAGCCCACGTCGCGGAACAGAAGGAACCAGACCGACGCCGGCCGCGCCTCCAGCGCGCGCAGCGGCCGGCGCAGCATGGAGCCGAGCAGCGCGCGCGAGACGCCGTGGTCGATGGTGGCGCCGGCGTCTCGCAGCGAGCGCGCGCGCTTCTTGCGCAGCCAGAACTCCAGCACCAGGAAGCCGAACACGCCGGCCACCAGCGCGGCCAGGGTGGACAGCCCGCCGCGCGCGATCACCCGGTCGTAGACCTGGTGGACGAAGATCGAGGGCAGCAGGCCGCAGAAGCTGATCGGCACCGACCACCAGGCCGCGCGCACCAGCGCGGGCCAGGCGTCGCGGAAGGCATCGCCGAGCGCATGGCCGAAGGCGCCGCAGGCCGGATCGGGCGCGGCCTGCGCGACGAGCTGGCGCGGCAGCAAAAAGCGGATCATGCGGCCGGCCCCCGGAGGACGGGCGCAGGGGCTCCAACGTGCGGCAGGCAGCAGGGCATGGAAGATATCCTCAGGAACGGCGGCGAACTATGTAAACCATTGTGTCCAGACCATGGCAGAGCGGCAAGAAGGATTTGTCCATGGCCGCCGCGCCCCGTCATGCCAGCCCTTTCAGCACCTTGGCCACGCGGCCGAGCCCGGTGGCGGCGGAGCTCTTGAGCAGCACCCAGTCGTTGGCCCGCAACGCGCTGCCGAGCGCATCGAACAGGCCCTGCACCTCCGGGAACCACCACGACTGCACCCGGCCGTCGATGCGCCGGTGCAGCGCGCGCATCAGCGGGCCGCAGAGCAGCACCCGGTCGGGCCGCGAGGCCAGCAGGTCGGCCTCCAGCGCCAGGTGGGCCTGCTGGGCGACCGCGCCCGGGCGCTGCATGTCGCCGAGGATGGCCACGCGCTGCTCGGGGCGGCACGGCAGCCGGCCCAGCATCTCCAGGGCCGCCTTGACCGACGCCGGGCTGGCGCTGGTGGACTCGTCGATCAGCCGCAGCGTGCCGCCGCCCGCGCCCAGCGGGACGATGTGGGCCAGGCCGCGGCCGGCGGCCGGCGCGTGGCGGGCGATGCGCTCCACCGCCGGCAGCAGCGGCAGGCGCAGCGCCGAGACGGCGGCCAGCGCGGCCAGGGCGTCCAGCGCCGCATGGGTGCCCGGCGCATCGACATGGAAGCGCAGTTCCACGCCCAGCACCTCGGCGCGCAGGTCGCCGTGCCGAAAATCCAGCAGCCGCAGGTCGGCGTCGGGTTGGATGCCGAAGCTCAGCACCCGCTGGCCGTCGTCGCGCGCCAGGGCGGCCAAGCCCTCGAAAGCCGGCAGGTCGCGCGGCAGGAGCACATGCCCGCCGGGCGCCATGCTGCCGAAGACCGCCATCTGCCGCTCGATCAGCGCGCCGACGTCCTCGCCCTCCTGCGCCGCGCTGCAGGCCACGAGCGTGACGGTGGGCCGCGCCAGACGCGCCTGGGCCGCCGGCCGCGACATCGGCACCTCGATCACCCACCAGGGCGCGGACTGCGGCATGCAGGTCATGTTCCAGGCCAGGCCCTGCGGCCGGCCGGCGGCGGATTCCGGCAAGCCGACCGGTCCCCAGGCGCTCAGGGCATCGACCAGCATGCCAGCCACGCAGGTCCGGCCCGCAGGGCCCGCCACGGCGAGGACCTCCCCCCGGTATGCGGATCGCGCATGGCGGCCGAGCTGCATCACGGCCTGGGCCGCGTCGGCCACCCGCAGCACCGGGCCGCCGCGCTCCAAATGCGGCAGCGGCTCGGTGCAGACCACGGCCGCAGCCTGCTGCAGGTTGCCGCGCAGCGCCAGCGGCGACAGGCCGCCAGGCGCCGCGCCGGGCGTGGCGCCGCGCCGCGCGAGCAGCATGCGGCCACGGCGGAAGTGGTTGGCCGACGGCGCGATGCCGGCGGCGCGCCAGCCCGCGGGCGGCGGCACGACCCATTCGCCTCCGGTGGCCAGCGCCACCCGCTCGGCCGTCCAGAAATGGACCGGCGGCGGACCGCCCACCGACGAGCGTGCGCCCCGCGCCCCCGGCTGCCCGCCGGCCGCCGCGGCCAGCAGCCGGTGGTAGGCCACGAAGCCCGAGAGGTAGTGCTCCACGTCGTCGATGCGCACGCGGAAGGAATGATGGCGGATGAAGAACGAGCCCACGATGGCCGCCGGCGAGCGGAAGTACATCGCCATCTCGGGCCAGAAGTAGCCGTTGAGCAGGTAGTGCGCCCGCGCGTGCAGCGCGCGGTGGAACTTCTCCAGGTCCAGTTCGTCCAGCAGGTGGCGCAGTTCGTCCATGCCCTGCAGCCGCTCCACCATCTGCTGCGCGGCGAGCATCAGCTCCAGCAGCGTGGGGAAGGTGGTCTTGCGGCCGAGTACGAAGTCCAGGTGGCCGGCGACGTTGCGGATGCCGAAGCGAAAATACTTCTCCAGCGGCCGCCAGCGCGTGAGTTCGTCCACGCAGTAGCCCATCCAGTGGTCGTGCGCCTGCCAGTGCTCCTGCGCGATGAAGTGGTCGAACGCCTTCTCCACCACCGCCAGCCAGCGCCCGTCCCGGGTCAGGCCGTAGAGGCGCATGAGCCGAAGGCCGCCTCGCCGTCGTAGTAGATGATGCGAAAGGGCTCCTTCACCGACAGGTCGCCGGCGTTGAGCACGTGGGTCAGGCGGCCGGTGGCCGGATCCTGGAGCCAGGCGATGCCGGTGGCCAGTTCCTCCAGCAGCGGCAGCCAGTCGCGGCTGCCGGTGACCTCGCTGTACTTCACGAAGGCCAGCAGGCAGACGGCGTTGCCGCCCAGCTTGATCTCCTCGCCCGTGTCGACCAGGAAGGCGGCGCGGCGGCCGTCGGGCAGCGTGTAGTGGCGGATCAGCGAGCCGGCCAGGTAGGCCAGCGAGGTCTCGATCGCCTGGCGCAGGGCGTCGCCGCCGGTCAGCTCCCAGGCCTCGACCAGGGCATAGGTCGAACTGGCGTGGCGCAGCGTGTTGTAGGTGGGGATCGGCCGGTCGAAGCACGGGAAGTAGCCGTAGACGAAGCGTCCGCCCGGCTGCACCTGCCGCGCGAGGAAACGCGCGCCGCTGTCCACCAGCGCATGGACCGCATGCTGGTCGAGCCGCTCGACCACGCGGCGGCCGGCGTCGAAGCCGCGGCCGGCGATGTCGTGCACCACGCCGTCCTCGCCGCAGAACACCGCGCCGGTGGTGAACAGGTGCACCCGACGGTCGGGCGCGAGGTCCGGCCGCAGCGCCGTGCCGAAGCGCGCCTGGCTGTAGACCGCGAAGTTGTGCGCGTTGACCACGGCATGCGACACCTGGGCGCCGCCATAGAGCATGGCGTTGGCGTTGATCTCCTGTTCGAGGAAGGCAACGTCGAAGGCATCGTCCAGCGCGATGCCGCCGCGGAAGTAGTTGCGCTTGACCTGGGCCAGCCCGTCGTTGAAGGCCTTCCAGCCGACGGTATCGACCGCGTCGACCCAGTCCACCCGCAGCCAGGCCCGGCCCGGCGCGTTCTGCGCGGCCCAGGCGGCCGCGCGCGCGGCGCCGTCGCGCCAGGCATCCTCCAGCGTGGCCGCGCGCGCATGCAGCACATGGGCGCGGCGGCGGCCGTCGCTCACGGAGAAGAACAGCACGAAAGCCGGATGCGGGGCCGGCAGTCCCGTGCAATGCGTGAGCACGCGGTCCAGGCAGGCTTCGAGCTGGTCGGCGAACGTGTACACGGTGTCTCTCTGTAGTTCGTCAGCGGTCGGGATGCGCATGGTCCTTCGTTTCATCAACGGCCCAGGCCAGCGGACGCCGCGCAAGGGGCCGCCCCGCCGCGCTGCCGTCGCCCCCTTCCCGCAAAGCGAGAGAAGGGGCAGCGGCGCAGCCGCTGGGGGGAGGGTTGGTCTCTATCGGTAATCGAATTCGACGCGCCGGTTGCGCTGCCAGCCTCTTTCCGAGTGCTCGGTCGACGCCGGTTTTTCTTTGCCGTAGCTGATCGCCTCGACCTGCGCGTCGGACACGCCGAGCAGCAGCAGCGAGCGCCGCACCGCCTCGGCGCGGCGCTGGCCGAGCGCGAGGTTGTATTCGGTGCCGCCGCGCTCGTCAGTGTGGCCCTGCAGCACCACGCTGCGGCGGGGGTCGCCGCGCAGGTAGTCGGCATGGGCCTGGACCACGCCGCGGTACTCGGGCTTGACGTCGTAGCGGTCATAGTCGAAGTACACGACGCGCTGCGTGGGTGCAGGCACGGCAGCCACGGGCGGGGGCTCCCCCCGCCGCACCACGGCCGGGGCCGGAGCGGTCGTGCGGCTGGAGTAGTAATAGGCCTTCTCGTCCACGCCGGCGCGCGGTTGCTGCGTGCTGCAGCCTGCGGCCAGCAAGGCCGCGGCGAGCGCCAGGGCCATCGTCGTGCATGGGGGGCGTTGCATGGTGTGTTCCTCCTGTGCCATGGTTGCCAAGCGATCAGCCGTGGTGCAGCAGGCCGCTGAGCAGGTTGCCGACGGATGCCAGTGCGCTGCCGCTCGGCTGGCTGGTCACCGGGGACACGACGCTGTCGATGGTGTCGGCCAGGCTCCCCAAGACACCGGTGCCCGAGGTGGCGTCGGTCACCGTACTCACCACGCTGCCGACCAGGCTGTCGTCGCCCAGCAGTGTGCTCAGCGCATCGCCGGAGCCGGTGCCGCTGTCGCCGGTGACCGTGCTGACGAGGTCGCCAACGGCGCCGCCGTCGCCGAGCACGCTGCCCAGCAGGTCGCCCGACCCCGTCGCGGTGGCGCTGGTCACCGTACGTACTCACCACGCTGCCGACCAGGCTGTCGTCGCCCAGCAGTGTGCTCAGCGCATCGCCGGAGCCGGTGCCGCTGTCGCCGGTGACCGTGCTGACGAGGTCGCCAACGGCGCCGCCGTCGCCGAGCACGCTGCCCAGCAGGTCGCCCGACCCCGTCGCGGTGGCGCTGGTCACCGTACGTACTCACCACGCTGCCGACCAGGCTGTCGTCGCCCAGCAGTGTGCTCAGCGCATCGCCGGAGCCGGTGCCGCTGTCGCCGGTGACCGTGCTGACGAGGTCGCCAACGGCGCCGCCGTCGCCGAGCACGCTGCCCAGCAGGTCGCCCGACCCCGTCGCGGTGGCGCTGGTCACCGTACTCACCACGCTGTCGACCAGGCTGTCGTCGCCCAGCAGTGTGCTCAGTGCATCGCCGGAGCCGGTGCTGCTGTCGCCGGTGACCGTGCTGACGAGGTCGCTAACGGCGCCGCCGTCGCCGAGCACACTGCCCAGCAGATCGTCCGAACCCGTCGCGGTGCCACCGGTCACCGTGTCCAGTACGCTGCCGACCAGGCTGTCGTCGCCCAGCAGTGTGCTCAGCGCATCGCCGGCGCCGGTGCTGCTGTCGCCGGTGACCGTGCTGACCAGGTCTCCGGAACCGCTATCTCCGGCCACACCATCCAACAGGCCGCTGAGCAGATCGCTCGCGCCGTCGGTGCCGGCCACGCCGCCGAGCAGATGGTTGACCGCATCGGTGGCGTAGTCGACCTGCGTGTTCACCGTGTCCACCAGGGCCGCCGTGCCGCCGGTGCCCAGCAGGCCGTCGGCGACCGGGGCCAATGCATCGCCGATGGTGCTGGTCACGTCGGAGACCAGATCGTCCACCGGATCGAGCGGGTTCGGGCTGTCGGCCGCGAAGTCGCTGCCGACCAGCGGGCTCACCAGACCGCTGACGGTATCGGTCAGGTCGCTGCTCAGGTCGGCGACCGACTCCAGCGCGTCGCCCAGGCCCAGGCCGCCGAGCACGCCGCTGTCGAGGTCCGAGGCGAGCTGGCCGACAGCGTCCGCGGTCGGATCGAGCAGTGCGGCGCCGCTGGTCCCAGGATCGGCTCCGGGCTGCAGGCCGTCCAGCAGGCTGCCGGCGAGGTGGGACACACCATCGGTCAGGTAGTCCACCTGGGTGGCGACCGGGTCGAGCAGACTGGCCGTGGCGCCGCTGCCCAGCAGGCCGTCCACCACCGGGGCCAGCACGCTGCCGGCCGTGTCGGTGACGCCGCTGACCAGGTTGTCCACCGGGTCGAGCTGGTTCGGGCTGTCGGCGGTGAAGCTGCTGCCGAGCAGCGGGCTCAGCAGGCTGTCGGCTGTGCCGGTCACGCCGTCGACCAGCCCGGCCACCGGATCCAGCACGCTGCCGGCGACGTCGTCCACCACCGGCACGCCGCTGGCGGCAACGGCCACATGGTCGACCAGGCCATCGGCCGGCGACAGCAGCGAATCGGTACCGGAAGCCGGCGTGCTGGAGCCGTCGCCGCTCAGGCCGGCCAGCAGGTCGGACAGCGCGCCGCCGCTGCCCAGCAGGTTGTCGACCACAGTCCCGACCGGGCTGGCAGGGCTGCCGGTCAGGCCGGTCAGCAGGTCGTTGAGGGCACCGGTCACGGGAGCAAGGGCGGCATCGTCGGAGCCCACCAGGCTGGACACCAGGTCGTTGAGGGCCGACAGGCCGCCGTCGGTGGAGGTCAGGTTTTCCAGGACGCCGGTGAGGGTAAACAGCGTGCCGTCGGTCGGGTCGAGCAGAGTGTCGACCAGGTCGGTGAGCGGCGCCAGCGCGGTGTCGTCGGTGACGGCGGCCAGGGCGTCCTGCACCGTGGTGATCAGGCCGGTGTCGGTATCGGCGTGCGTGCCCGGCTCGTGCAGCAGACCGCCCAGCAGGCCAGCCACGCCGCCTTCGCCGAGCAGGTCGGCCAGCGCACCGTCGCCGCCCACGAGGCCGGAGACCACGTCGCCCAGCGGCGTGCCCTGGTTGCCCGAGACGCCCTGCAGGATGTCGTTGAGCGCATCGGTCAGCGGCGCCAGGGCCGCGTTGTCGGCTGTGGTCAGCCCTTCGCCCAGCTGGTTGAGGGCTTCGAGGCCGCCGCCGCTGGCAGTCAGCCGCTCCAGCGCATCGGTGATGCCGGCGGCCGTGCCGGTGTTCGGGTCCACCAGGCTGTTGATCAGGTCGGTCAGCGGCGCCACGGCAGTGTGGTCGGTCACGCCGGCCAGGGCATCCTGCACCGTGGTGACCAAGCCGGTGCCCGAGCCGCCATCGCTGCCGTCTCCCAGCAGACCACCGAGCAGGCCGCCCAGGCCGGCTGAGCCCAGCAGGTCATCGACGATGCCGCCACTGCCCAGCAGGTCGCTGGCCAGGCTGCCATCGGAGTTGACCCCCTGCAGGATGCCGTTGAGTGCGGTGATCAGCGGTTCGAGGTTCTCGTTGTGCGTGTTGACCAGGCCGTTGACCAGTTCGGTCAGCGGGCCGAGGGCGCCGCCTTCGGTGTTGGTCAGGTCGTTCAGGGCCGAGGTGACGCCCGCCAGCGTGCCGCCCTGCGGATCGACCAGGTTGTTGATGAGGTCGGTCAGCGGCGCGACGGCCGTTTGGTTGCTCAGGTTGCCGAGGACATCCTGGACGACGTCGACCAGGCCGACGCCGTCGGCATCGGCATCGGCATCGGCATCGGCATCGGCATCGGCATCGGCATCCGCATCCGCATCCGCATCCGCATCGGCGTCGGCATCGGCGTCGCCGTCATCGGGCGGGTTCTGATCATTACCGCCGCCGGGAGGGTTCTGGCCGCTGCCATTGTTGTTGTCGTCGTTATGGTCGTGGTCGTCCTTGAGGGCCGCGCCGAGCGCCAGCCCGCCCAGGCCGACCAGGGCGAATTCGCCCAGGCCGAAACCGCCGCCGGCAGCCGGAACCTTCTTCTTCACCAGCAGCGCCGCGGCCTCGGCCGCGTCGTCGTTCGCCGTGACGGTCAGGTCGCCCGCGGCCACGTCGACGGTGACCTGCTGCAGGCCCCCCGGCAGGTGGGTCGCGCCGATGGTCGCGTCGGTGCCGCCCGAGAAGGTGCCGGCCAGCGGCGCCTGATTGGCCGACGAGCCCGGAAAGACGACTGCCGCGCTGCCGCCTTCGGGCACGATCACCCGGTCGCCGATCTGCAATGCCTGCGGCCCCTGCACCGGCAGCGCCACGCCGTCGTGAATGATCTGCACGCCGGCCGTGGCGTTGGACAGCGTGCCCAGCGGTGCGGCCGGTGTCACGGGCGAAATGGGGACCGCGGGGCTGGCCTGGGCCAGCACCACCGGTGTCACGGAACCGCTGTCGGCTGCGGCGCTGGAAGAAGCAGAAGGCTGGATCGTCGTCATGGCGGCCTCTTGGAAAGTAGAAAATCTGGGGTGGCTGCGCCCTGCCCGGACGGGGCGCGTGCGCGTTGGCGACTTCCAGGGGGCAACGAACGTGCCAGCGGCCGCAACCGGTCGCAGCCCGTCCGCACAGCCCAGCCAAGCCGTTGATCCACAAGGGTTTATTCGTTTTCGGAAGCGGACGCCGGCGCTCTCGGGACGTTCCGGGAACAATGTCCGTTACGTAACGCCGGGGACCGCACGGGGAACATGGCCGGAAACAAGAACAGGGTTAACCCTTGGTTTTGCCGCCCGATAATCGGCCGCGACCGCTTCGCTCCCGCCCTCCGTGGTTCTTTGCAATGACGCCTGCTTCTCTCTCCGCCCGGCCCCGCCGCCCCTGGGTCCGCCTGAAGGTGGCCGCTTCGGCCGACGGCCGCACGGCGCTGGAGGACGGGCGCAGCCAATGGATCACGGGCGCGGCCGCGCGGGCCGACGGCCACGCCTGGCGGGCGCAGGCCGATGCGGTGCTGACGGGCGTGGGCACGGTGCTGCAGGACGATCCGCTGCTCGACGTGCGGCTGGCGCCGGCCGGCGCCCGGCTGCCGGACCTGGCCGTGGTGGACAGCCGGCTGCGCACGCCGCCAGATGCCCGGCTGTTCTCGGTGGCCGGCCGCGCCGTGCGCTTCTATGCGGCGGCGCCGTCCGGATCCGCGGCGGCGGCGCTGAACGGGCGTGGCGCACACATCGCGCGCCTGCCCGCGCCGGACGGCGGCGTGGACCTTCCCGCCGTGCTGGGCGACCTGGCCGCGCGGGGCGTGCGCACGCTGCACGTGGAAGCCGGCGAGCGGCTCAACGGCGCGCTGCTGCAAGCCGGGCTGGTCGACGAACTGCTCCTCTACATGGCGCCCAAGCTGGTCGGTCCTGGCAGGGGTATGGGCCTGCTGCCGGCGCTATCCGCGCTGGACCAGGCCATACCCCTGGAGTACATCGCCATCGATTCGGTCGGGGCCGACCTGCGCATCCGCGCGCGGGTGCTGCCGGTGCACGGGCATTCGTCCGACGGGCCGGCGGCACGGCCGGCTGCTGGCGATAATCCGCCGATGTTCACAGGCATCATCACCGGCGTGGGCCGCATCGTCGCCATCGACGATCTCGGCGCCACCGCACAGCACGGCAAGCGGCTCACCGTGGAGGCGCCCGCGGGCTACCTCGACGACGTGGGCCAGGGCGACAGCATCGCGCTCAACGGCGCCTGCATGACGGTCACCACCTTCGACGCGGCGGCGCGCCGCTTCCACCTGGACATCTCCGCCGAGTCGCTCGACAAGACCGCCGGCCTGGCCGAGCCCGGCCCGGTCAACCTGGAGAAGGCGCTGCGCGCGGCCGACCGCCTGGGCGGCCACATCGTCTCGGGCCACGTGGACGGCATCGGCACCGTCACGCACTTCGCGCAGGTGGGCGAGAGTTGGGAACTGCGCGTGCTGGCGCCGCCGGCCATCGGCCGCTACCTGGTCTACAAGGGCTCGATCACCGTCAACGGCGTGAGCCTCACGGTCAACGCCGTGGCCGACGGCGCCGCGGGCAGCGAGGCCAGCATCAACCTGATTCCGCACACGGTGCAGAACACCGCGCTGGGCACCCTGAAGGTCGGCTCCAAGGTCAATCTGGAGATCGACGTGATCGCCCGCTACTGCGAGCGCATCCTGAATTACCGACCCGCAGCCTGAGGCAGCGGGTGCGCATCCTCGGCATCGACCCCGGCCTGCAGACCACCGGCTTCGGCGTGGTGGACTGCGACGGGCCGCACCTGCGCTACGTAGCCAGCGGCACGATCCGCACGACCCGGCTCGCGCTCGGCGACCTGCCCGGTCGCATCAAGATCCTCTACGACGGCGTGCGCGAGGTGGCCGGGCGCTACCAGCCCGACAGCAGCGCGGTCGAGATCATCTTCGTCAACGTGAACCCGCAGTCCACGCTGCTGCTGGGGCAGGCGCGCGGCGCCTGCATCACCGCGCTGGTGTCGGCCGAGCTGCCGGTGGCCGAATACACCGCCGTGCAGATGAAGCGCGCCGTGGCCGGCCACGGCCGCGCGGCCAAGCCCCAGGTGCAGGAGATGGTCCAGCGGCTGCTGCAGCTGCCCGGCACGCCCGGACCCGACGCCGCCGATGCGCTGGGCATCGCCATCACCCATGCGCACGCGGGCCACACGCTCGCGCAGATCGCGCAGGCCACGCCGCTGGCGCGGCGCCAGCATGCGATGCTGCGCGGCGGCCGGGCACTTTAGGCCGATGGGGGGGTATACCACCACAACGCTTTTCCAGAGAGCGCTACCGGCCTATACCCCCACCATCACGGCGACGTCGGCACCGGCACGTAGAACTCGCCGCCGCCGCGCCGGAACTCCAGCGCCTTCTCCTGCATGCCCTGCTCGCGCGCGGCCGATTCCGCGGCAAAGGCGCGCACCTCCTGCGTGATCTTCATCGAACAGAACTTCGGCCCGCACATCGAGCAGAAGTGCGCCACCTTGGCCGCCTCCTTGGGCAGCGTCTCGTCGTGGTATGCGCGCGCCGTGTCGGGGTCGAGGCCCAGGTTGAACTGGTCCTCCCAGCGGAAGTCGAAGCGCGCCTGGCTGATCGCGTCGTCGCGCGCGCGGGCGCCCGCATGGCCCTTGGCCACGTCGGCGGCGTGGGCCGCGATCCTGTACGCGATGATTCCCTGCTTGACGTCGTCGCGGTCCGGCAGCCCCAGGTGCTCCTTGGGCGTGACGTAGCAGAGCATCGCGGTGCCGAACCAGCCGATCATCGCGGCGCCGATCGCGCTCGCGATGTGGTCGTAGCCCGGTGCGATGTCGATCGTGAGCGGCCCGAGCGTGTAGAACGGCGCCTCGTGGCAGTGCTTGATCTGCTCGGCCATGTTGGCCTGGATCAGGTGCATCGGCACATGGCCCGGGCCTTCGATCATGGTCTGCACGTCGTGCTTCCAGGCGACCTGGGTCAATTCCCCGAGCGTGCGCAGTTCGGCGAACTGGGCCTCGTCATTGGCGTCGGCGCCGGCGCCGGGGCGCAGGCCGTCGCCGAGGCTGAACGACACGTCGTACTGCTTCATGATGTCGCAGATGTCCTCGAAGTGCTCGTAAAGGAAGCTCTCGCGGTGGTGCGCCATGCACCACTTGGCCATGATCGAGCCGCCGCGCGAGACGATGCCGGTGCGGCGGTTGGCCGTGAGCTGGATGAACGCGAGCCGCACGCCGGCATGGATGGTGAAGTAGTCCACGCCCTGCTCGGCCTGCTCGATGAGGGTGTCGCGGAAGATATCCCAGGTCAGGTCCTCGGCCACGCCGCCGACCTTCTCCAGCGCTTGGTAGATCGGCACGGTGCCGATCGGCACCGGGCTGTTGCGCACGATCCAGTCGCGCGTGGTGTGGATGTGGCGGCCGGTGGAGAGGTCCATCACGTTGTCGGCGCCCCAGCGGATCGCCCAGACGAGCTTCTCGACCTCCTCGTCGATGCCCGAGGTGACGGCCGAGTTGCCGATGTTGGCATTGATCTTGACCTTGAAGTTGCGCCCGATGGCCATCGGCTCGACTTCGGGGTGGTTGATGTTGGCCGGGATGATCGCCCGGCCGCGCGCGACCTCGTCGCGCACGAACTCGGGCATGATGATCTGCGGCATGATGGCCCCAAGGGTATGGCCCGCCAGCCGGCTTTCCCGGCCCGCATTGGACAGGTACTCCCGGGCCCATGCGCGGCGTCCGTTCTCGCGGATGGCGACGTATTCCATCTCGGGCGTGACGATGCCGCGGCGCGCGTAGTGCATCTGGGTGACGTTGGCGCCGGACTTGGCGCGGCGCGGCGTGCGCTGGAGGCCGGCGGCGTCGGCGCGCAGCTGGGCCAGGCGCTGGCTGCTTCCATCGTTGTGGCCGCCGTCGTCGAGCGCGACCGGCGGACGGCCTTCATAAGTCTCGGTGTCGCCGCGCGCGGCAACCCAGCCGTCGCGCACGGGCGCCAGCCCGCGGCGCACGTCGATCCGCGCGGCCGGGTCGGTATACGGGCCGGAGGTGTCGTAGACGCTGACGGTCTCGCCATTGGTCAGCGCGATCTCGCGCAGCGGCACGCGCAGGCCGGCGTGCAGCGTGCCGTGGTCGTAGACCTTGCGCGAGGCGGGGAACGGCTGGCGCGCCTGGGCCAGCAGTTCGGCGAACTTCGCGGCCTGGGCCGCGGGGGTGTCGGGGGCGTTCATGAGAGGGTATCTCCTTCCGGTGGATGTCGCAAACGACAAGCAGGTGTGTTTGCTCCGGATGGCCCCGCGCCGCCCACGCACTGGTGTGGACGGACTCCCGCCCATCGCAGGCGCGCGCGGCGCCCGCGCAAGCGGGAAACAGGTTCGGCTCTTCTTCCGCCGGTATTAACCGGATCAAGTTCGTCGGGTCCGCAGGCGGCCTGAAAGAAGGATTTCAGGCCGTCCGCATCTCAGCGCAAAGGCACCCCGGAGCAGCGGCCAGTATATCCATCCCCCTGCGCGCCCCGGCCCTTGCGGCGCTTATGATCGCGCTGGCGTGCAAGACGCCCCCGGGCCCGCGGGAAGGGTCGAACCCACTTGCCTTCATCACCGATCGATTCACGCCTTTGTGCTGCCGACGTTGCGGGTCATCGGCCTCTCATGCACGGAGGTTTTCATGAAGCGCATTCCCCCTCGGCCCGACATCGGCCACCCGAAGAAGCTGGCCAAGGCACTCCTGGTCGACTACCGCCGCGGCGAACCTGCCGCGGTGCAGACGCTGGTGGCAACGACGCCCACCGGCCCGCCGTGGCTGCCCGGATGCTGGCCGAGAACCCTGCGCTTGCCGAGGGCGACGCCTACCTGGCCTGCGCCGTGGGCGACGAAACAGCCCTTCGCCAGGCCACCGCGCGCGACCCGGGCTGGGTGCACCGCGCAGGCGGGCCGCTGCATCTGCCGCCGCTGGAGGCGGTGACCCATTCGGGGCTGCTCACGCTGCCGGGCTTTCGCGAACGCCTGCGCGACTGCGCCCGCTTCCTGCTGGGCGCGGGCGCGTCGCCCGACCAGTCGATCGGCAGCCGCTGGCCGCCGGCCTCGCTGGAAGCGCCGTCGTTCACCGAGCGGCTCTCGGCGCTGTACGGCGCCGCCGGCAAGGCCCGCGACGCCGCACTCGCCCGCTTCCTGCTGGAGCGCGGCGCGGACTGGCGCACGCTGCACGGTTTCGGCGACAACGCCTGCGGCAGCCTGTCGTGGGCGTCGCTCAACGTGCTGGTGGAGGGCGGCGACTGGGCCGGCTGCGCCCGCGCCCTGCGCGACCACGGCATGCCCGCGGCGCGCCGCGATCCCGGCGGCACGGACATCGTGCGGATCGGCGCAGCGCGCTACCGGTTCGCGGACGAGGTCGCGGACGTGCTCCTCGGCGTCGACGATGCAGGCTAGGCGACGCGCTCCAGGATGAGCACGCCGAAGAAAACGAGCGCCGCAATCACCGTCCACTTGAGCACGACCAGGCCCCAGCGCCTGTAGCGCGGCCGCCCGGTGGCCGCGTAGAACGCGAAGCACACGGCCGAGAAAAACAGCAGGAAGAAGACGAGCGCGCGGAACAGCAGCATTGGGCTACCAGGCCCGCGCGAGCCGCGCGAAGCCGGCGGGCGCCCGGCGCTCGTCGTCGAAGATGGCAATGCGCCAGGCGTCCGGCTGGGCCAGCAGCGCGCGCAGCAGACGGTTGTTCATGTCGTGGCCCGAGCGGTAGGCGCTGTAGGCCGCGAGCAGCGGCTTGCCGATGACGTAGAGGTCGCCAATGGCGTCGAGGATCTTGTGCTTGACGAACTCGTCGTCGTAGCGCAGCCCGTCGCTGTTGAGCACCTTGTAGTCGTCCATGACGATGGCGTTGTCGAGCCCGCCGCCGAGCGCCAGGCCGTTCGAGCGCAGGGCCTCGACGTCGCGCGTGAAGCCGAAGGTGCGGGCGCGGGCGATGTCGCGCGTGTAGTTGCCGGCGCCGAAGTCGAATTCGAAGCTCTGGCCGGTCAAGTCCACTGCCGGATGGGCGAAGTCGATCTCGAAGCGCAGCTTGTAGCCGTGGTACGGATCCAGCCGCGCCCACTTGGCGTGGGTGCCCTCGCCTTCGCGCACCTCCACCGGGCGCACCACCTCGATGAAGCGCTTGGGCGCGTTCTGCAGCTCGATGCCGGCGCTTTGCAGCAGGAACACGAACGAGGCGGAGGAGCCGTCGAGAATCGGCACCTCTTCGGCGGTGATGTCGATGTAGAGGTTGTCGATGCCGAGCCCCGCGCAGGCCGACATCAGGTGCTCGATGGTGTGCACCTTCGCGCCGTTGCGGCCGATGGTGGAGGCCATGCGCGTGTCGGTGATCGCGTCGGCGGCGACCGGGATGTCCACCGGCTCCGGCAGGTCGACCCGGCGGAACACGATGCCGGTGTCCGGCTGGGCCGGCCGCAACGTCAGTTCGACCCGCTGGCCGCTGTGCAGCCCCACGCCGACGGCGCGGGTCAGGGTCTTGATCGTGCGTTGCTGGAGCATCGTCGGATTTTACGGCGCGGCTCCCATATCGCCTCCTGCCTGTTCATGGCTTGTGGCTATCGGTACGATGGGCTTACAGGAACTGCGCCCGCAAGCCCACCACCGCTCTGCGGCCGGCCGCGGCCTCGTAGAAGCGGCTGTTGCCGTCGTTGACGATGAGCGATCCGGCATAGCGGCGGTCGAACAGGTTGTCGATGCGGCCCCAGGCATACCAGCGCACGCCGCCGGCGGTGAAGGCATAGCCGGCCTTGAGCGCAGCCACGGCATAGCCCGGCGCCCAGGCGGTGTTCACGTCGTTGGCGAAGGTACGGCTGGCTGCCAGCACTTCGGCCCCGGCCGTCCAGCCGGCGGGCGCGGCGTAGTCGACGCCGACCAGCGCGGTCTGCCGTGCCGTGCCCGGCAGGCGGTTGCCGGACGGCACGCGGGCGCCGCCGGCCACCTGGTAGTCGCTGTCGAAGGCTGCGTCGAGCCAGGTGAAGGCCAAGCGTGGCGTCCAGGCGCCGGCGGTGGCGCTCCAGGCCAGCTCGGCGCCGCGGCGGCGCACGCGATCGGCGTTCTGGTAGACGGTGCGGCCGTTGACAGTGGCCGCGGGCACGATCTCGTCGCGGCTGCGGGCGTCGAACACGGCGGCCTGCAATCGCTGTTGTGCGCCCCAGGCCCCGCCCTGCCACTTCACGCCCAGCTCGGCCTGCCGGCTGCGCGAGGCGGCCAGGCCGTAGTTGGGGCCGGTGTTGGTCTGGCTGTAGGCCATCTCGGCGAGCGTGGGCGTCTCGAAGCCGCGGCCGACGTTGGCATAGAGGTTGACGCTGTCGCTCGCGCTCCAGACCAGGCCGAGGGCCGGGCTGGTCTGGCGGTAGGTGCGGCTGCCGCTGTCGTCGGGGTTGGCGGCGGTGATGTAGTGGTCGTCGACCGAGACCCTGACCTGGGTGGATCGCAGTCCGGCGATGACGCGCCAGGTCGGTGCCACCCAGGCATCGACCTGGGCATGGAGGTCGGTGTTGCCGGCGCGGTCGCGCTCGTCGCGGCGCAGTGCGCCGGCGGTGCCGCCATTGTTGACGAAGCCCCGGCGGTTCTCGGCCAGGCGGTCGGCGTCGAGGCCGACGGTCCAGGATGCGGGCAGGCCCGAGAGCAGGCGCAGCGCGTGGGTCCAGGCGACGCCCGCGCCGTAGTAGTCGCGGTCCAGGTCCACCACACCGCCGGCGCTGGTGAGGGCATCGCCGCTCATGGAGAGGTACTGCCGCAGTGCGCGCTTGCCGCCGTAGACGCGGGCGCGCAGGCTGTCCTGGTCGCCAAGGCGGCGGTCGAGGACGAGGCCAAGCTGGTTCTGCGAGATGGACTTGCGGGTGTTGAACTGGTCGGCGACCGACGGCGTCTGGCGCGGATCGGCGTCGAACTGGGCGCGGGTCAGGCCCAGCGGGTCCTGCGCATTCGGCTGGTCGAACAGATTGACCAGGGCGGTGATGGTGGTGTCGCCGTCGGGGCGGGCGACGAGTTTGCCGTTCAAGTGGGTGCGCTCGGCCGCGCTGTGGGCGCGCCAGCCGTCGGTCTCCATGTGCGAGACGTCGAGCAGGCCGCCCAGGGTGCGGTCGCCGAAGTCGAACGAGGCGCCGAGCACGCGCAGGCCCGATGATCCCGCAGCTGCGGATGCGCTGGCGCCGCCCCCGGGCCGGGGGTCGCGCGTAGTGACTTGCAGGACGCCGCCGGCGGCATTGCCGTACTGCTGGGCGAGCGGGCCGCGCAGCAGCTCGACCTGGCTGGCCGATGGCAGCTGCGCCGTGGCGGCCTGTCCCTGGCCGTCAGGCATGGTGGCGGGGATGCCGTCGACCAGGATGCGCACGCCGCGCACACCGAACGTGGAGCGCGAGCCGAAGCCACGCACGGCGATCTGCAGGTCCTGCGCGTAATTGCCGCGGTCGATCACGGCCACGCCGGGCTGGCCGGCTACCAGTTCGGAGAGGTTGACCAGGGGCGTGGCGGCGCGAAACGGGTCGAGTTGCAGGATGTCGTAGCTGGCGGCCGCATCGAAGCGGCGCTGGGCCGCGGTGCTGGCGTTGACCTCGACGGGTGCCAGCGTGGCGGCGGCTTCCTGAGCCACGGCCTTTCCCATGGCGAGCGCCAGCGTGCCGGGCAGGAAAGCATACAAAAGAAGTCGAAATCGGTGTTCCATGGCGCGGACCCCTCCCAAGGCGGATGAGCCGCCCAATGCATAGGTACTTCGAGACTGTAGCTACGCGCCCCGCAACGCGCGTTGCCAGGCGTTGCAGATGGAGCGCGGGGACGCTCTCAGGACGCCGGCAGGGACAGGATCCACTGCACGAGGGCTTGCGCGTCCCTCTCGCTCACCTGGGTGTTGGGCGGCATCGAAATGCGGCCCCAGGTGCCGCTGCTGCCTCCGCGGATCCTGGAGACCAGCTGCGCGGGCGCTGCAGCGTCGGCTTTGTATTTGGCGGCAACCTGGGCGAAGCCGGGGCCGACCAGCTTCTTGGCGATGTCGTGGCAGGTCATGCAGCCGTTGGCCTTGGCCAAGTCGGCGCCGGCGGTCTGGGCGGTCGCCGGCAGCGCGCAGGCCCAGGCCAGCGCCGCGGCGGTGAGAACCAGGGAGAAAACGAAGGCGGTGGAATGTTTCATCGCGGTCATGGAAGAGGGAAGGAAAAGGGAGAAGGAGCACAGCCCTACCAGTTCGACGGACAGGACACGCAGCCCGTGAAATTGACGCCCGGGAACAGCGCGAAGCGCACGACGGTCCCGCGCATAGTCGCGTCCTGCAGGTTGGCGGTGTTGAACTTGGTTTCCTGCGCGTTGGCACCGTCGAGGTTGGCGCCGACGAACTGCGCCTTGGCTGCGCCCGCCGCTTCGAGGTTGGCCGCCTCCAGGTCCGCATGGCTGAAGTCCGCGCCGCTTATGCGCGCGAATTCGAAATTGGCGCCGATGAGCCGCGCCCGGCTGAAGTCCGCCCGCGCCAGATAGCTGCGCGAGAAATTGGCAGCCACCCCGGCCGCCCCCGAGAAATTGGCACCCACGAGATTGGCGCCGCGGAAGTCTCCGCGCGACACATTGAATGAAGCCCCGCAGATCGATTCCCGCCAGGTCCTTGCCGCGCCAGTCCACATGGCGCAGATCGGTGTGCGAGCAATCGGCCTGCGGCCCCGGCTCGCAGTTCGACGCGGGCTTCAGGGCCGTCTGCGCAGCGGCACCGAAGGCCACCAGCGCAAGCACGACAGGAAGAAGTTTCTTAGTAAGCATGGAATGTCTCCATCGTTCAAGCCATCAAAGCCACAGCGGCCCAGACCGGCAGACGCCGCGCCAGGGCCGCCCCTGCAGCACCGGCGTCGTCCCCTTCCCCGCAGCGCGACGCGCGAAGCGAGAAGGAGGAGCCGCGAAGCGGACTGGGGCGCTGCGCTTCTACCGGGGCAGTTTGAAGACCCAGAACGAGCCGCCCTGCGTCACCGTCCTGGTCAGCGCAGCCATGTCGCCGCCCCACAGCGGCACTGCGCCGCCATAGCCCGAGGCGATGCCGATGTACTGCTCACCGTCCTGCTCCCAGGTCACGGGGATGGAGACCACGCCCGAGCCGGTCTGGAACTTCCACAGTTCCCTGCCCGTCTTGGCATGGAAGATCTTCACGAAGCCGTCGGAAGTACCGGTGACCACCAGGTCGCCGGCCGTGGCCAGCGTGCCGGCCCACAGCGGATAGACCTCCTTGTTCTCCCAGACGATCCTGCCGGTCTGCGGATCGAGCGCGCGCAGCGTGCCGACGTGGTCCTCGTGCGTGCGCTTGATGCGAAACCCCATGCCCAGGTAGGCCGAGCCCGGCGTGTAGGTAATGTTCTCGGCCCCAGTAGTCCATCGCCCAGTGGTTGGCCGCGATGTAGAACAGGCCGGTCTTCGGGCTGTAGCTCATCGGGTTCCTTTACGGAGCAATCGGCAGTGCCGTGGCGACCGGCGGGCAAAAAAAAGCCCCACCGATCGGCGGGGCGGCGGTCAGGCGACGAAGCGCCGGCCGGTCACTCCTCGAGCAGCGAGCGCAGCATCCAGGCCGTCTGCTCGTGCACCGCCAGACGCTGGGTCAGCAGGTCGGCCGTCGGCTCGTCGCCGGCCTTCTCGGCAGCCGGGAACAACTCGCGCGCGGTGCGGGCCACGGCCTCGTGGCCCTTGACCAGGATGCGCACCATCTCCAGTGCCTTCGGCGGCTCGGCCGGCGCGTCGGGCACCGAGGCCAGCTGGCCGAACTGGGCGTACGAGCCCGGCGCGTAATGGCCCAGCGAGCGGATGCGCTCGGCGATCGGATCGACCGCGTTCCACAGCTCGGTGTACTGCGCCTGGAAGCTGGTGTGCAGTGTGTTGAACAGCGGCCCGGTCACGTTCCAGTGGAAGTTGTGGGTCGTGAGGTAGAGCGTGTAGGTGTCGGCCAGCAGGCGCGACAGGCCCTGGGCGACGGCGGCGCGGTCCTTCTCGCCGATGCCGATGTTGATCGGCAGCGGACCGGTGCGGCCGGTATCGATGGTCTTCTTGGCAGAGGTCTTGGCCATGGCGGTTCTTCTCCTGAGGTGGAAAACATGCGGACTTGGGAACTGTAATGCGTCCGCAAGGCAGCCGGCGGCTTCACGCCGCTATCGCCGCCATAGCCGGCGATCATTCGGACAGCCGCTTGACCCCCGGCAACTCGCAGGCATAGACCGCGTTGCGCAGCGCGGCGATGGCCTCGTAGCGCGTGAAGCTGCGGCGCCAGGCCAGCACCACACGGCGCACCGGCGGCTCGCCGGCGAAGGGGATGTAGCGCACGAAATCCGCGTCGTCGTGGCGCGACGGCCTGCGGCGGGCCGTCGGCTGCAGCGCGTCGCGCGGCACCGACAGGCGCGGCACCAGCGTGATGCCCATGCCGGCGGCCACCATGTGCTTGATGGTTTCCAGCGACGAGCCCTCGAAGCTCTTGCGGATGCCCTCGGCGTTGCTGGAGAAGCGCGCGAACTCCGGACACACCTCCAGCACGTGGTCGCGGAAGCAGTGGCCGGTGCCCAGCAGCAGCATGGTCTCGCTCTTGAGTTCCTCGGCCGTGATCGACGCGCGCTCGGCCAGCGCATGGGTGCTGGGCACGGCGACGTAGAACGGCTCGTCGTAGAGCGGCGCCAGCGCCAGGCCGGTGTCGGGGAAGGGCTCGGCCATCACGGCGCAGTCGATCTCGCCGGTGCGCAGCATCTCCAGCAGCTTGACGGTGAAGTTCTCCTGCAGCATCAGCGGCATCTGCGGCGTGCGGGCGATGGCCTGGCGCACGAGGTCGGGCAGCAGGTAGGGGCCGATGGTGTAGATCACGCCGAGCGTGAGCGGGCCGGCCAGCGGATCCTTGCCGCGCTTGGCGATCTCACGGATCTCGGCGGCCTGTTCCAGCACCGTCTGGGCCTGCCGCACGATCTCTTCGCCGAGCGGGGTGACCGCGACTTCGCCGGCGCTGCGCTCGAACAGCTTGACCTCCAGCTCGTCCTCGAGCTTCTTGATCGCCACCGAGAGCGTGGGCTGCGAGACGAAGCAGGCCTCGGCCGCGTGGCCGAAGTGCTTCTCGCGGGCGACGGCGACGATGTACTTGAGTTCGGTGAGAGTCATGCGGCGGCTCCGATCCATTCGACGGTGCCAGGAGCGGTATCCAGGCCGAGTTGCCGCAAACCGCGGTCCAATGTCGCGAGCTTCAATCCATGATGCTCGGCAAGCCCGAGCAAATAGGCATCGGTCACCTGCCGGTGGCCTATGAGGACCGGCGAAGCGAAGACCGGCACCTCTTCCAGCGGCAGATCCGGCACCCATACATGGTCGGTGCGCTGGCACCAGCGTTGCAGCAAGTTGGCTGCCTGCGGCGGGGTCACGGCGTCGGCGGTGAACTGCACGCTCGATGACAGCCGCACGAAACCGAGCTGGGTGACGCAGCAGCTCGCCCAGGCGCGCCGCGGCACCGCGCGAAACCACTGCCGCGCCAACGCGTGGTGCATGTGCTTCGGCCAGGTCACCGCCAGCAGCACGTTCACATCGAGCAGCCACCGTGTCGTGGTGGCGGTCATGCCTCGTCGTCCAGCAGACGCTTCACGTCCTCGAGCGTGATCACCGGCGAACCCGGGCTGCTGTAGAAGGTGGGCAGCGCGTCATCGCCGTCGCCTGCCGCGTCCTTGCCAGGACCGTCCGGCTGGTTCAGGCCCCGTAGCACCAGTTCCGACACGGCCCGTCCCAGGCTGACTGCACGATGGGCCGCAAACTGGCGCGCAGCATTGAGCACGACGGGATCGAGATCGAGGGTGGTTCGCATCGGCGCATCATCACATCACCACATCAACCGGTCAAGCCAATGGTCGCCAAGTTCACGCAAGAGGCAGCGCGACCATCCACCTACCTATTAGTAGATTTACCATCTATGACCGCCGACCTGTCCCCCAAAGCTGAAGAGATCGCCAGACACACCACGGCGCTGCTGGCCTCCGGTGGCTACAACAGCTTCAGCTATGCGGATCTGGCCGAGCGGGTGGGCATCCGCAAGGCCAGCATCCACCACCACTTTGCCAGCAAGGCCACGCTGGTCCGCGTCGTGGTCGCGCAGTACCGCCAGCAGGCGACAGCCGCGCTGGCGCAGTTGTCAGGCCACCTGGGCGATCCCGCGGCCGAACTCCAGGCCTATGCGGACCACTGGGTGGAATGCATCCGCACTGGAGACACACCCTTCTGCATCTGCGGCATGCTGGCTACGGAGCTGCCGACCCTTCCCGACGAGGTCGCAGTCGAAGTGCGGGGCCATTTCCGGGACCTGACCGACTGGGTTGGCTCCGTGCTCACCAGGGGGGCGGCACGCGGGCAATTCCATTTTTCCGGCACTCCGAAAAGCGCGGCGCAGTCGTTCGTGTCCGTGGTGTACGGCGCGATGCTGCTGGCCCGCGCGCTGGGCGATCCGGCGGTCTTCCAATCCACCGTGCAGTCGGCGATACAGGCCCTGCTGGCGCCGCCGCGGTGACCAGCCTGCCCCCCGCAGGCTGAACCGCACGCTTCATTTATCCCTTTGCCTACCAATCAGCAGGTTGACAACCCACGCCAAGGATTCCATGTCCCACCCCATCTCCCTGCTGGGCGCAGCCCACCCCTTCCTCAGCCTGGTCCCCATCGCACCGGCCCGCTGACCAGCGGTCAGGCTTTCAGGTACTCGGACTTGCTGCCCAGCCAGCGCTCCACGTGCCGGCGCGCGAGCGCCGGATGGCGGTCGAGCATCGCGGGTGCCAGTTCGCGCGCCCAGGCGAGCAGCGCGGCGTCGGTCTCCAGGTCGGCGAAGCGCAGCAGCGGCGCGCCCGACTGGCGCGCGCCGAGGAATTCGCCGGGCCCGCGGATCTCCAGGTCGCGCCGCGCGATCTCGAAGCCGTCGGTGGTCTCGGCCATGGCGCGCAGCCGGTCGCGCGCGGTCTCGCCGAGCCGGCCGCTGTCGCCGGTCGAATAGAGCAGCACGCAGGCCGAGGCCGCCGCGCCGCGCCCCACCCGGCCGCGCAGCTGGTGCAGCTGCGACAGGCCGAACCGCTCGGCATGCTCGATGACCATCAGCGATGCGTTGGGCACGTCCACGCCGACCTCGATCACCGTGGTGCTGACCAGCACGCCCATGACGCCTTCGCTGAAGAGGGCCATCACCGCCTTCTTCTCGGCTGCCGGCATGCGCGAATGCAGCAGGCCGACCAGCACGCCCGGCAGCGCCTCGGACAGCGCCGCATGGGTCGCAGTGGCGTTGCTGAGGTCGAGTGCTTCGCTCTCCTCGATCAGCGGGCAGACCCAGTAGACCTGCCGGCCCTGCGCCACCTGCGCCGCGATGCGCGCGACGACCTCGTCACGCCGGCTGTCGACCACGGTCTTGGTGACGATCGGCGTGCGGCCCGGCGGCAGCTCGTCGATCGTGGAGACGTCGAGGTCGGCGTAGTAGCTCATCGCCAGCGTGCGCGGGATCGGCGTGGCGGTCATCATCAGCAGGTGCGGTTCCAGCCCGCCCGGGCCCTTGCCCCGCAGGGCCAGGCGCTGCGCGACGCCGAAGCGGTGCTGCTCGTCGATCAGCGCGAGCGCGAGGCGCTGGAACTTCACCTGTTCCTGGATCACCGCGTGGGTACCGACGACGAGCGCGGCCTTGCCGCTCTCGACCAGCGCGAGCATGGCGGCGCGCTCCTTCTTCTTCTGGCCGCCGACGAGCCAGGCCACGCGCTGGCCGCGCGGCGCGAGCAGCGGCTCCAGCCAGCCCACGAGCTTGCCGAAGTGCTGCTCGGCCAGGATCTCCGTCGGCGCCATCAGCGCGCACTGCCAGCCCGCGTCGATGCAGATGGCCGCGGCCAGCGCGGCGACCACGGTCTTGCCCGAGCCGACGTCGCCCTGCAGCAGCCGGTGCATCGGCACGCTGCGCGCGAGGTCCTGCGCGATCTCGGCGCCGACGCGGCGCTGCGCGGCGGTCAGCTGAAACGGCAGCGCGGCGAGCAGCTGCTCGTGCAGCGAGAGGCCGCCGCCGGCCGGCCGGGCCGCCGCCAGCGTCGGCGCGCGCAGCCGGTCGCGCTCGCGCTTGGACTCGAGCTGCGAGATCTGCTGCGCGAGCAGTTCCTCGGCCTTGAGCCGCTGCCAAGCCGGGTGCGATTTGTCCTCCAGCGTGGCGAGCGCCACGTCGGGCCGAGGATGGTGCAGGAAGTGCAGCGCATCTCGCAGCGGCCACAGCGGCCGGGCGCCGGGCGCCGGCGGCGCGTCGGGCGGCAGCGTCTCCGACAGGTCGGCACGCGCGAGGCCGCTGTCGACCGCGCGGCGCAGATAGGCCTGCGGCAGCTGCGCGACCGTCGGGTAGACGGGCGTCAGCGCCTCGGGCAGCGGCCCGCCCGCGGGCTGGAACGCCGGGTGCAGCATCTGCCGGCCGACAAAGCCGCCGCGCACCTCGCCGCGCGCGCGGATCTGCGCACCCTCGGCCAGCGTCTTCAGGTGCGACGGGAAGAAGGTGAAGAAGCGCAGCTCCAGCGTGTCGCTGCCGTCGTCGAGCAGCACCTTCAACTGCCGGCGCGCGCCCTGCTGCACACCGCTGTGCACCACCGTGCCCTCGACCTGGGCGGTCTCGCCGTCACGCAGCCCGGCGATCGGGCGGATGCGCGTCTCGTCCTCGTAGCGCAGCGGCAGGTGCAGCGCGAGGTCGATGTCGCGCACCAGGCCGAGCTTGATCAGCGCCTTGCGGGCGGGCGACAGCGGCCTGGCACCAGAAGGGGACGGCGGGGGGGCGGGCGCGGCAGCAGGCATCGGTGGGCCGATTCTGCCCGCGCCCGGTGCCGCCGCAGGCGAAAGCAGGTCTCTTCCGGTGTATAGGCTTGCAGCGCATGATTTTCATCCGCTGTAAGGCTCTATACCAGGGGGTATATCAACTTGTCCGGCGATAGTGCGCAAGCTTGTCTTCGTCGATGTCGAAACCGAAGCCCGGTCCGGCCGGCACGACCAGTTCGAATTCCTCGTAGCGCACGCTGCCGACGGCGATGTCGTCGGTCAGCAGCTGCGGCCCGAAAAGCTGGCAACCCCAGGCCAGCCGCGGCAGCGTGGACAGCAGCTGCGCATAGGCCGAGGTACCGATGGCGCCTTCGATCATCGTGCCGCCGAACAGCGAGATGCCAGCCGCCTCGGCGATGCCGGCAACCTGCCTGATGCGCGTGAGCCCGCCGTGCTTGACGAGCTTGATAGAGAACGCATCGGCTGCGGCTTCGCGGGCGAAGGCGAGCGCGTCCTCCACCGTCGTCACGGCCTCGTCGGCCATGACCGGCACGGTAAAGCGCTCGGCCAGCCGCCGCATCGCGGGCAGGTTCCAGGCCGGCACCGGCTGTTCCACCGCGTCGATGCCGCCGGCTTCCAGCCGCGCGATGCCCCAGCTCGCGGTGGCCTCGTCCCAGCCCTGATTGACGTCCACGCGCACGCTGGCGCGGTCGCCCAGCGCACGCTTGACGGCCAGCGCCCGGGCCACATTCTCGGCCGGGTCGCCCTGGCCGATCTTCACGAGAAAGAGGCGGTGCGTGCGCGCCTCCAGCCGGGTCTCCGCCTCGGCGATATCGCGCTCCACATCGCCGTTGCCCAGCACCCAGAGCACCGGCAGTCGCGACAGCACCGTGCCGCCGAACAGCTCGGACACCGGCACGCCGAGCGCACGCGCCTTGGCGTCGAGCGCGGCCATCTCGACGCCGGCCTTGGCATAGCCGTTGCCCTTGATGAGCCGATCCATGCAGATCAGCAGCTCGCCGGTGCGGCGCACGTCGCAGCCGATCAGGTGCGGCGCGAGGCAGGTGTCGATCACCGACTTGACTGCTTCGGGCGATTCGCTGCCGTAGTGCGGAATGACCGCGACCTCGCCCGTGCCCTGCACGCCCTCGCCGGTGCGCAGCCGCACGATGACGAGCGAATGCGCGTGGATGGTCGCCATGGCCAGCTTGTGCGGCCGTGCGACCGGCAGGTCGACGATGGCGGTCTCGATGGAGGCGATCGTGCTCATCGCGCCGCGGCTCCGGACAGGCGGCAGACGCCGGCCACGTAGGCCTTGCGCCAGCGCGTGAGCCGCACCTCGCGGAACAGCCCGCCGGCATGGAACGGGTCCGCCGCGATGAAGCGCTCGGCCGCCGCACGGTCGTCCAGATCGACGATGTAGATGCCGCCGCCGGCATCGGCGCCGTCGTCGTCGAGCTTGGCGTCGCAGGCCAACAGCAGGTGCGCATGGGCGGCCAGGAAGTCGAGGTGCGCCGGGCGCAGCTGCTGGCGCGCGGCCTGGTGGCCAGGCTTGTCCCAGGTTTCGATATGGAAAGGCATCGGGCGTGGCGGAAGATGGGGTTATTCGGGTTCGATGCCGGCGCTGCGCAGGATGTCACGGTGGACGTCGAGCTGGCGCCTGACCAGCGCGCCCAGCGCCTCGGGCGTGGAGGGCGACAGGGCGAACTCCTGTTCGGCGAGCTTCCTGATCACATCCGGCTGCTTCATCGCCGCGCCGAACTCCCGGTTGAGCACGGCGACCACGTCGCGCGGCATGCCGGCCGGCCCGAACAGTCCGGCCCAGGGCGCGATCGAGAAATCGGGAAAGCCCGACTCCTGCACCGTGGGCACGTCGGGTAGCGTGGCCCCGCGCTTGGGCAGGATGGTGGCCAGCGCGCGCAGCCGGCCCGACTGCACATGCGGCAGGCCGGTGCCGGCCGTGGCCACCATGGCGTCGATGCGGCCTCCGACCAGATCGGTGATCGCCGGCGGCTCGCCGCGGTAGGGCACCTGCGTCATGTCGAGCCTGCTCTGCTGCGCGATCGCGGCGAACGACAGCAGCCCGGTCACATTGCCGGCCGCGTAGCTGAGCTGGCCCGGCTTCGAGCGCGCATAGGCCACGAACTCGGGCAGCGTCTTCGCCGGCACCGCCGCGTTCACGTAGACCAGGAAGGTGTAGCGGCCCACGTCGGTGATCGGCGTGAAATCCTTCACCGGGTCGAAAGGCGGCGCCTTCTTCATCGCCGGCACGCCGGACATCGGGCTGTTGGTGGCCAGCAGCAGCGTGTAGCCGTCGGGCGCGGAGCGCTTGAGCTCGGTCGCGGCGATCGCGCCGTCGGCCCCGGGTTTGTTGTCCACCACGATCGGCTGGCCCAGCTTGGCCGACACCTTGTCGGCCAGCACGCGAGCGATCACGTCGGTCGACGAGCCGGCCGGAAAGTGCACCAGCAGCCGGACCGGCTTGGCGGGATAGCCGGCAGCGGCCGTGGTACCACCGGCGGCGGCCAGGGCGCAGGCAAGCGCGATCAGGATATGGCGGCGTTGTCTCATTCGTGGTCCTTCGAAGCAGAAGAAAAAGGAATGGACGGATTGTTCGGGCCGGTACGCCATCGGTCCAATGGTAAATTTGGCTGCAATTCATCGATGATGTCGATACCTCACCTGCTTCGCCCATGGTCGAACTCCGCCACCTGCGCTATTTCGTCGAGGTCGCCCGGCAGCAGCACGTGACC
The DNA here is from genome assembly GCA_009914555.1 of Xylophilus sp. Lineage (GTDB taxonomy): Bacteria > Pseudomonadota > Gammaproteobacteria > Burkholderiales > Burkholderiaceae_C > WNDY01. Next base: position 33,082 of record WNDY01000022.1, read on the forward strand.
CGTGCGGCCGAGGCGCTGCACGTCACCCAATCCACGCTGTCGCACCAGCTCCGCCAGCTCGAGGACCTGCTCGGCACCGCGCTGTTCGACCGCGTGGGCCGCGGCGTGCAGCTGACCGAGGCCGGCGAAACTTTTCTGAGCTTTGCCACGCGGGCGCTGCTCGAAGTGGAAGGCGGCGCCACCGCGCTGCAGGAACTGGGCAGCCTGGCCCGCGGACGGCTGCGCCTGGGCGTGATCCACACCTACAACGCCACGCTGCTGCCGCCGGTGGTGGCCCGGTTCGCCGCAGCCTTTCCCGGCGTCCACCTGGCAATCGAAGACCTGCCGGGCCTGACGATCGAGAACGGCGTCGCCAACGGCGAGCTCGACCTGGGCATCGCCTTCGCCGGTCCAGTCCGCGACGACGTGGTGTCCGAACCGCTGTTTTCCGAAGAACTGGTGCTGGCCGTGCCCACCGGCCATCCGTGCGCCGGGCAGCGCGAGATCGCGGCCGCGCAGCTGGCCGGCCTGCGGCTGGCGGCGCAGACCGGCCGGTTCTCATCGCGTCGGTTGATCGACCAGGCGCTCGGCCGCTGGATTGCCGGTGCGATCCATCTGGAGATGAGCTCCATCGAAGCCATGCTGCGCACCGTGCGGCTGGGCAACCTGGCGGCTGTGCTGTTCGAGCGGGCCGTGCCTTCCAGCGCCGAGCTGCTGCGCCTTCCCATCCGCCAGCCCACCGTGCGGCGCACGGCGGCCCTGCTCTGGCACGCCGGGCGCACCCGCAGCGCGGCGGCCAAGCGGCTGGCCGGCGAAATCCGGGCCGCAGCGGCCGTGGGACAATAGTGGGTTTTCCCCCATCCGCCTCTTGGCACGGACGCGTCCCGTCCTCAAGTCCATGACCGCACCGCACTCCTGCGACGCCGCCCGCGCCTTCACTGTCGGCGACTTCGACTTCGACCTCCCCCCCGAACTGATCGCCCAGCACCCCGCCGCCGAGCGCAGCGCCTCGCGCCTGCTCGACGGCCGCGGCGATGCGCCGGCGGACCGCTTCTTCCGCGACCTCCCGGGCCTGCTGCGCGCCGGCGACCTGCTGGTCTTCAACGACACCAAGGTCGTGCATGCGCGCCTGTTCGGCGATAAGCCCACCGGGGGCAGGCTGGAGCTGCTCGTGGAGCGCGTGCTGCTCGGCAACGAGGTGGCCGCGCACATGAAGGTCAGCAAGAAGCCGCGGCCCGGCACCGTGCTGCGCATGGACGGAGGGTTCATGGCGACGCTGCTGGGCCGCTGGCCCGATGCCGAGGGCCCGCTGTTTCGCCTGCGCTTCGATGGCGCGCCGGGCGAGACGCCCTACGACCTCATGGAGCGCCACGGCCATGTGCCGCTGCCGCCGTACATCACGCATGCCGACGGTGCCGAGGACGCCGAGCGCTACCAGACCGTCTTCGCCCGCGTGCCCGGCGCCGTGGCCGCGCCCACGGCCGCGTTGCACTTCGACGAGGGCGTGCTGGCCGCGCTCGACGCGCAGGGTGTGCGGCGCGCCGCCGTCACGCTGCACGTGGGCGCCGGCACCTTCCAGCCGGTCAAGGTCGACAACATCGCCGACCACCGCATGCACCACGAACGCTACCAGGTGCCCGCCGCCACCCAGGCCGCGATTGCGGAAACCCGCGCGCGCGGCGGCCGCATCGTCGCCGTCGGCACGACCAGCGTGCGCACGCTCGAATCCTGGGCCAGGAGCGGCCTGGCCGAGGGCGACACCAACATCTTCATCACGCCCGGCTTCGACTGGAAGGTGGTGGACCTGCTCGTGACCAACTTCCACCTGCCCAGAAGCACGCTGATGATGCTGGTCAGCGCCTTCGCCGGCCATGCGCGGGTGATGGCGCTCTATGCGCATGCGATCCGCGAGCGGTATCGCTTCTTCAGCTATGGGGATGCGATGCTGCTGGAACGCTCGTCACCACCTTCTGAGTGCACAATGGCTTCGCGCCGGCAATAGCAAAACGGCCGAAGGATCAACATGCTGACACGCTTGAAAGTTATGGGCTTCAAGAACCTGCGAGAAGTCGATCTCCAGTTCGGCTTATTCACCTGCATCGCAGGCACGAACGGCGTTGGCAAATCCAACCTTTTCGATGCCATCACGCTGCTCAGCGACTGGGCGTCCATGCCTATTGCGTGAAATTTTTGCCCCCGCAGTACCAATCTTCGAAGGCGACCGCATGACCACCGCCACCCTCTCTCCAGACTTCCATCTCGACCTTCCGCAGGATGTGGTGCAGCGCCTGGGCATCAAGCCCGGCGACACGCTGACCATCCGTGCCGTCAATGGACGCATCGAACTCACGCCGCTCCCGGCCACTCTCGCCGTCCAAGAGAAGCCGACGGGCGAGAACACCGCGCTGCCGGACGAACCCGGCCGCGCTTGACCGCGTCCGTGCATCACTCTGCCGGCACTCCAGACCCGACTCTCGCCTTCATGCTCCGCTTCGACCTCCTCGCCACCGACCCTACGAGCCACGCCCGCCGCGGCACGCTCACGCTCAACCACGGCACGGTGCAGACGCCGATCTTCATGCCCGTGGGCACCTACGGCACGGTCAAGGGCGTGATGCCGCGCGACCTGGAAGAGATCGGCGCGCAGATCATCCTGGGCAACACCTTCCACCTCTGGATGCGCCCGGGGCTCGACGTGATGGCCCAGTTCGGCGGGCTGCACCGCTTCGAGCACTGGAGCCGGCCCATCCTCACCGACTCCGGCGGCTTCCAGGTCTGGTCGCTCGGCGAGATGCGCAAGATCACCGAGGAGGGCGTGACCTTCGCCTCGCCGGTCAACGGCGACAGGCTCTTCATGTCGCCCGAGGTCAGCATGCAGATCCAGACGGTGCTCAATTCCGACATCGTCATGCAGCTCGACGAATGCACGCCCTACGAGACCCAGGGCCACGTCACGACCGAGGACGAGGCCCGCAGGAGCATGGAGAGGAGCCTGCGCTGGGCCGGGCGCAGCTTCGACGAGTTCCACCGGCTCGGCAACCCCAACGCCCTCTTCGGCATCGTGCAGGGCGGCATGTTCGAGCACCTGCGGCAGGAATCGCTCGAACGGCTGGTCGAGATGGACTTCCCCGGCTACGCCGTCGGCGGCGTCAGCGTGGGCGAGCCCAAGGACGAGATGCTGCGCATCATGGCCCACACGCCGCACCGCCTGCCGCGCGAGAAGCCGCGCTACCTCATGGGCGTGGGCACGCCCGAGGACCTGGTCGAAGGCGTGGCCCAGGGCGTGGACATGTTCGACTGCGTGATGCCCACCCGCAACGCGAGGAACGGCCACCTGTTCACGCGCTACGGCGACCTGAAGATCCGCAACGCGCGCTTCAAGACCGACGAGCGGCCGATCGACGAGACGCTCGACTGCTACGCCTCGCGCCACTTCAGCCGCGCCTACCTGCACCACCTCGACCGCTGCGGCGAGATGCTGGGCCCGATGCTCGCGAGCGTGCACAACCTGGCCTACTACCTGAACCTCATGCGCGAGATCCGCGCGGCGCTCGACGCGGGCCGCTTCGCCGCATTCCGCGCGCAGTTCAAGGCGGACCGGGCGCGCGGCGTCTGAACCTCACATACTCCCTGGCCTACCATCCTACATCGCCCGGATCGCGGGCGCTGTGAGCATATACCACGGCACCCTGCCATCGGCGCCGATGGCTTGCCATGAACGGGCGTGATGGCACGATAACGAATCGCCGTCTTCACAGCCCCGGCGGGCTTCCGAACAATGCGGGCTCCTTCCCGACGAGCCCCGCACCGATTCCATGCCCGCCCCGGCGCCCCACATCCTGCTGCTGGCCGACCAGCTCACGCCCCGCGCGCTCTCCGCCTACGGCAACCGCGTGACGCGCACGCCCCACATCGACCGCCTGGCCGCCGGCGGCGTGGTGTTCGATGCGGCCTATTGCCCCAGCCCGCTGTGCGCGCCCTCGCGCTACGGCCTGCTCGCGGGCCGGCTGCCCTCGCGCTTCGGCGGCTTCGACAACGCCTCCGAGATGCCGTCGGAGGTGCCGACCATCGCCCACCACCTGCGCGCGCGCGGCTGGCGGACCATCCTGTCGGGCAAGATGCACTTCGGCGGCCCCAACCAGCTCCACGGCTTCGAGGAGCGGCTCACCACCGACATCTACCCCGCCGACTTCGGCTGGACGCCCGACTGGTCGCAGCCCGGCGTGCGCGAGCCCTGGTACCACAACCCCGCCTCGATCGAGCAGGCCGGCACCTGCATCCGCAGCAACCAGCTCGACTTCGACGACGAGGTGGTCTTCCGCGCGCGCCGCAAGCTGTTCGAGATCGCCCGCTCCGGCACGCAGCAGCCGTTCTTCCTCACGGTCTCGCTGACACATCCGCACGACCCCTACGCGATCACCGAGCCCTACTGGAACCTCTACCGCGACGAGGACATCGACCTGCCGCGCGTGCCGCAGTCCGCCGTCGCCGACGACCCGCATTCGCGCCGCATCCGCGCCGCCTGCCTGCTCGACCGCCGCCCGCCCACCGCGCAGCAGGTCAGGAACGCGCGCCGCGCCTACTACGGCGCCATCTCCTATGTGGACGACCAAATCGGCACGCTGCTGCACACGCTGGAGCAGACCGGCCAGGCCGCAGACACCATCGTCGTGCTGGCCAGCGACCACGGCGACATGCTCGGCGAGCGGGGCCTTTGGTACAAGATGAGCTTCTTCGAGGGCGCCGCGCGCGTGCCGCTGATCGTGCATGCGCCCGCGCGCTTCGCGCCGCAGCGGGTGGCGTCTGCGGTCTCGACCATCGACCTGCTGCCCACGCTCGACGCGCTCGCCGCCGGCGGCGGCGCGCCCGGCCCGGCCGCGGCCGACGTCGAGGGCCGCAGCCTGCTGCCGCACCTGCGCGGCGAGGCTGGCGGCCACGACGAAGCCTTCGCCGAATACCTCGGCGAGGGCGCGATCGCGCCGCTGGTGATGATCCGCCGCGGCCGCTTCAAGTACATCCACTCGCCGGCCGACCCCGACCTGCTGCTCGACCTCGCGGCCGACCCCGACGAACTGTACAACCTCGCCGCCGATCCGGCCCAGGCCGCCCGCGTCGCCGCCTTCCGCGCCGAGGCCGCCGCGCACTGGGACCTGCCCGCGCTGCACCGCCGCGTGCTGGAGAGCCAGCGGCAGCGCCGCCTCGTCTTCCAGGCCGAGGCCCGGGGCCGCGTCGCCAGCTGGGACTACCAGCCGGTCGAGGACGCGAGCCGCCAGTACGTGCGCCGCCACCTCGACCTCGACACGATCGAGGCGCAGGCCCGCTATCCCGCCGTGCCACCCGCCGTGCCGGCCGCCTGAACCCCCAGCAGAACCCCCCTCTTTTTCCACGACCGACCATGACTCACACGCTCCCCTTCCGCCGGCTGCCGCTGTACCTGGCGCTGCTGCCGCTGCTGCACGGCACCGGCGCCCTCGCGGCCGACGAATCCGCCCCCACGGCCGCCGCCACCGCGCTCGACACCATCACCATCCTCGGCGCCGGCCAGAGCCGCCAGGTGCAGGAACTCGGCGGCGAGGACCTGGCCGTGCTCGCGCCCGGCAGCAGCCCGCTCAAGGCACTGGAACTGCTGCCCGGCGTCAACTTCCGTTCGGCCGACGCCTTCGGCGCCTCCGAATGGACGACCAAGCTCAACATCCGCGGCTTCGCGCAGAACCAGCTCGGCTTCACGCTCGACGACGTGCCGCTGGGCGACATGAGCTACCGCAACCACAACGGCCTGGGCATCAGCCGCGCGATCATCGGCGAGAACATCGACCGCATCGTGCTGTCGCAGGGCACCGGCGCGCTGGAGACCGCGTCGAGCAGCAACCTCGGCGGCACGGTGCAGTTCTACTCGCTCGACCCGGCACAGGAGCGCCGCGTGACGGTGGAGCAGAGCCTGGGCCAGCATGCGGCGCGCCGCAGCTTCGCGCGCATCGACTCGGGCCAGCTCGGCCCCTGGCGCCTCGCGCTCAGCGTGGCCGACCAGGGCTCGGACAAGTGGAAGGGCGGCGGCGAGCAGAAGCAGCAGCAGTTCAACGCCAAGGCCGTCGGCGACTTCGGCGCACACAGGCTCTCGGCCTTCATCAACTATTCGGAGCGCAAGGAGGTGGACTACCAGGACCTCTCCAAGGAGATGATCGGCCGCCTGGGCTGGAGCTTCGACAACTACTACCCCGACTGGAGCGCCGCGCTGCAGTCGGCCCGCGGCGTCTGGCGCCAGGGCGAGACCAGCATCGACGACGCCTACTACGCCGGCTCCGGCATCCGCAAGGATTGGCTCGGCGGCATCACGCTCGACTCGGCGCTGAGCGACACCGTGCAGTGGAAGAACACCGTCTACCACCACCGCGACAAGGGCCCGAGCCTGTGGTGGTCGCCCTACCTCGCGTCGTCGGCCGCCGTCCCGGTCACGCTGCGCACCGTCGAATACGGCATCAACCGCAGCGGCCTGCTGTCCTCGCTCAGCGTGCGCGCCGGCGCCCACACGGTGCGCACCGGCATCTGGTACGAGCACAACGCCTTCGACCAGGCCATGCGCTTCTATGCCCAGGGCGACAACCCCTCCTCGCCCTACGACACGCCGGCCAACCCGCTGCAGACCCGCTGGGACTACCGCTTCACCACGAAGACGCTGCAGTTCCACCTGCAGGACGACTTCCAGGTCTCCGACCGGCTGGCGGTCAATGCCGGCTTCAAATCGCTCTCCAGCGACAGTTCGGTCACCACCCGCGCGGGCGACGCCAAGACCGGCAGCATCAAGGCCGAAAAGGGCTTCCTGCCGCAGCTCGGCGCCAACTTCAAGCTCGATGCGCGCAACGAGCTGTTCGCCGCCGCTGCGCAGAACATGCGCGCCTACAAGGCCGCGGCGATGGAGGACTCGCCCTTCGCCAGCACGCAGGCCGGCTTCGACGCCGTCCGCGGCAACCTGAAGCCCGAGACCTCGGTCACCGTCGAGGCCGGCTGGCGCTATCACCAGCCGGGCCTGGCCGCCTCGGCCACCGTCTACCACGTGGACTTCAAGAACCGCCTCCTCGCCATCCAGCAGGGTTCGGCCATCGAAGGCAACCCCTCGGTGCTGGCCAACGTCGGCCGCGTGCGCTCGCAGGGCGTCGAAGGCGCGCTGACGCTGCAGCCGGCGCGCGACGTCAACTGGTTCAGCTCGCTGAGCTACAACCAGTCGGAGTACCGCGACGACTTCACCGACAACGGCGTGCGGGTCGCGGTGCGCGGCAAGCAGGTGGTGGACACGCCCCGGCTTATCGCGGCCTCGCGGCTGAGCTACGACAATGGCAGCCTGTTCGGCCACGTCGGCGTCAACCACCTCGGCAAGCGCTACTACACCTACCTCAACGACAATGGCGTGGGCGCCCAGACCCTCTGGGACGCCAGCCTGGGCTGGCGCAGCAAGGCGCTCGGCTGGGCCAGCGAATACCACGTCAAGCTCAGCGTGAGCAACCTGTTCGACAGGAAGTACGTCGCCTCGCTCGGCACCAACGGCTTCGTCACCAGCGACCCGGGCGGCACCGCGCAGACCTTGCAGGTCGGCGCGCCGCGCACCGCCTACGTGACCTTCGGCGCCCGCTTCTGACCGACCCTCTGCCACCGCCACCATGCCCGAGCCGCTGCTGCCGATCGCCTCCTGGATCAACACCGCCGCCGAGCCGGCGCTGGCCCATGCCGCGCCCGCGTTCGAGGCGTTCGGCGACGCGGCCGGCGCGCTGGTGGAGGGCCTGCAGGCCGGCCTGCTGTGGCTGCACCCGGCCGCGCAGGTCGTGCTGCTGGCCGCGCTCGGCTGGTGGCGACGCGGCTGGCGGCTGAGCCTCTTGGCCGGCGCGGCGCTGGCGGCCATCCATGCGATGGGCTTCGGCGAGCCGCTGGCGGCCACGCTGGCGCAGATGCTCGTGGCCACGCTGGTCAGCATCGCGCTCGGCGTTCCGCTGGGCATCTGGCTCGGCGGCAGCCCGCGCGCGCAGTGGCTCGCGCGGCCGCTGCTGGACCTGATGCAGACCATGCCAGCCTTCGTCTACCTGATCCCGGCGGTCGCGCTGTTCGGCCTGGGCCTGGCGCCCGCGCTGCTGGCCACCGTGGTGTTCGCGCTGCCGCCGGTGGTGCGGCTCACGGCGCTGGGCATCCGGCAGGTCGGCCGCGACGTGACCGAAGCCGCCGCCAGCCTCGGCGCGCGCGACGGGCAGGTGCTGCGGCTGGTACGCCTGCCCTACGCGCTGCCGGGCATCATGGCCGGCGTGAGCCAGGGCATCATGATGGCGCTGTCGATGACCATCATCGCCTCGATGGTCGGCGCAGGCGGCCTGGGCAGCGAGGTGCTCGCGTCGATCCAGCGGCTGGACATCGGCCAGGGCGCGGCCAGCGGCCTGAGCGTGGTGCTGCTGGCGATGGTGGTGGACCGGCTCGCGGAGAGCTTCGCCCCGCCCGAATCCACTCCTCCGCACTGAGCGCCCTGCATCCATGCCATTCCTTGTTCACCGCCTGCTGGCCCCGCTGCTGATCGGTTTGTGCGGCCTGGCCGCCGCGGCCGAACCCGATGCCTGCCGCAACGTGCGCCTGGCGACGCCGGGCTGGGCCGACATCGACGCGACCAACGCGCTGCTCGGCGTCACGCTCAAGGCGATCGGCTACCGGCCGCGGGTGAGCATGCTGTCGGTGCCGCTGGTGTTCCAGGGGCTGCGCAGCGGCAAAGTGGACGCCTTCCTCGGCAACTGGATGCCGGCGCAGCGACAGCTCGCCGGGCCGCTGCTGGCCAGCGGGCAGGTGGAGCGCATCGCCACCAACCTCGAAGGCGCGCGCTTCACGCTGGCCGTGCCGCGCTACGCGGCGCAAGCCGGCGTGCGCAGCTTCGCCGACCTGGGCGCCCATGCCGACGCCTTCGGCCGCAGGATCTACGGCATCGAGGCCGGCGCCCCGGCCAACGAGAGCATCCGGCGCCTGATCGCCGACCCGGCCGCAGGCCTCGCGGGCTGGCAGCTGGTGGAGTCGAGCGACACGGCACTGCTCGCCCAGCTCGGGCGCGACCTGCCGAAGCAGCGCATGGTCGTCTTCCTGGCCTGGGAGCCGCACGTGGTCAACACGCGCTTCGACATCGTGTACCTGCGCGGCGGCGATACCTACTTCGGCCCCGGCGGCGGCACCGCCACCGTCAGCACGGTGAGCTGGCCCGGCTATGCGGCGCAGTGCGGCAACGTGGCGCGGCTGCTGGCGCAGCTGAAGTTCTCCGTCGCGCTCGAAAACGAGATGCTGCGGCTGATCCTCGACCGCCGGCTGCCGCCCGAACTCGCGGCGCAGCAGATACTGCGCGGCCAGCCGCAGTGGCTCGGCACGTGGCTCGCGGGCGTGAAGACGGCCGACGGCGCGGGCGATGCACTCGCGGCGGCGCGGCAGGCGCTGCGGTAGCGGCTTGCTCCCTCTCCCCGCACGCGGGAGAGGGAGTTTCAGGGCATGGCGAACCGCGGGTGCTCACGCGCACAGCGCCTGCTGCACCGCCCGTGCCGCGGGCCGTGCGGCGTCGGCCTTCACCCCCGCCGTGCATTCGGCCAGCAGCCAGTCGCGGAACCGCGCGCGGATGCCGCCGGCCGCGGCTGCGCCGCGCGGGCTGCGCAGGAAGTAGCCGCGCGCGGTGCGCCGCGGCCGGCCCCAGGCCACGGCCAGCTCGCCGCGGTCCAGCAGTTCGTCCACCAGCGGCGACCAGCCCAGGGCCACGCCGTCGCCGCCGACCGCCGCCTGGACCACCATCGAGTAGTCGTTGAACAGCAGATGCGGCGCCTGCCGCGCGGCCTCCGTCGGCCGGCCCGCGGCCTCGGCGGCGAACCATTCGCTCCAGTCCATCCAGCGGATCGGCTCGACCTGCTGGAGGTGCAGCAGCGGCAGCCGGGCGAGGTCGGCCGCGCCGCGCACCGGGCCGTGGCGGCGCAGCAGCGCGGGGCTGCACACCGGCACCACGGTCTCGGCGAACAGCCGCTCGGCATCGCCGCCGGGCCCGCCGAAGTGGATCGAGAAGTCCACCGCCACCTGGCGCGGGTCCACCTCCTCCTGCGAGGTGATCACGCGCAGCTGCAACCCCGGGATGGCCGCGCGCAGCGCCGGAATGCGCGGCAGCAGCCAGAACTTGGCGCAGCCGAAGTCGGTCGCCAGCACCAGGCTGGGCCGCTCCTCGCGCACCCGCACCTCGGCCGTGGTCAGCCGCAGCGCCTCCAGGCTCTCGCGCACCGTGCGGTAGAGGCGCTGGCCCTCGTCGGTCAGCGCCACGCCGCGGTGCTGGCGCCGGAACAGCGGCACGCCGAGGTCCTCCTCCATGCGCTTGACCCGGTGGCTCACGGCCGGCTGGGTGGTGCCGAGCTCCTCGGCCGCGGCGGTGAAGTTCAGGTGTCGCGCGGCCGACTCGAAGTAGACCAGCGACTGGAGTTGCGGGAGTTGGCGGCGCAGCGTGGACATGGCGGGCCGCAACATAGCAGCCGCGCCGCCGCAGGGGAAGGAAGGAATGCCGATACCGTTATGCAACCCATACCCCCATACCGTCTGTCCTCTGCTCCGCTTTCCACCGCCGCTGTATACATATACCCCCTCCAACTCCATCACCGCAGGGCCGCCGGGCTGGGCGCGCCCTGTGCGGCGACCTGTTCTCGCTGCTGCGGCCGGCCCACCTGCACCCGTTTCGCGATCCGCAGCGTGCACCACGCGATCTCCACGCCGGGCGACCTGGTGGCTCACATCGAGCCACTGACATGGACCTGTGCTCCGAACTGGCCGCCCCAGGCCATGGAGCGCATCGGCGGCGTTGCCGCCGTGGTGGGCGCGGAAGACCCGGCCTTCGCCGGCGGCAGCTACGTCGGTGGCCGGCTCGCTGTTCTTCGTGCCACCGCCGCCACCTTCCTCGAAGGCGTCGCGTCCGAAGGCGGCCGATGCCACGGCGTCGTCCGCCGGCGCGCCGTGACCGCCGCCCGGGCCGTTATGCGTTCCGGTCAGCAGCGCATGCGAAGCGCTTCGTTGCACCGGGGCCGGCGGCGCGGCTCATGATGGCGGCCTCTTCCATCCCTCCACACGCAGGAGCATCCGCATGAGCAGCCACGTCTACAAGATCCTCGAACTCACCGGTTCCTCGACCGCCGGCACCGACGACGCCGTGAAGAACGCCATCGCCAAGGCGGGTGAGACGGTGCGCAACATCCAGTGGTTCGAGGTGACCGAAACCCGCGGCCACGTCGAGAACGGCAAGGTCGCGCACTGGCAGGTCACGGTCAAGGCCGGCTTCACGCTCGAATAGGCCGGCCTTCTCCCACGCGGGCCGCGCAGCGGCGCAGCCTGCATGGCAGGCACTGCATGTGCTCCTGCCTTTTGCTTCGTTTCCCCATCCCGCAGGTACGGGCACAGTGGCGGTCCACCCACCGCCGCGCGCCGCGCCCATGCACGTCGACCTCCGCCAACTCCGCCACTTCATCGCACTGGTCGAGTACCGCAACTTCACCCTGGCGGCGCAGGCCGTCAATCTCTCGCAACCCGCCTTCAGCCGCAGCATCCAGGCCCTGGAGCAGGGCGTGGGCGCGCGGCTGGTGGACCGCAACCGCAACCTGGAGCCCACCCGCAAAGGGCTCGTGGTGCTGGAGCATGCGCGGCGGCTCATGGGCAGCGCGCAGGATCTGGTAAACGACGTCCAGCATTTCAACGAACGGGAGGCCGGCGAGCTGCGCTTCGCCTGCGGCCCGGCTCCAGCCGCCTGGCTGATGCCCCAGGCCATCGGCCTGCTGAACCGCCGGCTACCCAAGGTGCGGCTGCGCTTCCAGGTGGACAACTGGCAGGTGCTGGGCCAGCGGCTGCTGGCCGAGGAGTTCGAGTTCATCGTGGCCGACACGCGCCACTTCGAGGCCAACCCCGACTACCGCGTGCAGTTGCTCACGCCGCACCGCTGGGGCTTCTGCTGCCGCGTGGGCCATCCGCTGGCCGCACGCGATGTGGTGACTGTGGAAGAACTCCTGGGCTATCCGATCGCCGGCACCCTGCGCCCGCCCAACCTGCGCAAGGCGCTGGTCGAGCTGAGCGGACGGCCCGACTTCCAGACCAGCATCGAGTGCGAGAACGGCTACAGCCTCGTGGTCGTGCTCCAGCACACGGACGCCATCGGCACGACCAACGTGAGCCGCAGAAATCCGCATCTGCAGGGCGGTGGCCTGAAGCTGCTCCACATCGCGGGGCTGGACGTGCATGCGGAGGAGTTCTTCACCCACTACGGCATCGTGAGCCGCGCCGAGCACCGGCTGTCCTACCCGGCCCAGGCGCTGATCGAATGCTTTCTGGAAGCGGACCGGGAGCTGCAGGTACAGGAAGGCTAGAGCCGCGTCACGCGGAACGCCGAGACCGCCTGCCGCGACAGCACCGAGCGGAAACCGAAGTGGCCCGGCCCCGACGGGGCGCCGTGGCGCGCCGCATGGAACAGCCGTTCGTCGTCTACCCAGAAGGCGGTTTCCTCCTGGGTCACGTCGATGCGGATGACGTAGGAGTGGTTGGCGCGCAGCAGGTGGGCAGCATCCAGGTACTCGCCGAATAGGTGGCGCGCGCCCTGGCCGTCGTAGCGGCGAAAGCGCGTGGTGGTGTTGCCGTTGCCCCCCAGGCCGACGTAGTACAGATCGAGCGCGGCGTACTCCTCCAGCGCACCGCTGCGGGTGAAGAGGTCGGGGTTGTGCGGGTCGCGCGCGGCCCAGAACTGGTTGAGGTCGGAGAGGCGGTCGTTGCGGCCGCCGCCCAGCAGCACGCGGCGGCGGAACTCGATGCGGTAGTCCCCGTCCAGCGGATCGACGAGCCAGACGGTGACGCCGGCCGGCGCGTCGATGATCAGTTCGCCGTTCTCGGCATACACCTGGGTGGCGGGATGCTGCGCCTCGGTCTTCCAGCGCACGGCGTCGAGGGTCTGGAAGCGGTCTTCGATCAGGGTGGCGGTGAGGCTTGGTGGCATGCGATTTGTTGGTTTCTTTGTTGCTTCAGGGATGCGGGCCGGCCAGCGCCAGCAGGGCGATGGCGGCCAGACCCCACTGCGCCACGGCGTTGGTGGAGAGGCCATCGGCCTCCTCCACGGGCGCCAGCACATGGGGCGGCAGCACGGTGTGCGTGCGCCGGCCCGGCGCAGCTATGCCGCCGCGGCCGGCCCGGAACTCGGCCCAGGCGCGCTGCCGCAGGGCCTCGTCGTGCAGCCGATGGGCGGCGAAGGCCGTGAGCCGTGCATGGCCCTGGGCCAGGTTGCCCGTGCGCAAGGGCTGGCCGAGGGCCGCACGTTGCGCATCGCGGCTGGCGTTGTAGAGGCGGCAGTAATCCAGCCAGGCCCGCTCGAACGACTGCGAGGGCAGCAGGTCGACCAGTTCGCCCGCGATCTCGGCCAAGCCGAAGACGGCGCTGAGGTGCGATACCGCCAGTTGCCCGCCGGTATCGCGCGCATAGACACCGCTGGCGATGTCCATGTCGGCCACGCCGGTGAAGAAGCCGTGCGGCTGGGCCGCGATGCTTTCCATGCTGTGGACCAGCCGCTGGCGGATGGCCGCATCGCCCGTGCGCTCCCATTCGGTGAGCCAGGCAGCGGCCACCGCGCCCCAGTCGGTACCGAAGGCCACGCTGGCGGCGCCCGGCGCTCGCGCAGCCTGCTGGCCGAGCTTGCGCGCGGGCACCACGCGCTGGAGCGTGCGCAGGGCCTCGACCTGCTCGCGCAGCAGCTCGCCGGTACGCTCGTCGGCCGTGAGGTAGTAGAAGTGCCGCCGGTTGGCGGCTGTGGACACGCGCAGCTGCTTGGCGCTGTCGCCCCAGTGGCGGACGTTGTGGCGCGAGCCCAGCGGCGCGAACGGCCCGAGGTGGTGCACGTCCACCTCGCCGGTGTGGCGGGCCATGGCCTCGGCCACGGAACACGTCGGCGCGGCCGGTGCGCAGGAAGTAGTGCCAGAGCCAGAGGTCGGTGCTGAGCTCGGAGTTGTCCCAGGCATAGCCGCCGACGTCGTAGCGCCAGACGTGGCGGTCGCCGTCGTAGGTGTGCATGACGTCGCCGTAATCCCAGAAGCCGTACCAGCGGCGCTGCTCGACCTCGCGCCGGTAGAAGTCGAAGTACCAGGCAAGCTGGCCTTCCAGCGCCTCCTCTCCGGTGCGCACGGGCGACCAGGCCGGGCCGAAGACGCCGGCGGCGTGCAGGCGCGCGGGCGATGCGATGAGCTGCGGGGGCACCTGGATGCGGCGGGCGATGGCCAGCAGCGCGGCAGCGTCGGGCGTGGCACCGAGCGCCTCGATCTGCAGCTCGCTCGTGCGCGCCACCCCCAGCGGGGTGTCGAAGCCGGGCTCGTAGTCCTCGTAGGTGATGTCCAGCGCGGCGCGCTGCTTCTCATGAGAGTCCTGGCCCAGCCCATCATGGATGGGGCGCAGGTCCATCGGCTCGGCCTGCGGCGCCCAGAGCCACAGGGTGACGCGGGCAGCATCGGTGTGGGCGGCATCGATGTCGATCTGCGCCGGGTGGCTCTGCCAGAAATTGCGGATACCGAAGGCCACGCCGCCGGCTGGCGTGCCCAGCCAGCCGGTGCCAGCCGAGCGGCCGCCGCTGGCGGCATGCAGCCAGCCCTGGCCCGCGGTGGTGCGCTTGGCGATGGTGAAGGCGTCGGAATGCGCCTGGAGCAGCCGGTAGCTGCCGAAGGCGGGGATGTACTCCAGCCCGGATGCGACGGGCTCGGCCAGGGGCGGCACGGCACGCCCCGCGACCTGCGCCGCGACGACGCCGGCCCCCGGTTCCCGGCGCAGCCCCGAGAGGCCACGCACGGCCTCGGCAAAGAGGCCCTCGCCCTCGCCGACGAAGCGCACATGCCGGTCGTGCAGCGGCCCGGCCAGCGGCACCTGGAATGTGACGCCCAGGCCCCGGGTGAAGTCGCGCGATGCGTCGCCGTCGTAGACAATGGTGTGGACGATGCGCAGCGCGGCCGAGCCTGCATAGAAGTACAGGCGCAGGATGAAGGGCAGCAGGGTTTCGCCATGCTGCGCACCGCTTTCCGCCCCTTTCTGGAACCGATGCGTTCCGCGCAGCATGACGAGCGCACGCTGCGCACCGTTGCGCTCGATCTCGGCGCTCTGCACGGCGCTGCGGTAATGCTGCGTCACCCCCTCCGGGGCATCGGGGTCGCCCTGGACCAGCAGGGTCAGCTCGGCGTTCTCCAGGGCCGCCGTGAAGCCTTGAGCCCCCTTGCGCTCCAGGCGCGCGATCACCAGCGGCCCACTGCGCGGCAGGGTGCAGCGCAGGGCGCCCGTATCCACCTGCAGTGCATCGCCCGCCTGCGAAACCAACAAGGGCTGCGGCTCCGCCGGCGCAGCGACCGTGGGGCGCAGGCGGTAGCCCGCGCTGGCCGCCGCGTGCGGCGGTAGCGCGTGGGCCGTCCACTTGAGCGAGCCGTCGGGCCAGAAGGCCAGCGGCCAGCTTTGCAGCGGCAGCGCCCGGCCCGCGGCATCGTGCAGCGCGAAGCCACTGCCCGCCGCGACCGCTCCGCGCGGCCAGGGCGTGCCCCAGGTCGTGCCGACGAAGGCTTCGGGCACTTGCCCGTCGATCCAGTGCAGCGGCGTGCCGCCATCCGACTCGCTCTCATCGGTGGATGCCCTGACCGCGGCGAACGGTGCCGCCAGCGGCAGCCCGGCAAGAAGCGCGAAGCGGCGGCGGGTGAGATGCAGTTTGGCCATGGCTCAACGCTCCACGTCAGTCCGGGCCACTTCCACCGCGAACAGGTAGCTCGGACCCTGCATGTTGGAACGGAAGAGCACATACCTGCCGTCCGGCGTGAACTGCACGTTCGGCTCCAGCCGGTAGTTGTGCCGGGCCATGTTCACCAGCCGCTCGGCGTGCAGGCGGCCCGGGCGGACGAGGTTGTCGCCCAGGCTGTGGTCGTCCTTCAGCAACTCGGGGCGGAACAGGTAGATCCACTGCGCGCCCGGCGCGGCACTGCCGTCGCCCGCGAACAGCGTGCCGTCGGCCGACCGGTTGAAGTGGATGGACGCCTCGTGCGGCTGGTAGTGGTACCAAGTGCGCGCGCCGCTCTCCACGTCGATGCCGGCGAGGTAGGACACCAGGCCGAAGGACATGTGCAGGTCGTACCAGATCCGCTTGCCGCTGGCGTCCCACCATTGGTGGCCGCTGCCTTCCATCTGCGTGATGCGGGGGTTGATGTGCTTCTGCTGCGAGCCGTCCGTGCGGATCGTCCAGAGCTTTTCCACCTGCTGCCACGCCCCCTGGTGGGCATACATGAGCAGCGTGGGGTCGGTCGGCGAGAACTGCAGATGGTCGATCCAGTGCGTGCTGGCGAACAGCGGCTTGGTCTCGCCCGTGCGCAGGTCGACGGTGAAGACAACCATCGGCAGCCGCGCGGCAAAGCGCCGGGCCATGCGGGTCTTCTTGTCGGCCGGCTCCCTGGCCGAGCCCGGCCCGACCAACTGGCCGGCCTGGCGGCCGTTGTAGTCCTCGCCATCACCCACGATGTAGCTTCCCACGCCCAGCGTTTCGTCCGCATTGATCGAGAAGACGCCGGAGCGCGGCGGCAGATCGGCGATCCGGCGCTGCGCGCCCGTGGCGATGTCGGCCGCCCAGAGCGAGGCGGCCCGGGGATCGCCCGCCACGCCCTTGAAATAGTAGACGGTGGGCGTCCTGCGCCCCACCACCACCGCACCGGGACCGCCGCCCACCGGCCCCGCCACCAGCAGCCGCGTGGCGAAGGTGCGCAGGTCGATCACCCCGATGCCGCGGCCGGCCGTGCCGTAGACCATCTGGGTGCCGTCGGGCGTGTAGGCGTTGATGTTGAAGTAGAAGCTGCCCGAGCCGGGTTCGTCCGTGAGCCGGATAACGCGGTGGCCGGTGTCGGGGTCGACCCAGGAGGCCGGCGGCGGCGCAGCCCCGGCCTGAAGCGCGAGAAGGAATGCACCGGCCGCAAGCAGCCTGCGCAGCGGGCTTACCGCCGTCATGCGAGTCGCCATCTCGCGGATCAGAAGTCGTAGCGGAAGCTGGCACTCAGCGTGCGCGGCGTCCCGAGCGTTCCGAAGACGGTCGGCCCGCCGCGCAGCACGCGGTAGTACCGCTTGTCGAGTGCGTTGCTGAGCGACAGCGTCAGGCTCCAGCGGTTGTCCGCGTGGCGGCCATTCACCCCTGTGGATAGGCTGAGCAGGCCGTAGCCCGGGATGCGGGTGTAGTTCGAGTTGTCCACGGTGCTGTAGACCCATGAACGGTAGCTCCAGCGCCCCTGCACGAAGGCGCCCAGCCCGCCTGCCGATGCGATGTTCCACTCGTAGCGGCTGCTCACGTTGTAGGCAATCCGGGGCGAGCGCAGCGTGCGCTCGCCGGTGTGCGAGCAAGAGGTCGCGCCATTCTCGGGCGGGCAGGATCCGTTCTCGTAGCTCAGGTAGCTGGCGTCCAGCAGCGTGCTGGCCAGGCCCAGCGTCCAGCCCTCGGCCGGGCGGAAGCGCACGTTGGACGACACGCCGCGCGAGCGCACCGTGCCGGCATTGGTGAGGTAGCTGGAGTCGGACACCTCGTCATAGGCACTGGCCTGGAAGTTGCGGATCTCCGACCAGAACAGGGCCACGCCGGCCGTCAGCCGCTGGTCCAGCCAGGTGCCCTTGAGGCCCACCTCGGCGCTGCGGGCGGACTCGGGGTCGACGTACAGCGTGTCGCGCCCCGCCGCGTTGGCCGCGCCCGAGGAGATGTTCAGCCCGCCGGACTTCTCTCCGTAGCCGACCGTGGCATAGGCCTGCACGTCGGGCTGCAGCCAGTAGTTGAGGCTCACCAACCCGGCAGGCAGCACCCGTGTCTGCACCAAGTCGGAGCTGAAGCCGGCCCGGCCGACGCGGACGAAGGAGCCCGCCTTGCGCTCCTGGCTCAGGCGCAGGCCGGCGGTGAGTTCGAGGCGGCTGCCGAGGTGCCAGGTGCCCTGGGCGAACAGCGAGAACACCCTGTCGTCGAGCGTGCCCGTGCGTTCCACCACGCGGTTGACGTAGCCGGACCCGTTGAGCGAATTGCCCGTGTACGCGTTGCGCACATAGGTGTCGAGGTTCTCGCCCCAGTAGATGGCCCCGATCGCGTAGTCGAACTTCTCGCCGCGCGGCGAGTCAAGCCGGATCTCCTGCTGCCAGATGCGGTCGCGGTAGCTGGTGCCCTGGTTGCTGTACAGCGCGACGTCGTAGTTGTCGGCGATCACGGGCTTGTAGCCGAAGTAGCGCGCCGATGTGGTGGAGCGCAGGTTGTAGCCCCCGTCCAGCCTCCAGTTGGCCGTGGCCGAGACACCGCCCTGCTTCAGGTCGGTGTAGCTCTCGATGTCGACGTTGACGCCCCCGACCAGGGGATACGACCCGACCTTGTTGGCCGCCGTGATGTAGGAGTCCGCCGCCTGCAGGAGGACGGACGCCGGGTTGGTGTGGATGTCGCCGTAATCGGCTGCCAGGCGCAGGTCGAAGTCGGCATGCGGCTTCCAGAGCAGTTGCGCGCGCACGCTGTCCTGCCGGCCGCCGTCGAGCTTGTTGCCGGTGTACTGATTGCGGATCTAGCCGTCGCGCTCCGTGTGCGAGAAGCTGATGCGCGCAGCCAGCGTCTCGCTCAGCGGGCCGGAGCACGTCCCCTGCGTCTGCACATAGCCGCGCTGACCGAACGACTGCCGGATCGACCCTTCCCGCTGGAAGCTCGGCGCGCGGGTGCGGATGTCCACCGCGCCGCCCGTGGTGTTGAAGCCATGCAGCGTGCCCTGCGGGCCGGGCAGCACGGTCGCACCGTCGATGTCCAGCAGGTCGCCGGCCAACATCCCGGGCCGGCTGAGATACACACCGTCGAGGAACAGCCCCACGCTGCTGGGCATGCCGACGTTGATCTCGTTGCCACCGCCGTCGCCCACGCCCCGGATCGAGACACTGGTCTCGAACTCGTTGCTGCCGGCCACGTCCAGGTCCGGGGTCAGCTGCTGCAGATCCTCCAGCCGCTGCACGCTCTGGCGCTCCAGTTCTTGGCCGTCGACATGGACGGCCGAGCTCGGCGCCCGCTGGGGATCGGCGGCGCGATGGCCTTCGACCTTGATGGTGTGGAGTTCGGAGGCATCGGTCGCGGTCTGGGCCCGCGCAACGCCCAGCAACAGGGCCAAGCCGATCAGCAGCGGGGTTGCGGGGCGAATCTTCCTCGTGTAATCTTTTCTGGTGTGGGATGGCATGGAACGTCGACGTGCAGGCAATGAAATTTCTTTTTGATCTAAAAGGATCACTTGTTATGGCGATCCTAAATAAGACGTGACAAATTCCATCCCTTGCAGCCATGCGTTCGCGGCAAAAAAACTATGAGCGCAACGCATTGGCATGGCAGCGCGGCCATGCGTTGAATACAGCCCCTCCGATGCGCCGGCCCGCCGCCCGACAGAAGTTCCCCGTCTTTCCATACGCGGAATTTTTTGTTGGGCCGCATGGCGGCGAAATCCAAACTCGTAGGCCCGGCGGCAAGCCGGTCCCACGAACCCCGAGGTTTCCGCCATGAACGATCGCCTGCACGCCGTCCGCGCCTCCCGCTCCGTCGCCGTCAAGGCCGGGCTCGACCATCCCGTCATCGACACCGACGTCCACGTCAACGACTTCGCCCCGGCCATCGAGGACTACGTCGCCCAGTACGGCGGCCCGGTCCTGGTCGATGCGCTGCGCAAGGCCCTGGGCGGCCGCCATGCCAACACCCGCGACGGCACCGGCCGCGACTGGTACCAGCAGACCCCTGCCGAGCGCCAGGCCCGCCGCACGCTGCGCGCGCCCTGGTGGGCCCGCGTGACGCGCAACACGCTCGACCTGGCCACCTACACCCTGCCCGACCTGCTGGCCGAACGCCTGGCCGAGCAGGGCGCCGACTACTCGGTGCTGTTTCCCAACGACGTGCTGTCGCCCGCCGCGGCCAGCGACGAGTTCCGCCAGCCGCTGCACCGCGCGATCAACCATTTCCACGCCGACCAGTACCGCAGGCACGCGCACCGCCTGACGCCGGTGGCCGGCATTCCGCTCAACACGCCGCAGGAAGGCATCGAGGAGCTGGAATTCGCCGTCAGGACGCTGGGCCTGAAGGTGATCAACATCGCCGGCGGCGTGCGCCGCCCGATCGCCTCGGTGGCCGAGAAGTACCCCAAGGCCGAGCACCCCGAGGTCGCCCGCCACGCGAGCTACATCGACTTCTACGGCATCGACAGCCCCTACGACTACGATCCGTTCTGGGCCAAGGTGGTCGAGCTTGGCGTGCCAGTCACCACGCACTACGGCAGCCAGGGCTGGACCGGGCGGCAGTCGATCAGCAACTACATGTTCAACCACATCGGCCACTTCGCCGACGGCTCGCAGGCGTTCGCCAAGGCGCTGTTCTTCGGCGGCGTGACGCGGCGCTTCCCGGGCTTGCGCGTGGGCCTGCTCGAAGGCGGCGCCGACTGGGGTTCGCATGTCTACACCCACCTGGTCGACCGCTGGGAGAAGCGCAACCGCGACGCGGTGCAGAACTACAACCCGGCCCACGCGGACATCGACCTGCTGGCCTCGCTGTTCGAGCGCTACGGCGCCGATCTGACGAAGGGCCGGCCGCTCAACCGCGAGACGCTGCTGCGCGACGCGCTCGGCATCTCGGCCCTGCCGCACAGCCGCGAGCCCGAGGGCGACGAACTCGACGACTTCGCCGCCGCCGGCATCGAAAAGGTGGAAGACATCCGCGACCGCTGGGTCCGCAGCTTCTACTTCGGCTCCGAGGCCGACGACCGCACCGTGGCCGCCGCCTTCAACGACCGGGTGAACCCGCTGGGCGTGAAGATCAATGCGATCTGGTCGTCCGACATCGGCCACTGGGACGTGCCCGACCTGACCGAGCCGCTGGCCGAGAGCTGGGACCTGGTCGAGCAGGGCGTGCTCACGCCGGCCGACTTCAAGGCCTTCACCTTCGGCAACCCGTACCGCTTCTACACCGAGGCCAACCCGCGCTTCTTCGACGGCACCGACATCGCCGCCAAGGTGCGCGCGCCGGGCGCCTGACGCGGCCGGCCCTCCCCTCGCCCGCAACGACCACCACACACCGCCATGCACATCCCTTCCCTGCGGTCCCGCCGCGCTCTGCTGGGCGCCCTCGTCCTCGCCGGTGCGGCCCTGGCCGCCCAGGCCGAGCCCCTGACCATCCGCATCGGCGTGGCCAGCGCCGGCGGCGGCGAGCCGGTCACCTGGGGCGGCTCGCCCGGCGGCGTGGTTCGCGCCAACCAGACGCTGGAGAAGGAGTTCGCCGGCACGCCCGACGTCAAGGTCGAGTGGCTGTTCTTCAAGGGTGCCGGCCCGGCGGTCAACGAGGCGCTGTCGAACAGGCAGATCGACTTCGCCTACCAGGGCGACCTGCCGCAGGTCGTGGGCCGCGCCAACGGCCTGAAGACCAAGCTGCTGCTGACCAGCGGCGCGCGCAACAACCTCTACGTGGTCACGCCGAAGGACTCCGACATCCGGTCGATCAAGGACCTGAAGGACCGCAAGGTCTCGATCTTCCGCGGCACCAACGGCCATCTCGTCGCGATCAACGTGCTGGCCGCCAACGGCCTGGCCGAGCGCGACCTCAAGACCGTCAACCTCGACGCCGGCAGCGCCCAGGCGGCGCTGGTGTCCCACGGCGTGGACGCGGCCTTCGGCGGCTACGAATGGTTCAAGGTGCGCGACGCGGGCCTGGCCAAGGTGGTCTACAGCACCCAGGGCCAGGACCCGGCCTTCACCCGCCAGGCCGCGCTGCTGGTGCGCGAGGATTTCGAGAAGGAGCACCCGGCCGAGGTGCAGCGCGTGGTCGACGTCTTCGTCAAGGCGGCCGACTGGGCCTCCGATGAGAAGAACCGCGACGCGCTGTTCCGCATCTGGGCGAAGAGCGGCACGCCCGAGGCCTCGTGCAAGGCCGAGTTCGAAGGCCAGTCGCTGGCCGAACGCAATTCGCCGCTGGTCGACGACTTCATCGTCGCGCGCTACAAGGCCGTGGCCGACGATGCGCTCAAGCTCAAGCTGATCCGCCGCCCGATCTCGTTCGACGGCTGGTTCGACACCCGGTACCTGCAGGCCGCGCTCAAGAAGCAGGGCCTGGAGAACCGCTGGACGCCCTATGACGCCAAGGGCCGGCCGAAGAAGGCGGCTTCGGTCGCATCGGCGCGATGACGCAGGAGGCGCGCCGCCGCGCTGCCGGCCGAGGCGCTGCCCGCCGCCGCGGCGAAGGAGCAAGAGCATACCCCATGGCCTATCCGCTTCTTGCGCGCGATTTACAATCGCCTTGAGCCCATACTCCTTTCGTTGATCCTGTTCGGCCTGTGGTGGCTGGGCGCCGGCCAGGGCTGGATCTCGTCCCAGGTCTTGCCGCCGCCGCAGTTCGTGGGCGAGACGCTGCGCGATCTGGCCACCAGCGGCGACCTCTGGCTGCACACCCAGGCCAGCCTGCAGCGGGTGCTGCTCGGCTTCGCGGCCGGCACGCTGCTGGGCCTGCTGCTGGGCACGGCGATGGGGCTGTCGAGGAACGTGGAAGCCTACGTGCTGCCCACGTTCAACGCGCTGGTGCAGATTCCGGTGCTCGGCTGGCTGCCGTTCGTGCTGCTGCTCGTGGGCATCGGCGAGCCGCTGAAGATCATCCTGATCGCCAAGGCCGCGCTGGTGCCGGTGGCGCTCAACACGCTCCAGGGCTTTCGCCAGGCGCCGCCCGCGCTGCGCGAGGTCGGCCGCGTGTATGGCTACACGCGCCGCCAGGAGGTGCTGGAGATCGTGCTGCCCACGGCCGTGCCGACGCTCTTCACCGGCATCCGCCTGGGCTTCACCAAGGCCTGGCTGTCGCTGGTCGTGGTGGAGCTGGTGGCGTCGAGCGAGGGCCTGGGCTACCTGATCGTCTACGGCCGCCAGCTGTTCCAGCTCGACCTGGTGATGGCCGCCGTGATCGTCGTCGGCGCGATCGGCTATGCGATCGACCGGCTGCTGGACCGGGCCGAGCGCCGGCTGTTCGGCGCGCGCGGCGCCACCACCGCGGGAGGCCGCTGATGTCCGCCATTGCCGCCCCCGCCCGTTCGCTCGACGCGGCCGAGGCCGCGGCCGCCGCGGCGCCCGTCAGTGCTGCCGCCGGCGCGCGCCGCTGGCGCGGCCTGGTGCTGCCGGCCGTGGCCGTGCTGCTGTGGTGGGCGGCCGCGCAGCTGCACCTGGTCAATTCCGCGCTGCTCGTCTCGCCGGCCAGGGTGCTGGCCACCGGCTGGGAGCTGGCCGTGAGCGGCCGGCTCTGGCTGGCGCTGGCCGCGAGCCTGGCGCGCGAGGTCACGGGCTTTTCGATCGGCACCGTCTCGGGCCTGCTGCTCGGCGGCCTGCTGGGCCTCTGGCCGCGCTTCGCGCGCATCGTCGGCCCGAGCTTCAACACCTTCAAGCAGATCTCTCTGTTCGCGTGGATTCCGCTGATCTCGGTCTGGTTCGGCCTCGGCGACGTGGCCAAGGTGGTGTTCCTCTCGCTCGCGGCGCTGGTGCCGGTGGTCGTCAACACCTGCGATGGCATCCGCGGCACGCCGGCCGCGCTGCTCGAAGTCGCCCGCGTCTACGGCTACACGCGCCGCCAGACGGTGCTGGAGGTGGTGCTGCCCGCGGCCGTGCCGTCGATCTTCACCGGCATCTACCTCGCGCTGGTCTATTCGTGGCTCGCCACCATCGGCGCCGAGTACCTGCTGGTCGCCGGCCGCGGCGTGGGCAACCTGCTCATCGAGGGCAGCGAGCACTTCCAGATGGACATGGTGATCTTCGGGATGATCGTGCTCGGGACGGTCGGCTGGTTCATGAACGCCTCGGCCCGCGCTTTGGAACGACGCATCGCCCGCCGCTTCGGCCGGGCCTGACACGGTAGAGACATGACGACATCCACCCTCGACACCCCCCAGGCCGCCGCAACGACCGGCGCGCTCTCCATCCACGGCGTCGGCAAGCGCTTCGCCAGCGCGCAGGCCGAGGGCGGCAGCCTGCAGGTGCTGCAGGGTATCGACCTCGACGTGCGCGCCGGCGAGTTCGTCAGCATCGTCGGCGCCAGCGGCTGCGGCAAGTCCACGCTGCTGCGGCTGGTGCTCGGGCTTGACGACGAGTTCGACGGCCGCATCACGCTCGACGGCCGGCCGATCGACGGCACCGGCCGCGAGCGCGGCATCGTCTTCCAGGACCACCGCCTGTTCCCCTGGCTGACGGTGGAGGAGAACGTGGCCGTCGGCCTGCGCAACGCGCCGGTCCCGGCCGCACGCAAGCGCGAACTGGTGGCCGAGCACGTCGCCCTGGTCGGCCTCGAAGCCTTCGCGCAGTCCTATCCGCACCAGATCTCCGGCGGCATGGCCCAGCGCGTGGCGATCGCGCGCGGGCTGGTCAACCGGCCGCGCGTGCTGCTGCTCGACGAGCCGTTCGGCGCGCTTGACGCGCTGACGCGCTCGCGCCTGCAGGGCGAGCTCCAGCACATCTGGCAGAAGGAGCGCATCACCATGCTGCTGGTCACCCACGACGTGGAGGAAGCCGTCTACCTCGGCGACCGCGTGGTCGTCATGGAGCCGCACCCGGGCCGCATCAAGCGCATCGTGCCGGTGCCCCTGCCGCATCCACGCAACCGCAGCGACCCGGCCTTCATCCGCATCCGCGACGACGTGCTGGCCGACTTCCTCGACCTGCCGGACGGGCCGGCGCCCGCACACGCCGCAGCGCCCTTCCCCGACCCCGCCCGGCCGCTGCAGCTGGCCTGGTGACCCCTCTTCCTGCCGCTGCTGCATCCATGCCCTCTTCTGCTTCCACACCCCGCCAGATCAAGCTTGGCGCCTTCCTCATGGCCGGGGGCCACCACATCGCCGGCTGGCGTCATCCGGACGCGCAGGCCGACGCCGGCAGCAACTTCCGCCATTTCGTGCAGCTCGCGCAGAAGGCCGAAGCCGCCAGGTTCGACGCCGTCTTCCTGGCCGATGCCTCCGGCGTGCGCAACGAGCACCTCCCCTCGCTGGCCCGCACCGCGCGCACCGACGGGTTCGAGCCGACGACGCTGCTCGCGGCCATCGCCGCGGTGACCGAGCGCATCGGCCTCATCGCCACCGTCTCCACCAGCTTCCACGAGCCCTACAACGTGGCGCGCCGCTTCGCCTCGCTCGACCAGATCTCGGGCGGGCGCGCCGGCTGGAACCTCGTCACTTCGAGCGGCGAAGGCGAGGCCCGCAACTTCAACCGCAGCGCGCACGACGCCCATGCGCTGCGCTACGAGCGCGCGGCCGAGTTCCACGACGTGGTGCTGGGCCTGTGGGATTCCTACGAGGACGGCGCCTTTCTCCGCGACAAGGCGGGCGGCCGCTACCTCGACCCGGGCAAGCTCCATGTGCTCAACCACCAGGGCAAGCACTTCCAGGTGCGCGGCCCGCTCAACGTGAACCGCTCGCCGCAGGGCCGCCCGGTCGTCGTGCAGGCCGGCGCGTCGGAGGCCGGCAAGGCGCTGGCCGCGCGCACGGCCGAGGTGATCTTCGTCGCCCACCAGACCTTCGACGAGGCGCGCGCCTTCTATGCCGACGTCAAGGGCTGCGTGTCGGACTTCGGCCGCCATCCGGACGACGTGAAGATCATGCCGGGCATCTTTCCGGTGGTCGGCCGCACGCAGGCCGAGGCCGAGGAGAAGTTCGCGCAGCTGCAGTCGCTGGTCGATCCGGTCGTGGGCACCGCACTGCTGTCCACCGTGATCGGCGGCTTCGACTTTTCAGGCTACCCCGTCGACGGCCCCGTGCCCGAGCTGCCGCCCACCAACGGCCCCAAGAGCCGCCAGCGGCTGCTGCTCGACCTGGCCCGCCGCGACGGCCTGACGATCCGCGACCTGTATTTGCGCATCGCCGGCGCGCGCGGCCACCAGCAGGTGGTCGGCACGCCCGGGCGCATTGCCGACCAGCTGCAGCAGTGGTTCGAGGAAGGCGGCGCCGACGGCTTCAACATCATGGCGCCGTACTTCCCGGGCGGGCTCGACGATTTCATCGCGCTGGTGCTGCCCGAGCTGCGCCGCCGCGGGCTGGTGCGCACCGAATACGAAGGGCGGACGCTGCGCGAGCATCTGGGGCTGAAGAAGCCCGTGCACGGCGAAGGACTGCGGGCCTCCGCCAGATACTCCTGACAGTATCAGCCTGCAGCGCGTGCCCGCTGTGCATCTCCGCCTAGTTCAGTGGGGAGTATCCTGCACGCAGCGGCAGGAACTGCAGCATCAGCCGTACCCGTACGGCTCCGGCGCCTGCCCCGTCGCCAGCCAGCGGCCGATGCCCTTGGCCCGGTAGTCCACCGGGTCGTGCAGCGTGTGCACGCGCACGTTGCGCCAGTAGCGGTCGAAGCCGTGGCGGCGGGCGGTGGAGCGCGCGCCGGTCAGTTCGAAGATCTGGGCCGTCACGTGCAGCGCGGTGCGCGCGGCCTGCACGCGCGCGGCGGCGATGGCGATGGCGAGTTCGCCGCGCTGCTCCCAGGTCAGCGCCAGGCCGGCGTTCCAGGCGGCCTGGAAATCGGCGAGCGCGAGGTCGGCCGAGGCGACGGCGGCGCGCAGCTGCAGCCAGAGTTCGCCCGCGCGCAGCAGCAGCAGCGGATCGTCCTGCGGCCGCTCGACGCCGGCGCCGGGCCAGGCGCGCGCCTCGGTGGCGAGCCAGGCCAGGGCCTCGTCGAGCGCGCCCTGCGCGTTGCCGAGGTAGATCTCGGTGAGCACCAGCTGGCCGATCAGGTTGCGCAGCGTGGCGCGCGGGCTCGACGCGACGCCGGGGGGCCTCAGCACCTCGTCGGCCGCGACCTGGACGCGGTCGAAACGGACGGTGCCGCTGTCGGTCTGGCGCTGGCCGAGGTTGTCCCAGTCGTCATTGACCGCCACGCCCTCGCGGTGCGTGGGCACGATCGCGAAGATGCGGTCGGTCGGCGCGTCGCCGGTGGAAACCGACACGCTGAGCACGTCGGAATCGGCGGCGCCGGAGCAGAAGCTCTTGACGCCGTCGAGCTGCCAGCCCGCCTCGGTGCGCGTGGCCTGGAGCCGCGGGTCGCGGCCGTTGACCGCGTTGCCCCAGAACCAGCCCTGCTCCACCGTGCCTTCGCGCAGGTAGCGCTGCTGCTGCGCGGGCGAGCCGAACAGGATGACGCCCGCGACCTGCAGATGCTGGAAGCCGAACAGGTGCGCGAGCGAGCTGTCGGCCGCCGCGAAGCGCCGCACGATGTGCAGGATCAGCGGCCACGGCGCCTCCGGCCCGCCGAAGGCGCGCGGCACCGCGAGCGTGAGCAGGCCGCTCGCGCGCAGCAGTTGGCGCTGGGCCAGCGCGGTGCCGCCGGCGCGGTCGCGCTCGGCGGCGGTGGCGGCGAGTTCGGCAGCCACGCGGGCGACGGCATCGGCATGGGGGCCGAAGTCCTCGCGCACGGCGGGGCGGGCGAAGGCAGCGGCGGCGGAAGCGGTGGGAAGGGCAGCGGTCATGCGCGGTGGACCGCCGGCGCCAGTGGCGGCACCGGGCGGCGGGCATCGGAAAGAGGCCGCGAGCCTATGCCCGCGCGCGGCCGTTCCCAACCATTTTTTCGGCGTGTGCTTATGCGGCGGCTGCCACGAGCGGCCACAGCGGCATCTCGCCCTGCGCGGCATCGCCGCGCCGGCGGTCGCGCACTGCGTTGGCGAGCACGAACGCGGCCACAGGCACAGAACACGCAGTCCATGGCCATGAAGGCGCGGTCCAGGCTCTGGCCCGGCAGCCAGGCCAGGCCGATGGCGCAGAGACCGTCGAAGAAGCGGACATTCCTGAACCAGCACTCCGAGGCCACCCATCGGGTATCTTTTTTCGATGCTCCCGGCGGACGAATGAAAAAGATGCGGGGGTATAAAGCCAGAGCGCGCTCACAGAGCGTGCTTCGGCAGGATCATGGCAGGGGTATTGGTTCAGCCGCGCGCCAGCAGCTCCGCCACCTGCGCCTGCAGCGCCGCCGGCTCCACTGTCGCGCCGCCCGACTGCGCCGGTCCCACGTTGAGGCCCACGCGGCTGAAGATCCCGCGCCGCAGCGGGCAGCCCAGAATGCGGCCGCCCTCGGTGCGGCTGAAGCGCGATCCCCCCAGGTTGGTCAGCGCCATCGGCACGACCGGCACGTCGAGCCCCTCGGCGCGGGCGCGCTCGACGATCCTGGCGATGCCGCCCTTGAACGGCTGCAGCGCGCCGTCGCGGGTGATCGCGCCTTCGGGGAAGATCGCGAGCAGGTCGCCCTCGCGCAGCACCGCGTGGGCGCGCTCGAAGGCTTCGGCATAGGCGGCCGGGTCGTCCTTGTGCGGCGCGATCGGTATCGCGCGCGCCAGGCGGAACAGCCAGCCCAGCACCGGCACGGCGAAGATGCGTGAGTCCATCACGAAGTGGATCGGCCGCGGGCTCGCGGCCAGCAGCAGCACCGCGTCGACATAGCTCACATGGTTGCAGGCCAGCACCGCCGGGCCGCAAGCCGGTATGTGCTCGGCGCCGCTGATGCGGAAGCGATAGACCACGCGCGTGGCGATCCAGGCGACGAAGCGCAGCAGGTACTCCGGCACCAGCAGGAAGATGTAGGCCGCGACGACCGCGTTGGCGATGCCTGTGAACAGGAACACCTGCGGCACGGTGAAGCCCGCGCCGAGCAGCGCGCCGGCGATGACCGCGCTCGTGATCATGAACAGCGCGTTGAGGATGTTGTTGGCCGCGATGATCCGCGCGCGGTGCGTAGGTGTCGCATCCCGGATGATTGCATAAGCGAGAATCGCTATCCACTCTTCATGGCCCGAGCGGTGATGCGAGGATTGATAGAGTCACTGCAATCACCTCCGGAGGTCCAAGCATGCTGATCGCCCTGCACAGGAACGCCCGCACCACGCCCGCCGTGCGT
>WNDY01000023.1 GCA_009914555.1 Xylophilus sp.
CATGAAGGATTCGAAGGTGATCGTGGCGATCAACAAGGACGAGGAGGCGCCGATCTTCTCGGTGGCCGACTACGGGCTGGTGGGGGACCTGTTCGTCGCCGTGCCGGAGTTGGAAAAGGCGCTCTGAGGCGCGGCACCCCCAGGAGACAAGCCATGCAGATTTCCCGTCGCACCCTTTTGGGCGCGTCCGCGGCGGCCGCGCTGGCGGCGCCGGCATGGGCCGACACGCGCTGGCCCGCCCGGCCGATCCGCATCATCGTGCCCTACACGGCCGGCGGCTTCACCGACCAGATGGCCCGGCTGCTGCAGCCCGGGCTGCAGAAGGCGCTCGGGCAGGCCGTGGTGATCGACAACAAGCCGGGCGCCAACAGCATCCTCGGCGTGGACCAGCTCGCCAAGGCCGCACCCGACGGCTACACCTTCGGCGTGGTGATCGCGGCCTATGCGGCCAATACCACGCTCTATCCCAAGCTGCCCTACAACCCGAGGAAGGACTTGGCCGGCGTGTCGCTGCTCGGCGTCTCGCCGCTGGTGGCGGCCGCGGCGCCCAACGCGCCGTTCAGGACCGCGCAGGAACTGGTCGCCTACGCGAGGGCGAACCCGGGCAAGGTCGCGTTCGGCTCGTCGGGCAGCGGCTCCAGCGCCCACCTGACGACGGAGCTGCGCAAGCTCCAGACGAAGACCGACATGGTCCACGTGCCCTACAAGGGCGCGACGCCGGCACTCACCGACCTGATGGGCGGGCAGATCCCGCTGTTCCTGGATCCGCCGCCGAACCTGGTGCAGCCGGCCAGGGCCGGCAGGATCCGCCTCATCGGCGTGGCCAGCGACCAGCGCCTGGCCATCCTGCCCGACGTGCCGACGTTCGCCGAGCAGGGGATCGACGGCGTGCAGGGCAGCACCTGGGCCGCGCTGATCGCGCCGGCGGGCGTGCCGCGCGAGATCGTGCAGCGCCTGTCCGCCGAGGCGGCCCGCATCGTGCGCAGCGACGGGGTCCGCGCGCGCCTGGAGACCATGGGCACCTTCCCCGGGGGTTCGACGCCCGAGGAATGCGACCGCTTCATCGCGGCGGAAACCGTCAAGTGGGGCAAGGCGATCCGGGCAGCGAAGGTGACGGCGGACTGACCTGCCGCACGGCGCGGCAGCCCCTCAAACGCCCCAGACGACGTCCGCGCCTTCCGCCGCGCTGCGGCGCAGCAGGTCGATGAAGGGCGTGGCCCGCTGGCGCAGGCGCACCGCGTCGCGCTTGAGACTGCCACTACCCTCCTCCTCTTCGCGCTCCTCGGCGTCGGCCGCAGCGGCGTCCTCGGCCGAAACGGCGGCTTCCAGCGCGGCGATCGCGCCAGGAATCTGCGCCGCGGTCACGATGCCGGGCGAGCCGGCGCCCTTGCCGATCAGCTCCAGGATGCGCCGGCCGTCTGCCTCCAGCATGATGACGTCGGCCGCAGCCGGGGACTTGAACTTGTAGAGCATGGCTGCTGGCGGCACGGCTACTGCGCCGTGGAGGGTCCGGGCGCGTAGATGTACTCGCGGTTGAAGGGGTAGACCGATTGTGCGCCCCGGATCTCGCCCGTCTCCAGGTCGCCGTCCGGTCGCGTTGCCAGCAGTTGGTGCAGCGAGATCCAGCCGCGTTCGAAGCTCATCGCGCAGCCCGCAAGGTAGAGCCGGTAGGCCTGCAGCACGCGCTCCGCGCGGTCCGGGCCGCCGTCGCGCGCGAGGATCTCGCGGGCCGCGTCGAGCTGCGACTCCAGTGCATCGGACCAGGCCCAGAGCGTGCGCGCATAGTGCGGCCGCAGGTTCTCGGCGTCGGCCAGTTCCAGCCCGGCCTGGCTCAGGTCGTGCAGCACAGTGCTCACGTGCAGCAGTTCGCCGCCGGGGAAGATGTACTTCTCGATGAAGTCGCCCATGCCAGCGCCGAGCTGGCTGTTCGCCAGCCCGCCCGAGGTGATGCCGTGGTTCATGACCAGGCCGCCCGGGCGCACCAGGCGGCGCACGATGGAGAAGTAGTCGACCATGTGGGCGCGGCCCACATGTTCGAACATGCCGACCGAGGCCACCTTGTCGAACGGCTCGGCGGGCTGCAGGTCGCGGTAGTCGCGCAGGTCGACCCGCACCCGGCCTGCCAGGCCCTTTTCCTCGATGAGCCGCTGCACGTGCGCATGCTGGTTCTTCGACAGCGTGATGCCGGTGGCGTCCACGCCGTAGTGCTCGGCCGCCCACAGCAGCAGTCCGCCCCAGCCCGAGCCGATGTCGAGGAAGCGCTCGCCCGGCTGGAGCCGGAGCTTGCGGCAGATGTGGTCGAGCTTGGCCTCCTGCGCCTGGGCCAGCGTGAAGTCCGATTCGCGGTAATAGGCGCAGGAGTACACGCGGCGCGGATCCAGCCACAATGCGTAGAACGCATCGGACACGTCGTAGTGGAACTGGATCTGCCGGGCGTCGCGCTCCCGGGTGTGCGCGGCCAGCGACTTGGCGCGGCGCAGCGTGCGCGTCCACCAGCCGAGCTCGCCCTGCTGGATCGGGCTGCCCGGCAGCAGCGCCGCGGCGGCGGCCATGAGGTCGCGGACCGCGCCCTCGAAGCGCACCCGCCCCTCGACGATGGATTCGCCAAGCGCGCCGATCTGGCCGGCCGCCAGTTCCGCCAGCGCCTTGGCATCGCGGATGATGAGCGCGACGGCGGCGTCGGCGGCCCCCACGCGTTCGCCCGAAGGCAGTTGAAGTGTCACGGGCACCGGCAAGGTCTGCAGGCGCTGTGCGATGCGTTCCTGAACAATCGACATGGTTGTCATCCCCGGATCAGACAAGTCCGCGGCGTGGGCCGGCCGGCAGGCCGGTCCCGCGTCGCACCCGGAACCTTACACGCTCACAGGCAAACGTGCGTATCACCTGTTGCTTTAACCCGCTGCCGCTGGTCCTGGCGGCCCTCGTCCTCACGGGCTGCGCCGATACCCGCTACTATCTCGGGTCCGTGCGCGGCCACCTGGCGCTGATGAGCGCCGCCCGGCCCATCGACGACTGGCTGGCCGAGCCGGCCACCCCCGCGGCCCTGCGGCAGCGGCTCGAACTGGCGTAGCGCGCCCGCCGCTTCGCCGTCCTGCGGCTGCACCTGCCCGACAACCCCAGCTACCGCCGCTATGCCGAGCTGCACCGCCGTGCCGCGGTCTGGAACGTGGTGGCCGCGCCGCCCTATTCGCTCACGCTGCACACCTGGTGCTTTCCGGTGGCCGGCTGCGTG
Source organism: Xylophilus sp. (assembly GCA_009914555.1). GTDB lineage: Bacteria > Pseudomonadota > Gammaproteobacteria > Burkholderiales > Burkholderiaceae_C > WNDY01. The sequence goes on from WNDY01000023.1 coordinate 3,233, forward strand.
GGCTACCGCGGCTATTTCGACGAGGCCGATGCCCGCGCGGAGGCCGCGCGGCTGGCGCGCAGCGATGGGCTGGAGACGGCCGTCTACGGCGTGCCCGCCTATTCCACGCTGGGCTGGATGAACTGGGCCGGCGGCGATCCGCTGCTCAACACCTTCATCGGCTACCCCGAGGGCGACTTCGTGCGGCTGATGTTCCACGAACTGGCGCACCAGGTCGTCTATGCCGAGGGCGACACCGAGTTCAACGAATCCTTCGCCACGGCAGTCGAGCGGCTGGGCAGCGCGCTCTGGCTGGCCGAGCAGGCCACGCCGCAGGTGCGCGAGGCCTTCGCCCGCTCGCAGCAGCGCCGCGCCGTGTTCCGCGCGCTGGTGCGCGCTACGCGCCTGGCGCTGGAGGCGGTGTATGCCGATGCACCCGCCGACGCCACGCCCGAACTGCGGCAGGCCAAGGAGGCGGTCTACGCCCGGTTCCGCGCGCGCTATGCGGAGCTGCGCGCCCAGTGGGCGGCCGACATGCCGCCGGCCGCGCTCGCGGCGTATGACGAGTGGATCGCCGGTGCCAACAACGCGAGCTTCGGCGCGCAGGCCGCCTACGACGTGCTGGTGCCGGCCTTCGAGGCGCTGTTCGACCAGTAGGGCCGCGACTGGCCGCGCTTCTACGCAGCGGTGAAGGCGCTGGCGGAACTGCCGCGCGGCGAGCGCCACCACCGGCTGGAGGCGCTGACGGCGCGCTAGCCTTCGAGGGCAGCGATCAGGTCGATGTACTGCTGCCGCGCCGCGTCGCTGTGCGTGCCCTTGAGCCTGTTCCAGGCATCCCACTTGGCGCGGCCGACCACGTCGCTGAAGCCCGGGCGCGCGCCGTCGACGTCGCCCTGCGTGGCCTGCTTGTAGAGCGCGTAGATCTTCAGCAGCGTCGGGTTGTCCGGGCGGGCCGGCAGGTTCTTGGAGCGGGCGACGGCATCGTCGAAAGCGGCGTTCAGGTCAGCGGACATTCAGGATACTCTCCAGCTCATGGGGCCCCAGCGCGCACCAGTCGCGCGCTGCCGGGCATTACTCCCCCGCCTTGGCGGGTTGCTTGAACCACTCCTCGGCCAGCCGCACCCAGTAGGTCGCGCCCAGCGGGATCAGGTCGTCGTTGAAGTCGTAGCTCGGGTTGTGCAGCGTGCAGGGGCCGCCGCCATGCCCCGCGTCGCGGTGGCTGCCGTCGCCGTTGAAGAGGAAACAGTAGGCGCCGGGCCGGGACTGGAGCATGAAGGAGAAGTCCTCCGCAGCCATCGACGGCTCCTGCACGTCCACGCGCTGCGGCCCGACGATGCCCTCCATCACGCGGCGGGCAAAGTCGGCCTCGGCCGCCGTGTTGATCGTGGGCGGATAGTTGCGCTCGAAGACGAACTCGGCCTGCGCATCGAAGGCGCCGGCGATCTGCCCGGCGATCTGTCGCATGCGCTCCTCGATCAGGTCGAGCACTTCCAGCGTGAAGGTGCGCACCGTGCCTTCGAGCACGCAGCGATCGGGGATGACGTTGGTCGCCTCGCCCGCGTGGATCATGGTGACCGAGATGACGCCCGTGTCCAGCGGCTTCTTGTTGCGGCTCACGATGGTCTGCAGGCCCTGCACGATCTGGCAGGCGATCGGCACCGGATCCACGCCCAGGTGCGGCATGGCCGCATGGCCGCCCTTGCCGCGGATGGTGATCCTGAATTCGTTGCTCGACGCCATGACCGGCCCCGGGGCGACGGCGAAGCGGCCGGCCTCCGGTCCCGGCCAGTTGTGCAGGCCGAACACCGCATCCATCGGGAACTGCTCGAACAGCCCGTCGGCGATCATCTCGCGCGCACCGCCGCCGCCCTCCTCGGCCGGCTGGAAGATCAGGTAGACCGTGCCGTCGAAGTTGCGGTTCGCGGCCAGGTGCTGGGCCGCGGCCAGCAGCATGGCCGTGTGCCCGTCGTGGCCGCAGGCATGCATGCGCCCGGCGTGCCGGCTGGCGTGGGCGAAAGTGTTGGTCTCCTGCATCGGCAGGGCGTCCATGTCGGCGCGCAGGCCGATGGCCCTCTTGCTGGTGCCGTTCTGAACGATGCCGACCACGCCGGTGCGGCCCAGGCCCCGGTGGACCGGTATGCCCCATTCGGTGAGCTTGGACGCCACCAGGTCGGCGGTGCGGATCTCTTCGAAGCAGAGTTCGGGATGGGCGTGGATGTCGCGGCGCAGTGCGGCGATGGCGTCCGCCTGGCCGACGATGGAATCGATGACTTTCATGGGATGCGTCCTCGCAGGGCCGCAGTCTAGCCCGTCGCCGGCCCGCCGGGTATCCGGGAGAATGCGCGCATGCCTGCCAACCGACCGCCCTCGCCATGAAGCGCATCGCCCTGGCGCTGCTGGCGGCCGCGGCGCTGCTCTATGCCACGGCCGCCGCGCTGGAGCCGCACCACCCGGCCTGGGGCTACGCCGCCGCATTCGCCGAAGCCGCCATGGTCGGCGCGCTGGCCGACTGGTTCGCCGTGGTCGCGCTGTTCCGCCATCCGATGGGCCTGCCGATACCGCACACGGCCATCATCGCGCGCAACAAGGCGCGGCTGGGCGCGAACCTGGCCGACTTCCTCTGCGACCACTTCCTGCGTACGCCGCTGCTGCTGGCGAAGCTGGCGCAGTGGAGCGTTGGCCGGCGCGTGGCCGACTGGCTGCGCACGCCCGCGAACGCCGAGCGCCTGGCCGGCCATGCCGTCGCTGCGGCGCGCCATGCGCTCGGTGCCTTCGACGACGCGCGGGTGCGCGACTTCCTCGGCCGCAGCGCCGGCGCGGCGCTGTCGCGCATCGACCTGGGCGCCGCGGCCGGCCAGCTGCTGGAGGCGCTGACCGCCGACGGCCGGCACCAGGCGCTGCTCGACGACGTGCTCGACCAGCTCGGCCGGCTGCTGCAGGGCGACGACGTGCAGGCCCGCATCACCGAGGCGATCGCCCGCGAGATCCGCGCGCTGCGCTACGTCGCGCTCGACCAGGTCGCCGCACGCGCGGCCACGCGCAAGGTGGTCGCGGCGCTGGCCCGCACGCTGGGGGAGACCGCGGCCGATGCCCGGCACCCGCTGCGCCAGCGCTTCGACCAGGCGCTGCACGACTTCGCCACGCGGCTGCGCGACGACCCGGCACTGCGCGAGCGCGCCCAGGCGCTGCGCGACGCCTGGCTCGCGCAGCCGGCGCTCGCCGGCTACCTGCACGGCCTGTGGGACGAACTGCTGGGCTGGCTGCATGCCGACCTGGCGCGGCCCGACTCGGCCATCGCCCGGCGCATCGCCGCGCTCGGCGCCGGCCTGGGCCAGCGGCTGGCCGACGACGCCGCCATGCGCGGCTGGATCGACGAGCAGCTGCGCACCGCCGCGCCGCGGCTGATCGACCGCTGGCGCGAGGACATCCGCGGCTACGTGGCCGACCGCGTGGCGCAGTGGGACACCGACGAACTGGTGGATGAACTGGAGCGCCACATCGGCCGCGACCTGCAGTTCATCCGCGTCAACAGCACGCTGGTGGGCGGGCTCGCGGGGCTGGCGATTCATGCCCTCACGCAGGCGCTGCGCGGCTGATCCGTGGTGAAATCACGCGCCCCCGCCGCCCCATCGCCGCAGCTCCTGCCATGACCGCGCCCTTCGACCCTCCGGCTGCCGACGCCATCGTGCGCGGCGCCTGCCCGCACGACTGCCCCGACACCTGCGCGCTCCTCACCACCGTGCAGGCCGGCGTCGCGGTCAAGGTGCAGGGCAACCCCGACCATCCGCACACCAGCGGCGTGCTGTGCACCAAAGTCTCGCGCTACACCGAACGCACCTACCATCCCGACCGGCTGCTGCAGCCGCTGCGCCGCACCGGCCCCAAGGGCTTCGGCCGGTTCGAGCCGGTCGGCTGGGACGAAGCGCTGGACGACATCGCCGCGCGGCTGGCCGCCATCGCGCTGCGCGACCCCGAAGCCATCCTGCCCTACAGCTACGCCGGCACGATGGGCCTCGTGCAGGCCGAGAGCATGGACCGGCGCTTCTTCCACAAGCTGGGCGCATCGCTGCTCGACCGCACCATCTGCGCCTCGGCCGGCGGCGAGGCCCTGGTGCAGACGCTCGGCGGCAAGATCGGCATGAAGGTCGAGTTCTTCGCCGAATCGAAGCTGATCCTCATCTGGGGCAGCAACGCGATCACCAGCAGCCTGCACTTCTGGCGCCATGCACAGGAGGCCAAGCGCCGCGGCGCCAGGCTCGTCTGCATCGATCCGCGCCGCAGCGAGACGGCCGAGAAGTGCCACGAGCACATCGCCCTGCTGCCCGGCACCGATGCCGCGCTGGCCCTGGCGCTGATGCACGAGCTCATCGTGCACGACTGGCTCGACCACGACTACATCGCCCGCCACACGCTCGGCTGGGAGGCGCTGCGCGAGCGCGCATTGCAGTGGACGCCCGAGCGCGCCGCGGCTGTCTGCGGCCTCGACGCGGCGCAGATCCGCGCGCTGGCGCGCGACTGGGGCACGCTCCAGCCCGCCGCGATCCGGCTCAACTACGGCATGCAGCGCACCCGCGGCGGCGGCAACGCGGTGCGCGCCATCGCCTGCCTGCCCGCGCTCACCGGCGCCTGGCGCCACCGCGCCGGCGGCCTGCTGCTGAGCACCTCGGGTGCCGTGCCGGCCTGCCGCGCCGCGCTGCAGCGGCCCGACCTGCTGGGCCCGCGCCGGCCGCGCACCATCAACATGAGCACCATCGGCGACGACCTGCTGCACGACTCCTCGCCCGCGTACGGCCCGCGCATCGAGGCGCTCGTCGTCTACAACAGCAACCCGCTCGCAGTCGCACCCGAATCGACCAAGGTCGCCCGCGGCCTGGCGCGCGAGGACCTGTTCACCGTCGTCATCGAGCACTTCCAGACCGACACGGCCGACTATGCGGACTACGTGCTGCCGGCCACCACGCAGCTCGAACACTGGGACGTGCACGGCTCCTACGGCCACACCGACGTGCTGCTCAACCGCCCTGCGATCGCGCCGCGCGGCGAGGCGCGCAGCAATGCGGCCATCTTCCGCGCGCTCGCGCAGCGGCTCGGCTTCGACGACCCGTGTTTCCTCGACGACGACTACACGCTGTGCCGCCAGGCCTTCGGCCACGACGCGGTGGACTTCCAGCGCCTGCTCGACCACGGCTTCGCCACGCTGCCCGTGCCCGACGCGCCGTTCGCCGAGGGGCACTTTCCCACGCCTTCGGGCCGCTGCGAGTTCTACAGCGCGCGGCTCGCGGCGCAGGGCCTGGACGGCCTGCCCGACCATCTGCCGAACCACGAACCGGCGGGCAGTTCGGCCCGCCACCCGCTCGCGATGATCTCGCCGCCGGCGCGCAGCTTTCTCAACTCCACCTTCGCCAATGTCGGCAGCCTGCGCGCGGCCGAGCGCGAGCCGCTGCTGGAGATCCACGCCGGCGACGCGGGTGCGCGCGGCATCGCCGACGGCGACTGGGTGCGCGTCTTCAACGACCGGGGCAGCCACCGCTGCCGCGCCCGGGTGAGCGACCGGGCGCGCCCCGGCGTCGTGCATGGGCTGGGCATCTGGTGGCGCAAGTTCGGCGCCGATGGCACCAACGTGAACGAACTGACCAGCCAGGCGCTCACCGACCTGGGCCGCGCGCCGACCTTCTATGACTGCCTGGTCGAGGTGGAGAAGGGACATCTCCATATACCCCCGGCCCTATAGCCCACAAGTCGTTGCAATTCGTACGTTTCAAGGACATACCCACTGCCTTCAGGGCGTCAGCGCTGCCGTCGCCGCCGCGCCGCGGCGCGGCACCGGCCAGACCACGTCGGCCACGCCGTTGAGACGCGGCTTCGCGACCAGGAAGCCCTGGAACAGGTCCACGCCGGCGGCCCGCAGCCAGCACCATTCGTCGAACGTCTCCACGCCCTCGGCCACCGTGGTGATGCCCAGCGAGCGGCAGCATTCGACGACCGCCTTGACGATCGCCTGCCGCGGCCCGTCGGCATGGATGCCGGTGACGATCATCCGATCGATCTTGAGCTTCTCGGGCTGGAACTTCGACAGCAGCGACAGCCCGGCGAAGCCGGCGCCGAAGTCGTCGATGGCCAGCCCGATGCCCGCGGCGCGCAGGCGCTTGATCGCCGCCTGGAACGCGCCGAAATGCGAGAGGGCCTCTTCCTCGGTGATCTCCACGATGACCTGCTGTGGCGCCAGGCCGAGCGCGCGGATCTGCTCCACCAGATGATCGACCGCGTGCGGCATGTCCACCAGCGACGCCGGCAGCAGGTTGATCGACAGCCTGCACGCGCCGATGCCCACGGCCGCCGCGAGTTCGAACGCCTGCCGCTTGGATTCCAGATCGAACCGATGGAGCTGGTCGCGCGGAATGCGGTCGAAGCATTCCTGCGGCGGGCCGCCGCTGGCGCTGCGGATCAGCGCTTCGAGCGAAGAGACCTGACCCGTGGACGCGTCGACGATCGGCTGCAGCGCAAACTGGCAGGCCGTCGAAGAGTAGACCTGCGGACCGGCATCACGGAATGGCGTCGGACGCCGCTCGAAGGTCCACGACGCCGCGTCCGGCACGGCGACCGCATGGTCCCTCCACCGCCCGGAAGCGAAAGCGCGGATGAGCTTGAACGCGCGGTCGGCGGCCGGCAGAGCGGTGTCCTGCACCAGCCGCCGCACCAGCGCGTCGGCCTGCTCCGGCGGCTGGGCACGCACGTCGAACAGCTTCATGCCCCACTGGCCGAACTTGCGGCCCGGCGCATAGTCGTCGAGCAGCTTGACCACGTGGTGGTGGCGCAGGTCGGCGCAGACCCGGCGGTACACCTCCTGCACCATAGCTTCCGGCCCCTCCAGCAGCTGGAAGCAATGGCTGCCGTCGAACAGCAGGATACCGGTGATTCCCCGCGCCTCGTTGTCGGCCCGGGCCTGCCGGTCCAGCGCAGCCAGCTGCTCGGTCGTGATTTCGCCGCGCAGGCGGCTTCGGTAGACCAGGGTGGACAGCATGGCGGTTGCTCTCGTCGTGGCGTGAGGGCGGAAGGTCAGCCGCTGTGCGCAGCGCGGCAGACCCGGTTCATGGATGCCACCGGCACTGCCGGCTGCGGAAAGGACAGCCAGGGTGCCAACGAAAAAACCCGCCAGAGCAGCGCTCCGGCGGGTTCCTCTCTATTTTTGGTTGCGCGGGCAAGATTTGAACTTGCGACCTTTGGGTTATGAGCCCAACGAGCTACCAGGCTGCTCCACCGCGCGTCAACACCGCAGTTATAACCTCAATTTCAGGCTTCAGTCGAAGATTCGGTATTTTCTTCGGCGACTTCCGGACGGTCCACCAGCTCGACGATCGCGACCGGGGCGTTGTCACCCACGCGGAAGCCTGCCTTCAGGATGCGGGTGTAGCCGCCCGGGCGGTTCTTCGACAGCGGGCCGAGCACGTTGAACAGCTTGGTGACACTGTCGCGGTCGCGCAGGCGGTTGAACGCAAGGCGGCGGTTGGCCACCGTGTCAACCTTCGCCAGCGTGATCAGCGGCTCGACGATGCGGCGCAGTTCCTTGGCCTTCGGCACGGTCGTCTTGATGACTTCGTGCTCGATCAGCGAGTTCGTGAGGTTGCGGAACAGCGCTTGGCGATGCGAGCTGGTGCGGTTGAGTTTGCGGAGTCCGTTTCCGTGACGCATGACGAATGACCTTTCGTGTCGTTATGAATAACAGGCAGCCGGATCAGGTACTGCCTGGGGTACGTCCCGGCAGCGCTTGGCTGGCAAGCGCTGCGAAGGGATACTCTCTTAGCGCTTTTCGAGGCCAGCCGGCGGCCAGGCTTCGAGCTTCATGCCGAGCGTGAGCCCGCGCGAAGCCAGCACTTCCTTGATCTCGTTGAGCGACTTGCGGCCGAGGTTCGGCGTCTTGAGCAGTTCGTTCTCGGTGCGCTGGATCAGGTCGCCGATGTAGTAGATGTTCTCGGCCTTCAGACAGTTGGCCGAGCGCACCGTGAGTTCGAGCTCGTCGACCGGACGCAGCAGGATCGGATCGAACGCGGCCTTGCCGCGCGGCGCCGGTGCATCGAACGCGGCCAGTTCGCCGCCTTCGAGCTGCGCGAACACCGCGAGCTGTTCCACCAGGATCTTGGCCGAGGCGCGCACCGCGTCTTCGGCCGAGATGGCGCCGTTGGTCTCGATCTCGACCACGAGCTTGTCGAGGTCGGTGCGCTGCTCCACGCGGGCGCTCTCGACCGTGTAGCTCACGCGCTTGATCGGCGAGAACGACGCGTCGAGCACGATGCGGCCGATCGACTTGGTCGGCTCGTCGGCATAGCGGCGCAGGTTGCCGGGCACGTAGCCGCGGCCCTTCTCCACCTTGATCTGCACATCGAGCTTGCCGCCCTGCGACAGCGTGGCGATGACATGGTCCGGGTTGATGATCTCGACGTCGTGCGGCGTCTGGATGTCGCGCGCCGTGACCGGACCCTCGCCTTCCTTGCGCAGGGCCAGCGTCACCTCGTCGCGGTTGTGGAGCTTGAACACCACGCCCTTGAGGTTCAGCAGGATGTTGACCACGTCCTCCTGGACGCCGTCGATCGACGAGTACTCGTGGAGCACGCCGGCGATCGTCACTTCGGTCGCTGCGTAGCCCACGAGCGACGACAGCAGCACGCGCCGGATGGCATTGCCGAGCGTATGGCCGTAGCCACGCTCGAACGGCTCGAGCGTGACCTTGGCACGGTTCGGGCCGATCTGCTCAACGTTGATCGTCTTGGGCTTCAGCAAATTGGTTTGCATGCAGAACTTCCTCTCAATACCCCCGGCTCGTTACACCGGTAAGGCTGGTGAAGCACCCGCACCGCGATGCCTCGCGGTCGGGAACGTTTGAATCGTGGGAGGCGGCCGGCGCGGATGGGAGCAGCACCGGCCCGTACCGATCAACGCGAGTACAGTTCGACGATCAGCGATTCGTTGATGTCCGAACCGAACTCGTCGCGGTCCGGCGCTTTCTTGAAGATGCCTTCGACCTTCTCGACGTTCACTTCGACCCAGCCGGGGATGCCGACTTGCTGGGCCAGTTGCAGGGATTCGACGATGCGGGCCTGCTTCTTGGACTTCTCGCGCACGGCGACCACATCGCCCGGCTTGACCAGGTAGGAAGCCACGTTGACCGACTGGCCGTTGACCGTGATCGCCTTGTGCGACACCAGCTGGCGCGCCTCGGCGCGGGTCGAGCCGAAGCCCAGGCGGTAGACGACATTGTCCAGGCGCGACTCGAGCAGCGACAGCAGGTTGGCGCCGGTGTTGCCCTTGCGCGCGTCGGCCTGCTCGAAGTAGCGGCGGAACTGGCGCTCCAGCACGCCGTAGGTGCGCTTGACCTTCTGCTTCTCGCGCAGCTGCAGACCGTAGTCGGACGTGCGCGAGCCGGAGGTGCGGCCGTGCTGACCCGGCTTGGAGTCGAACTTCGCCTTGTCGGCGATCGAGCGGCGTGCGCTCTTCAGAAAGAGGTCGGTGCCTTCGCGGCGGGAGAGTTTGGCCTTGGGGCCGAGGTAGCGTGCCACTTGAATGTCCTTGTGTCTTGTTCAGCTGCCATGCGGCCGGCAGGTGTGCTGCATGGGAGCCGGTCGCCCGGGGACGGCCGGCAGTGGGCTTCAGAAAGTCGAAACTACGAGAAAAAGCCCGCGATTATACATCGCAGGCAGGCGACTGGCCCAAAAGGCTCAGACGCGGCGGCGCTTCTGCGGGCGACAGCCGTTGTGCGGGACCGGCGTCACATCGGAGATCGACGTGATGCGGATGCCGAGCGCGCCGAGCGCTCGCACCGACGACTCGCGACCCGGGCCGGGGCCCTTGATCTCGACGTCGAGGTTCTTGATGCCCTGCTCGATCGCGGCACGGCCGGCGACTTCCGATGCGACCTGGGCGGCGAACGGGGTCGACTTGCGCGAACCCTTAAAGCCCTGACCACCCGACGAAGCCCACGACAGGGCGTTTCCCTGGCGGTCGGTGATCGTGATGATGGTGTTGTTGAACGAGGCGTGCACGTGCGCAATGCCGTCGGAGACGTTCTTGCGGACCTTCTTGCGCACGCGCTGCGCTGCGTTGTTGGCGGGAGACTTGGCCATGGTGATCCTTGTTTACTTCTTCAGGGCCGCTGCACCCTTGCGCGGGCCCTTGCGGGTGCGGGCGTTGGTGCGCGTGCGCTGACCGCGCAGCGGCAGGCCGCGGCGGTGGCGGAAGCCGCGGTAGCTGCCGATGTCGATCAGCCGCTTGATGTTCATCGTCGTCTCGCGGCGCAGATCGCCTTCGATCGTGAACTGGGCGATCTGGTCGCGGATCTTCTCGAGGTCGGCGTCCGTCAGGTCCTTGACCTTCTTGGCGTAGTCGATGCCGGAAGCTTCCAGGATCTTGCGCGCGCGGGTGCGGCCGATACCGAAGATGGAGGTCAGGCCGATCTCCGCGTGCTTGTGCGGAGGAATGTTGATGCCAGCAATACGTGCCATGTGCGTCCTCTAAAACTCTTCTCAACCCTGGCGCTGCTTGTGGCGCGGGTCGGTACAGATCACGCGCACCACACCCTTGCGGCGGATGATCTTGCAGTTGCGGCAGATTTTCTTGACCGAAGCCGAAACTCTCATTGCTTTCTCCTAGAACTCAGATTCATTCCGGCTCGTCCGGAACCCAAAAAACCAGACTCAACCACCCAGCGTCGTCTTGAAGTTGGCCTTCTTCAGCAGCGATTCGTACTGCTGCGACATCAGGTAGTTCTGCACCTGTGCCATGAAGTCCATCGTCACGACCACGATGATCAGCAAGGACGTGCCGCCGAAATAGAACGGCACGTTGTACTTGAGGATCAGGAACTCGGGCAGCAGGCACACGAAGGTGATATAGACCGCACCGGCCAGCGTCAGCCGCACCAGGATCCGGTCGATGTAGCGCGCCGTCTGGTCGCCGGGACGGATCCCGGGGATGAAGGCGCCGCTCTTCTTCAGGTTGTCGGCCGTCTCCCTGCTGTTGAACACGAGCGCCGTGTAGAAGAAGCAGAAGAAGACGATCGCCGTGGCGTACAGCAGCACGTAGATCGGCTGGCCCGGCGTCAGCGCGCCGGCGATGTCCTTGAGCCAGCGCACCGAGTCGCCGGTGGAGAACCAGTTCACCACGGTCGCGGGCAGCAGGATGATCGACGAGGCGAAGATCGGCGGGATCACGCCGGCCATGTTCAGCTTGAGCGGCAGATGCGACGACTGGCCGCCGTAGACCTTGTTGCCGACCTGGCGGCGCGCATAGTTCACGAGGATCTTGCGCTGGCCGCGCTCCACGAACACCACGAACCAGGTCACGAGCGCCACGATGGCGACGATCAGGATCGCCGCGAGGATGCTCATGGCGCCGGTGCGCACGAGTTCGAGCAGGCCGCCGATCGATCCGGGCAGACCCGCGGCGATGCCGCCGAAGATCAGGATCGAGATGCCGTTGCCCAGGCCGCGCTCGGTGATCTGCTCGCCGAGCCACATCAGGAACATGGTGCCGGCCGTGAGGCTCACGACCGCCGTGAGGCGGAAGCCGAAGCCCGGGCTCAGCACGAGGCCGGCCGAGCTTTCGAGCGCCACCGCGATGCCGAACGACTGGAACAGCGCGAGGCCGAGCGTGCCGTAGCGGGTGTACTGTGTGATCTTGCGCCGGCCGGCCTCGCCTTCCTTCTTCAGCTGTTCGAACGTCGGAAGGACATAGGTCAGCAGCTGCATGATGATCGATGCCGAGATGTACGGCATGATCCCCAGCGCGAAGACCGTGAAGCGCGACAGCGCCCCGCCCGAGAACATGTTGAACAGGTTCAGGATGCCGCCCTGCTGGCTGTTGAACAGCTGCTGGAGCTGCGTCGGGTCGATGCCCGGCACAGGGATGTGGGCGCCGATGCGGTACACCACCAGCGCGAGCAGCAGAAAGACCAGCCGGCGACGCAGGTCGCCGAACTTGCCGGTCTTCGCGATCTGGGCTGCGCTAGTGGCCACGGCGGTCGTCCTTCCGCATGCTGCCGCGGGTCATCAGGCCAGGCTGCCGCCGGCGGCTTCGATCGCCGCCTTCGCGCCTGCCGTGGCACCGATGCCGTTGAGCTTGACCGCCTTGCTGATCGCGCCGCTCTTGACGACCTTCACGACCTTGGCGAGCTGGCCCACGAGACCGGCCTGCTTCAGCGCAAGCACGTCCACCTCGGCCAGGCCGAGCTGTTCGAGCGACGCCAGCGTGACTTCGGCGTTGAACTTCAGCGACTGCGACTTGAAGCCGCGCTTGGGCAGACGGCGCTGCAGGGGCATCTGGCCGCCTTCGAAGCCGACCTTGTGGTAGCCGCCCGCGCGGGACTTCTGTCCCTTGTGGCCGCGGCCTGCGGTCTTGCCGAGGCCCGAACCGATGCCGCGGCCGACGCGACGCTTGGCGTGCTTGGCGCCGGCTGCCGGCTTGATGGTATTGAGTGGCATGTCCTCGCCTCTTAGAGCACTTTGACCAGATAGCTGATCTTGTTGATCATGCCGCGCACTTCGGGGCTGTCCTTGAGCTCGCTCACGCTGTTGAGCTTGCGCAGGCCCAGGCCTCGGACGGTGTCGCGGTGCGATTGCTTGGTGCCAATGGGGCTGCGCACCAATTGGACCTTCACGGTTTGGGGGGTCGTCATGTCGAAACTCCCGTTCAGGCGGTGAAGATGTCTTCGACCGACTTGCCGCGCTTGGCCGCCACTTCGGCCGGCGTGGTCGAATGGATGAGGGCGTCGAACGTGGCACGGACCATGTTGTAGGGGTTGGACGAACCGTGGCTCTTGGCCACGATGTCGGTCACGCCCAGCACTTCGAGGACGGCGCGCATCGGGCCGCCGGCGATGATGCCGGTACCCTTCGGAGCCGGAGCCAGGAACACGCGGGCTGCGCCATGGTGGCCGAAGACCTGGTGGTGCAGCGTGCCGTTCCTGAGCGAAACCTTCTTCAGGTTGCGGCGCGCTTCTTCCATGGCCTTCTGCACGGCAGCCGGCACTTCCTTGGACTTGCCCTTGCCGAAGCCGACGCGACCGTCGTCATCGCCGACCACGGTCAGTGCCGCGAAGCCGAGGATGCGGCCGCCCTTGACGACCTTGGTCACGCGGTTGACCGCGATCATCTTCTCGCGCAGACCGTCGTCCTGACCTTCGGTTTGCACTTTGGGTTGAAATTTAGCCATTTGTAGATCCGATCCGCTTAGAACTGCAGGCCCGCTTCGCGGGCAGCTTCGGCCAGGGCCTTGACGCGGCCGTGGAAGGCGAAGCCCGAGCGGTCGAAAGCCACCTTCTCGACGCCGGCAGCCTTGGCCTTCTCGGCGATGCGCTTGCCGATGATGGAGGCCGCGGCGGTGTTGCCACCCTTGCCGGAGCCGCCGAGCGACTTGCGCACATCGGCTTCCGCGGTCGAGGCGGAGGCGATCACCTTGCCGCCGTCGCCGGAGATCACGCTGGCGTAGATGTGGAGGTTGGTGCGGTTCACCGTCAGACGGGCCACGCCTTGCTGGGCGATGCGGACACGGGTCTGGCGGGCGCGACGCAGACGCTGCTCTTTCTTGGTCAAAGACATGCTGCAGCTCCTTACTTCTTCTTGGTCTCTTTGATCGTGATCTTCTCATCCGCATAGCGGATGCCCTTGCCCTTGTAGGGCTCGGGAGGACGGATCGCGCGCACTTCGGCGGCGATCTGGCCGACGCGCTGGCGGCCGGCGCCCTTGATCACGATTTCGGTCGGGGTCGGCGTCGCCACGGTGATGCCGACGGGGAAGTCGACGATCACGGGGTGCGAGTAGCCGGCCGCGACGTTGAGCTTCTGGCCCTGGGCCTGGGCCTTGTAGCCCACGCCGACGAGCGTCAGCTTCTTCTCGAAGCCCTTGGTCACGCCGACAACCAGGTTGTTCACCAGTTGGCGGACGGTGCCGGACAGGGCGTTGGCTTCGCGCGACTCGTCCACCGGGGTGAACGTCAGCTTGCCTGCGTTGTTGGCGACCTTGACCAGGGGGTTCAGGTCGAGCGACAGCGTGCCGCCAGCGCCCTTGACGCTGATCGTGTCGCTGTTCAGGGTCACATCCACGCCTTGCGGGATGGCCACGGGCAGTTTTCCTACGCGGGACATTTCAGTTTCTCTCCTCGATGCCGCGGTTAGGCCACGTAGGCCAGGATTTCGCCACCGATGCCGGCAGCGCGCGCCTTGCGATCGGTCACCACACCCTGCGGAGTGCTGACGATGGCCACGCCCAGGCCGTTCTGGACCTGGGGGATGGCGTCGCGACCCTTGTACACGCGCAGGCCGGGACGGCTGACGCGCTCGATGCGTTCGATGACCGGACGGCCGGCGTAGTACTTCAGGGTGATTTCGAGTTCGCTCTTGCCGCCCTCGGTCTTCACCTGGAAGTCCTCGATGTAGCCCTCGTCCTTCAGCACTTGCACGATGGCGACTTTCACCTTCGACGAAGGGATGGCCACGGTGGGCTTGGACACCAGCTGGGCATTGCGGAGGCGGGTCAGCAGGTCGGCGATGGGATCACTCATGCTCATGTCGAATCTCCTGCCCTGCTTACCAGCTGGCCTTGGTCACGCCGGGGATGTCGCCGGCGAAAGCCAGTTCACGGATCTTGGCACGGGCCAGGCCGAACTGACGGAAGGTGCCACGTGGGCGGCCAGTGATCTCGCAGCGGTTGCGCTGGCGCGTCGGGTTGGCGTTGCGCGGGAGCTTCTGCAGGGCCAGGCGGGCCGCCGCGCGCTCTTCGTCGCTGAGCTTGGCATTGTTGGAAGCCGCCTTCAGTTCGGCATGCTTCGTCGCGTACTTGGCTGCCAGTTTTTCGCGCTTGAGTTCGCGCTGGATCAAAGCTACTTTAGCCACGATAACCCTTTAGTTCTTGAACGGGAAACGGAAGCCCGCGAGAAGCGCCTTGGCCTCCTCGTCGGTCTTGGCCGTCGTGGTGATGCTGATGTTCAGGCCGCGCAGGGCATCGACCTTCTCGTACTCGATTTCCGGGAAGATGATCTGTTCCTTGACGCCGATGTTGTAGTTGCCGCGGCCGTCGAACGCACGGCCGGAGATGCCGCGGAAGTCACGCACGCGCGGCAGGGCCACGGTGATGAAACGGTCGAGGAATTCGTACATCGTGACGCCGCGCAGCGTGACGACCGCGCCGATCGGCTGGCCTTCGCGGATCTTGAAGCCTGCGATGGCCTTCTTGGCCTTGGTGACGACGGGCTTCTGGCCGGCGATCTTGGTCAGGTCGCCCACGGCGTTGTCCAGGACCTTCTTGTCGGCCACGGCTTCGCCCACGCCCATGTTGAGCGTGATCTTGGTGATGCGCGGGACCTGCATCGGCGAGGTGTAGCCAAACTTCTCGATCAGATCCTTGGCGATCTTTTCGCGGTAGTGTTGTTGGAGTCGTGCCATGTCTTTACCCCTCAGGCAGCCTTGATTTCTTCGCCGCTGGACTTGAAGACGCGAACGCGCTTGCCGTCGGCCAGCAGCTTGATGGCGACGCGGTCGGCCTTGCCCGTGGCGGCATTGACAATAGCCACGTTGGACTGGTGAATGGCGGCCGACTTCTCGACGATGCCGCCGGTGGTGCCCTTCAGGGGGTTCGGCTTGACGTGCTTCTTGACGAGGTTGACGCCCTCGACGATCAGGTGCGTTTCGTCCTTGCGCAGCGCGACCTTGCCGCGCTTGCCCTTGTCACGGCCGGCGATGACGATGACCTCGTCGCCCTTGCGAATCTTGTTGACCATGGTGGCGCGTCCTTCAGAGAACTTCGGGAGCCAGCGACACGATCTTCATGAACTTCTCGGTACGCAGTTCACGCGTCACGGGTCCGAAGATGCGGGTGCCGATGGGTTCGAGCTTGGCGTTGAGCAGCACGGCTGCGTTGCCGTCGAACTTGACGAGGGAGCCGTCGCCGCGGCGGATGCCCTTGGCGGTGCGCACGACCACGGCGCTGTAGACCTCGCCCTTCTTGACGCGGCCACGCGGAGCGGCTTCCTTGATGCTCACCTTGATGATGTCGCCCACGCTCGCATAGCGGCGCTTCGATCCGCCGAGCACCTTGATGCACAGGACGGACTTCGCGCCGGTGTTGTCGGCGACGTCTAACCGGGATTCTGTCTGGATCATTTCAATATTCCCAACTTGCACCAGTTGATGTTGCGGGCCCCAAGCGCCTTCCTTGCGGGGGAAGCGCGCCGTTTGGCCTGCGAACGAGTCAGCCAGTCAGTCTTGGGCCCGTCGTCCACGCCGCGAACCCATTTCGCGGCGCTTCCGCGCTGCGAAACCAGAGGTCCGCGGCGCTTCGTTTGGGGCAGATTTCCGCTTTTTTCAAAGCGAAGCCCGCGATTATGGCAAAGACGCGGCTACGGGTCAAGCGCGTTGAAAGCGCCGCGGCGGTGGATCAGTCCGGCAGCCGGCCGTACTGGTGCGCCAGCGCCAGGAAGGCGGCGAGCTGCGGGTCGGTGGCGGTCTCCTCCTCCAGCACCGAGGCGACCGCCGCGGCCGTGGCCGCAGCCACGCGGGCGTCGAGGAACAGCAGCCGCCAGCGGCGCGCGAGCATGTCCTCGATGGTGCGCGCGTATTCGTGGCGGGCGGCGAAGCGGACCATGGCCTCGGTCAGCCCGCCGCCGAGCACGCGGTGGGCACCGGGCAGCGCGCGCACCGCGGCCTCCTCGGTGCCGTAGCTGTGCCAGCCCTGCGCATCAGCCAGCGAGGTGGCCGACGACGGCGGCGCGCCGACCAGGCGCAGCCGCTCGGTGACGCCGGCGCGGCGCGTGGGCAGCAGCCCGGCGTCGAAGCATTTCTGCAGCACGTCCTCGGCCATCGCGCGGTAGGTGGTCCATTTGCCGCCGGTCACGCTGACCAGGCCGCTGGCGCTGGCCAGTACCGTGTGCTCGCGGCTGATGGTCTTGGTGTCCCGCGCCTGTGCCTCGGGCCTGACCAGCGGGCGCAGCCCGACCCAGACGCTGCGCACGTCGGCCGCGCCGGGCGCGCGCTGGAGGTAGCGGGCGCTTTCGCTGAGGATGAATTCGACCTCGGCGCGGAACGGCTCCGGCTCGGGCGGCAGATCGCTGCGCGGCGTGTCGGTCGTGCCGAGGATGAGCTTGCCGAGCCACGGCACGGCGAACAGCACCCGGCCGTCGGCCGTCCTGGGCACGAGCAGCGCGTGGCGCGACGGCAGGAAGTCGCGGTCGACCACCAGGTGCACGCCCTGGCTCGGCGAGACGATGGGCGCGGCCGGCCGGCCGGTGGCCTCGCCGTCCTGCTGGCGCAGCGCGTCGACCCAGACGCCGGTGGCGTTGACGACTGCGCGCGCGCGCAGTCGGTAGCGCTGGCCGGTCTCGGTGTCCTCGCAATCCAGGCCGGCGACCTTGCCGTCCTCGTGCACCAGGCCGCGCGCGGCGACGTGGTTGACGACGAGCGCACCTTCGCGCGCCGCGGTGCGGGCCAGCGCGAGCGCAAGCCGGGCGTCGTCGAACTGGCCGTCCCAGTACTGCACACCGCCGGCCAGGCCGTCGGTGCGCAGCCCCGGCAGACGCTCGGCCGTGCGGGCGCGGCCGAGGAAGTCGGTGGCGCCGAGGCCCGCGCGGCCGGCCAGCAGGTCGTAGGCCTTGAGGCCGGCGCCGTAGAACGGCTGCTCCCACCAGCGGTAGGCCGGCATGACGAACGGCAGCGGCTGCGCCAGGTGCGGCGCGTTGGCCAGCAGCGTGGTGCGCTCGTGCAGCGCCTCGCGCACCAGCGCGATGTTGCCCTGCGCCAGATAGCGCACGCCGCCGTGCACCAGCTTGGTCGCGCGCGAGGAGGTGCCCTTGGCGAAGTCGTCGGACTCGACCAGCACGACCGAGAAGCCGCGCGCCGCGGCGTCCAGCGCCACGCCGAGGCCGGTGGCGCCGCCGCCGACGACGGCCAGGTCCCAGGTGCGCGGCTCGGCCAGGCGGTCGAGGAGGGAACGGCGGTCGGTGGGCAGCGGTGCAGGAATGGCGGCAGCGGGAGCGGAAGTCATGGAAGGCGATGGTACGCGGCGGCCACGGGCCGGGCGGCGCTCAGGCGGCCGTCACAGGGCCCATTTCCGCGCGCGGTCGACCGCCTGGCGCCAGCGCGCGTGGCGCGCTTGGCGGGCGGCCGCGTCGAGCGCCGGCGCGAAGCGCCGGTCCGCCGCCCACAGGGCCGCGATCTCGTCGCCGCCCGACCAGAAGCCGACCGCGAGCCCCGCGAGGTAGGCCGCGCCGAGCGCCGTGGTCTCGGTGACCTTGGGCCGCACCACCGGCACGCCGAGCACGTCGGCCTGCAGCTGCATCAGCAGGTCGTTGGTGCTGGCACCGCCGTCCACGCGCAGCTCGGCCAGCGGCAGGCCGGCGTCGCGCTCCATCGCGGCGAACACGTCGGCGACCTGCCAGGCGATGGATTCGAGCGCGGCGCGCGCGATGTGGGCGCGCGTGGTGCCGCGCGTCATGCCGATGAGCACGGCCCGGGCATGGCTGTCCCAGTCGGGCGCGCCGAGGCCGGCGAACGCGGGCACGAGGTGGACGTCGCCGCTGTCGGGCACGCTGGCGGCCAGGGCCTCGACCTCGGGCGCGCTGCGGATGATCTGCAGCCCGTCGCGCAGCCACTGGACCGTGGCGCCGGCCATGAAGACGCCACCTTCGAGGCAGTATGCTGTCGCAGCGCCCGATTCACGGGGACCCTGCCAGCCTACTGTGGTGAGTAAGCGGTTGCGGCTGGGCACGGCGGTGGTGCCGGTGTTGAGCAGCATGAAGCAGCCGGTGCCGTAGGTGTTCTTGGCCATGCCGGGCGCGAAGCAGGCCTGGCCGAAGGTGGCCGCCTGCTGGTCGCCCGCGATGCCGGCGATCGGCAGCGCCGCGCCCAGCAGCGACGGCTCGGCCGTGCCGACCACGCCGCTGCTCGGCACCACCTGCGGCAGCACCGCGCGCGGAATGCGCAGCAGCGCGAGCAGTTCGTCGCTCCAGTCGCCCGCGTGGATGTCGTAGAGCATGGTGCGCGAGGCGTTGCTCGCGTCGGTCGCATGCACCGGCGCGCGGCCGGCGCCGGCGGTCAGGTTCCAGACGAGCCAGCTGTCGACCGTGCCGAAGGCGAGTTCGCCGCGCTCGGCCCGCTGGCGCGCGCCCGGCACCTCGTCGAGCAGCCAGGCGAGCTTGGTGCCCGAGAAATAGGCGTCGATGACGAGGCCGGTACGCCGCTGGATCAGCGCGCCGTGGCCGGCCGCGGCCAGCACGTCGCAGGCGGCGGCGGTGCGCCGGTCCTGCCAGACAATGGCGTTGGCCACCGGCTCGCCGCTCGCGCGGTCCCAGAGCACGACGGTCTCGCGCTGGTTGGTGATGCCCAGGGCCGCGACCTCGACCGCGCCGTGCCGCGCGCGGGCCTGGCGCAGGCAGGCGCGGGCCACGGCCAGCTGCGACTCCCAGATCTCCCAGGCGTCGTGCTCCACCCAGCCGGGGCGCGGGAAGATCTGGCGGAACTCGCGCTGGGCGCTGGCGACGGCCGTGCCGGCGCGGTCGAAAAGGATGGCACGCGAGCTGGTCGTGCCCTGGTCGAGGGCGAGGATGGTCTGCATCGCCCGAGGCTAACCGCAGCGGGCCGGCGCGGGAACGCTCGGTTGCCCTGCTGCGCGGCCTACTTCGACAGGTCGATCGCGTACTTCGCGGTGCCCCGGCCGCTGCCGTCGTCGGGTGCGACCAGCGAGATGCCGGCCAGCCCCGCGCTCACCGACAGCACCGGGAAACACGCCGTGTGCTGGTGGCCGAGCGCGAGGGCGTCGATGCCCGGCACCCGGGCGAGGTAGAGGCTGGGGTTCTCCATCGTGGGCGAGTACGCGGCGGCGTCCAGCCCGCCGTGCAGCAGTGCGACCACCACGTCGGCGCCCTCGCGGCGCACATTGAAACTTTGGTGAAGCCGCCATGACGTTGCGCCGTTGCACTGCGCAGCGCGGCCGGGCTGCCCCTACTACACTCGCTGCCCATGTCCGCCACCACCGACACCATGACCCCGCCCCGCAGGCCGCGCACCGCGCGGCGCGGCCCGTTGCTGATGCTCGCCGCCGCGTTCTGGCTGTCGAGCTGCGCACCGCTGCCGCCGGCCGCCACGCCGCAGCCCGAGGCCGCCGCCGGGCTGCGGCTGATCGGCGAGGCCGTCCTGCCCCACGGCCTGGACTACGGCGGCACGACCGTGGGCGGCCTCTCCGGCATCGACTACGACGCCGCCGGCGACCGCTACGTGCTGATCAGCGACGACCGCTCCGATCACCAGCCGGCGCGCTTCTATACCGCGCGCATCCGCTACGATGCCGCCAGCCTGGAGCCGCCGGTGCTGACCGGCACCGCCGCGCTGCGCCAGCCCTCCGGGCGGCCCTACGCGCCCGCGCGCGCCGCCGAGGACGGCGTGGACGTGCCCGACGCCGAGGCCGTGCGCTGGCTGCCCGGCGGCCAGGCGTTGCTGTGGACCACGGAGGGCGACCATGCGCGCGGCTTCGACCCGGCGCTGCGCGAGGCCCGCGCCGACGGCAGCTTCGTGCGCGAACTGCCGCTGCCGGCGCACCTGGGCTTTTCGCGCGAACCCGGCCGCGGCGCGCGCAACAACGCCACGCTCGAAGGGCTGGCGATCACGCCTGACGGCCGCACCGCCTGGGTGGCCATGGAAGGCCCGCTGCGCCAGGACGGCCCGGTCGCCACACCCGCCAGCGGCGGTGCGCCGGTGCGCTTCACCGCCCTCGACATCGCCAGCGGCCGGGCGCTGCGCCAGATCGCCTACCAGCCCGATGCGGTGCCGCTGGCCAGCCCCGTGCCCGGCGGCCACACGAACAACGGCGTGGCCGAGATCCTGGCCGACGGCCCCGACCACCTGCTGGTGCTCGAACGCTCCTACAGCCTCGGCGCAGGCACGTCGCTGCGGCTCTACCGCATCGACACCCGCGCCGGCAGCGACACGCTCGCGCTCGACCGCCTCGCGCCCGGCAACCACCGGCCCGCGCCCAAGGTGCTGGTGGCCAACCTCGCCACGCTCGGCCTGCGGCGGCTCGACAACGTCGAAGGCATGACCTGGGGGCCGCCGCTGCCGGGCGGCGCCCGCGTGCTCGTCTTCGTGAGCGACAACAATTTCAGCCGCATGCAGATCACGCAGCTTTTCGCGGCCGAATACCGCGAACCCCCGCCCACCGCTTCCGCCTCCGCTTCCGCGCCATGACCCCTCCGCAGCCCGCTTCCCCCCGTGCCCGCATCGCCTTCATCGGCGGCGGCAACATGGCCAGCGCCATCATCGGCGGCTTGGTCCGCCAGGGCGAGGAGCCCGGCCGCATCACCGTCGTCGAGCCGCTGGCCGCCGCGCGCGAACGCCTCGCCGCCGACTTCGGCCTGCGGCCCGAGGCCGCCCCCGGTCCGGCGCTGCACGGCAGCGACCTGGTCGTCTGGGCGGTCAAGCCGCAGGTCTTCCGCGAGGCCGCCCTCGCTGCGGCGCCGCACTCGGCCGCCGCGCTGCACCTGAGCGTGGCCGCGGGCATCGGCAGCGACAGCATCGCGCACTGGCTCGGCAGCGAACGCATCGTGCGCGCCATGCCCAACACGCCGGCCCTGGTCGGCCGCGGCGTCACCGGCCTGTTCGCCCGCGCGGCCGCCGGCGCCGCCGACCGCGCGCTGGTCGACCGCGTGCTCGAACCCACGGGCGCGCGCGTCTGGGTCGAGCGCGAGGCGCAGCTCGACGCGGTGACTGCGCTGTCCGGCTCGGGCCCGGCCTATGTCTTCTACTTCCTCGAAGCCATGCAGCAGGCCGGCGCCGAACTCGGCCTGCCGCCCGCGCAGGCGCTGGAACTGGCCATGGCCACCTTCGCCGGCGCGGCCCACCTGGCCGCGCAGTCGGGCGAGCCGCCGGCCGTGCTGCGCGAGCGCGTCACCTCCAAGGGCGGCACCACGTTCGCCGCGATCGGCGTGCTCGATGCAGCCGACGTCAGGAACCACTTCGCCGCCGCCATCCGCGCAGCCCACGACCGAGCGCAGGAACTCGGCACAGAATTCGGGAAGGGGTAATACCCCCCAGGCCATCATACCGTAACGCACATCTGATGCGCGCTGCGGGCATATACCCCTTCAGCGCAGTGCGTACCCGAGGGCGATGCCGGCGAACACCGTCGCGCCGAGCCAGTGGTTCTCACGGAACGCGGTGAAACAGCCCTCGCGCGTGCGGTGGCGGATCAGCGTCCAGTGCCAGGCCGCCTGCGCCAACGCCGCGGCCAGCGCCAGCCAGAACACCAGCCCGAGCCCCTCGCCGGCCAGCGCCGCGGCCCAGATCGCCAGGAAAGCGAGGTAGAAGCCCACGATGGCCGCCACGTCAAAGCGGCCCAGCGTGATCGCCGACGTCTTGATGCCGATCCTCAGGTCGTCATCGCGGTCGACCATCGCGTACTCGGTGTCGTAGGCCAGCACCCAGAACAGGTTGCCGAGCAGCAGCACCCAGGCCAGCGGCGGCACCGCGCCGCGCACCGCGGCGAACGCGATCGGAATGCCGAGGCTGAACGCCACGCCCAGCACCGCCTGCGGCATCGACACCACGCGCTTGGCGAACGGATAGGCGATCGCCACCGCCAGCGCCGGCACCGACCAGGCCACGGCCGCCGCGCTGGTCGTCAGCACCAGGGCGAAGGAGGCCAGCGCCAGCACTGCGCCCAGGACCAGTGCCTCCCTCACCGATACCAGCCCGGTGGTGACCGGCCGGCCGGCCGTGCGCTTGACGTGGCGGTCGAACTCGCGGTCGGCCACGTCGTTGACGCAGCAGCCGGCGCTGCGCATCAGCACCGTGCCGGCTACGAACACCGCAAGCAGGTGCCATCCCGGGAACCCGCTCGCGGCCACCCACAGCGCCGACAGCGTGGGCCATACCAGCACCAGCCAGCCGGCCGGGCGGTTCCAGCGGATCAGGTCGAGATACAGGGCAAGGCGTGACGGTGCGGCAGCGGGCGGGGACATCGGCATGGAGATCGAACGAGAGTGGCGATGGCGGGCGGGCGGCAATCATCGCCGATCAGGCGACGACGCCGCGCGAGCGCCGCGGAAATGAAAACAGGCCCGCGAGGGGCCTGTCTTCAGAATGAACCGGATGGATGCGCCGAGCGGCGCCAGAGCCGATACGGATGATCAGTAGCCGCCGTTGCCGCCACCGTAGCCGCCGCCACCGCCGCCATTGCGACCGCCGCCGCGCGGGCCGGAGCCGTAGGGACTGCGGAAGCCCCCATCGTTGCCGCCACCGCCGCCGTAGCCGCCGCCACTGCGACCACCGCCGCCGCCGTAGCCGCCACCACCGCTGCGGCCACCACCGCCGCCGTAGCCACCGCCACCACCGCCGCCGTAGCCGCCACCACCGCTGCGGCCACCACCGCCGCCGTAGCCACCGCCACCACCGCCGCCGTAACCACCACCGCCGCCGCCTCCACCGTAGCCGCCGCTGCGCGGCGGGCGGGCTTCCATCGGGCGGGCCTCGTTGACGACGATGTTGCGGCCGCCGAGCGACTGGCCGTTCAGGCCGTTGATGGCCGACTGCGCTTCGGCATCGCTGCCCATTTCCACGAAACCGAATCCCTTGGAGCGGCCGGTGTCACGTTCGAGCATGACCTTGGCGCTGTTGACGGTGCCGAATTCGGCGAATGCTTGCTCCAGATCGCTGTCGCGTGCCGTGTACGGCAGGTTGCCGACATACAGTTTGTTGCCCATCGAAGGGACTCCTCAAAAACACATGGAATGAAAGCGCCGGAATCCCACTCGAAGCCAGCCGACCACTCGCCACAGCACGGACGAATCACCGCGAACCCAGACAGCCCGGACACTTGCCAGCGCATTATGCGCCACGATTTCTCGAAAAAAGCAACCACTTTCGCAGCACCGGGAGACAGCACCGTGGCTCAGGCTGAAGCGTCAGACAAGAGCAATGAAAGTCACAAAAACAAACACCCGGCGAAGCCGGGTGTGTATCAGGGGCTGTCAGTAGCCGCCACGGCCGCCGCCGTAGCCGCCGCCACCACCACCGCCGTAGCCACCGCCGCCGTTGCTGCGGCCGCCGTAGCCACCGCCACCGCCAGCCCCACCGCCGTAGCCACCGCTGCGCGGCGGGCGGGGTTCGAGCGGGCGGGCCACGTTGACCACGAGGTCGCGGCCGCCGATGTTGCGGCCATGCACGCCTTCGATGGCGGCCTGCGCTTCGGATTCGCTGCCGAACTCGACGAAGCCGAAGCCCTTGGAGCGGCCGGTGTCACGCTCGAGCATGACCTTGGCGCTGGAGACGCTGCCGAATTCGCTGAACGTCTGCTGCAGATCGTCGTCGCGGAAGGAATACGGCAGATTGCCGACGTAGAGTTTGCTGCCCATGAAATGGGACTCCTCAGGAAAACACGAAAAAAAGCGATGGAGCCCTACGCAATCGACAAAACTCTGACGGCTTCGAAAGACGCGAAACTGAACATGCACCGCACATCACCTCCTCGGCACACGAGACAGGCCGGACCATTATGAGGCTGCGTATGCATCGGTCCAAGCAATGTTTTGCATATTCAACTGAACTATTCGCGAAACCGAGGGTTTCCCCCCGACCGGGTGTCGGCCGCGCGGCACGGCGCCTGCACCGGCGTGGAGGCCGGCCCCACTCGGGGCATGTGGCCTGACAGCGCGCTGGTCGTGCGGCCCGGCGACCGGGCCATGCGCCGCGTGCCGGTCCGTGCGGCGCATGGGGTTTCCGCGGTGACCGTCACCGTGCCGGAGCTGCCGGCGCTGTTCGGCTGACCGGTATACTCCGCTCCCACGCGCCGATTTGCCACCGCTTGCGGGCGCGCTACAAATACCGCTAAAGACGATCCGCCCAGCGCGCGCGTGTGCAACCCGGCTTCGTTGTCTTTGGCGACGCCGGGTTTTTTCATGTCGTTCATCGCCAGACCGCAGTCCCTGACCTTCGACGCACCGCTGCCGCTGACCAGCGGCGCCGTGCTGCAGGACTACACCCTCGCCTACGAGACCTACGGCACGCTCGACGCCGAGCGGTCCAACGCCGTGCTGATCTGCCATGCGCTCAACGCCTCGCACCACGTGGCCGGCGTCTACGAAGGCCAGCCGCGCTCGGAGGGCTGGTGGGACAACATGGTCGGGCCGGGCAAGCCGGTGGACACCGACCGCTTCTTCGTCATCGGCATCAACAATCCGGGCTCCTGCTTCGGCTCGACCGGCCCGATGGACGCGAACCCGGCCACCGGGCGCGTCTGGGGCGCCGACTTCCCCGTGGTGACGGTGGAGGACTGGGTCGACGCCCAGGCCCGGCTGCTCGACGCGCTCGGCATCGGGACGCTGGCGGCCGTCATGGGCGGCAGCCTGGGCGGCATGCAGGCGCTGTCGTGGACGCTGCAGTACCCCGAGCGCGTACGCCACGCGGTGGTGATCGCGAGCGCCCCCAACCTCAACGCCGAGAACATCGCCTTCAACGAGGTCGCGCGCCGCGCGATCGTGACCGACCCGGACTTCCACGGCGGCCACTTCTACGAGCACGGCGTGATCCCCCGGCGCGGCCTGCGCATCGCGCGCATGGTGGGCCACATCACCTACCTGTCCGACGACGTGATGAACGCCAAGTTCGGCCGCGAACTGCGCGAGGGCCTCACGCCGCGCTACACCACGCAGGACATCGAGTTCCAGATCGAGAGCTACCTGCGCCACCAGGCCGACAAGTTCAGCGAGTACTTCGACGCCAACACCTACCTGCTGATCACCCGCGCGCTCGACTACTTCGACCCGGCGCGCACCCACGGCGGCGGCAGCCTGCGCGCGGCGCTGGCCCGCACGGCCGCGCGCTTCCTGCTGGTGAGCTTCACCACCGACTGGCGCTTCTCGCCGGCGAGGAGCCGCGAGATCGTCCATGCCCTGCTGGAGAACAACCGCGACGTGAGCTACGCGGAGATCGACGCGCCCCACGGCCACGACGCCTTCCTGCTCGACGACCCGCGCTACCTCGCGCTGGTGCGGGCGTACTTCGACCGCATCGCGGCCGAGCCGGCGCCGGCGCGCACATCGGCCGTCACCCTGCAAGGACTGGCCGTATGAGCGACCTCCAACTCCAACAGACCATCGCCCGCCTCGTGCCGCAGGGCTCGCGCGTGCTCGACCTGGGCTGCGGCAACGGCGCGCTGCTCGACCTGCTGCAGCGCGAGCGCGGCTGCACCGGCTACGGCGTGGAGATCGCCGACGACAACGTGCTGGCCTGCGTCAGGCGCGGCGTCAACGTGATCCAGCTCAACCTCGACGAGGGCCTGGGCATGTTCGGCGACGGGGCATTCGACGTGGTCTTGCAGATCGACACGCTGCAGCACCTGCGCAACGCCGAGGTCATGCTGCGCGAGACTGCGCGCGTCGGCCGCACCGGCATCGTCGCCTTCCCCAATTTCGCGCACTGGCCCAACCGACTGTCGGTCCTGCGCGGGCGCATGCCCGTGACCAAGCGCCTGCCCTACCAGTGGTACGACACGCCGAACATTCGCGTGGGCACCTACAAGGACTTCGAAGTGCTGGCGCGCAAGAACGCACTGCGCATCCTCGATTCGTTCGGATTGCAGGAAGGCGCCGAACTGCGCGTGCTGCCCAACCTGCGCGCCGGCACCGCCGTGTTTCGCTTCGAGGCAGAGTAGATACTGTCAAGAGGATAGGCCCATAGCAGGCGGCGCTCGCCCGGCATGGCATCATACTCCCATGCCATGCTTTGCCGTCAACCTGAGCTTCCTGTATACGGAGCTACCCTTCCTCGACCGCTTCGCCGCAGCGGCGCAGGACGGCTTTGGCGCGGTCGAGTTCCTCTCGCCCTACGGCATCGCGCCGGCCGAGATCGCCGCCCGGCTGCGCGACCACGCGCTCGAACTCGTGCTGTTCAACACGCCGCCCAGCGGCGCCACGCTGGCCGACGCCGCCACCGCCTGGGAGCGGCCCGACCGCGGCACCGCCGCCCTGCCCGGGCGCGAGGCCGAGTTCCGCGCCGGCATCCGCCTCGCGCTCGACCATGCCGAGCGGCTCGGCACGCCGCGCATCCACGTGCTCGCCGGCCTCGCGCCGCCCGGCGCCGACACGGTCCGGCTGCGCGCGACCTACGTCGCCAACCTGCAATGGGCCGCGGCGGAGGCCCGCCTGGCCGGCCGCACCCTGCTCATCGAGCCGATCAACGGCCGCGACATGCCGGGCTACCTGCTGCAGCGCCAGGACGATGCCCACGCCCTCCTCGACGCGGTCGGCGTGCCGAACCTGCAGGTGCAGATGGACCTCTACCACTGCCAGGTCACCGAAGGCGATGTGGCCATCAAGCTGCGCCGCTGGCTGCCGACCGGCCGCGTCGGCCACCTGCAGATCGCGGGCGTCCCCGAGCGCCACGAGCCCGACCGCGGCGAGCTGCACCACCCTTACCTGTTCGAGCTGATCGACCAGCTCGGCTACGGCGGCTGGATCGGCTGCGAATACCGCCCCGCGGCCGGCACGCGCGCAGGGCTCGGCTGGCTTCACGCGGCGGACACACGCCGGTCATAGAGTGGGGCCATGGGCTTCACCTCGCATCCGCTCAACCGCCGCGCCGCCTTCGCCACCGCGCTCGGCCTCGCGGCCGCCGCCCGCGCGCAGGACAGCGGCGCCTGGCCGCCGCGCCCGCTGCTGATCGCCCACCGCGGCGCCTCGGCCCTGCGGCCGGAGCACACGCTGGCCGCCTACGCCCAGGCGATTGCCGACGGCGCCGACGCGATCGAGCCCGACCTCGTCATCACGCAGGACGGCGTGCTCGTCGCCCGCCACGAGAACGCCATCGCCGTGCTCGGCGCCGACGGGAAGGTCAAGGAAGCCACCACCGACGTGGCCGACCGGCCCGAATTCGCCGCGCGCCGCACGACGAAGACCGTCGACGGTGAAGCGATCACCGGCTGGTTCGTGGAGGACTTCACGCTCGCCGAGCTGAAGACGCTGCGCGCCCGCGAACGCATCCCGGCAATCCGCCCGGCCAACGCGCGCTACGACGGCCAGTTCGAAGTGCCGACCCTGCAGGAGGTCATCGACCTCGCCGCGGCTGCCTCGCGCCGCCTGGGCCGCACCATCGGCATCTATCCCGAGACCAAGCACCCGGCCTACTTCCAAGGCATCGGCCAGCCGCTGGAGCCCGCGCTGGCCGCTGTCCTGGAGAAGAACGGCCTGGCGCGCCGCGACGCGCCGGTCTTCGTACAGTCGTTCGAGCCGTCGAGCCTGCGGCGCCTGCGCGAGCGCATCCCGGTGCGGCAGGTGCAGCTGGTCGCCCCGCGCGGCCAGCCGTGGGACTTCGCCGCCGCCGGCGACCCGCGCAGCTTCGCCGACCTGCTGACGCCTGCCGGCCTGCGCGGCGTGGCCGCTTATGCCGATGCCATCGGCCCCTACAAGACGCTGGTGGCGCCGGTGCAGGGCGGTGCCGTGGGCGAGCCGACATCCCTTGTGGCCGACGCGCATGCGGCCGGCCTCGCGGTCCACGTCTGGACGCTGCGGCCCGAGAACGCCTTTCTGCCTGCGGCCTACCAGCGCGCCGGCGGCGACCGCACCCAGCGCGGCGATGGCGCGGCCGAGATCGCCGCCTACCTGCGCGCCGGCGTGGACGGCTTCTTCACCGACGACCCGGCCGTGGGCCGCGCGGCGATCGCCGCGTTCCGGCCCTGACGCTCCGCGCCGTCAGCCGGCACCCACCCGGTAGGCCGTGGGCGGCGGCGTGCCGTTGACCGCATAGGCGCCGACCTGCCGCTCGCGGTAGACCCGCGGGTTGTGCGAGGCGATGGTGCGCGCATTGCGCCAGTAGCGGTCCAGCCCGGCGGTGCGCAGCGTGGCCGAGGCGCCGAGCGCATCGAACAGCTCGGTGCTGGCGCCCAGCACCAGCGCGGTGATGACCGAGACGGCCTGGTCCACCTCGACATGGGCTTCGGTGTGGGCCAGCAGGCGGCGGGCCTCGTCGGCATCCGCTGCCAGATGGGCGTCGTGGCTGCGCTGGATGGCGCCGGCGGCCTGCAGGCTCACCGCCCGGGCAGCGTAGGCGGCCGAATGCACCCGGCCGACCACCTGCAGGATCTGCGGATCGTCCGCCACGTGGGCGGCGTTGCCGTGGCTGTAGACCCGGTTGCGCTGCTGCACGCGCCGCGCCACGTCGTCGGCCAGCGAGCGGCCGATGCCCGCGAGCGATGCCAGGTGCACCAGCTGGTAGAACGGCACGGCATAGGGAACGCGGTCGGTCGTGGGGCGCACCCATTCCGGGCGCACCTCCACGTTGGTGAATCGCGCCGTGCCGCTGGCGGTCAGCGCCTGGCCGAAGCCGTCCCAGTCGTCCAGCACTTCCACGCCGGGCGCCGTGCGCGGCACCTGCAGGTAGGCGGTGGTGTCGCCGTCCTGCGCGGCCACGGCCACCCAGTCGGCGAACAGCGAACCGGTGGTGTAGAACTTTTCGCCGTGCAGGCGCAGTCCCTGCGGCGTGCGTTCGAGCCGCGTGGCGAAGGTGCCGACGCGGGCTGCCGTGCCCGCTTCGGACAGGCCGGCGCCGATCAGCGTGCCCTGGGCCAGTTGCGCCAGCCAGTGGGCGCGCCACTCCCGCTCGCGCGCGGTGAGCACGTCTTCGACGAAACCCAGGTGGGCCCGCAGTGCGTTGACCACGTTGGTGTCGGCCGCGCCCAGCTCGACCAGCAGGCCGAAGAGTTCCGGCAGCGTCGCGCCGAAGCCGCCCTGCGCCACCGGCAGGCGCACCCGGTGGAAGCCCGCTTCGCGCAGCCAGGCGATCTCCTCGTGCGGCAGCCGGTGCTCCACGTCGCGCTCGACCGCGCTGGCGCGGATGCGTTCGAAGATCGGGCGCCAGCGCTGGGCCAGCTGCTCGTAGCGCTCGCTGGGCGGCGCGCCCCAGGCGGACAGCGGCTGTGCGGGACGGGTGGATGTCGTGGAATCGCTCATGGTGGAGGTGCCCTGGAGGAAAAAGGGTCAGTGCGGCGCGAACGCCGGCCGCGCCAGGCCCAGGTGGTCGCGCAGCGTATCGCCCTCGTACGCGGTGCGGAAAATTCCGCGCTTCTGCAGGATCGGCACGACCTGCTCGACGAAGTCCTGCAGGCCGCTGGGCAGCAGGCCCGGCATCAGGTTGAAGCCGTCGGCCGCGCCGGCGCGGAACCAATGCTCGATGTCGTCGGCCACCTGCTCGGGCGTGCCGACGATCTCCCGGTGCCCGCCGCCGGCGGCGAAGGCGCCGAGGAACTGGCGCAGCGTATAGCCGTGCTGCCGCGATCGCGCGAGGATGCCGCGGAAGAAGGTATGGCCGCCGTTGCCGCCGTTGGGCAGCGGCAGGTCGTGCGGCCGCGGCTCGTCGAGCGCCAGCGACTCGGGCGGCACGCCGAGCCGGCCGGCGAGCCGGCGCAGGCTGTGCTCGATCGGCACCAGGTCGATCAGCTCCCGGTGGCGGCGCCGGGCCTCGGCCTCGGTGCCGCCGAGGAAGGTGCCGAGCCCCGGCAGCACGCGGATCGCGTCGGGACCGCGGCCCAGCGCCTCGGCCGCGCGCTTGAGGCCCTGGGCATAGTCGACCGCCTCCTCCAGCGACTGCGACAACGCGAACACCGCCTCGGCATGCCGCGCCGCCAGCGCCTGCCCGTCGGCCGAGCCGCCGGCCTGCACCAGCACTGGATGGCCCTGGCGCGACCGCGGCTGGTTGAGCACGCCGTCGACCGAGAAAAACTCGCCACGGTGGTGCAGCGGGTGCAGTTTGTCGAGATCGACGAAGCGGCCGCTCACCGGGTCGGCCACCAGCGCATCGTCGGCCCAGCTGTTCCACAGGCCCTTGACCACGTCAGTGAACTCGGCCGCGCGGCAGTAGCGCGTGGCATGGTCGAACACGTTGGCGTGGCCGAAGGCGCGGGCCGACGAGGTATCGGCCGTGGTCACCACGTTCCAGCCAGCCCGGCCGCCGCTGATGTGGTCCAGCGAGGCGAAGCGGCGCGCGAGGTTGTAGGGCTCGTTGTAGCTGGTGGAGGCCGTGGCGATCAACCCCAGGTGCGTGGTGGCGCCGGCGATGGCCGTGAGCACCAGCGTGGGCTCCAGCGCGGTGACCGGGCCGGTGGCCAGGCCGTCGGTGGTGACGCTGTCGGCCAGGAAGATGGCGTCGAACTTGCCGGCCTCGGCGATGCGGGCGACCCGCACGTAGTGCTGGACGTCGACGAAGCCCAGCGGGTGGTTCTCGGGCACCCGCCAGGCCGAGGGCACGAAGCCCTGCAGCCAGGCATTGACGTTCAGGTGCAGCTGCCGGGGCCGGGTAACACTCATGGCACCAGCCGCTGCTGCACCGGCACGACGAAGCCCTTGTAACCGTCGTCGATGAACTTGGCCACGGCCGGGCCGGTGAGGTAGCCGATCAGGCGTTGCACGCGCGGATCCTTGAGCTTGTCGTCGCGCACCACGAGGATGTTGGCATACGGGTTGTGGGCCTTGTCTTCGAGCGCCAGCGCGCTCTTGGGGTCGATATCGTGGGTCAGGGCGATGTCGCCGTTGATGAAGGTGGCGGCCACGTCGGGCAGCGACTTGGCGCGCAGGCGCGTTTCGGTGCCGATGAACTTGAACTTCTTCGGGTTGGCGACGATGCTCTTCTCGTCGACGGCCAGCGCAGCGGCCGAGCCGTCGGATTGGCCGTGGTCCAGCTTCAGCAGTCCTTCGTTCTGGAGGATGAAGAAGGCGCGCGGCAGGTTGGTCTGCTCGTTGGGCACCAGGATCGAGGCGCCTTCCGGGATGTCCTTGACCGACTTGTACTTCGACGAGTACAGGCCAAAGACGTTGACCAGCAGCGTGGCCGCGGGCACCAGGCGGCCCTTGCCCTCGGGATGCGCGGCGATCCACGAGACGAAGTACGGACGGTGCTGGAACAGGTTGGCGTCCACGTCGCCCTTGAGCAGCAGCTGGTTGGCATCAAGCCCCTGGCTGCTTTCGATGACCTTGAGCTTGAGGCCGCTGTGGTCGGCGTCGGCGAGCTTCTGCACGTAGCGCAGGATGTCGCCCTGCGGCGTGGGCGTGACGTAGACCTTCAGCGGCTCGCCGGCCTGCGCCGATGCGCCTGACGGCAGCAGGGCCGCCAGAACGAGGGCGGCGGCGGCCAGCAGGGCCTGGCGGCGGGACGTGGTCGTGCGAAGAAACATGGATCGGGCTTCCTTGTTGGAGAGACGTTGGAAAAGAAAGGCTGCTAGCGCTTGTGCTTGCGCAGGCGGATCCAGGTGTCGCCGGTGATCTGGATGGCCTGCACGATCAGCACCATGGCGACGACGGCGATCACGATGAGTTCGGTGAACCAGCGCTGGTAGCCGTAGGTCAGCGCGAAGTCGCCCACGCCGCCCGCACCGATGGCGCCCGCCACGGCCGTGCCCTCCACCAGCCCGACCAGAATGATGGTGGCCGAGCCGATGATCCCGGACAGCGACTCGGGCAGCAGGATGCGGAAGACGAACTGCGGCGTGGTCACGCCGATGACCCTGGCCGCCTCGATGCGGCCCTGGTCCAGCTCGCGCAGGTTGGCCTCGATGAGCCGCGAGAAGAACGGAGTGAATCCCACCGTCAGCGGCACCAGCGCGGCCGCCGGCCCGAGCGGTGTGCCGACCACCAGCCGGGTCAGCGGTATGAGGATGACGATCAGGATGATGAACGGGATGGACCGGCCGATGTTCACCACCGCGTTGACCGCGTGGTACAGCGCCGGGCGCGGGCTCCAGAAATTGGGCGCCGTGAGGTACAGCAGCAGGCCCACCGAAATGCCGATGCCGATGACCAGCACGCCCGAGAGCGCCGTCATGTAGAGGGTCTGCCCCAGGGCTTCCCAGAAGTCCGGCAGGTACTGGGTCCAGTCGCGGGTGCCCATCAGGCGGCCTTTCCGAGCACGATGCTCTTCTCGCGCAGGATCGAGGACAGCGCCTCCAGCACCGACGGTGCCTTGCCACGGATGTCGAAGTCCACCTTGAAGCGCGCGGCGTCGACGCCGCCCAGCCGCTCGACACCGCCGGAGACCACGGCCGAGGTCACGTCCAGCCGGCGCGCCGCGTCGGAGAACACGGTGCTCTGCACACGCACGTCCGACAGCAGCAGGTCGTAGCGCACCCAGCCCTGGGCCGGGCCGTGCGACAGGTCCGGCGCCGGCAGCAGCTGGCGGCCGAGGTAGGAGTCGGCGTCGTGCAGCAGTTCGCGCACGCCGCCGGCCTCCACCACGCGGCCATGCTGGATCAGCGTGACCGAGTCGGCCGCATGGCGCACCACGTCCCAGGAATGGGTGATGAGGATGATGGTCAGGCCCAGCTGCGCCTTCAGCCGCAGCAGCAGGTCGAGGATGAGCGTGGTGGTCTCCGAATCGAGCGCACTCGTCGCCTCATCGCACAGCAGCACCTGCGCGTCGGCCACCACCGCCCGCGCGATGCCCACGCGCTGCTTCTGGCCGCCTGAGAGCTGCGACGGGTAGGCGCCCTCCTTGCCCTGCAGGCCCACCAGTTCGATGAGCTCCTGCGCCTTGCGCCGGCGCTCGGTGCGCGACACGCCCCGCACGGCGAGCGGGAATGCGATGTTCTCCAGCACCGTCTTGCCATGGAACAGGTTGAAGTGCTGGAAGATCGTGGCGACCTGGGAGAGATAGCTGCGCCGCTCGGCACCGCGCAGCTGGTGGATGTCGTGGCCATGGAAGCGGACCACGCCGCGGCTCGGACTCTCCAGCAAGTTCAGCAGGCGCAGCAGGGTGCTCTTGCCGGCGCCCGAGGTGCCGACGATGCCGAAGAACGATCCCGCGGGCACCGCCAGGCAGATGCCGTCAAGCGCCGCAACCATCTCCCGGCCACGGTGGAAGGTCTTCGAGATGTTCTCCAGCGTGAAGACACTTTCCATGGAATCGAGCGAGGGGTGCAGAAGGATGGCCGGCAGCAGGAGGGTGCCCGAGGAGCCGAGGATTCTGTTGGCTCCGCCCTGCGGGCGGAGGAACATTTGCTCATATCCATCCGTAGCTGCTGCATAAGCAGCAGCACTACCGTTGCATTGCTGCAGGCAGGACAGCGCCTTCCTGCACCGCATGGGCGCACGCCTTGTGAATCAAGGACTTGGCCGCCATGTACCGACAGACAGGCCGTGGCATGCTGCTTGCAGCGGCCACCGGCTCCGCCCAAAACCATACGACACGCCCCCTGGACCGCAGCCGCCGTCCATCGAGGGGTATATGCCCATGCCGCTTGATATCCGTCTACTTCCCAATCATACTCCGCGCGGTATCTGCCGCCCCTGCGCTGCGTGAGCGCCGCGCAGCCGGCGCAGCAGGACGCCCTCAACATCCATGCCCTCGGCGGCCTCGACCTGCGGGCCATGCCGCGCGTGCTCGGCCGGCTCGCGCGGCTGGGCCTGCGCCACCGCTGGCTGAGCCTGGGCGCCATCGGCTGCGCGCTCGGCGCGGCGGTGTTCAACCTCGTGCTGCCCCGGCTGCTGGGCCGCGCGGTCGACGAGGCGCACCGGCTGCTCGCGTCCGGCGCCAACGACGCGGCCCGGCGGGCGCTCTGGGCCACGGCCGCATTGATCGTCGGCGCGGCGGTGCTGCGCGGCGTGCTGACCGGGCTGCAGGGCTATTTCGGCGAGTGGATCGCGCACCGCACTGGGCACGACCTGCGGCTGGCGTTCTTCGACAAGCTCCAGCGCCTGTCGCCCGCGTTCCACGACGCCAACCATTCGGGCGACCTGATCACCCGCGGCATGCTCGACCTGGAGGGCGTGCGCGCCTTCCTCGAAAGCGCGCTGCTGCGCGTGGTGGCGCTGGCGCTGCTGCTCGGCCTGGGCGTCTGGCGGCTCGTCGGCATGGACCCGGTGCTGGGGCTGCTGGCGCTGTCGTTCGTGCCCTTCGTCATTGTGCGGGCCGCACGCATGGGCGTGCTGCTGCGGCTGTCGTGGCAGCGGCTGCAGCAGCTGATGTCGGACCTGACGCTGGGCATGGAGGAGAACCTCCAGGGCCAGCGCGTGGTGCGCGCCTTCGCGTCGCGGGACAAGGAGTTGGCCCGCTACGACGCGGTGGCCGACCGGGCGCTGGACCTGTCCAACCGTCGCATCACGCTGCGCATGTCGGCCATGAGCCAGATGAACCTGGCCTTCTACACCGCCATGGGGCTGGTGCTCTGGTTCGGCGGCCGGCGCGTGGCCGCGGGCCAGATCACCGTGGGCATGCTGGGCGAATGCCTGGCCTTCATGACGCTGCTGCAGATGCCGGTGCGCCAGGTCGGCATGATCGTCAACGCCAGCGCGCGGGCCACCGGCGCGGGTGCGCGGCTGTTCGCGGTGCTCGACGCGGTGCCCGACATCGCCGATGCGCCGGACGCGAAGCCGCTGGCCGTCACCGAAGGCGTGCTGCGCTTCGAAGACGTGTCGTTCGCCTACGGCCCGCCGGCCGTCGGCCGGCAGCTGTCGCACGTGAGCTTCACGCTGCGCCCGGGCCAGGTGCTGGGCGTCGTGGGCGCGCCCGGCGCGGGCAAGTCGACGCTGGCCCAGCTGGTGCCGCGGCTGCGCGATGCGAGCGCGGGCCGCATCACGATCGACGGGCAGGACATCCGCACGGTCACGCTCGACTCGCTGCGCAGCGCCGTGGTGCTGGTGCAGCAGGAAGCCTTCCTGTTCGACACCTCGGCGCACGACAACATCGTCTATTCCGAGCCCGACAGCCCGGCCGACGTGTCGGAACAGGCGGCCGTCACCGCGCAGCTGCACGAGCAGCTGCTGTTGCTGCCGCAGGGCTACGGCAGCCGCGTGGGCGAGCGCGGCGGCGCGCTCTCGGGCGGGCAGCGCCAGCGCATGACGATCGCGCGGGCGCTCGCCGCGAAGCCGCGCGTACTGGTGCTCGACGACGCGAGTTCGGCCGTGGACAACATCACCGAGCGCCGGCTGCGCGGCGCCCTGCAGGATGCGCTGCAGCACGCGGCCGTGATCATCGTGGCCCACCGGCTGGCGGCCCTGCAGCACGCCGACGAGATCCTGGTGCTGGAGGACGGCCGCGTGGCCGAGCGCGGCACGCACGATGCGCTGGTCGCCCAGGGCGGCGCCTATGCCGCGCTGTGGGAATTGCAGAACCGCAGCGGCGACCATGCCGAGGCGGCCAACGACGCCAAGGGCATTGCCGTCGCGAAGAAGGAGGCCCGGCCATGAGCACGCCCTCCTCGACCCTCGCGCGCCACGGCCACGATGGCGACGCCGTCTTCTCGCGCTTCGACGGCCACACCGCGCGGCGCATCGCCGGCTTCCTCGCGCCGCACCGCGCGGCGCTGGCCGCGGCCATCCTGAGCATCCTGGCCTACACCGCCGTGCAGGTCGCCATCCCCGCGACCGTGCGGCTGGCCGTGGATAGCGTCGTGGGGGCGTCGGCCCATGCGCTGTCGAGCGTGCTGCTGGTGTTCGCCGGGCTGGTCGCGGCCAATGCGGTGCTCGGCTTCCTCCAGGAGTGGATCGCGGCACGGCTGGCGCAGCGCGCCATCTTCGACCTGCGCCGCGCCATGTACGCGCACCTGCAGGACGTAAGCCTGTCGGTGCTCGACCAGACGCAGACCGGCCGGCTGATGTCGCGGCTGCAGGGCGACGTGAACGCGCTGCAGGAGTTCCTGGAGAACTCGGTTTTGGCCATCGGCGACCTGTTCCTGCTCGCGGGCATCGTCTTCGTGCTGGTGGCGATGGACTGGCAGCTCGGCCTGCTCACGCTGGCGGTGCTGCCGGCGCTGGTAGTCGTGCGCGCGCGCTGGATCCCGTGGGCGCGCAAGGTGTTCATCCGGGCACGCGAGGCCTCCTCGGCCGTCAACGCGGCGCTGGCGGAGAACATCAACGGCATCCGCACCGTGCAGGAGAACCGGCGCGAGGCCGAGAACCTGCGCCGCTACGG
The DNA here is from genome assembly GCA_009914555.1 of Xylophilus sp. GTDB lineage: Bacteria > Pseudomonadota > Gammaproteobacteria > Burkholderiales > Burkholderiaceae_C > WNDY01. The sequence goes on from WNDY01000023.1 coordinate 40,125, forward strand.
CGTGCTGGCGCGCGAGAACCTCACGGCCCAGCTCGGCTCGGCGCGCGCCTCGCAGCTCATGGTGCCGCTGGTGGACGTGCTGACCGGCATCGCACTGGCGGTGGTCGTGGTCGTCGGCGGCAGCCACGTGATCGACGGCTCGCTCGGCGTGGGCGTGATGGTGGCCTTCATCTTCTACGTGCAGCGCTTCTTCGAGCCGATCCGCACGCTGTCGATGCAGTACACGGTGATGCAGCGCGCCATGGCCGCGGGCCACCGCATCTTCGAGGTGCTCGACGTGCCGCTGACCCTGCAGGACCGCCCGGACGCGCTCTCTCCGGCGCACCTCACGCCGGCCATCTCGCTGAGGAACGTGACCTTCGGCTACCGCCCGGGCCATCCGGTGCTGCGCGGGCTGGACCTGGAGATCGCGCCATTCACCACCGTCGCCCTCGTCGGCCCCACCGGCTCGGGCAAGACCAGCATCGCCGCGCTGGTGCACCGCTTCTACGACGTGTGGGAAGGCAGCGTCTCCATCGGCGGGCACGACGTGCGCGACCTCACGCTCGCCACGCTGGGCCGCACCGTAGGCATGGTGCAGCAGGAGCCGTTCCTCTTCAGCGGCACGGTGGCCGACAACATCCGCTACGGCGTCGAAGGCGCCACGCGCGAGGAGATCGAGGCCGCCGCGCGCGCGGTGCACGCCCACGACTTCATCGCGCGGCTGCCGCAGGGCTACGACACGCCGCTGGGCCAGCGCGCCCGCAACCTGTCGATCGGCCAGCGCCAGCTGCTGAGCTTCGCGCGCACGCTGCTGGCCAACCCGCCGGTGCTGATCCTCGACGAGGCCACGGCCAACATCGACAGCTTCACCGAGCGCGACATCCAGCGCGCGCTCAAGGTGCTGTGCGCCGGCCGCACGACCATCGTGATCGCGCACCGGCTCTCGACCGTGCGCGACGCCGACCGGATCGTCGTGCTCGGCGACGGCCGCGTGGCCGAACAGGGCACGCATGCCGAGCTGCTGGCGCTGGGCGGCGCCTATGCGCGGCTGCACGCGAGCAGGCAGGACACGGTGGACGCCGCAGCGCACTGAGACAACATTCCCCCGAGCCGCTTCGCGGCTCCCCCTTCTCTCTGTAGCGCTGCACGCTCCGGGAAGGAGGGCGGCGCCAGTCTCGACGACTGCAGACATACCCCTTGGACAATGTCTCTTTACCGCGCGGCGGACTTGCGCTGCGGCTGGATACCCCCATATACGCATCCCAAGCCCTGCCTTCGCGCCGTGGAGGTGGAATATGATGCGATATGTATCTTTGCCGTGAACGCCCGCGCCGCCCGCGCTGGCGCGCCCCGGCTGGAAGGAGCCTTCCGCCATGAACGCCCGCGCACCCTCGCCCGTCCTCGACACCGCCGCCGCCCTCGACTTCGCCACCCGCGCGTGGGACGGCGACATCGTGCGGCAGCTCAGCGACTACATCGCCATCCCCGCCAAGTCGCCCGGCTTCGACAAGGACTGGCAGCAGCACGGCCACATCGACACCGTGGTGCGCAACGCGGCGGCCTGGGTCGAATCGCAGAAGGTCGCCGGCCTGACGCTCGAAGTGGTGCGCCTGCCGGGCCGCACGCCGGTGCTGTTCTTCGATGTCGAAGGCACGCAGCCGAACGCCAACGCCGCCCAGGCGCCGACCGTGCTGATGTACGGCCACCTCGACAAGCAGCCCGAGTTCAGCGGCTGGCGCAGCGATCTGGGCCCCTGGACGCCCAAGTACGAGAACGGCCTGCTCTACGGCCGCGGCGGCGCCGACGACGGCTATGCCGCCTATGCCAGCATCGCCGCCATCCAGGCGCTCAAGGCCCAGGGCGTGCCGCACCCGCGCATCGTCGGCCTGATCGAGACCTGCGAGGAAAGCGGCTCGGTCGACCTGCTGCCCTACGTGGACGCGCTGCGCCCGCGCCTGGGCGAAGTCGCGCTGGTGATCTGCCTGGATTCGGGCGCCGGCAACTACGACCAGCTCTGGCTCACCACCAGCCTGCGCGGCATGGCCAGCGGCACGCTCAAGGTCGAGGTGCTGACCGAGGGCGTGCATTCGGGCGACGCCTCGGGCGTGGTGCCTTCGTCGTTCCGCATCCTGCGCCACCTGCTCGACCGGCTGGAGGACTCGGCCACCGGCTGCCTGCTGCCGGCGAGCTTCCACTGCGAGGTGCCGGCCGAGCGGCTGGTGCAGGCCCAGGCCACGGCCGCGATCCTCGGCGACGCGCTGTACAAGCGCTTTCCGTGGGCGCACTACGACTGCGGCGGCGCCACCAACACATTCACCCTGCCGACCACGACCGATCCGGTCGAAGCGCTGCTGCGCCGCACCTGGGCGCCCACGCTCAGCGTGACCGGCGCCGAGGGCCTGCCCGCGCTCAAGGACGCCGGCAACGTGCTGCGCCCGTACACCGCCTTCAAGCTCTCGCTGCGCCTGCCGCCGCTGGTCGACGCGGCCTCGGCCACGCAGGAACTGAAGGCGCTGCTGGAGGACAACGCACCTTACCAGGCCCGCGTGACCTTCCATGCCGACGGCGCGGCCAACGGCTGGAACGCGCCCGCGACGGCGCCCTGGTTCGCCCAGGCGCTCGACGCCGCCTCGCAGGCCCACTTCGGCGCGCCCTGCGGCACCATCGGCCAGGGCGGCACCATCCCGCTGATGAACCTGCTGTCGCAGGGCTTCCCGACCGCGCAGATGATGGTCTGCGGCGTGCTCGGCCCCAGGAGCAACGCGCACGGGCCCAACGAGTTCCTGCACGTGCCCTATGCCAAGAAGCTCACCGCGGCCGTGGCCCAGGTGATCGCGGCCCTGCCCGCGGGACTGGATGTGTGAGGGACTCGGCGCTCTCCACTTTCACCGCCAGCGACGGCGACAACATCGCGCTGCAGGACTGGCCTGCGGCGGGCGAGGCTCCGGTGCCGCGCGGCCTGATCCTGCTCGTGCACGGCCTGGGCGAGCATGCGGGCCGCTACGACCGGCTGGCGCGCCGGCTCTGCGGCTGGGGCTTCGCGGTGCGCGGCTACGACCAGTACGGCCACGGCGAATCCGGCGGCCCGCGCGGCGCGCTGCCGAACGACGAGCGGCTGGTGGACGACCTGGCCGACGTGGTGGACAGCACGCGCGCCATGCTGCCCGCGGGCGTGCCGCTGATCCTGCTGGGCCACAGCCTGGGCGGGCTGGTGGCCGCGCGCTTCGTCGCGCAGCACAGGCGCGCGGTCGACGGGCTGGTGCTGTCTTCGCCCGCGTTCGCCGTCGGACTGCGGCCGCTGCAGCGGCTGCTGCTGGCCGCAGTGCCGCGGCTGGCGCCGGACCTGCGCGTGTCCAGCGGGCTGGACCCACGCCAGCTGTCGCACGACCCGGCCGTCGCGCGAGCCTGGCGCAGCGACCCGCTCTGCCACGACCTCATCTCGGGCCGGCTGGCGCGCTTCATCGCCACTGCCGGCCCACAAGCCCTCGACGCGGCCGCGCGCTGGCGCGTGCCCACGCTGCTGCTCTACGGCGGCAGCGACCGCGTGGTGCAGCCCGCCGGCAGCCAGGCCTTCGCGGCGATGGCGCCGGTCAGCACGGTGAACTCGCACCGCTTCGACGACCTGTACCACGAGGTCTTCAACGAGCAGGACGGCGAGCCGGTCGATGCCCGGCTGCGCCAGTGGCTGGACCGCTATCCGGCGAAGGCGCCGCACGGCGTCTGAAAATACTCCTGACTCTATATCTCCACAGTGCCCGACTGTCGGGCATCTTCGGCATATACCCCTAGGACGGCAGGCTCCAGTCGAGTCGCACCAGCGTGCCGCGGCCGCTGGCCGGCATGCTCCAGCGCAGCCGCGCGCCGATGCGCCGGGCCCGCGCGCGCATGTTGCCGAGCCCGCGGCCGCCGGACTGGATCACTGGCGGAAGGCCGGCGCCATCGTCCTCCACCTCGGCGAACAGGCGGTTGTCCTGCAGCCCCAGCCGGACCTGCACCCGCCGCGGCCGGCCATGCTTCAGGGCATTGGTCAGCGCCTCCTGCAGCACGCGCAGCACCTGCAGCATCACGTGCGGCGACAGCGCGGCCAGCACATGCGGCGGCAGCTCCTCGGGCAGCCCGCCCTGCCATTCGGAGGCCACGCCGGCGGCCTGCAGCTGCGCCTCCAAGCGGAAGCGGAAGTCGCCGAAGGCCACGAGCGGGTCGTCTCCCTCGGGCGCCAGCGACTCGATGGCCAGCCGCATCTCGGCGATGCAGGCGCGCAGCGTCTCGGTCATCTCGTCCTGCGTCAGCGCCTGGCGCTCGGTGCGCGACAGCGAGGTGAAGAGCTGCGAGCCCAGCCCGTCGTGCATGTCCTGCATGATGCGCCGGCGCTCGGCCACCTCGGCGCGGCCGCGCTCCAGCGCGGCGAGCTGGGCGTAGTTGCGCTGGAGCAGCGCCTCGCGCCGGGCCACGCGCTCCTCCAGCGTCTGGTTGAGCGCCTCCAGCTGACCCAGCGTGTCGACGAAGCGGCTCGCCAGGATGCCGCCCATCACCAGCAGCACCGCGTTGGCCGCGACGTGGAAGATGAAGACGCGCGCGCCGATCCACTCGGGCGCGAGGCGGTACTGCCAGTCGGCGCTGACCAGCAGCAGGTAATCGTGGAAGCCCGAGCCCATGGTGATCCACACGCTTGACATCAGCGCGATCGACGCGGCGCTGCGCTGCACCCAGGCCGCGTAGGTGACGGCGATGAAGACGATCATGCCCAGCACCACGAAGCCGCCCATCCACCAAGTGCTGACCCAGCCGTCGGCCGCGCCGCGGCTGGCCAGCAGCAGCGCCGGCCCGGCCAGCGCATAGCCCAGCAGCGCGCGCCCCGCCCAGGGCCGGTAGAGGCCGCCGAAGTACAGGCCGAAGACGGTGAGCGAGGCGACGAAGCCGCCGGTGGCCGCCTGGTAGAGCGTGCGCCAGACGTCCCACTGCGCCTGCGGCAGCAGCTCGATCACGAAGGTCAGCGTGCGCACGCCCCAGAACAGCGCCGTCAGGCCGAACAGGCCGTAGAGCGCCTCGTCGCGCCGCCGCACCCAGATGAAGAGCATCAGCAGCGCGATGACGAAGCAGGCGCCCGAGGTGAGCGGCGGCACGGTGCGCACCCAGAACAGCCGCCGTTCGTAGAGCGGCCGGAGCAACAGCTCGGGCCCGGCGAGGATGCGCGGCACGGCCAGGTCGCCGGCCACCGACTGGCCCGGCGCGGTGCGCAGCAGCAGCTCGTTGCGGCCGGCGCGCAGCAGCAGGTCGGGCACGCGCAGCAGGTGCGGGCGCTCCCACTTCACGTGGACCTGCGCGTCGGGTTCGGGAAGGTGGGCCAGCCGCTGGCCGTTGAGCCAGAAGCGGCCGCCGTCGTAGAGGTAGGGCACGTAGACGGCCCAGCCGCCGTCCACGCCGGCCAGGCGGCGGTCCCCGGGCACGTCGCAGGCGATGCGGTACCAGGCGGCGGCGCCGGGCGGCGGCTGGTAGCCGCGGGCGCGCCAGTTGTCCGGCAGGGCGATCGTCCGCCAGGGCGCATCGGCGGCCGGCGGCTCGGTGTCGGGCGCGACCAGCAGTGCGGCCGTGGCCGGCTCGACCCACGGCTCGGGCCCGCCGCCACGCAGCGCCGGAAGCGCCGCCGGGCCCAGCAGCAGCAGCGCGATCTGCGCGGCCAGAGCCGCGGCGGTGAGGAAAAAGAACAGACCCCGCAGGCGCCGCCGCCGGCACGCGCGCGGATGGTCGCTCACAACAGCCCCAGCAGCCGGGCCTCGTAGACGGCCTCGCCGCGCGAATGCACGGCCAGCTTGCGGTAGATGCGCTTGAGGTGCACCGCCACCGTGTGCGGCGATATGCCCAGCGCGGCGCCGGCCTCCTTGAAGCTCAGGCCCTTGGCGATAAGGCGCAGGATCTGCGTCTCGCGCTCGGACAGGGCGTCGCCGCCGTCCTCCGGCGGGGGCGCTGGCGCAGAGGGCGCCGCGCCCCCGCCGCGGAAGCGGTTGAGCACGCGCCGCGCGATGCTCGGGCTGATCGGCGAGCCGCCGGCATGCAGCTCGCGGATGGCGCTGCCGATGCGCTCCAGCGCCGCGTCCTTGAGCAGGTAGCCGGTGGCGCCCATCTCGATGCTGCGCAGCACGTGGTGGTCGTCGCCGAACATGGTGACGACCAGGATGTCGATCTCGGGATAGCGCTTGACCGCGTCGTGCATGACGGCCAGGCCGCTCATGTCCGGCAGACCCAGGTCCACGAGCATCACATCGGGCCGCTCGCGCTCCAGCACGGCCAGCGCCTCGCCGCCGGTGGCCACGGCCTGCAGCAGGCGCAGGGCCGGATCCTGCGCGACCGCCTGGGCGAAGCGGCGCAGGAACTCCGGCTCGTCCTCCACGACCAGCACGCCGACGGCGCCTTCGCAGGCGCCGTCGGCGGGGACATCGGGGCCGTCGTCGCCGTCTTCGCTCACAGGCCGAGCATGAGTTGGAGGTTCTGCACCGCCGCGCCGCTCGCGCCCTTGCCGAGGTTGTCGAGCCGCGCGATCAGCACCGCATGGGGATGCTCGTCGCTGGAGAACACGCGCAGCTCGAGCCGGTTGGTGTCGTTGAGCGCGAGCGCGTCGAGCTTGCCGTCGGCGGTGGCCGGCAGCACCTGCACGAACTGCTCGGGCGTGTTGCTCTTCGCATAGTGCGCGGCCAGCGCCTCGTGCAGGTCCTGCGCCGAGGGCCGCCCGGGCAGCGTGTCGAGGTGCAGCGGCAGCTCCACGAGCATGCCCTGGCGGAAGTTGCCGACCGAGGGGATGAAGATCGGCCGGCGCGTGAGGCCGGTGTAGCGCAGGATCTCGGGCAGGTGCTTGTGCTTCAGGCCCAGCGCATAGACCTCGTGCGCCGGCGCGGTGCCGGCCTCGTAGGCCTCGATCATCGTGCGCCCGCCGCCCGAGTAGCCGCTGATGGACGGCAGCGCGACCGGATAGTCCGGCGGCAGCAGGCCGGCGTCGACCAGCGGGCGGATCAGCGCGATCGCCCCGGTCGCATAGCAGCCCGGGTTGGCCACGCGCTCGGCCGCGGCCACGGCCGCGGCCTGGCCCGCGGCGAGCTCCGGGAAGCCGAACACCCAGCCCGGCGCGGTGCGGTGCGCGGTCGAGGCGTCGATGATGCGCGGGCGCCGCCCGGGCAGCGCATCGACCAGCGCCACCGTCTCGCGCGCCGCGTCGTCGTGCAGGCAGAGGATGACCAGGTCGACCGCGGCCAGCAGCTCGCGCTTGGCGCCCACGTCCTTGCGGCGCACCGGGTCGATGCTCACGACCTCGACCTGGGGCAGCAGGGCGAGCCGCTCGCGGATCTGCAGGCCGGTGGTGCCGGCCTCGCCGTCGATGAAGATCTTGTGGGACATCGGAGGTTTCCTGTCGTCGTCGGTGGCAGGCGCCGCGCCGGGGGCGGGCGGCGGCCGTCGGAAGGGCGAAGTCTACGGCCCCGCGCGCAGGGCGGCAAAGTCGAGGGAGAGGGGCGCGGGCCCCGCATTCCTCCCGCATCTCCCACATCCCTCCCAGATGCAACGCGATGATGCGGCCGGCCGCACCCGGCCCCGCCGCGACAACAAGGATACGAGGGACCCGCATGCCGAACGCGCCTTCCGGCCACGGCCGCCGCACCGCCGGCTTCACGCTCGTGGAGGTGATGATCGTCATCGCCATCGTCGCCATCCTCGCCGCCGTGGCCCTGCCCTCCTACACCGCGTACCTGCGCCGCGGCCAGCTGCAGGAAGCCTTCGGCGCGCTGTCCGACTACCGCGTGAAGCTCGAGCAGTACTACCAGGACAACCGCAACTACGGCGCCGCCAGCGGCACCGCCTGCGCGACCGACACGACGGCCAGCGGCTGGAACGGCTTCGCGCCGGCCGGCGCCAAGTACTTCACCTATGCCTGCCTCACGTCCGCCAGCGGCCAGGCCTTCGTCGTCACCGCCACCGGCACCGGCACGCTGACCACGGGCTACGCCTACACGATCGACCAGGACGGCACGAAGGCCACCACGCTCTACGCCGGCAGCGTGCCGAGCTCCTCGGCCTGCTGGCTGCAGACGGCCTCCACCTGCTGAACGCCATGGCCATGCGCGCATCCGGCTTCACCCTCGTCGAAGTCATGGTCACGCTGGCCGTGGCGGCCCTGCTGCTGCTGGTCGCCGCGCCCGGCATCGGCGGCTGGATGGTCGACCTGCGCGTGCGCGAGGCCGCCGACACGCTGCACGCCGGCCTGCAGACCGCGCGCCAGGAGGCCGTGCGCCGCAACGAGAACGTGAGCTTCTGGCTCGTGTCGGCCAGCGGCGCGGCGCTGAGCAGCGCCTGCACCCTGTCGTCGTCGAGCGCATCGTGGGTCGTGAGCCTCAAAAGCCCCGTGGGAGCCTGCGCGGCGACGCCGTCGACCACGACGGCGCCGAAGGTCGTCGCATCGCAGGCCCTGGCCACCTCCGCCCTGACGGTGGCGGCCACGCGCGCCGACGCTCGACCGCGGCGACGACGGTCACCTTCAACGGCTACGGCCGCGTGGCCAGCAGCGACGAGGCCATCGCCCGCATCGACATCACCGCCGCGGGCGACGCCGACAGCCACCGCCACCTGCGCGTGACCGTCGGCGGCACCGGCGCCATCCGCATCTGCGACCCGGCCGCCGCCTCCGGCGACCCGCGCGCCTGTCCGGGCTGAGCGGCAGGCAAACGGCCATGCATTCCATACCCCCCTACCCACAGTGCTACAGCCCTTGCAGGGAAAGTGCTTCCGGCATATACCTCCGGCATTCCGCTGCACGCAGCGCGCAGGGCTTCGCGCTGCTCGAGGCGCTCGTGGCGATCGTGGTGTTCGCCATCGGCATCCTCGGCCTGGTCGCGCTGCAGGCCAGCATGACGCGGGCGCAGACGGCCGCCCAGCTGCGCGCCGAGGCAGGCTACCTCGCCACCGAGCTGACCGGCGCGATGTGGGCCGACATCGGCAACATCGCCCAGTACGCCAGCAGCAGCTGCAGCAGCTACACGCGCTGCAGCGACTGGAAGGCCAAGGTCACGGCCGCGCTGCCCGTGGGCACCTCCACCGTCACGGTCGACACCAGCACCGGCGACGTGACCATCACCATCGGCTGGGCGCTGCCGGGCGGCGACACCCACCAGTTCGTCACGGCCACGAGCATCGTGGCGGCCTCGGCGAGCTCCTGAGCCATGGCGCCCGCAGCCCGCTCCTGCGTCCGCGGCATGACGCTCATCGAGCTCATGGTCGGCCTCGTCATCGGGCTGCTGACCACGGCGGCCATCATGAACGTGCTGGCCGTCGCCGAGGGCCAGCGGCGCGCCGCCACCACCGGCAGCGATGCCCAGATCAACGGCACCGTGGCGCTCGACACGCTGCGGCGCGACATCCTGCAGGCCGGCTATGGCCTCGCCGCCTATCCCGCGGCCCTGGGCTGCACCGTCTCGGCCCAGTACAACAGCGGCACGGCCTGGACCTTCACGCTCGCGCCGGTGCAGATCACCGACGGCGGCGCGGCCGGCGCGCCCGACAGCATCCTCGTGCTCGCCAGCGGCAAGACCGCGGCCTCGGTGCCGATGCTCACCACGGCCGCGCACACGGCCTCGGCCACGAGCTTCACGGTGCAGTCGTCCTATCCGACCGTCGCCGGCGACCTGCTCATGGCGGTCCCCGAGACCTGGGACACGACGACCGGCTGCACGCTGCTCGCGGCGACGGCCGTGACCTCGACCGTCGTCACCCACGACACCACCAGCGGCTGGAACGCCACCCAGTCCGCGCTGCTGCCCGCCACGCTGGCCAAGGGCAGCGTGCTGCTCAACCTCGGCAGCCTGGTCTACCGCACCTGGTCGGTCAGCAGCGCCAACGCGCTGCAGGCCGCCACGCTGTCGTCGAGCACCGGCACCACCACGACGCAGGAGGCGTTCCCGGAGATCGTCGACCTGCAGGCGCTCTACGGCAAGGACACTACTGGCGACGGCACGATCGACAGCTACGACACCTCCGCGCCCACCACGGTCACCGGCTGGCAGCGGGTGCTGGCGATCCGTGTGGCCGTGGTGGCGCGCGGCACGCAGTACCAGCGCGAGACCGTGACCTCCGCCGTGCCGCAGTGGAACCTCGGCACGGCCGTCACCGCCTCCAACACCAGCACCTGCAGCGACGGCAGCGGCGGCCAGTGCATCAAGCTGCGGGTGGACCGGCTCGACGACTGGCAGCACTACCGCTACAAGGTCTTCGACACGCTGGTGCCGCTGCGCAACGTGCTCTGGAACGCCGGATGACGCCCCCGCCGCTTCGGCACCGCCAGCGCGGCCTGTCGCTGCTGGTCGCCTTGCTCGCGCTGGCCGCGCTGGCGCTGGCCGCCACGGCGCTCGTGCGCTCGGTGCACACCGGCTCGCTCGTGGCCGGCAACGTCGCCTTCAAGCAGGACGCCACGGCCGCGTCCGACCAGGCCGTGCGCCAGGCCATCGCCGTGCTCTACGCCAAGCTCTCGGCCAGCACCAGCGGGCTCGACGCCGACCTGGCCAGCAGCGGCTACTACGCCAGCGCCGACGCGCTGCTCGACGCCACCGGCGCCCAGCTCGGCAGCACCAGCCGCAAGCTCGTGGACTGGGACGGCGACAGCTGCGCGGCCAAGACCTCGGGCACCTATGCGAGCTGCAGCTACGCGCCCGCGACCATTTCCACCGCCATCAACGGCAACGCGGCGAAGTACATCGTGTTCCGGCTCTGCGACGCCGCCGGCAGCGCGAGCTCGGCCGACTGCGCCTTCGGCACTACCGCGAGCACGTCGAGCTCCTGCCAGGGCGAGATCAACTACAAGAACGGCGGCCAGTGCGCCGATTCGACGCTCTCGCCCTACTACCGCATCGTCGTGCGCGTGCGCGGCGCGCGCAACACGACGAGCTTCACCGAGACCATCGTCCATTTCTAGACCCGAGCACCCAGCCATGCCCTGCTCCGTCCGCCGCACCCTCCTGCGCGCCGCCGCGCGGCTCGGCGCCCTGCCGCTGCTCGCGGTCGCGCTCGCGGCCCCGGCCGCGACCACCGACATCGCCGCCCAGCCGCTCATCACGCTGTCGGAGGTCACGGCCAAGCCGAACCTGCTGTTCATCCTCGACGACTCGGGCAGCATGGACTACGCCTACATGCCCGATGCGCAGGGCAGCGCCACCACGCGCTACGGCTTTGCCTCGACGCAGTGCAACGGCGTCGCCTACGACCCGAGCATCACCTACACGCCGCCGGTCGACGCCACCGGCACCTCGTATTCCGCCGCCAGCTTCACGGCCGCCTGGGACGACGGCTACACCCAGAGCGGCACCACGACCAACCTGCAGGGCACGGGCACGTCCTATACCGCCAGCAGCCTCTCGACCTCCAGCACCACGAGCGCGACCTTCACCTTCACCAGCGGCGTGAGTAGCTCCACCTTCGCCTCCGGCGACACGGTGACCGTCAAGCACGGCAGCGGCACCTCCTACAGCGGCACGGTCACCAGCTGGAGCAGCAAGACCACGACATCGGGAATGAACCAGACGACCACGACGACCTACACCCTGGTCGTCACCGTCAGCGGCTTCTCCTCCAGCGGCTCGGGCAGCTGGACCGTGACCACCCAGGGCAGCGGCCAGACCTACTACACCTACAAGGGCAGCCAGACCGCCATGGGCTGGACCTACGGCAGCACCGGCGCGGTCGTCACGACCACCACCTTCTACAAGGAGTGCATGAGCACCGTCGGGGCGAGCCCGGGCAGCAGCGTCTTCACGGCCGTGACCGTCACCTCGAGCTCGTCCGACGCCGCCAACTACGCCAACTGGTACTCCTACTACCGCAAGCGCTACCTGCTGATGCGCACCGCGGTCGGGCAGGCCTTCGCGAGCCTCGACAGCAACTACCGCGTCGGCTTCATGACCATCAACGACTCGCTGACCAACACGACCGACGGCACCAGCTACTTCCGCAACGTCAAGGACTTCGACAGCACCCAGAAGGCGAGCTTCTACACCAGCCTCTACAGCGCCACGCGCTCCAGCAGCACGCCGCTGCGCGCGGCCCTGGCCAAGGCCGGCCGCTACTTCGCCAACCTGGTGTCGAAGCAGGCCTACGACCCGATGGAATACGCCTGCCAGCGCAACTTCGCGCTGCTCTCCACCGACGGCTTCTGGAACGAGACCACGGGCAAGTACAACCTCGCGGCCAGCGCGCTGATCGGCGACCAGGACGGCGACGAGAGCCGGCCGATGAAGGACGACAACAAGGCCGAGAACACGCTGGCCGACGTCGCCGAGTACTACTACGTCACCGACCTGCGCACCACCGCGCTGGGCAACTGCACCTCCACCACCTCGGGCTCGAGCCAGGACGTCTGCTCGAACTCGGTGCCCACCTCCGGCCGCGACACCGCCACCCACCAGCACATGACGACCTTCTCGGTCGGCCTGGGCGTCAACGGCACGCTCACCTACGACAAGGACTACCTGACGCAGACCTCGGGCGACTACGTCGCCCTGACCGCCGGCACCAAGAGCTGGCCGACGCCGGTGAGCAACACCGCCCTCGCGGTCGACGACCTCTGGCATGCCGCCGTCAACGGCCGCGGCCAGTACTACTCGGCCATGAACGCCAGTTCGCTCTCCGAGGCCATCACCAGCGTGGTCACCGCGGTCAAGGAGACCACCGGCTCGGGCACGGCCGCCGCCACCAACACGCTGACCCTCGTGGCCGGCGACAGCAACGTGGTCTACCAGGCCAGCTACACCACCGTGTCGTGGACCGGCGAGCTCGCGGCCTACACCCTCGACGGCACCACCGGCGAGATCGGCACCACGGCAACCTGGTCTGCGCAGGGCCTGCTCGACAGCAAGGCCGCGGCCAACCGCGCCATCTACTTCAACAAGAGCGGCGCGCTCACCAGCTTCCTCTACGACAACCTTTCGGCCACCCAGCAGGCCTACTTCACGGGCCTCTGCAGCAAGACCGTGGTGGCCGCGCAGTGCAGCACGCTCTCGACGGCCAACAAGGCGCTCGCCAACACCGGCAGCCACCTCGTGAACTACCTGCGCGGCGTGCGCACCTACGAGGCCAGCAACACCACGAGCCCGCTGTTCCGCACGCGCAGCCACGTGCTCGGCGACATCATCAACAGCACGCCGGTCTACGTGGGCGCGCCGCCGTTCAGCTATGCCGACACCGGCTACTCCGCCTTCAAGACCGCCCGGGCCGCGCGCACGGCCGTGGTCTATACCGGCGCCAACGACGGCATGCTGCATGCCTTCAGCGCCAGCACCGGCGAGGAGCTCTGGGCCTACGTCCCCACGGCCGTGATGCCCAACCTCTACAAGCTCGCCGACACCGCCTATGCCACCGTCGGCCACCAGTACTCCGTGGACGGCGAGGCCGTCGAGGCCGACATCTACGTCGACGGCGCCTGGAAGACCATCCTCGTCGGCGGCCTCAACGCGGGCGGCCAGGCCTACTACGCGCTGGACATCACCACGCCCGAGAGCCCGAAGCTGCTCTGGGAGTTCACCGACACCCACCTCGGCCTGAGCTACGGCAACCCCGTCATCACCAAGCTCGCCGACGGCACCTGGGTGACCGCCTTCGCCTCGGGCTACAACAACACCGCGGGCGACGGCGTGGGCCGCCTCTACGTGGTCAACGCCAACACCGGCGCCGTGCTGCGCAGCATCTCCACCGGCGCCGGCTCCAGCGCCACGCCGAGCGGGCTGGCCAAGATCAACGTCTGGCTCAACGGCACCACCGACAACACGGCGCTGCGCTTCTACGGCGGCGACCTGCTCGGCAACCTCTGGCGCTTCGACACCGACAGCCTGGTCGAGCCCTACCTGTCGGCCCTGCTGCTCGCGAAGTTCCAGGCCAGCGACGGCACGGTGCAGCCGATCACCATCCAGCCGCTGCTCAAGCTCATCTCCTCGACCTACCCGGCGGTGGCGATCGCCACCGGCCGCTACCTCGGCACGAGCGACATCACCGACACCACGACCCAGAGCATCGCCGTGCTCAAGGACCCGCTGACCAGCGACGGCTGGGGCGTGGTGCGCAACAGCGCGAGCCTCGTGAAGCAGACGTTCACGGCCTCCAGCACCACCGTCACCGGCACCAGCAACAGCGTGGACTGGTCGAGCCAGGGCGGCTGGTGGGCCGACCTGCCCACCAGCGGCGAGCGCATCGTCACGAGCATGGCCATCCAGTCCGACACCCTGATCGCCGCCTCCACCGTGCCGAGCGGCGACGCCTGCACCTCGGGCGGTTCCTCCTGGCTCTACCAGATCAGCCTGCTCGACGGGACGGCGACCAGCACGGTGGCCCAGCTGCTGAGCTCGTCGAGCATCGTCGTCGGCTTCACCACGCTCACGCTGGCCTCGGGCACGACCATCATCGTCGTCAAAGACAGCACCGGCGCCACCACCAGCCAGACCTACACCAGCGCCACCGGCACCATCGCCGGCACACCCCAGCGCACCTCGTGGCGCGAGCTCGTGGACTGAACGGGCCGAGCGCCATGCGCCGCCTCGCCGGCCCCCTGCCGCCGCCCGTGACGCTCGCGCTGGCCTGCGCCTGCTCGGCCGCCGGTCATGCGCTGCTGCTCGCGCCATGGCCGGCGGCCGGGCCGGCGCCGGCGCCGGTCCGGGCCGCCGTGCCCGGCGCCAGGGCGTTCCTCACCGCCCGCCTGGTGGCCGCGCCCGCGCCGCCGCAGCCGGCCCCGCCGCGGCCCGTGGAACCGCCAGCCGCAAAGCCGCAGGCCGCGGAGCCGCAGCCGCCCGCGGCGGCACCCCGCCCCGAAGACCGCGGCGGCGACGCCGAGGGCGCGGCCGCGGCGCCGCAGGGCTACCTGCCCCGCCGGCTGCTGTCGCAGCCGCCGCAGCCGCTCGGCCCGATCGACATCCCCTGGCCGCCCGGCGCGGCGCCGGTGGCTGCGCGCACGGCGGTGCTCACGCTCTACATCGACGAGCACGGCACGGTCCGCCACGTCGTGGCCGACGGCCCGACCCTCACGCCGCCGATGGAGGAGGCCGCGCGCAATGCCTTCCTGCAGGCGCGCTTCCAGCCCGGCCGCCGCGACGGGCAGGCCGTGCGCGCGATGGTGCGCATCGAGGTCGCCTTCGACCCCTCGCCCGACCTGCCGCCGGCCACCATCGTCGAGCGCCGGCCCCTGCCCGCACCGTCCCCGCCCCCCGTCCCGCAGGCCCCTGCGTGATAAACTGGGGGGCTCACCCGTGTCCCGTCCCGTGGCCTTTTCTCGCACCCCTGCGGCCCGCGGGCTTTTCCCCTTCTCCTGAGAGATACCTCATGAAGATTCACGAATACCAAGGCAAGGAAATCTTGCGCAACGCTGGCGTTCCCGTTCCGCGCGGCATCCCGGCCTTCAACGTGCAGGAAGCCATCGAAGCCGCGCAGAAGCTCGGCGGCCCGGTCTGGGTGGTGAAGGCGCAGATCCACGCGGGCGGCCGCGGCAAGGGCGGCGGCGTGAAGCTGGCCCGCTCGATCGACGAGGTCAAGACCCTGTCCGAGCAGATCCTCGGCATGCAGCTCGTCACGCACCAGACCGGCCCCGAGGGCCAGAAGGTCCGCCGCCTGCTGATCGAGGACGGCGCCGACATCAAGAAGGAATACTACGTCTCGGTCGTCACCGACCGCGCCACGCAGAAGATCGCCTTCATCGCATCGAGCGAAGGCGGCATGGACATCGAGGAAGTGGCCCATTCCACGCCCGAGAAGATCATCAAGGTCTTCGCCGACCCGCTGACCGGCCTGACCGACGCGCAGGCCCAGTCGCTGGCCGACGGCATCGGCATCCCGTCCGGCTCGACCGCCCAGGCCGTGGACATCTTCCACAAGCTCTACAAGATCTACAACGACACCGACGCCTCGCTCGTCGAGATCAACCCCCTGATCCTCGAAGGCAACGGCGGCATCAAGGCGCTGGACGCGAAGTTCAACTTCGACCCGAACGCCCTGTTCCGCCACCCCGAGATCGTCGCCTACCGCGATCTGGACGAAGAGGATCCGGCCGAGGTCGAGGCCAGCAAGTTCGACCTGGCCTACATCAGCCTCGACGGCAACATCGGCTGTCTGGTCAACGGCGCCGGCCTCGCGATGGCCACGATGGATACCATCAAGCTGTTCGGCGGCGAGCCGGCCAACTTCCTCGACGTGGGCGGCGGCGCCACCACCGAGAAGGTTACCGAGGCCTTCAAGATCATGCTGCGCAACCCCAAGGTCAAGGGCATCCTGGTCAACATCTTCGGCGGCATCATGAAGTGCGACACCATCGCCAACGGCGTGGTCACCGCAGCCCGCGAAGTCAAGCTCTCGGTGCCGCTGGTCGTGCGCATGAAGGGCACCAACGAGGAGCTGGGCAAGAAGATCCTGGCCGAGTCCGGCCTGCCGATCATCTCGAAAGACACCCTGGCGGACGCCGCCACCGCCATCGTGGCAGCCACCAAGTAAGAAGCCCTGGAGAATCGAGAATGTCCATCTTCATCAACAAAGACACCCGCGTCATCACCCAGGGCATCACTGGCAAGACCGGCCAGTTCCACACCGAGAAGTCGCAGGAATACGCCAACGGCAAGGCCGCCTACGTGGCGGGCGTGAACCCGAAGAAGGCCGGCGAAAAGATCTTCGACATCCCGATCTTCTCGTCCGTCAAGGAAGCCAAGGCACAGACCGGCGCCAACGTGTCGGTGATCTACGTGCCGCCTGCAGGCGCGGCGGCTGCCATCTGGGAAGCCGTCGAGGCCGACCTGGACCTCGTCATCGCCATCACCGAAGGCATCCCGGTGCGCGACATGCTCGAAGTGCGCAACAAGATCAAGGCCAAGGAAGCCGCCGGCGGCAAGAAGACACTGCTGCTCGGCCCCAACTGCCCGGGCCTCATCACGCCCGAGGAAATCAAGATCGGCATCATGCCCGGCCACATCCACAGGAAGGGCCGCATCGGCGTGGTCTCACGCTCCGGCACGCTGACCTACGAAGCCGTGGCGCAGCTCACCGAGATCGGCCTGGGCCAGTCCACCGCTGTCGGCATCGGCGGCGACCCGATCAACGGCCTGAAGCACATCGACGTGCTCAAAGCCTTCAACGACGATCCGGAGACCGATGCCGTCATCGTGATCGGCGAGATCGGCGGACCGGACGAAGCCGACGCGGCCGCCTGGGCCAAGGATCACTTCAAGAAGCCGGTGGTCGGCTTCATCGCCGGCGTGACCGCCCCTCCCGGCAAGCGCATGGGCCACGCCGGCGCGCTGATCTCCGGCGGCGCCGACACGGCCGACGCCAAGCTGCACGCCTTCGAGGAAGCCGGCTTCAAGATCACGCGCAACCCGTCGGAGCTGGGCAGGCTGCTCAAGTCGCTGCTCTGATCCTGCGTAAGCAGTTCTACGCATCGGCGGGCGGCAGGCGCCCGCTACACTGAGGCATCCTCACAACGAGAAGCGCTCGGAGCCCCGGCTCCGAGCGCTTCTCTCGTTCATGCATAACTAGGAGCATCGGCAAGATGGAGCTACTGCAATCGGCGGACTTCTGGATCGGTCTGGTCAAGATCGTCTGGATCAACATCATCCTCTCCGGCGACAACGCCGTCGTCATCGCCCTGGCGGCACGGTCGCTGCCGTCCGACCAGCAGAAGAAGGCGGTCTTCCTGGGCTCGGCCAGCTGCCGTCGGCCTGCGGATCGTACTGACCGTGGTGGCCGTCAAGCTGCTGGCCCTGCCGTTCCTCCAGATCGTCGGCGGCCTGCTGCTGCTGTGGATCGGCGTGCAGTTGCTCGGCGACGAGGACGAGGGCGAAGGCGAAACCAAGCAGACCGGCAGCTTGGCCGCGGCCGTGCGCACCATCCTGATCGCCGACCTCGTGATGAGCCTGGACAACGTCATCGCCGTGGCCGCCGCCGCGCAGGGCAGCATGGTGCTGCTGGTCGCCGGCCTGGCTATCAGCATCCCGCTGGTCATCTTTGGCAGCACGCTGATGATCAAGCTGATGGAGCGCTTCCCCATCATCGTCCTGCTGGGTGCGGCACTGATCGGCTGGGTGGGCGGCGAGACGATCTCGAGCGACGTGTTCCTGCGCGACACCGTGGCGGCCAACCCGTGGCTGCACTACGTGTCGGCCGCCATTGGCGCGGTGCTGGTCGTGGTCGTCGGCAAGGCCCTGGCCGCGCGCGCCGGCAAGCAGGAAGCCGCCCACTGACCGGCGGGCGGCAGCCGCGCTCCACCCGGGTGCGAGCCCGGCAGGCCCCAAAGCAGCGGTGCCATCAGGCAAAGCAGTTTGGGGCCTTGTCACGCCGGCGTCGCCATGCACGGATAGACCGCTCGTCTATGATGCGCGTCACCGCCGGCGCATCCTCTCTCCAGCCGCCGCAGCGGACCGATCCGGAACCTGCCGCTGCCGCCGCCACCTTCATGAACTACGAGTTTTGCGCCCGGACGGACACTGGCCTGCTGCGCTCCAACAACGAGGATGCCGTGGCCTTCGACGCGGCCAACGGACTGACGGTGCTGGCGGACGGAATGGGGGGCTACAACGCCGGCGAAGTGGCCAGCAGCATGGCCGCCGGACTGGTCCAGGCCGGGATGGGCCGCTGGCTCGCCGAAGCCGGAGGACAGGCCAGTCCCCGCGAAGTGCGGCGGGCGCTCGAAATCTGCGTCGACAACGCCAACGGCGCCATCCTGCAGGCATCCCAGGCCAACCCCCAGTACGCCGGCATGGGCACCACGCTGGTAGCCGCCTGCTTCCACGACAACCGGCTGGTGCTGGGCCACATCGGCGACTCCCGAGGCTACCGCCTGCGCGACGGCGCGCTCGACCAGATCACGCGCGACCACTCGTGGCTGCAGGAGCAGGTGGACGCCGGCATCATCACGGCCGAACAGGCAGCCGTCTCGCCCAACCGCAATCTGGTCACCCGCGCCCTCGGCGTGGAAGAGGCGGCCCAGATCGAAGTGCACGAACACCGGGTGGAGCCCGGCGACCTCTATCTGCTGTGTTCCGACGGCCTGCCCGATATGGTGGACGACGACGACATCGCGACCATCCTGCGTGCCGGCCTGTCGCTGGAGGATACGGCTCGGACGCTGATCGACAGCGCCAATGCGCAAGGCGGCCGCGATAATATCAGCGTCGTCCTCATCAGGGCCACGGCTTCCGCGGCCGGCCGGCGCGGTCTCATGTCCCGCCTGTTCGGCACAATCGGTTTCTGATCGGATGTCAGAAGAACACATGAGGGCCCGTCGCAGATGCACCCGGCCGGCATGACCCACACCCATACCACCATCGTCTGCGCGAAGCGTTTTTTTGCCGCTGCAGGCCGCAGGAGCCGGCTATGCCCAAACTGATCGTCTCGATCGACGGGGTCGTCATCAAGGAAGTCGCGCTGACCAAGGAGCGCACATCCCTCGGCCGCCGCCCCTACAACGACATCGTGATCGACAACCTGGCCGTCAGCGGCGAGCATGCGGTGCTGCAGCTCACCAGCCCCGAAAGCGCCTGGATCGAGGACCTGAACAGCACCAACGGCACCTACGTGAACGGCCGCGCGGTGCAGAAGCAGCAGCTGCTGCATGGCGACACCATCGAGGTCGGCAAGTACAAGATCCGGTTTGCGGTGCAGCAGAGCGACAACTACGACAAGACCGTGATCGTGCGCCCGGGCGCGGTGCTGGCGCCCGCTGAGGCGGCCGCTTCCGGTTTCTCGCCGCTGCAGGCCGCCGATCGCGTGGCCCCCGCCTCCACGCAACAGGCATCCATCAAGGTGCTCTCCGGCGCGGCGGCCGGCCGGGAGGTCGCGCTCATCAAGGTCGTCACCACCATCGGCAAGCCCGGCGTGGCTGTCGCCGCCATCACCAAGCGGCCGCACGGCTTCGTCTTTGCCCATGTGGAAGGTACGCCGCTGCCGAGCGTGAACGGCGTGGCCGTCGGCGCCGAGCCGATGTTGCTGAAGAACGGCGACCGGCTGGAACTGGCGGGGACGCAGATGGAATTCGTCACGCGTTGAGCCGCGGGACAGGCGTTGCCTCAACGACAGAAGATCACGTATTGCGGCATATCGGACGAACGTATTTGTCAGGTCCGATGGCTGCAACTGAACCGCCCCGGGTTTCGCGGAGACTGGTTGGCTTGAGTCAGGCCGACATGGTCTGTTGCTCAAAATTGCGATAGCAGTTGGCCTCGAATTCGGCTGGCGACACGTAGCCCAGTGGAACCATTGGCCGCCGACTACTGCGGTTCGATTGATTGCGCGGGGCTGGCGTCACGGGCCGTGGAGCAGTTGTTCAAGCGGTTAGGCGGTAACCCGCCTGCGCCGCATACGTGTCCGCCAAACGGCTTGATGGCCCGGACAAGCGGCGAGTTGGGCAATCAGGGCCACGTTTAGCATGCAGTGTGCAATTTCTAACATTTGGACGCATTGCCGCCATGCTGCTCCACCCTGGTTCTTGTCACAGATCCGCTGGCTTTTCCTTGATCGAGATCTTGGTGGCTATCGTCGTGCTTTCGTTCGGACTGCTGGGCATGGTCGGCCTGCAGGCAGCCGCGCTGCAGGCCAACCGGGACGCGCGGCTGCAGTCGACCGCGGGCACGCTGGCCCGCGAACTGGCCGAAATGATGCGCGGCAACCAGGACGTGGCCGCAACCGCGGCCGCTTCTGCGAATCCCTACTTGGGCGAGTTCACGAGCAGCCCGCTGGCGCTGGGAAGCCCTGAGTACTGCCTGTCGGCCGGAACGGCCTGCGCCACCGGCTCGGAAACCTCCGATGCCGACAAGAAGGCCATGCGGCAAAAGATCGCCCGCGCGGAAATGACGGAATGGCTTGCACGCGTGGATGCAGAACTGCCCGGCGCGCGGGTGTCCGTGTGCCTGGATTCCGCTCCCTACGACAGCGCCGGCCTGCCGCAATGGACCTGCACGGCGCCCGCGACCACGAGCAATGCCATCGCGGTTGTCAAGATCGGCTGGACGCGCGCAAGCACCAACCGTTCGGCGACGGGTGCTGCTGCGCTCGACACAGCAACACGGCCCGGTATCGTCTTCCCCGTGACGCCGGGTACCGTCCTTTGACAAGCCATGACGATGAAACACCAGCCGTCACACAGGACAAGGAGCCGGGGGCTCACGCTCGTGGAACTGCTCGTGGCGATGGCGCTGGGGCTGCTGCTGGTGTTGGCGGCAGGCTCGGCGCTGCTGCTCGCGCGGCGCGGCTTCGCCACGGTGGATGCGGCCTCGCAGTTGCGCGACAACGCGCGCTTTGCGACGGAGATCATCCAGCGGCTGGTGGCGCAGGCCGGCTTTCAGGATCTACTCGACGCGGAAGTGGCCTACAGCGTCAAGGCCGCCAGCACGGGCACCAGCGAGTCGGGCGTGAAGACCTCGTCCGCCGACCTGGCGCCGCACGTGCAGGGCCTCAACAACCGCAAGCGCAGCGCCAAGCAGGGCCCCGATGAAAGCAGCCCCTGGGGCAGCAGCGACCTCGGGGCCAACAGCGACATCCTCGTGGTGCGCTTTCAGCCGGCCACGGGAGCCTGTCCGAAATTTTGTGTGTGAGGCATAGCATGTCAATGAGGAGCATGTATGCCGACGAGCAAGACGAAAACGAAGAACGCAGCGATAGCCGCCCGAACGGCGGCGTTGCCCACGATCCCCAA